>CAYTBT010000032.1:0-32931 GCA_964436125.1 uncultured Saprospiraceae bacterium | reverse complement strand
TATTCGCTCCGCCCTGGTTGGCTCCTTGCACGGTAAACGTGCTCTGTGTCTGCGCTTCCGCTTGTGTTGTCATAAAGAAAAATCCCGATAACATCACCAGCGAGCAGACGAGTAGTCTAATTCGTCTCATGATTTAATTAATTGGTTATTGATTATAATTTCAAAATACTAGAAGCAACTTGGTCTTTATCACTCCTAAGTTAATTATTGGTAGAAAATATATCATTATATATTTCCTTGCACTCGTTGTATATATTTCTGTAATTTTCACCGCATCCGATGATATTACACTCGCAGAATATATACAACTATAAGAAATTGAATCCGCATTCAATTATGAAGGCACAAAGTAAATATTTGTCTTACTCTTTCAGTAATAAAACATCAACTATTTTAATTCAATTTTATATATCAAAGTTAGTTTATATATATTCTATACTCATTATTAAGCATGAATACACAACTTGTCTTTTTCAGCAGAATAATTCAAGGGCATCCCCTCGATTCCATTTTGCTTCAATTCAGACTCGACCTGCAATGTACGATTATATTTGCGTCTTGTAAAAATTTTACTTCGTCTTTTTATACACATATTTGCACCACCGATTTACCCCCTCTCTAGAAGTGCTCATATTACTATCATATAATAAAATTCTATAATCTCAAAAATATCTCAAGTCACATTTTTCTTACATGACACCGAAGAGCTTGGCGTATTTAATCATCGCCGATTGATTGGAAGCTTTAATTTTTCCCATCATAAATGCCATCATCGGATTTAATTCACCGGTGACAAGCTTAACGAAGTTCTTTTCTTTTCCACTCACTGTACATTCTGCATCGCCATGTAGTCCTTCTTTCACCTCCATCTTCCCGTCGGCAATTGCGACGGTCATCTGTGTTGCGTCATCCCCAGAAAGGTTAAAGTGAAAGATTGTATCTTTTCCGGTAAGAGCATCGGTGCTTACACGGTCGGGAAGGCTTGTTAAAAATTCTTTTGCTGTCATCTTCTATTGTTTTCATCAGTAAAAATACTACATTCGGACAAAGAAATAACATTCTGTATGAGTTTAAAAATTATTTTTATGGGAACACCGGAATTTGCAGTTCCGGTCTTAAAGGCGATTGAGCGTTCACCACACATTTTAAAAGCTGTGGTTACAGCACCGGATCGCCGCGGTGGAAGGGGACGAAAAAAGCTCATTCTATCCGATGTGAAGAAGTATGCTCTAGACCTCGATGTCCCTATTCTACAACCGCGTAATTTAAAAGGTAAAGCTTTTTTGCGAAAGCTTAAAGAGCTTGAAGCCGATATTCAAGTCGTCGTTGCATTCAGAATGCTACCGAGAGTTGTATGGGATATGCCTCCGATGGGAACGATTAATCTCCATGCTTCATTACTACCCGATTACCGCGGTGCAGCTCCTATTCAATGGGCAATTGTGAATGGTGAAACCGAAACAGGCCTTACTACATTCCAGCTGAAACAGAAGGTCGATACAGGTGATATTTTACTGCATAAAAAAATACCTATACTCCACTCTGACAATGCCGGAGACCTCCATGATCGCTTGATGGATGCCGGACCGGATATTGTTTTAGAAACGCTTCAATTACTTGAGGCAGGGCGTCTTACAGCTACTGAGCAAAGCAATCCCGCAAGAATCAAATCCGCACCTAAGCTCAATGAAGAAAACACTAGAATAGATTTTGATAGACCGGTACAGCAAGTCTATGATTTTATCCGTGCGATGTCGCCATATCCGGGGGCATGGACTCAATTACATGGTAAAAAGTTCAAGATTTTTCAGGCTGAGATTGTAGAGGATAATTGTATTGAAACAGAGGAAGCCGGAAGCGCTATCGCTCATAATGGAGCCTTATATGTCCGGTGTCAAGATGCTTGTCTCAATATTATGAAAGTTCAGTTACAAGGGAAACGCCGCATGGATATCCATGATTTCCTCAATGGATATCAAGAAGCAATCAAGAAACTCGGTGTTTAAACCCTTAAAATCTAGTTGTTACTTTATACACCTTCTGAGCACTGTGGATTAATTGCTTCATAAGCACGACATCCGGCATGAATTTAACCTCTTCTACAATTGTCGTTGAGTCCGATATCTGTTCTGTAAGATTATTATTATGTGATGACTGTTGGGCTAAATTACTGAGACTTATCGAACTGAAAATCCCAAGTCCGAATACTATAACTACCACTACTTTTAAAAATAATTCTTTCATAAGCTTATCCATTCACTATTCTGTTTGTGTCCATATTTTTACACACGCACTCAATAACAATACGCAAGTCAAGAGGTTTTTGTTACAATTTTATCCATTTTTCATAAAAATACTTCGATTGCACATCCACTCTAGTTGCTCTTTTCTATGCGATATCAATAAAATCCCGACACTGTATTTCTCTTGCCAGTCGCATACCGCCTTCCATATTTTCATCATGAGTTCCGGATCCATTGCAGTAAAATTCTCGTCGATAAGTAATAAAGAGGGATTCACCAGTACAGCCATAAAAAAGAGCAAGATCTGTCGTTGTCCACCACTTAATTCCACAACTTTTTTCTGCTCGATTGAAGCGATATCGGGAAAAAGGTATTGCTTATACTGAAGATACTCAAGCTCAATGTGATGCAGCTCTACAAGTTCTCTGATAAGTGTTAATATACGCTTTTCCGGTGGAAAAAGATGGACGGGATTCTGAGGAAGGTACTGCACTACTCCTGCTCGCTCAACTCGCTTCTTGCTCAAGCCGAGTCGTCCATTATAATAAATTTCCCCCTTGTAGTTCTTTATCCTTCCTGCTATAATCTGAGCAAGTGTTGACTTTCCGACACCTGAATCACCGTATAAACCGACGGTTTCCCCAGGATAGATTTCCATGTCTATTCCTTGGAAAAGATAAAATTCTCCCTCTCGTTGATAGGATAAATCTCGTATTTCAAGTACTGCTCGTTCCCGACTCTTCACGGACTGTTTTTCAGGAATAAGCACTGTATTTATCGCTTCATATTCCCTCAATCTCCCATGGACCAGTTCATAAGTTGTATCACATATTGTATATATCAATTCCCTCAGATGTGATGCAATAATTATAAGGCAACCATCATCAGCCAGCTTCCGCAAATCAGCAACAAAGCTTTCAACCGTATCAGAATCCACATGAGCAAATGCTTCATCGAGCAATATGAGCTCCGGTGCAGATGCAATGGTCATCACCCATAAATAACGCTGCAACTCCCCCACACTGAAAGCACTTGGTCTTGATCTTAATTTCCTATCCCCTATCTCACAGAGTTTATAGCGTTTCAACAGATCATTCACATGCTTCTTTTCCGCTTGACTCAAGCTATTTCCTCCATAGCATTCCATTAAGTGAGCTTCTATAGAAAGCAATGGATTAAATGTCGTTGAAGGTTGCTGAAATAAGTACACGGTCCTCCATCCGTCCGGAATCAATATATGCCCGGCACTTTCTATTAACTCCGGATCGTTCAGGCCGGCTATCTGTCTCAAAAGCGTCGATTTTCCACAAGCGGTATAACCGATGATACCATATATATGTCCCGGATAAAAGCGACAATTTATCCCCTTTAATATAGGAATAGCGTCCCGATATTTGCCGTAAGGCATCGTCTTATAAGTCAGAGAAAAAGAAGATATCTCAAGATATGTAGATTTATCATTCACAGATGCAAGATATGATTTTATACCTATTGGGGCGAGAATTTCTAGACAAAACATAACTTCTGGAGCCGATAATCCGTTTTATATGATAAATTAAGCTTTTCCGGCACGGAAGGCTTAATAATTATGCAGAATACTTCTACTCGGAGGCGTAGGATGACCCTGTGAATTGTCTATTTTTTATTGCTGAAGCATACATCTTACACAGAAAACACAAGAATTTTGAAATAATACGGATAAATCGTTTTAATTTTACTACACTTACGTAATGATAATCTAGTGAATCCATGAAAAAAGTACTGAAAATAACGGGAAAAGTCCTCGGCATTCTACTCATCCTTCTGCTTATTGCAATCGGAATACTTTACATGATGAAGGATAAAATCATTGCCGCTGTAGTCGATGAAATGGAAACAGGATATCAAGTAGAAATGGAATATGAAGATGTAAATCTCTCCATTTTCAGAAATTTTCCTCGATTGTCTCTCGGCATAGAACAACTTCAAGTAAGTACCGAAGAAGCCGACCTCGCCAAGCTTCAAGAGCTTGATATTGCCGTTGATTTCTATAGCTTGTGGAGCTCAACTGAAGCACTGCGCATCCACTCGTTTAAGCTCATCAAGCCCTTTATCCTCTATGAGGTGTATGAAGATTCTACAAGCAACTGGGACGTGTTTCTCAATGCACCGAATCTTCAATCTGATAGCTCTCAGACCGGATCGTCACTCCGATTAAGTCTCGATCAATACGCAATTAAACAAGGGCATCTGATTTATATCGATCACACCACAGGGAGCTCGCTGGAAGTCATAAATCTGAATCATTCCGGTGCCGGTGAACTATCAGCAATGCAATACGATCTCACAACCAAAAGCTCAATTGACACCATCATCTATCACAGTAAAGATCTGGACTTTCACGCTGCATATCCTTTAAAAGTTGATGCCATAATTCAGGTTGACAATGAGAAAATGATCTATAAATTATCGGATGCCACCATACAATATGCCGACTTGAAGACAGAGCTTAAGGGTGAAGTTGCTACACTCGATAGCGCTTATAAAGTCAACTTGCAACTCAAGGATACCAAGTCGGATATTAAACAACTTCTCAGCTTCATTCCCGACACATATTTGCAAGACTATAAAAATATTCAATCTTCCGGTCAACTATCTATCCAGGGCTCAATCAATGGCATTCTTGACACCAGAAAGGATATTTATCCGGCAATTGACTTTACTTGCAGTATCAACAACGGTCAATTGCAATATCCTCAACTCCCCAAGACTATAAAGGATATTCAATTGAGTGCTGAGATACATAAACCGGAAGGCGAGCTCGACAGGCTAGAACTTTCCGTCAATCCCATGCAATTCCGACTAGGCAATTCAGAGCCGCTACGAGTGCGTTTCTCGATGAAATCACCATTCTCCGGTCCCCATATCAATGGAGAAATTAAGGGTAGCCTGAATCTTAATGCCCTTGCAGCAGCAATTCCTATTGAAGAGGTAAAGTCGATGAATGGCATGATAAGTACCGACCTCCTATTTGATGTGTTTTATCCTGCAATCGCCGCTGAAAATTATGACAAGATCGATATAAACGGTAATCTATCGGTTAAATCCGCGAGTATAAAGACTCAATCATACCCTCTGGTAAAAATCAATGATATTCAAGCAGATATCAGCAATGCGGTGCTAGACATAAAATCTTACGATCTTGCAGTGGGAAGGTCGGATTTTTCAGGCAGTTTACGCCTGGAACAACCCGTGCTGTACTTCAAGGAAAATGCTGTATTAAAGGGGGCTGTAAAACTCCATTCTCAATTCCTCGATGTCAATCAATTTATGGATCAGACCGATGAATCTCCTTCAGCTTCCGCAAATGTCGCTAAGGGTGAAGAATCCATGGTTCCTGCCCTCTTTAAGCGCCTCGATATGGCTATCGATTTTACCGCCGATAAACTGAATTATGACGTCTATGAACTCAGTAGAGTACAGGGCAATGGCGATGTAAAAAATGGAGTTCTTAGCCTGGATAAACTTACTTTCGGCTATCTCGGAAATCCTTATACCGTACGTGGTGAGCTTCACGACATTATGGCTTATTTATATCAACAGAATGGTGTCGTGTATGGAAATCTTGATATTACCGGTGAAAAATTTGATTTATGGGATTACATGAATAGTGGCGGGGAATCCGCAGTAGATACCGCAGAATCTAGCATACTCAGTTTACCCGATCAGATGAACTTGAAAATTAATGCCGATATAGACAAGGTTTCCTACGGTACTTATGCCTTGAATAATCTCGATACACGCCTCCACTTATCCGATCAAGAATTGATAATCAATTCCGGTCGGGCAAATCTCTTTAATGGAGACATTCAACTCTCCGGAACATTTGTGGCCGATGGAAAGAGCCTTCCTTCTTATGATTTTAATTATAAAATGCAGAATATCGGATTTGCGGAAGCTTATAAGTACATTGTCACATTTAAAAAGCTCGCACCCATAGCACAATTTATTGAAGGTATTTTCAATACCAGTCTCCAGATCAAAGGCTCCTTAACCAAGGATCTTATGCCGGCTATAAACTCATTGGATATCAGTGGTATCGTTGAAACCTTAAACGCACAGATCAAGCAATATGCCCCATTGAGTGCAATTGCCGATAAATTGCAGTTAAAAAATACTGCATTGGAGAATATCAACATCTCCAATACCAAGAATTACATCAACATTAACAACGGTGCTTTAAAAGTAAAACCATTTCCCATCCATTTAAAGGAAATCGATGCTACCGTCCACGGTACACAACAGATTGACGGCACGCATCTCGATTATACTATCGCGGCCAAGATTCCGTGTGAATGGCTCAATAAAAATGCCGCTACCGCAAATATTAACAAAGGAATAAACTGGGTAAGTGCTCAAGCACAACAGTATGGTTTAAATCTCGATGCCGGGGACTATGTCTATGTCGATATCCTCCTCAATGGCTCTATTAAGAACCCCAAAGTCGGCTTACAATTAAAAAATATCGGTGGCAAATCCGTAAAAGAATCCATTCAAGAGGAAATAAAAGAAGAAACTAAAAAAGTTCAAGATTCCTTGAAAAATGCAATTAAAAAAGAAAAAGAACGACTACGAAACAAAGCTAAACGACGCATGGACTCCTTGAAACAAGCCGCCAAGGAAGCAGCCCGACAAAAAGCAAAAGAGCTTCTTACCGGAAAGAAAGATTCAAATAAAAATGGGGTTCAAGAGGAAATAAATAAAACTAAGAAAAAGGCAGAAGAGGAAATTAAAAATATCAAAGACAAATTTGACAAGTGGAATCCTTTTGACAACTAATCCGCTTTTCATAAGACTCACTTTAAATTCATAAGCCGAGAGGACTTTTCAACCTTCACCTAGATTGCGCATTCCATGAAAGGGAAGAGCTGATTTATGCTTTCCCACTCTTCATTCAATATATTCAGCATATTCAGCGGAGAAAATAAGCCATTAGTCGATGAAAGCTGAGAACAAATTTCCAATTTTGTATCTTGTGGACGATATGGAAATATTAACGACAACAGGGTTGACAAAGGAATACAACACGGTCCGTGCGGTAGATAATCTGAATTTACATATACAAGGCGGAGAGGTATTTGGTTTCCTCGGACCCAATGGTTCAGGGAAGACAACTACACTAGGTATCTGTACGGGGATAATTCATCCCACATCAGGCTCATTCGACTGGTTTGAAGGAAAATACGGCGATGACTACAGGCGCCACATAGGCACACTCCTTGAGACGCCCAATTTTTACACCTATCTTTCTGCATGGGATAACTTAAAAATAGTACAGATGCAGAAACAGTCATTTGATGACAATCTCGATGAAATACTCGAGCTCGTAGGCTTACATGCACGGAGACACTCGCGATTCAGGACATTCTCTCTAGGAATGAAGCAAAGGCTTGCAATCGGCGCAGCCTTAATCGGCTCTCCTGAAGTCCTTATCTTTGATGAACCGACCAATGGTCTCGATCCTGCGGGTATTGCAGAGATAAGAAGGATTATCCTCGATATCGCAGCAATGGATAAAAGTATAATCATGGCCTCACACATTCTCGATGAGGTAGAAAAGGTGTGCAGTCACGTAGGAATCATAAAACAGGGCAAATTAATTGCGCACGGGAAAGTAGGGGCAATACTAGGAGACGAAAATCTTGTTGAAATTGCAGCTTCAGATCTTACTCAGCTTAAAAAAGCACTGGTGGAAATAGATTTTATCATGGAGATTGAAGAGAAAGATACGCATTTTATCCTCACTCTTCCCGATGAAGTACAGACAGAAACACTCAATAAACGACTCGTAGAAAATGGCATCTACGTATCCCGATTGAATAAGGTACACAGAAGGCTTGAAGATGAATTCCTCACATTAACCAATAAGGCATAAACTATGACAATACTGGACGGATTAAAACTCGAATGGTTTAAATACAAGAAGAACAGGGTTGTAGTTGCCTGCCTGATTATCTTACTCTTTCTCTTGCCGGGAATAGGAAGTGTCATCCTTTCCATCAATACGCAAGGTGCGATGTTTGACAGTCATAGTATGCTCCGATTTCCCGACATCTGGCGCTGGATGGCATATATGTCCAATTGGATAGTCTTCTTTCTCCTCGGCTATATTTTTATCTATTTTATTGCGACGGAGCAGGATAACAAGACGATGCGGCAATCCATTATAAACGGCTTAACGCGCCGGCAATTTTTCTCACATAAACTCGCCTTTATTGTCGTCATAAGCCTTGCTTATACCGTGTATTATACAATTGTCTGCCTTCTATTTGGTTATGCAATGACTGAAACCGCGGTAAGTCCATGGGAAAACAGCATTCATATTCTATATGTCTTTCTCGTATCGCTGGGCTATGGCAGTATAGGAATGCTTATTTCTTTCATTTTTAAACGGACATCCATAAGTATTCTGATTTACTTGATATACGGGATGTTTCTTGAAAATGTGATCCGGCACTTGATCCATAAGAATATTATATTCAATAAAAGTATGCATTACTATCCGGTCAATGTATTGGAAGATCTCACTCCATTGCCTTTACCTGATATGATAACAGAAACGGTAGAAGGCAGTATCTCCGGCGGTCGTTCCATTCCACTGCTGCTCACGCAGAATGAGGCATTGATCGGAGCCATCGTCTATATCGTATTGTTCATTGCTTTATCGTATTTAATCTTCAAGCGTAGAGACTTATAAGCCAAAATATGCCATACGCAAGATGCGCACGGGGTAGAAAGTGTAGATAGTTTATCCGGAAGTATCCGCCACAATTAGTCGCTTTCACATTCTGTGTCTGGCATGAAGATGGGAAATGAATAAAAGACTTATTCTGTCTTGAAACTAGAAGCATAAATCGTGTGATTTCTTTCCTCAGGCATGATAAATACCGACTACGAGTCTGCCATTTCAAGATCCAGCTTAATTTCCCTGATATATCCCTGCTTTACCGGTGCAAGTAGTTGAAGCGCAGTCTCTGTGAAATAGGTATGTCGCTCGAGAAATCGTAGCTGAAATCTATTCCACGAGTTAATATCTGAATCGATTATATGCCGATAAATGAGCTCTTTTCTCAAGCGGCTTCCGATACGATAAAATCCTTCTCTACCTAGATAATCAAGATCAGCATCACAGAGTATTCTTTGCTTTAAGTTTATCGGTTTATGTGGAAATTTCGTCGCGAGAATAAGCTCTTTCACCTCCGCAATAGTCTTTCTTGAAATAGCACAATCTTTCATATAATCAATGGCAATCAAACAACTCTTTTCTTCATGATTATCATAGGAATAAATAAATCCAGTATCGTGAAAAAGTGCTGCAAGTATAAGTTGAAAGCTTGAAGTATCGCCCACATGCTCTTCTCCACACAACCATTCCGTAGCACTCACTACGGATAATGTGTGTGATAGATTGTGGTAAAATAAACCATCCGGCAAGGACGACTGTAAAAGAACTCTTACCTTCTTGGTGAGGAGGTCAACGATTTCTTTATTCTCAGAAGATAAACCCATAATTTTCAATTCAAACCTGTAGCAGAATTACGGAATTGCTTAATGCGATTGTCCGTTAACCTTGATTCCGTGTATTTCTGCCCTATTTCTACCATTTCTTCATACGCATCCCAGTCGAGCAAGCCGATTTTATTCACCGGAGGATGTAGGTTCAGGTCTGCCTTCTCGGTGGCCTCATTGTATTTACTATAGCTAGCTAGCACCATTGATTCCATAATAATTGAAGTAATTGTCGGTACTTTCAAGGATTTTCCTGACACATATTTTTGTTTGAAATATTCCCAAGAGTCCGGTACTACATCATAGTTTAACTCATATTTCTTGGTCGATTGTAAGGTAACGGTGATAAGTTTATCAATTCCCACATTCTCAAGTGGTTCTATGGGGAGATTCTCCATGAGCCCGCCATCGAGATACAAGGAGTTTCCATGCACAGCAGGGGGAAATACTCCCGGCAATGAAATACTAGCACGAATCGCCTCCGATATGGATCCGGATTTAATGATTACTTTCTTTTTTTCAGTCATATCAGAAGCGATACAGGCGGAATTAATCCAGCAATCCTCCATATTAAATTGACCGAAGTGTTCATCGAGGAGTTTATCGAGGTGTTTCCCTTTCATCAAGGAAATAAAAGGGAAAAAATTCATGTTTTTCCTTCTAGTAGGTGCGAGCTTAGAGAGTATTCTTCCTTCAGAAAGCATTTTATCATCGGAATAATCGAGTGCTCCGAATGAGGATATAAAAGTCCCTATGCTTGTGCCTGCATAGTAATCGATAGGAATACCTTTCTTTCTCAGGCCGAGGAGAATGCCGACATGTGCCAGACCTTTTGCCCCACCTCCGGATAGTGCTATACCTACCGTATTTCCGGTAATAAATCTAGCGATTCTTTCTAAATCACGCTTTGTATCCAGACGGATATGATGGTGCAATTTCACCGGACGATTTTTCAGTATCTTAGCCGTACCTCGAGGTCTCGAGTTTCCATCGGGATGTAAAATAACTAGCTCCTTGGAAGTTAATTTATACCTGAAGTCATCACTGAAAAGTTTATTCTCAAGCGGAGTCAATTCACCTTGTGCTTGAGGGCTTTTAAGCAGATATATAAGGTCGGCTTGTGAAATTGCCTTATTGATCCACAAATCCTCTGATTCATCAGCATAATAAATCACATACTGGGAAGTGCTTTCGATGGAATCAAGCAACTTGTCCAGTCGGATCTTCAACGCATGATCCCCTGATAATTTATTGAGCTCCTCTGCAGATATATTTAACTCCTTTAAGATCTTCTTCTGATTTATCAAGCTCGCATTCCCATATTCATTGAGGATAGGCATTAATTCATTAAAAAAGATATCGATACCGTGAAAAGGTGTCGATGAAAGGAATATAATATTTGTCGTAGAGGCTCTACGTTTTTTTCTTTTGTTATCGACGGTTCTGCGGATAACAGTTTTGGCAAGGTTCAGGATAAGTTGAGGATATTGCATTCCGAGTTTATATAACATCGCACGAGAGAGCCTGATTAACACAGAATCGCGGGCTGCAAATACATGCGCTGAACGCGCTTGCTCTGCGATTACTCCGGTCTCTCCGACTGCTTGACCCGGCGCTACTTCTCCCAAGACTTGAAAATCGCCCTTTAAATCCTCTGAGATTGCTGTTAACCTTCCATATACCAGGAAATAAATATGCTCTGACTTCTCTCCCTGTTGAATAAGTTGATTTCCCGCGTTAATTTCGATCCACTCAAAGAGCGGGAATAAACTCTGGAACTGCTCCTCTTTCAATTCTCCGAATATACTAGTCGTTATTTTCTTTATGTATTCTTGATCCTCGGTGATAGGGTCGATGATTTTATATTGGTCCATTTTGATCTATATTTAGCTTATGGAAATTGAATTGGACACCTAGGACTTCTCTAGGTAGATGAGAGCCGTCTTCAGAACATCCCTTAAAGCGGATAATTCATCGGCATCAATAGAATCTAGCTCAACCTGTATTTCTTTCAGGTAAAACCCATTATTATGCTGAGTAAGATATTGCTTACGCAAATCTCTGTTCTCGTTCCGCTTATATCTTTTGAGTTCATAAACCTCGATAGGATAATGGATTCCTTTAACTTGACAACGTTGATTAAATTGTGTGACAAAATCGGAGGGCAGCAAGTTGCGCGTAACCGAACTAATAAAAATAGACTCCGGATGAGCAAGCGATTCCAAGCGGCTTGCAATATTAACATTACCTCCTATAATCGTATAATCCATTCTATTCTCAGAACCGAAATTCCCTACAGTACAATAACCACTGTGAATCCCCATACGGACTTTCAGACCCTGCGGCACACCTCGTTGAATCCAGTACTTGTCGAGTTCTTGTATTTTCTCTTGCATTTCGATAGCCATTTTACAACAATCGCTAGCATGAATACTATTCTCGGAATACTCCGGTGCACCGAAGAAAATCATGAGTGCATCGCCGATAAATTTATCGATCGTACCACTATGTTTGATAGCAATCTGTGCCATTTCATTGAGATAATCGTTCAATATTGTTGAGAGAATTTCCGGATCAGTCCTATCGGATATTTCCGTAAAGCCGACGATGTCAGAAAAAAAGATACTCAGAAATTGTCGTTGATAATTGAGTGAAGCCTTCCCTTGGTTCCCGACAATTAAAGTGTAGAGCTGAGGGGACAAATATTTCTTCAATTGTTGTATTAAAGTGGATATTTCTTGATTTTTCTCCTCCAGTTCATTCTCAATTCCACTGCTGTGTTCAGCGATGGTTTCATACAAGATCTTGAGGTCTTGTATCTCGCTGAGAAGGCTTTCTCTTTCCTTCAACCATTGGGCTTGTTCTTTACTTAATTGTGTTTCTTCCTTAGAATCCATCTGTGAAAAACTATAATTAAATTATTATCTCTACCTCGCTCCACAATTTCTGAAAATTGGAAATAGATTTCTGTTGCCATGAGACATTATTATTCCCTTGAACAGTAATCTGAGGATTGCTCATTTTCTTACAATTTAAGATAAATAAGCTGAGGGTAGTAATACCGGAGCTATTCAGAAATTTCAACTGTTCAAGGTTCAAAATAAGTTTTTCAGGGCAGTGTGCGCAAGCATCTTTAAGGAAATCAGCAACGATATCGTATTCCTTCATATTGGCCAGACGCATAGAACCTTTAAAGGTCAATAAAGAAGCTGTATTATCAAAGGTTATTTCTGCATCACCGGCTTGTAATGTTTTCATGATCTTATTCTTATTGTTCAATGTAATAATATGATTGAGTAGTAACTTTATAGAGATTGGAGTCTTCGTTGAATCGGAATTGGGCTCCTATTTTAAGCTTATAATCCTTGGCAAGGAGCAATAATCCGATACCCGATCCTGAAGAAGCGTCAGATTTTTCCGACAAAGTCTTAATATAGAGTTCATCTAGGTCATCCGCCTCTGAGAGTTCCTTCAAATGCCCATAGAGCTTCAGGTAATTTTCTTTGGATGTAAAGTTTTCAACCTGAATCTTTAATACTGCATCGTAGAGTTTCATGTGGATAGAGACTTCGCCATTGGTCTTGATGGAGTACTTTGATGCATTCTCTATAAGTTCATTAAAAATCGTAGAAATGATATTCTCTTGAATATCCGGCTCATCTTGTGTGAAAGAATAAAAGGCTGCGGCAAAGTCGGCCATAAGGCCACAGCGCTTCCAGTAGGCTATGAGATCGATGGGCCTCACGGTAATAGTAACATCGCCTTCAGCCGGTATTGAATCCGGAATGAGATTAAAATGTCCAATTGTATCAATAAGCATATTTTATGATTTTAAAGCATGGTGATTAAATATAAGGAATAATTGCATGGGAATATGGTTACTTGTGTTTAATAATTAAAAGTGATATATCATCGAGTAATTCTCTACCACCGATGAATTGATATACTTTATCATAAGTTCTCGACATTATTTCATTCACCTCAAGAGTGGCATATTCTTGTAGTAGTTGTATAAGGCGCTGTTCACCGAAGAATTCCCCTTGTTCATTCTCGGCTTCGGTTAAGCCGTCCGTATAAAATAACAGGATATCATTCTGCCTAAAATCAAGGACTAGCTCACGTACATGCTGTTCTATATTTTCAATGAGGCCGACATATATCCCGAGATCGATGGTAGAGTACTCCTCCACGGTACCGGAAGCGGAATTGTACTTAAGGATGCTCTCATGTTGACCGCTTATCGCAATCTGTTGTCCTTGAATCCTTGCAAGACATAAAGTAAGATTTCTCGTATCTTCCATCCGCTTACGGATATTCCTGTACATAACAGTATTTATACGGGCTAGTGCGGTGGATAAAGAAAGGTTTTTATCCCCTGTATCAAGGATTGTCCGGATTGTGCTCTGTGCCATAAGCATAACAAGGCCGGATTGTAAACCATGATCGGTTACATCCCCTATTGCCAGGATAATTGAACCATCTTCTTGTGGGAGGACTTCATAGAAATCACCACCTACTTCCGTGGCAGGATCCATTCTTGCAGCTATCTGGACAAGTGAAGAGTGGTTCACTTCTTCAATATGGGGCAAGAGCGTTGTCTGAATTCTCTGGGCAACATCGAGCTCTAGTCCCATACGCATATTTTCATTTTCGAGGCGGTGTTTTTCTTGCGAGGCAGTAGATATCTTATGAATCACCGAAGGAATAACACGGAGGATCTTTGAAATCATATTGGATTCATAATACACGGCGAGAAACAAGATTGTCATAAAGATAAACCACACGCTTACAAAGAGCTTAATGGAAAGAGGAGCGAGGTCGTGTTCCTTCAGCACCTCAATGCGATTGAGCGCCTCGGGCTCCATTTGCGTAAGCTTATCATTAAACACTTCAACCTCTTCCGGTGTCAGTAGATAATATTTAAAATCGGAACCGACGTTTTTATAGGCGACAAAGAGACTTATTGCGGTGATAAAAAACCAGATAATTGCGGCATTCCTTCCGATAACCGTACCGACGATAAAAATCATAATTACCGATAGCCCAAAATCAACTAGAATACTCGTCGCTGTATTTATATTGGTATGGACTATAAGGATAGACAAGAGGAGTGCTATGCCGATAGATGTCCAGATGGTAAACTTATCCATCCAGCTTACCGGCTTCCTTTTATCCAGAAGTACACGAGTATTATAGATGGCTGAAATAATATTAATAAGTATAATAATAGGAAAAATAACAAGATCTCGCGAGGGGTCCGGGAGATGACCAAATTCTATCAGTTGAATCGTAAGATGCAGTGTAATCGCAATAATAAATACATAATTAAATGCGGTAAGTATCTTACGCTTAGTATTTCTACTCGGCTCTGTGAGCATCTGTATAGCATCCTCGAGGATGTCGGTCTTGGGAGAGGTATTCTGCACAATAATTACTTTTTAAAGATCCTACTCTGGATTTCAATCGACATAATGCAATCAGAATCAGAGTAATATCTGTCTGCTGCATGAAATTGTTCTGTTACTTCTTCTCTCTGCCCCAGGAATGAAAACATTCCCCACATCGACCATTTACCCATCTTAAAATGACGCTTGTCCAGCGTGAAATTTTCTTCAGATCCGCTATTATCAACTAGCAAATCATCAGTTCTATAAAGTGTAAACCCTGCCTTATCCGCAAGTTTCTCAATGGACGACATAATCTTCCTATTTCCTTCATAAATGGTATCGTGAGCTTCAATAAGCGCCTTGATTTCCCGTGGTCCTTGAAAGGTTTCATCATTTACATCTGAAATATATAAGATACCGCCCGGTGTCAGGATACGATATATTTCCTTGAGTGCCCGGAATGGATTCACAAGATGGATGAAGAGGAAACTGCAATGAATAATATCCAAAGATTCTGCTTGAATTTTTGTATCGTAGATTGTCCCGTTCTCCCAGTTGATCTCAGGATGGGAGAATCTGGCATAAGTGATAAAGTCAGGGCTGATATCCAAGCCCATCAATGCTCTTTCACTAGCTTCTTCAAGTTTGCCTAACTGCGACAGATAAATGCCGGGACCACAGCCTATATCGAGTATTGAATCATGTTGTGGATGTTCTTCCAGCAAGTTCTGCCAGTTTTTCTGTTGTGTCTTAAATAACATACGAGCTTGAGCAGATAAACGTGGAAGCTCGTCTTCCAGGGAAAGATACTTCAGATATCGATTGGTCTGATCTCCTGTTACATCCATATAATTTCTCAGTTGTTGATGCTGCATAATGTGATAAGTCAAGTCCGGCAGCTGTAAGTTCAATTCCTTTGCTATTCTGATACTCTGCTCGCGGAGATGCGATGCTGCTTGATCTATAAGCTTCTGCTTATTTAAGATGAGCAGATGTCCTTCTCCATTTTCTGTTTTGAAAGGTTCACTATAATTAAATCCATAGGTTGTAATATATTCATGCTTAAGCTGCGCGTGTTTCCCGAGGATAATCGCAAATAAACAATCGGGAAGAAAGAGCTCGTATAGGCTACGCATTGCATGGGCAATCATCAGACTTGAAAAGCCGTGTAAGCGATAATCCTTAAGCTGTACTCTCCTCGAAAACTGAATAATATATGGACGCTCTGTAGATAGTGAAGGTATAGCACGGATAAATTCATCGTCTTTCTCATAGGGAAATAAACTTATACAGGACACTAGCCGCCTCGGGGAGTATAATCCGAGATGAAGTCCCTTCCTATCCATCGGTGCATCGAGGACAAAGTCGTCAAATCCCTGCTCCTCTATAAAGACGGCCCGCCGCAATTGCTGAATGTCTTCTCTGTGCGTATCATAATCCAGCCACTGTAGTCTCAACCCTTGGCTCACTGTCCCTTTACTTTTACCGCCCATGATCCTGTTTTGGCTTTCTTATGGTCGTAGAAGCCTCTGAACCAGGCTTTACTTCATAACTGGTTATAGAATTCGGTCTCAATTTTTCAGATTTTATTAAATCTTATAATGGCATTTCTTCTTTCTTCATTCCTTGAAATCCGCCATTGCAATCGCTAATATAATAAAATTATCTATGATTCTGTTATTCTTTAAAATAGAATTCCTTTGCATGTTTCTTGATTGTACCTATTCTATTTAAGCTTTCTCCTCTCCTGATCGCAATACATCTCTCGACTATCCACCGTTCTCTATTGCTTTACGCAAATAAGCAAAGCTATTATTTTACAAAAACTCTTGGCTTAAGTAAAATAAATTCTCTTCATATAAGAGGTAATATATGCATGTTCTCCATCAAATTCCGCAGCTTTTTCCAACCTACCGGGATGGCATTGTAAACTTACTCCGCCGTATGCATTGCCATAGCTTTCAGCAGATACATAGCGCGCCATAACCTATTTCACCAAATGGCTGTGATACGGCTCAATGCTTAAAAGCAGGGACCGAGCCTTGAATGCATGGTTCAATTATGAGGTGGAAGATATCAGAGAAGAAAAACAAAGGGGTATCAAGCGCCATGCTTGAAACCCCTTTGTTGTTTAGGTGTTATGTACTGCGTATTATTCAGAAATTATCACCTTACGCTTAAAGATTACTGTATTATCAGATAATGCTCTGATAAAGTAAATACCACTTGTAATTCCATTCACTTTAATCGTCTGATGTGTGCCCGGTCGGGCCGTGATAGTTCTGACCACATTTCCGGCAACATCCAGAAGATTGATATGAATACTTTCATAAGTTTCAGATTCAGTCAATTTAATATTAATGACATTCTTAATCGGATTGGGATAAATTTCCAGATCAATCGTATTGTCACAAGCCTTGGTAAAGACAGAAGCAATTTTTGCTGTATTTATCCTACCATCAAAATCTACTTGCTTCAATCGATAGTAAACCATTCCTTCACTAGAATGAGTATCCGTATATGAGTACTCATGAACTGTACTGCTATTTCCATATCCATCGACTTTCTCCACCGTTATCCAGTTCTTTTTATCGATACTTCTCTGCACGAGGATATAAGCATTGTTTATCTCTGAAGCAGTTGCCCAGTTCAATACCACAGATTTACAATCTGTTTGTTTTGCATTGAAATACAATAAGGTAATCGGTAAGGGATTAACAGAAAGCATTACGGTATCCTTATTATTACCTGTGTTATTGTCAATAATATCCTGAGGTACCTCAATTTCTGCGATATTGGTTAAACTACCATCATAATCTTTTGGTAGACGCATATCTACAGTATAAGTAACTGTTCCACCTACCGGTAGATCAACAACATCGGTAATTGCCCCTGTCTGTGTACCGGTAACTTGAGTTGAAGCGCCCGGAGAAGCAGTAGCTGTATATGACACACTATCTGCCGGAATTCCTGCCGGCAATGGGTCATTGACCGGTGCATCCGTGACACCGAATGGTCCGTTATTTTCAGCGACAATAGTGAAAGTAAGTGTATCACCGCCTTCATAAGGTCCGGCTTCAACCGTTTTGGTGACTTGTAAATCAGCTTTATTGTCAAAGTTTAAATCTCCGCTCATACAGAAAGCAAGATCGGATTGTGATGCTGCGGGTGCATCAGAGAGCTTCGTCCATGATCCATCTGTAATATCAAATTTATAAAAACCTTTGTCCAAGGATCCACTTGGGGAATTTACTACAATTCCATAAACATCTCCGCTTGCTGTTGTCATAATTCCACCGAAACCTGCGTTGCCATGTGCAGGACCGATGGGAGTAAGTACCTTGTTCACAAGGTCGAGTGAATAGAACTGCCCATCGTAAGCTGAGGTATAAAATAAGCCAGTAACCGGATTATATGCAAAGTCGAAAAATCCTTGACCAACTCCACTAAATAAGGTCATTACCTCTGTAGCCTGCTCTGATGATACATTAATACTATAGACTTTGTCATTAGTTGCACCTACAACATAATAATTCCCTGCAGCATCAAAAGCGCCGATGAAATACTGGCTACTAGGATCAAGATTCTGTACTGGCCCCAGATCATTAAAAGAACCATCACTTTTTATCTGGATCAGATGATTCTGTTTACTTGAAGGTGTAACACGGATCCCGTAGATATAGCCATCAATAGGATTAAAGCCTATCGCATTTACGGAATAATATACAGTGTTCCCTATCTGTGTATAGGTAAATGGATTAGTAGTCATATCGACGCGGAATAGTCCGGTTTTACCATCTGGAGAGGGGGTATCCTGTGATCCTTTCACGAGATAGGCATAACCATCTGCACAGTTAAATGGACCTACATTGACGGTTTCCGATGCTGAGTTATTATTAGGATCAGGATCCGTTGTTCCTGTCGGAGCGGTAATCGTTGCAGTATTAGTTATATTTCCTATATAACCGAAAGGTATCCGTAATTTTACAGTATAAGTAACTGTTCCACCTACCGGTAATCCTACGATATCGTTAATAGCACCAGTCTGCGTACCACTTACTTGAGTCGTTGCTCCACCTGATGTTACGGCAGTGTAAGACACGCTATCTGCCGGAATTCCTAAAGGTAAAGGATCAGAAACCGGAACATTGCTTGAACCGAATTGCCCTGCATTACTTGCTGTAATAGTATAGATTATGGTATCACCGGAAGGATAACTGCTTCTATCAGCAGTTTTGGTGATCGATAAATCTGATTCTGTATCAAAGTTTAATGTACTGTTTATACAGAATGCGAGGTCAGATTGTGAGGCGGTAGGCGCATCTGAGATTTTGACTATTTGTCCGTTAGTAATATCCACCTCATAAAAGCCGGTTGCTATATTCCATCCCGTTTGTACTTCAATTCCATAGACTTTCCCGTCTGACGTTGCAAGCATCCCACCGAAAATCGATGAGCCGTGCGCATTACTTAATTTAGTAATTTTTCCATTAGACGGATTTATGGAAATTACGTATCCGCTATGATCGATACTATAGAACATATCGGTGTTCTTGTCATAAGCCATATCGTAAAAGTTTTCACCACTGGATTGGTTTGGATAATCCGCCTTCACTGCG
Source organism: uncultured Saprospiraceae bacterium (assembly GCA_964436125.1). Taxonomy (GTDB): domain Bacteria; phylum Bacteroidota; class Bacteroidia; order Chitinophagales; family Saprospiraceae; genus CAYRFF01. The sequence goes on along the minus strand of CAYTBT010000032.1, from coordinate 13,134 downwards.
GTTGCAGACTTAGCAGAGATGTTTACCTTATAGAGACCTTTATTGCCCTTGTTGGTCTTTATGTAATATGTCCCAGCATCAGTAATTTCTCCGATAACAAAATGAACGCCCGTAGGGAGTCCGGTGACTACTCCTAAGTCTGTAAAGGTACCATCACTTGCTATTTTTATTAAGTGGCGTCTTTGGTCATTAGGAGTTCTGCGCATTCCATAAATGTAGTCATCAGTAGGGTTATTTGCAATTGCATTAACGCTGTAACTAACATCACTACCTATCTGAGTATAGGTAAATGGATTAGCAGTCATATCAACGCGATATAATCCTGTATGCCCATCTGGCGAAGGATTTTGGTATGATCCTTTCACGAGATACGCATTTCCGTCTGAGCAAGTAAATGGTCCGCCTGCTGTGGGACTATACAGTACTGAATTCTGATTATTTTCCTGTATCCTAGTAGAAATGTCTTGAGCTGATATTACTCCGACACTCATACCCAATACAAGTAATAGCAGGTAATTTCTAAGTGAATTTTTTATCATGAGTTTTCTCTTTAAGCATAAGTATTATATATTAAATCGCCCTATAGATTAATGATGCACATTATCCATATTGCTCAATAATAATAAATCCATATCCTTAAATGGCTCTATTGCGGGTTTTCAACTCATGGTAAGGATAATAAAGCGTGAACGAGATATTTGGTATTTCCTCGTCCAACTTTTCATGTCATTAAGCTTTTTAACAATAATACGGTTAAAAAAATTAATTCCTATAAGATGCAAATTTATCTAAATCACAGGCCATTCTGCCTTGTCCTATTCTTCATTTATAGGAAACAGCGTTTAAGGCCTACAAAATAAGCTTCACTATCTATGAAATTTTGCCTATTTCAGATAAATACATCCCATTTGTGTAAGCTAAAATGAACATACCGGCGTAATGTTCAGTAATTTTCCATAAAACTTATTAGTAGGACAAGAACTTCACACTCCTGCTGCTCGCTGAGCTAAGATTAATCAAGATTGTCGTAATTGCCACAGTGGAGCATTATATGATTACTGAAGAGCTAAAAGCCTCATTTGCGGAAGCTAACTAAAGAGTTATGGGGAATTTATATAGAGATTACTAGGATGGGTATAGAAAGCCCCCAATCTTTCAATTCACTATCACCGCTATTGAAAATGGCATGTACGGCATACCAAAAAGGGGGCGAAAATTACGCCCCCTTATTATGGTATACCAGATAAAAACAATTTTACCTATTCCATAATGATGACTTTCTTGATAATAGTTGATGCATCTTCAAGTGTAAACTGAATATAATATATTCCACTTGCAAGGTCATTCAACTGGATCTTACGTCCACCGCTTGAAGAAGTACGCCAATTTCTGACGATTCTTCCGGAGGCATCCATAAGCGTTATCTGTACCTCATCAGAATTAATGACATCTTGTAATTCAATATTCAAGATATCATTGGCCGGATTTGGATAGATCTTAACGAAGTCTTTCTTGCCATTACTAGCGACACAGTCATCGACAAATAGCGAAACTGTATTGTAGTATTTCCGCATGCCGTCTCTATCAACTTGTAAGAGTCGATAATAAACCAATCCATTTTTCACATCCTCATCTATCAAGGAATATGTGTTAATGGAATGAGAGAAAGCATGACCATCTATCCTATCTATAGTCGTCCAGCTTTCCGTATCGTAACTTCTCTGAATTTCAAAGTAGTCATTATTCACTTCAGAAGCAGTTGTCCAGGTCAATATGACTTTACAGCTTCTTACATCAGCATTAAACTTCAATAGACTAATCGGTAAAGGCCCATTAATCGACAATAAAATAGTTGCTGTATCGCATTGAGATGGAGAAGCTCCGACTTCACAGATTTCATATTGTAAAGAATATTGTCCATCCGCAGCAGCCGCCCCAATCGCAAGGGTTCCATCCGGATTTAATGTAATTTCACTTGGCCACGTTCCTACTGTAGCTATAGTAACCTCATTGCTTTCCACAGGGATATTATTCAATAAATCATTACCTAGAATAGTAGGAGTTACATCGCCTTGCGTATAATTCTCGAAGCTATCGGAATCCGCAATCAATGTATCTATACAAGGAGACACTTTACCGAAGGTAAAATAACTTGCATCTTGCGGGAATATATGTTTCACTTGATAATAATCTGTACCATTTATTGTTTCCGTTGTAAGTGGTGCAGCAACTATATTCTGTGTCATAGCAGAATCAGAAGCATAAACAATCACATATTCAGCGCAGTTGCCGGTTTCGTTCGGTAATGTAGTAGTACCTACAGAAGCTACCGGGAATCTGATCAATACCTTATTATTGACACCTGTATTCCGTGCTTTCCAGACCCTTGTCATGTGCCTGTTAGTACTCACTCCATTATACGTAAATTTCACATAAGTCGAGGCAGTATTTGTCATGGCAACAGTTTCTCCATTATCACCCCATACCAGGTACGAGATGTCAGAAGCTATAGACCCGGAGTTATCCAGATTGGTCGTATAAATACTGTCAATTCCTATCGCTACCTGATCATTGGGATTATCATTTACCTGACTCTTACTTTGTTTTTGGTTTAAGGCCGAAATATCATCCCTTCCTATACCGGCAACATTATGATAAAATCCGGTATCATTATTCTTATCCCAGATTTTTGTTGAGTCTGAGGCTAAATAATCAGAGGTTGAATTCAAGGTAACACCATACTTGATTGCAAGATAGGTTTCAACTCTTGTTCTCTCAACTTGTGTTATCGTATCCGCACCATACACTATAATATCACCAATATTTCCGGCAAATCCGTCATCATCACCTTGAGAGCCAGGTCCAGAATTGGCTCCAATGATGTAACCACCTCTTGATAAGCCTACAGCATTGTGTGTATGCTTAGTAGTAGAAGATGAACCATTCATTTCCTTCCTGAAATAAGTATCATGGAAATCATAGTATGCAATATTCGGGCTATTGCCAAAGTATGCCGGAGCCGTACTAGCAAAATAACTACCTGCACCTGTATTTGTACGACGAGTAACAGTACCTGTTCCTACCGGGCCCCAGATAGTCGGTTGATCCCAGTTAGTTCCGTTTAATGTCGTATTATCCATTCCAACATTAAATAGCGCGCCGTTTCCACCGCCTTCTTCCGTTGCCGTAAAGACATCATATTTCAGTGAACTAAGCGTCTGAACATGAATATTTCCTAGTTTCTGGTTGTTAGCAGTGTAATTTACTCCCGGGTTGAAATTCAAATAATCTGATGATCCGGTTTTAAAAGATGGAACAGGTGAAGTTGATATATTATCAGCAACTTTGCCCCAAGCAAAGTCCATCCAATCTGTAATATCTGTTCCATTTCCGGTATTGCTTACATTTTTATCGGCTCTGAACCATAGACTTAATCCATGGAATACACCACCCGGTGCATGTTCAATCTTTCCACCGAATGTAAAGTACTGTCCATCGCTGAAGCTTACATCTGCATAATTATAATCAACCCCATTTATTGTGATGGTATTCATATACATTGCCGTAAACACGTCTGAACCATCAAAGGTCGCATCTGAGCTCTGAATAAGTGTAAGGTTAGGCAATCCGGCAGGCCATGCTACGCGCACAGTGCCGACATTTCCGGTATTATCTACTTTCCAGATAGCAGCAAAATGGACATTTATTCCATTGGAAGCCTGCCCCATGAAAACAGAAGGAGCTCGGGCATCGCCATTATCGCCCCATAGGAGAGATTGCCCGTTACTTAAGGAAACAGAATTAGCAGTATTTGATTCTCCTAGTCCTGTGGTACCAATTATTACTTGTTTTCCCGCATTTTCACTTACGGACTGTTTTTGATTCAGCCCCGAAATAACATCATGAATAATTCCTGCTACATTCTCATTGTATCCGGAATTGGCACTTGCATCCCAAATTACAGTAGAACTACTATTCAGATAATCTGAAGTCTGAGATCCATCCTGAGTTTTCAATGTAATACCATATTTTACAGCCAGGTACGAATTAATACGCAAAAGCTCATCTCCGGGTGAATTTTTATAATCTACACTATATGCAAATACCTCTGCTATTCCACCTGTAAATAATTCATTTCCATTCCCTGTTAAATCAAATCCTTCGGAACCGATAGCAAAATTATCAGAATCGTTCAATGAACTTACTGAACTAGGCGAATTATACAGCTTTCCATTGACATTCATATAAATTGAGTCTCCACCATTGGCTTTCCATATAATACCGGCAATATTGGCATTAAGTGAAGTTGCACCTACATTTTCGTTTATGGGTGCGCCATTATCTACCCACGATTGAAGAAATTCACCATCTCTTACTAGATTGGGGTCGTCATCACTCCAGCCGGTGATGGTATTCCATCCCCCCACCGTAGAATTAAAGCTTACACTGAATAGAGAACCCGCACTCTGACGACTAGGAAAGTACATATCATTATCCCTGTAAAAGAAGTCTCCCCCATCGAAATAATAAAATGGATTAAAGTTGAAAAAGTAGACTCTACTTGAAACCGTATCTAGGCCATCTAGGACAAGATTAGGCTCATAAAGTGTATCATTCATCTGAGTAACATCTCGATTATTTCCTGATATGTCTTTCCATGTATTCTGATGGCCGCCGGTAGTACCATCATCAGCACGATGCCACATCATAAGACCGGCAAAAACACCACCCGGTGCTTTCAGAGCAGCTCCAAAAGTAAAGTACTCCCCATCAGCCAAGCTTACATCCACATAATTGAAAACAACGTTGTCTATGGTTATCTCATTCCCAATCATTGAGGTAGCGACATCAGAGCTATTAAAAATAGTATCCGTACTCTGAATCAAGGATAGATTACTCACACCTTTGGGCCATGCCACACGGACCGTTCCCACGCCACCTGTATTTTGTACTTTCCACACAGCAGCCATACGTACATTAATACCACTAATACCGGCGATGGTTGAGTCCATACTTCTTGCTCGACCATTATCACCCCATATTAAGTATTGTCCGTCATTTAAACTTACTGAATTAGATGCATTAGTGTTAGCTAAGCCCGTTGTACTGATTAACACTTGTTGATCGCTGACATTTACTGAATTACTCTGCTTCTGATTTAATCCACCATTATTTTCATCATGTGCAATTCCGGCGATATTATTAGTAAATCCGGCATTCGTTGTCAAACTATATACGACATTCCCTGTAGGATCCACATAATTATGAGCTAGCGTTGAGCCATATTTCAATGCAAGATAGGTCTCTACTTTTTGCCTTTCAAGGGTTGATAGAGAATCCTTATACCATATTACCTCTTGTATGTCACCAGGAAATGGACCAAATGCATAATCGCTATTTCCGATCTTAATATAAGGTCCTGCAACGCTACCGACAGGATTTACACCTGCAATTGTAGTATCACGGCCATCGAGAGCCATGATAAGATCTGCGGTCCCGGTTGCATCTTTAGGTCCGGCAGGCAGGATATATGAATATACTCCGGTTTGGTTTTCAGTGGAAGTTATTGTATTTGCATAGTTGTTAATACCTCCGTATGAAAAACGAACTGTCCATGGATGATTGACATTAACACCTAATCCCGGTTCACCTCCATTATCCCATTCATTATCTATACCGGTAATCTGCCCAGAACCATCGGCGGCATTCGTTACACGCGCAGCACCAAAAATAGACAAGGGTGTATACATGTATCTATCCGGTAAGTCGGTATTATAGTTTCCAAAGACCGGATTAGGGTCATTGGGATAATTGGGATGTGGATAATTATAATAAGAAGAAGCTGAAAAACTCGTTGTCCATTTATTAAAATTATGTGGAATATCTCCATTATTTACTTCAACTCCATCGGATGGTGTATTTTCAGACTGTAAGTCAAGCTTATTAAGTGAAGCATCTGTCCATCCGGAAGTAGATGCATTCTCAGGGCGATACCATACAGCCGGAAGAGGTCCGATTCCTCCCGGAGAATTTGCCAATACACCAAAGGTAAAATAACTACCATCACTTAATGTAACATCGGCATAATTGTATGTTACACCATTGATAGTAATCAGATTAGATGACATATCAGTTACATTATCTGCTGCATTAAAAACATCGTCGCTACTCTGAATAAGTGACATACTTGTATATCTGGCAGGCCATGCAATTCTTACTTGTCCTACACCACCGGTATTCTGTACTTTCCATATAGCAGCAAAGCGTCGATTAATGGTTGCTAAACCTGTAATCTGAACGGACGGTGTTTTTTCAAGCCCATTGTCACCCCAGATCAAGAATTGTCCATCGGTTAAAGTACCTGTGTTAGAAGCATTAGTATTTGCTAATCCGCCGACACCGATTAATACCTGTTGTCCTGCATTCTCGCTCCAAGATTGTTTCTGATACAAGGCTGAACCGTCGTCACGTGCGATACCTGCAATATTGTTATTATAAGCTGCATTGATACTTCTATCCCAGACAACAGTTCCTGTAGAACTCGTATAATTGTCAGATACGTCGGCAAGAGTTGTACCGTATTTAATCGCAAGATAGGACTCAACGCGATTCATCTCGGCAGCCGTTAAGGTATTTTCAAATACGATAAGCTCATTTAACTCTCCATTCAGACTTCCCCAGTTGCTATCCCATCCTACTCTCATGTCATCATAGGCATCATTAAGATCTACATTATACATTTCATCAGCGGAATAGGTAGCATCCACTCCGTTCAGAGATACCGTAGCGCCTAGATATGTAGCTCCGGGATTTCCCCCACCATTTTCCCAGGTAGCACCGGAAATAAAATAGGATTGAGATGCAAAGCTATTGGGACTCAGGCCTTGATATCCCGGTCCTCCATTGGTGAAAATTAACAGATTATAATCTCCACCTACAGGATAATCATGTAGTCCTGGGAAATCATTGCTCGCATCAAAGCCGAAGAAACCACATTGCTCCACCACATCAAAGTACCCTGCAGCATACAAGGCACCCGTTGCTCGATCAATGATTTCGGTACCTGTAGCAGGTATATAATCAAGATAATCGTCGTTGAAGCTTATCGTCGGGTTGAAATTAGCTTGCGTAGTGGTGGAAAATACAGGTTGTAGGCCGGTATTTGCCTGAATGAGATTATATCCTTGACCACCCACATCATTTCATTGATGCACTTGATCTCCATCCCCGGCAGGAGTTGTACCTGCATCTTTATAAACTGTTCCTGTGGAACTTGCTTTCCACCATGCTGCGGCGGGTACTCCACCCGGTGATTGAGCACATATTGTCGTAAAACATAATGTACATGCGCACACCATTAGAATCGTTGAAAGTACTTTCATAACTAATATATTTGGATATTTGAATGAATAAATTCGCCACTTAAATTATCCAAAATAAGCCTACTACCCTTCAGCTGATGCATATAAAGTTCAACGACCTTAGTTATGCAGACTATACTCATCGCAACTAAGAATCAATATACGTATTCCTAAGAATATCCAAATAAAATAAGCGACTGCATTGAAGTAATGAATTATTATTGCTTCAATTTCAATATATAAAACACTCTTTCAGTGCATTAATTTCTAGACTGGGTATGAAGTAAGCTTCTCTAACAATTGCAAGCAATCCAATTATAAAGATATAATCACATAAGTTATGCTTCGTAACATAATTTACGGCTTATGAAAAGCGCTTCAACCTTTAACTATCAATGCAAGGTAGCGATTAATGTAAATAATTTAAAATAATCAATCAGATAATCTAGGAATATTATACTTTTATCATGGAACAGTCTATCTTGTCATTCTGGAATTGTTCTTAGCTTTATCCTTTAAGTATATTAATCTGAATATGCGTTAATCCTTAATAATCAAAATGTTATTGAAATATTCTTCATACTTTCAACTTAACCAAGCGTAAGTATCTTTAAGCTCAAGTAAACTAAATTCTTTCATTGAGTACATACAAAATAGACAATTTCTTATACTTTACTGAAATTTTAGGTCAAATTTTAACAGTTATAAAATCATTGAATAGCTTGTTTATAGACAAAGTAATATCCGCCTTCACAATGGCCTACCTTATGGCTATTGAAGTGATTTTATTGAAAACAACTTTGCTTGTCTTTAATAAAGTCCCACCGATAATTCATCACCCATAAGCAGATACACCGAAGGTATTAGCCATCCGATTTTAGCTATTGGCTGAGTCAGGAAATTCCCTGAATCCTGAATCCTGAATCCTGAATCCTATTTCCTACATTTGCGTAAGCGGATAGAAAATCACCACCTTAACCTTCACAAGAAACACAGCTATTGAACTTAATAGCCATTTCCTGTGCTACAGAAACTGAACGCTGATAGTACAGAGTCTTCACACCGAGCTTCCATGCCTCAATCAATAGGGCGTTCACCTCTTTCACGGGAATGTCCGGTGAAATATTGAGATTGAGCGATTGTGATTGATCGATGAAATTCTGTCGCGCTGCAGCCTGAATTACGATTTCACGCGGGCTTATCTCGCGGAATGTTTTAAAGACGTTTTTCTCGTGATCGCTGAGAAAATCTAGCTGTTGTACAGAGCCGTGATGATACAAGATTGACTGCCATACATCCTCGTTGTCTTGTCCTTTTTCCTGTAAAAGTTGCTTGAGAAATTTATTCTTACGCATAAAATTCCCTTTGGCAAGGCCTGCTTTATAGTAATTGCTGCTATACGGTTCAATGCCGGGTGAAGTCTGCCCGAGGATTGAAGAAGAAGAGGTGGTAGGAGCGACAGACATTACGGTAGTGTTTCTGCGTCCATAACCTTTAAGGATTTCCGGTTCTCCGAGTTTTTGCGCGAGATTTGCGGAAGCTTGATCAGCCTCACGGCGTATCTGGGCAAAGACCTTGGTATTAAAAAGCTTAGCTTCCATACTTTCAAATGCGATGTTGTTCTTCTGGAGATATGCATGATAGCCCATAACACCGAGGCCTAGTGCTCGATGTCGCTTGGCAAATTTATGCGTCCTCTTCATATACTCATTGTCGGCGGACTTGATGATAAATTCCTCCATCACGGCATCGAGAAAAGTTATTGCCACCTCGACCGCGTCGGTATCTTTCCATTCATCGTATTTCTCGAGGTTCATCGACGATAGGCAGCAGACAAATGACTCGTCCTCCTGTACCGGAAGAGCGATTTCCGAACAGAGATTGGAATTATAGATTGTCAGATCCTTATCTTTATACACCTGTGGTTTTCCTTCATTCATCGCATCCTTAAACAAGATATAAGGAAGGCCTTTGGCCTGGCGTGACTGAAGCACCTTGGCCCAGAGTTTCCGTTTCTCTGTATCGCCTTCAATCATGGACTCCATCCACTCATCTGATACGCAGACCGCATAAAAGAGGTTCTGGATAGGACTTCCGATGTCCTTTATTTCAAGGAACTCAGGGATATCCGGATGTTCAATATCGAGATATGCCGCAAATGCGCCTCTGCGGACATTTCCCTGGCTCACCGTGTCGATCATCGCGTCAAATAGCTTGAGAAAGGACACAGCGCCGGAGGATTTCCCATTATTCTTAATCGGTGCCCCGCGTTCTCTCAGGTGACCAAAGTATGCCGAGGTTCCACCGCCGTACTTAGTCATCATGATGCTCTCGGACAATGTCTCGGTAATTCCCTCCATACTATCTTCAATGTAGGAACCGAAGCAGCTGATGGGCATACCGCGCTCGGTCCCCATATTGGCCCATATCGGGGAAGATAAAGACATCCACCCACGGGCAATTATTTCTTCAAATCTCGGTTGCATCTCCGGCATATCAAGCCGTGCTGCTGCGGCACTTGAAATGCGATACACTGCGTCTTCTAGCGTCTCTCCCTCAAGGAGGTAGCCACGCTGCAGCATTGTCATCGATTCTTCTGTTACCCAGTTATAGTAATCTGCGGTGTCCGGTAGATATTGTGGTGTCCTTGCTGTTGCTGTATTCATATTGCTTATAGGATTATAATCTGTTCTTAAAATAAATCATCTGCTGTATAGGCCTTGTTGTGCTTGGAGTAGTCCACGGGACGCTTGGCAAAGAAGTCGTCAAGCGTATTGGCAAATACTTCTTCTTCAAACCATCGTATCTCCTTATATCGATCTTCATCAACGTCCAGAATAGGATCTAGATCGATTTTCTCAAGGCTTCTGTTAATGCGGACTTTCATAAAATTAATGAGCTGCTCACGGCTGATATGCTCGAGCTCACCGGCTTGAAATATCCAATCGAGAATCTCCCCTTCCATTGCAATCGACTCGTGCACCGTTTTATAGATCTCTGCCTTAAATTCCTCCGTGAAAAAATGCGGATTCTCCTTAATTACTTGGTTGAAGAGATAAATTCCGGCATTGGCATGAACTTGTTCATCTTTACTCGTCCAGGCTATGATATTGCTCGTGTTCTTGAGCAGGCCTTTAAAGTGGGTGAATGACAAAATAATGGCAAATTGACTGAAGAGGGATACGTTCTCTACTAGAAGTGAAAATAATACCAGCTCTAGGGCAAATGCCTGTCCCTCATCGTCAAATTTCTTCAACTTTTCCTTATTATTCAAGACATTGAGTCGCTTCTTCAATATCGGTGAGTCGATAGCTTCCGCAAATGCCTCCTCTAGTCCCAGCACGCTCAAGAGCCTCGAATATGCCTCTGAATGTCGGAATTCACACTCGGCGAATGTCGATCCGAGCCCGTTAAACTCCGGCTTGGGCAATCGATTATACAGGTTCCCCCAGAATGCTTTTACCGCTACTTCAACTTGCGCTATCGCTAGCAATGTGTACTTAATTGCCGATTGCTCTTCAGGGCTGAATGCCGCTTTATAATCCTGAACATCTCCTGTAAAATCTACTTCTGCATGTACCCAAAATGTCTGGTTCATCGGATTAATAAAATCCATAACCCCCGGATACTCAAAGGGTTTATATGCTATTCTTTTCTTAAATATATCACTCATTATGTCTTCAATTTATAGGCTTTATAAGAGCGCAAGCAAGCTTTAAGAACGGAGCGCAACTCCGACCCTCTTACAATATGCTTTTTCTCTATTAAAGCGCTGTTTCTGGTATTAATTTATTTATATGGGAAGTTGTCGCCTATCGTCCTTGCTTCTCTTCTTCATCTCGTTCTTCTTATAAAATATCTCGGTCAGCCAGGTACTCAAGATTGGATTAAGTATCAATAGACTTGAGTTTCTCCTCCCTCATAAAGCTTTTACAGTATCACTGATTTATAAAACTCTAGAAGGTGCCGTCCAGGATAATATACCTTTCATATTTTTCCACATTTCCACCATTCTCAGGTTGCGATAACTTCATTAAGACATATACTCTCGATTTTCCGTAAATCGGAAGAAAATATACCGAAATATGCCATTTTCTGCAAGATAAACCCTCCTACCAACATATTAGCAATAATCGTGATTTTACTTTTTCACAGGCTGTGGATAAGTATTTATAAAAATTTAATAAAACCTCTGTTGCCCCCTATGCAGCTGGCTTGTGGAAGCTCTGCTGTTTTACACATTACAGATCTGGAAAATTTAAAAACCGAGCAGTAAGGAAGTCTGAAAGTCCGTTCCCGGGAAAGCACACTCAGATTAAATGGTGAAGTAGTACCCAACTCATGCATTAGGCCAGAGGCGCACAGGTAAAAATTGAAGATGACCGGATGATTTTCACATAATCGAAGCTTATATGAAACCATTGATATTCAAATAAAAGTGAACTTATCAAGGACTTAATCAGACAAGCACGTGAACAACAAGCGCAGATCGACCGGCTACGCACCAAACTTGAAAGAGCAGAAGCCCGTGGTTTTACTGAAAAGAGCAAAGAAGAAATCTTAGCTGAAGCAAAAAGGAGAATTGACGGCTAGATACAGAATAAGTCAGGAAGAAAAAATTCCTTCCTCCTGTCCCCTTATCCCTGACCCCTTTTTACGTGCTTTCTGTGAAAGCGCGTAAAATAAGTCTCCCTATAATTCTCGAAACTCATCTTCAGTAGTTGCTTGGATAATTTCCTCTGTTTTCGAAAATTTAACTGGAAATGTCCGTCACTCCAGAATTAAGTCTTTTATATTTTCTATAATACCTGATCAAACCACTACACACTAGTATAGTAATTATTGCCTTAGCATAAAATGGACCTTGAGTATCAAAAATTCAGAAATATCCGAGACCTAAAATAGCTGAAGGTATTCCCAACAATAATTTTAGTTTGAGAGGAAGACCTTGTCCCATAACCAGTATTTCAATCACAAGAACTATTAAAATAACTTTCCACATAATATTTTTTTATCAGTGCATATTCCCTAATTCAGAGAGTCTCTCTCTGAATTAGGGTCATTGTTTTTCAGATTTTTCATATTCAATCATTCATCGTCTTTACAATCTATTACATCACCATAGTAAGTTCCGTTAGAACTCCAAACCTTCACACATTTTCCATCATCGATTAGTTTCTTTACACACTTTGCAAAAGAATATGCACTAGTTGATTCACAATCATGTTCTGCTTTAAGTTCAACTTTACTTTCTTTAAAGTTTGTATTTAAAGTGGAAGCCCAGTCATATTTGCCATTAACCTTCCATACTACTAATTTTTCATTTTCTGCTACATTTCTAAGTGAAATAGCATAAATTAATGTATTTTGGAATTCTTCAAAATTTATTTGCTCTTCAGTTGATTGTTCTAAATCAACACCTTTAGTATTACATGACTGTAGTGCCATAAATCCAATTAGTACAAATACCGTAAAACTTACTAATTTTCTCATAATTAAAAAATTATTTAATGTACCCTACTTCTTGTTCTAGCTGTTTCGGATTCCAGCTGTAGTCAGATAGTAACTGCAGCTACGAATATATATATATAATAATCGGTACTAGTAAGGATTTGAAGAAGTAAATATAAATATTTTTAAGAACAAAATATAATTCTGTTTTAGCGTCATACAGATTGCAGAAACAGAAGAATATTCTGTTTTGAATTTGTAAGGGTAATCACACCTGTCCAAAACGTTTAAAAATGTGACATGATTTTCCCTATATTAGGGG
>CAYTBT010000031.1:0-35108 GCA_964436125.1 uncultured Saprospiraceae bacterium | reverse complement strand
TTGATTTATAGATATTTATAATATTCATAGCCCCCGAGTCTTGAAATATGGTGAATACATGAAAGCTTATAGTTTAATATAATTTCTTGATTTTCAGCAGTATAAATATCTAGTATTTTATAGTATAACCTTTATGTATAATAGCATAAATTCAGATATAAACTAGAATATTGCTTTTATCCTCAGAAGAATGAGTTAAAGTATCGGAAAGCCCCAATTCAGAACCTTCCTGAATTGTGAAGAAAAGTCTCGGGTATTCAGCGTAATCATTGCCACTTGTACAATTTCAGGACATTCCGGCTAGTTGTATCTGCGACTTCTTCAAGGCTGATGTTTTTCAGTGAGGCAATCTTCTCTGCAACATAACGCACATAAGCAGGTTCATTGCGTTTACCGCGTTTCGGTGTCGGGGCGAGATAGGGCGAGTCCGTTTCAAGGATAATCTGCGATAGGTCGATGGACCTTACGACATCGTCCATATTGCTGTTTTTGAAGGTGATAATACCTCCGAGGCCTATGTAAAAGCCGAGATTTTTAATTCTGGCGGCTTGGGATTCATCGCCCGTAAAGCAATGAAAGACACCTGTGAGATCTTTTTCATCCATTTCTTCAAGGATTTCAATTACGAGATCCATGGAATTCCGACAATGGATGACGATGGGCATATTTTTCTCTAGTGCCCAGCCGACTTGTATTTTGAATGCCTCAATCTGCTGCTCTTTTAAGCTTGTATCCCAGTAGAGGTCGATTCCCATCTCACCGATTGCCACAAAATCGTCGCTTGCATCGAGATAAGATTTAATACCTTCTAGTTGTTCTTCATAATTCTCTTTCACGCTACAAGGATGAAGGCCCATCATAGGGAAACAGGTCTCGGGATATTTCTCATGGAGAGCCATCATGGACTCAAGGGTAGATTTATCGATATTGGGCATGCAGATCCGAGCGACATTTGAGGAAGCTGCATTATCAATTACAGTTGCGATATCCACCTGAAACTGCTCGGTAAAAATATGTGCGTGTGAGTCGATTAAATACATTGTCAATCTTTTATTTTCCGGATTTCAATGATAAAGGTAAGAAAGATCGTGATTGATGGCTACATTTTCACGCTCACTTTCACCTCCTCCATCGTAGGTTTGACACTTCCGCCGAGTGGTTCAAGGGTAATCATAAATGCATCCGCACCTTGCACGGATTTCATCTGCTGCAGAACGATACCATTTTCTTCAATTGTGCCGAGATTGCTGTAATTATTTCCCTGTAAAGCCCACAATTGATACTGTTTATCGGCTTGTGGTGCGGGAAGTTCATCGGCATTGAGCCATAATTTATTATTGCTTGCGTTCCAGTAAAGAAGGGCAAATTTTCCGCCGGCATGATTTCCATCGGAGAGGATAATTTTACGGACATCCGGACTCTGCAGGATGGCTATTTTGGCCTGTTGTTGCTCCATTATGCTCTTGCTTTCCTTCAGAACGGAAAAGAGCTGACTATTCTGTAAGTTTTGTAAGGCGATTTTATCGGAAGTGCGCGACCGATTAATGGAATAAAGGACCATTGCGCCGATAAAAAAGACGGCTGAAAATATTGCCAATGCCCGCCAGAAATACATTTTTTTCAGGATTTTATCTTCTCGGAGTTTCTGTTCAGTTTCTAGTAATTGTTGTTCAATGGGGTCATCTGTATTTTCTGCATTCTGCGTCGTTGACATGCCGGGTTCAAGCTTGTTAAGGGCATCGCGTACTTCGGGATATTTCTCAACCATTTTCTCAACCTCCACCTTCTCAGCATCGCTTAATTCCTCCTTCACATAAGCTTCTAAAATGCCACTCTTGATATATTCTTGCACGTTCATCCTAGGTCTTTTATTGATTGCTGTGTAATCTATTGTGTAAAACTACGGTATAATCGGGAAAGCACGGATTTTTTAAGGAATAGAGTGATATCAGCTTTCGCAAATGTCTATTCCGGCAGATTTTTAATCGTCACGAGCACTTTCAATGGCCATATCCTCCACTCGCTGCATTTAATCTGACATATTTAATGGACGAGCGTTCCTATATTTTCATCTCCGGTTATAATTTTCAGGAGATTATTGGGTGTGTGGATATTAAAGACGATGATCGGCAATCCATTTTCCTGGCACATCGTAAAAGCCGTTAAATCCATCACGCTCAAGTTCTGATTAATGACTTTCTGGAAGCTTATATCATCGTATTTGACGGCATCGCTATTCAGTTCAGGATCAGAATCATAAATACCATCTACGCGCGTGCCCTTTAAGATAACATCGGCATTGATTTCATTGGCGCGGAGTGCTGCCGCGGAATCCGTCGTAAAATAAGGACTGCCTATACCTGCTGAAAAAATCACGATACGGCCTTTCTCCAGGTGTCTTATTGCTCTGCGACGGATATAGGGTTCAGCAATCTGTTTCATTTCAATTGCTGAGACCAATCTCGTGTAGAGGCCATAACTCTCCATAGCGGATTGAAGTGCCATACCATTAATGACGGTGGCGAGCATGCCCATATAATCTCCTTGAACGCGTTCCAGGCCGGTTTTTTCGGCATTGAGGCCTCTGAAGATATTGCCTCCACCGATAACAATGGCAACTTGAATACCGAGATCAGCGATCTGCTTAATTTCTTTACAATAATGTTTTAAGCGACCTTCATCAATGCCAAAACCTTGATCGCCCATTAAGCTTTCTCCGCTTAACTTTAATAAAATTCGTTTAAAACGCAGTTTCATAAGATATGTATATAAAAAAAGCGGTTGAGAAAAATCAACCGCTTTAATAATTTAACCTAGTTCAATGTGCTTGAAATCAACGACCTTCAGGTCCGGAGAAATACTCTTGAGATAATCACTCACGGACATATCTCCGTTCTTGACATAAGCTTGATTCAAGAGAGTATTCTCTTTAAAGAACTTATTCAGCATTCCCTGAGCAATTTTATCGATAATATGCTCCGGCTTGCCCATTTGCTTAGCTTGTTCTTTAGCTATTTCAAGTTCTTTTTCTACGACGTTCTCATCGATGCTATCCTTATCGATAGAAAGAGGACGCATAGCGGCAATCTGCATAGCGAGGTTTTTACCTGCGTCTTCAGCACCGTCAACATCGGAATTCAGGCCTATAATAACACCGGCTCTATAACCCATGTGAATATAAGGAACGACGAGTTCCGCCTCGACTTTCTGATAATCCACGAGTTCAATTTTTTCACCGATTACACCGATCTGTTCAGTAAGTTTTTCTTGAATTGAAAGACCGTCTTTATAATTCAGGGCCAAGAGATCATCCTTGGTTTCCGGAAAGTTTTCAAGTGCGATATCCGCGATATTCTGTGCGAGCTGAATGAAATCCTCATTTTTGGCAACGAAGTCAGTTTCACAGCTTATTCTTACCACGACGCCTTTGTTCTGCTCATCATTGGTCTGAGCGATAACGACACCTTCCTTTGCCTCTCTATCTGCTCTTTTGGCTGAAAGTTTCTGCCCTTTTTTACGGAGGACTTCAATTGCCTTATCGTAGTCGCCATCGGCTTCGGTAAGAGCTTTCTTGCAATCCATCATTCCGGCACCTGTGATATCGCGTAATTTTTTTATATCAGCAGCTGATATTTTACTCATATTGCTAGTAATTTTAATAATGTATAGTTAAAAAATAAGGAAACAATTTTAAGCAGTCTGCTTTTCACTTTGTTTCACTTTCTGGCGATCTTTCTTGCCCAATTCAATACAATGAGTGATGTAGTCAACGATTAATTTTACTGAGCGAGCGGCATCGTCATTGGCCGGGATGGGGTAATCGACATCCCTTGGGTCACAATTGGTATCGACGATACCGAAAGTAGTGATACCGAGCTTATGGGCCTCTTTGATAGCGAGGTGTTCATATTCTGTATCAATAATAAAGAGAGAATCGGGGATACGCTTAAGCTTGGCAATACCACCGAGCGTTTTCTCAATTTTATTTTTTTCACGCGTCAATGTTAATCGTTCTTTCTTTGTAACATTGGAATACGATCCATCGCTGAGCATGCGATCGATAGTTTTCATTTTTCTTACAGAACGACGGACGGTAGAGAAGTTGGTCAACATACCACCGAGCCATCTATCGGTGACATAGGGCATATTAACACTTCTAGCGGCATCAGCGACGATATCTCTTACTTGCTTCTTGGTAGCGACATATAAGACATTTTTCCCACTTTTCACCATCTGTCTGATAGCGATACCGGCTTCCTTGAGGTGATTCTGGGTAGCATTGAGATCAATAATATGAATACCACGCTTTTCCATGAAGATATAAGGACGCATGTGCGGATTCCATTTTCTCTTCATGTGGCCATAATGTACGCCGGCGTCGAGCATTTCTTTATGAGAAGGCATTTCCATTGTCTAAGTTCTTTTATTTGTAATAGGATATAGAAAATTGAATAGTAATAAATTAACGCTTGGAGAACTGGAAGCTCTTTCTTGCTTTTGGTTTTCCGTACTTCTTTCTCTCCACGACGCGAGAATCTCTAGTGAGAAGATGAGCGTCCTTCAATGGTTTTCTATACTCTTCATTAATTAAGGTCATTGCTTTGGCAATAGCAAGGCGTATAGCTTCAGCTTGTCCTTTGATACCTCCGCCTGAGACATTTACTTTAATGTCGTAGCCATTTTCCATTTCAAGGACATTGAATGGTTCAAGGAGTTTAAGCTGAATGTGTTTCTGTGGGAAATAATCCTTGTATTTTTTTCCGTTCACCTGGATTCTTCCCTCGCCTTGCTTTAGATATATTCTAGCAACAGCGGCTTTCCGTCTTCCGATGGTATTCATCATTTCCATGTAGATTAAAATTTAAATGGTTTAGGTTGTTGTGCCGCATGCGGATGCTTGTCTCCGGCATAAACAAATAATTTATTAATCATCTGGTCACCAAGTTTATTCTTGGGCAACATCCCCTTGACAGCTTTTTCAATGATCGACTCGGGTTTCTTCTTCCGTAATTTAGCGGGATTGCTTTTTCTCAATCCGCCCGGATAACCGGTGTACGATGTATAAACTTTGTCAACCTCCTTATTTCCCGTAAAGCGTATTTTGTCTGCATTGACAACGATAATAAAATCGCCACAATCGACATGTGGGGTAAATAAAGGCTTGTGTTTACCTCGTAACACGTGGGCAATCTTGGAAGCTAGCCTACCGACGATTTCTCCTTCGGCATCAATAACATACCAGTCGCGCTGTACTTCGTGTTTCTTTGCTGATTTTGTCTTGTAACTCTGCGTATTCACGTTGATTCTATTTAAGTGAATTATTTTTAAGCGAGTGCAAAGATAATTTTTACATAGATCAATACCAAGGAAATTCTGATAAAAATTTGCCTTGCCTGCTATATTTACCTGAAAACCAGGCTAAAAATCGCATATTTATTATTAACATGACACTTTGACGGTTTCAAAATGTGTTCTTAAACATCATCGATTCTACCGGTTTATCGGTTCTCTGTGTGTACTTTGCATTGGCTTTTTTGTTGTAGTAATGCTCGATTTCTCCATCTACGGTGAAATAGATAAGTTGACCGATGGGCATACCGGCATATATTCTTACCGGATGGGTGCAGGATATTTCCAGTGTCCATGTATTACAGAAGCCTACATCTCCTTTTCCGGCAGTAGCGTGAATATCGATGCCAAGTCTTCCTATGCTACTTTTCCCCTCGAGAAAAGGAACGCAGACATGCGATTCTGTATATTCTAGGGTTACGCCTAGATAGAGGGTAGCAGGTTGAATTACATAACCTTGTTCCGGGATTTCAATATAATCTACCTTATTGTGTTTCCGTGCATCGAGGACGCGATCGCGATATACGGCGAGATATTTACCTAGATGTACGTCATAGGAATTTGTCCCAAGGCAATTTTTTTTAAAGGGCTCAATGACAATACTTCCATTTTCAATGGCTTCCAATATCTTTTTGTCAGTAAGAATCATATTTAGGCTTTAATGCGAGGTAAAAATATCTTTTTTCAAGTAATAATGCTTTATCGAATTTAGTTGCTTTTCCGGGCATCTTCTCTGCGGATATATTTCAGAAAAGAATAAGGGTAGGGATTTTTTCTATCTGGTTTAAAATCCTTTTTGGAGGTTAATTCCCAGACTCCATCCTCGATATCGGGGAAGAAAGTATCTCCTGTTACTTCTAGATCTATTTCCGTGAGATATATTGTATCACAATAGTCAAGAGCTTGTTTAAATATCGCTCCACCGCCGATAATCATAGCTTCCTCTTCACCTGCTTCTGAAGCGATCGTTAAGGCATCCTCAAGAGAATGTGTGACGATACATCCGGAATGAAAATAGTCTCTGTCCCTGGTGAGGACTACAGAGGTTCTACCAGGTAATACAACACCGATAGATTCAAAGGTTTTTCTGCCCATGAGAATATGATGTCCCATTGTTATCTTCTTTAAATGTTTTAAGTCGGCTGGGAGATGCCAGGGCATTCCATTATCGTTTCCCATTACATTGTTGTGGGCTACTGCGACGACGGCGGATATTTTCATGGATTGGCTGTTATTTTATGGTGAATAAGGTCTGCTTTAAGGATATAATCTTCAACCCACTGTTTCTTAGGAGAAATAGAATCGTGTAGGTATTTATCTATAGCTAGGCCGGAAATAGGAGCTGCGTATTGACTTCCGAAGCCCGCATTTTCCACATAGACAGCAATTGCAATCTGTGGATTATCTGCGGGTGCGAATGCGAAGAAGACTGAATGGTCTTCCCCATGTGGATTTTCTGAAGTACCTGTTTTTCCTGCCACAGAGACCCCGGGGACACTTGCGAGTCTTCCGGTGCCTGCTGTTATGACATCTTCAAGGCCTTCAATAACCGGCTCAAAGTATTCTTTATCAATGCCTACGTAGTGTTTTAAGCGGTATTGCTGAGGGATTTTCTTCTGAGAATCACGGATGGATTTTAAGAAGTGCGGCGTAATATACCAGCCACGATTTGCTATAAGCGCGGCGATATTGGCTAGTTGAAGAGTCGTGAGTTGTACTTCTCCTTGGCCGATACCATTGGAGATGATATAAGTGCTTCTCCATTCAGCAATCTGGTCGCTATAGAGCTTATTATAATATTCAGGGCCCGGTATGAGGCCGGGTGATTCACCGGGGAGATCAATGCCTAGCCTTTGTCCCAATCCCATTTTATGAAGATATGAATTCAGGTTTTTGAGGCCTTTTTCCGGTTGTTTAAAACCATATTCATCGATCATTTCCCGGTATAACTTAAAAAAGTAAGTATTACAGGACACTTGAATGGCGGAGCTCACGTCGTGATAGCCTCCTCCGCAATGACATCCCCAGCTGTAGGTTTTATAGTAGTAAGCTCCTTTACAGAGGATTTTCTGACCTGGTCTGACAAGCCCTTCTTGTAAGCCTATTAAAGCCATTATAGGTTTTATCGTAGAACCTGGAGGATATTGAGCGCTTATGGCCCTATTAAAGAAGGGTTTTAAGGTGTCTTGAGCAAGTTTTCTGAAGGCTTTTCCTCGATTTCTATTAATGGCGAGCAGATCGGGATCGTATGTCGGACTGCTTACGAGTGCAAGAATTTCTCCCGATTGAGGTTCTATGGCAACAATAGCACCTTTTTTATTCTGCATAAGTTTCTCTAGATAAGCTTGCAAATCGATATCTATGGACAGAGTTATATTGTCCCCGGAAATTGCAGAAGAATCTAGTCTTCCATTATTAAAGCTTCCTACTTTATGTCCCCATTTATCCTTGATGATATATTGTATTCCTTTTTCACCTCTCAGTCTAGGTTCATAAAATGCTTCCAATCCGCTAGTTCCGATATAATCTCCCAGGCTGTATATTTTACCTGAGTCTTGTAAGACTTGATTGTTTACTTCAGAGATATATCCGAGTATATGAGCTGCATTGGGATATGTGTAGCCACGGATATTCCTTAGGCGCGGGATGAATCCCGGAAATTTATACAAGCTTTCACAAAATTGTGTGAACTGTTTTTTGGGTACCATCTTGAGGAAGGTATAGGGGACATTCTGAGCATATCTTATATCGCTCCAGTCTTTTTCAATGTGTTTGACGAAAGTCTTTTTATCAATATTTAAGAGCTTACAGAACAGGGCGGTATCCATCTCTGGATCGAGGTTCTTGTATATCACATCGATATCGTAAATAGCATTATTACGGACGAGTAAATTCCCGTTTCTATCGTAAATTAAGCCTCTCGAAGGGTATAAGACCTGTCGGTCGATAGTAGTAGACTTGGCAAGTTCACTGAAAGTATCATCAAATAGCTGTAGTTGCGCTGCCTTGAAAATAATCAGGAGTGCTCCTAGAATAAAGAAGGTAAGGATAATCACATACCTATTCCGATATTTATCCTCTGAAGGCATAGCGTTAACTTTCTATGAGTACTTGATGAATAATAATAAAAATATACGAGAAAACTAAGCTAAAAATTGTCTTTAACCAAATACTGAAGAAATAGGCAAAGGTAAAGGTCTCTACACTAAAATAAAAGAAGAGGAATAGGAAGTAAAGGATACTGCTATAAATTAAATACCAGGTCAAGCCTTGTTCTTTAATCGTGGGCATTGCATTGACTGAATAGCCCTCGCGAGGTTCCATTAAATTAAGGACAATAGGACGCATGAAGCCCATGAATAGCAATGCACTAGTGTGTACGCCCGGTGAATCATAGAAGATATCAACCATTAATCCCATGAGGAATGCACAGAGCAGAATTGTTGAAGTCGATGTCCTCAAGGGTAACATCAGGATGAAAATGGGATAGACAAAGAGATGGATATAGTTAAAATTCTCCCAGCTGAAATTAATATTTCTGAAGATTGTTACCTGTAGAAAGACCAGGATTAAAAACCATACGATATATCTGAATAGATTATCCTTCATCTTCTATGGCGTTATTCATCAATGAATCGAGTTCTTTATGCATCAGGTTTTTTACAACATAGACGTAGTGTAAGGAATAAAAATCATTATTTGTTTTAACTTGTATCTTATAAAAATTGGAGCCGGAGGGGATAAATGCGCTATAAACTGTACCCACAAAGATATTGGGTGGGAAGATATGCGAGAAGCCACTTGTGACAACGCTGTCTCCGACAGAAATTTTTACGTGCTTAGGAATTGCGTTAAGCTGTAAGATATTGGGATTGCTCGATGTCCATGTGAGGTTGCCAAAGCATTCACAAGAGAGAATACGAGCAGATATTCTAGCTTGGCTATGTATAATAGGAAGAACGCTACAGAAATGTTCAGTACACCTCATTGTAACACCTATGATGCCATCCTCACCCAGGACAGCCATCCCATCATCGAGTCCGCTGGACTTTCCTTTATTAATGACCATGGTATTATTCCGCAAGCTTGTTGTATAGCTGATTATTTCTGCGCTTGTATAATTGTATTTTTTTAAATCAACGGGTGTAATCAAGGAATCCATGAGCGGGCGTGTTTCAAGAATATTGCTTAAGCGGGAGTGTAAACGGGCATTGGAATGGGAGAGGCTATCGTTGATTTCGGTTAGATGCAGATAGTTTTTCATCTGCTTAAATTTATCGTTAATTTCTGCGGTATACAGGCTTGATGAGTGGGCAAAGATAGATCGCTGTTTATTATTGAAATTAATAACGAGATAGAAGGCTAATACCTCTAGAAAGAGAAAGAGTAAGAGGTTGCCGTAACGACCGATCTGAATAAATTGCTTAGGCATTTACCTGAAGTTAAATATTAATCCGGTTTTAATTCAATGTGACCAATAGTCGTAAATCGATTATTGGTGAAAGAACTGATGCCTCCGGCATCAGCAAGCTTGTTTCATTCCTAGAACCCACATTCCTCTTGTTTTCTGTGGTTGTTCCCACTGCTTTTTCAACTTCTGCTGTGCGTGCCTCTGGAGCATTGCACCTTATGGGTACTAGGTAGTTAATTCCGGACTGAAACTGTTTCTTTTTACTGTCCCATTGTGGGTTTATTTCTATCATATATTCTGAATATCATTTACCTGTAAAACTTAAAAGATCTGGATATAAAATTGTTCTCAATCGAGTGGAAGCTGGATGTTGTATGCATAAGTTTTAACCTTTGATCTGCCGGCAATGAATGAATAACTATACAATTTCAGGTACAAGATCCGATTAAATACTTTTCCTGTCGATGAGGAATGAATATTTATCCGTGTTCTTCAGTGCAAGTCCGGTTCCCTTTACTACTGCTTGTAGGGGAGCGTCAGCTACGTGTACCGGTAATTTGGTTTTCTTGGAAACACGTTTATCCAGCCCACGTAATAATGCACCGCCACCTGTCAGATATAGTCCGGTTTTATAAATATCTGAAGCGAGTTCCGGCGGAGTAGATTCAAGTGCTTTATGGATTGATTCTTCAATCTTGGTAATCGATTTATCGAGTGCTTCAGCTGCTTCTTCATATCCGATGCTGACTTGCTTAGGAATACCGGTCATTAAGTCTCTACCGTTTACAGCATAATCTTCCGGTGGGTTTTCCAGGTCTTTGATTGCAGCACCAACATTAATTTTAATCTGCTCTGCTGTTCTTTCCCCTATCAAGATATTATATTGTCTCCGCATATAATCCATGATATCTTGTGTGAATTCATCTCCTGCGGTACGGAGAGATTGATCTGAGACAATGCCGGATAAGGCAATTACGGCAATTTCCGTTGTTCCTCCACCGATATCTATTATCATGTTTCCCACAGGCTCCTCAACATCCAAGCCGATTCCCAGCGCAGCCGCCATAGGCTCGTGAATCAGGTATGTCTCCTTGGAGTCAACATGGTCAGCAGAATCAAATACCGCTCTTTTTTCCACCTCGGTAATACCTGAAGGTATGCAGATAACCATTTTCATGTGGGTAAAGAACCTTCTCCGTTGCCCCATCATGTTAATCAAGCCTTCTATCATACTTTCTGCAGCTTGAAAATCTGCAATGACGCCATCTTTTAAAGGCCGCAAGGTCTTGATATGATCATGCGTCTTCTCATGCATCTGCATTGCGCGCATGCCTACCGCGATTGTCTCACCTGTACGCTTGTCAATAGCTACGATAGATGGCTCATCGATAACTATCTGCCCATCCTGTATTATTAAGGTATTGGCAGTGCCTAGGTCAATGGCGAGTTCTTGTGTAAATAAACTGAATAATTTCATCCTCTTCAGGTTCTATAATCTCCTCCATGAAATATTAATTCACAAAAGAAGCTATTTTTTTGCAATAATTGTAAAAAATGCGACCGGAGTTCTTCCTGAACCATAGTTTTTGTGCAAATTTATAGCAATACATGCAATTCAGCTACTTATCCTGAATTATTCATGCATTTTAATGATATTTTCTTAAGTACTTTATAGGGCAACTGCACTCAAAAGTTCAAGGATCTTCCCCTTTTCAATTTTGCGAGGCTATTTACCGGCATATATCCTCGTGGCTAGGTCGATACAAGCCTTATCGGGAAATTTCGGCAGTGCCAGACCACCGAGTTGTCATGGATAAAAGTAGTGACCGGTCTTCAATGAAACAGCAGGCTTGCTGGAATGCATATATTTCAATATCACTACTTAAACTCGAGCAATACAGGACAATGATCTGAATGTTTCACTTCAGTTAATTGATACGCATCTTGAATACGCGGAGCAATCGGATCGGAAACGGAATGATAATCCAGTCGCCATCCTTTGTTGCGCTCTCGGGATCTTGCGCGATAAGACCACCAACTATACTCGGTTTTATGTGGATATTGTGACCTGTATGCATCCTTAAATCCACTGCGGAACCATTCTGTCATCCAAGCTCTCTCTTCCGGAAGGAAGCCGGAGCTATTTTTGTTCTGTTGTGGGTTATGAATATCGTTTTCCGTATGAGCGATATTGTAGTCGCCGGAAATTATAAGATTGGGACACTCTTTTTTATAGGCATCGATAAACTCCTTAAAATCACTGAGAAACTGCATTTTTACTTTATGTCGAGCTTCCTTGCTTGCACCCGATGGGAAATAGCAATTAAAATGTGTAAAGTCCTTAAATTCACAGCGGAGGACTCTTCCTTCACTGAAGTATAGTTCATTGGAAATCCCGCGTTCCACACTCAGAGGTTCTTCATTTGACAAGGTAAGCGTACCGGAATATCCCTTCTTTTCAGCAGAGTGCCAGTAAGCATGATAACCTACTTTTTCCAGAGTACTCAGATCAACCTGCTCGGGTTGTGCCTTGGTCTCCTGGATGCATACAAGATCAAATCCTTCCGCTTTTATCCAATCGAGAAGCCCTTTCCTTATCGCCGCCCTGATACCATTGACATTATATGTTATAATACGCATTCTATGTATTTTAATGCACTTGTCTATTGCTTCTTTTTGAAGACAAGGAGAGCTTTATGGTCATGGCGTAAGATAAGTTGATTATCATCTATTCTCCAGTTATTGACGGAATAGAAAGCTTCCGCAAATTTTTCGTCGATATCCGTCTTGCAATACATCTTGGTAGAGATACCTTTATCAAATGCAATAGTCATTCCCCCCAATGCAAATGCTCCACGGATTGAGTTACAGCCATCCTGGCCATAGTACATCCGTTGATCTACTTTAAACTCGAGCATCGGAGTTCTCGCATCATCCCCAAACTCATCGACGGTTTTCCCATTCAGAGTAATGAGTTCCCAAGTGCCGTTTAAGTGCTTGTATTTCATATTAGTCTTGGCATATTCATTGCTGATCATTTTCATTACCGACCCTTTTTTGAAGTCAGTTTTATAGGTCTTTGTTTTCTTGATATAAGGTACATTTTCTTTTACTTCTCCCATCCTTTTTATGTTTACTTTCTGGGCTGGAAGAGTAAAGCTCAGTTGATAAGTATCACCGGATTTCTTTCCCTGTATCTTTATGTCCTTCATTTCTGCGTAGCCTGTATATTGACAGAAACAGAATTTGCCGTAGTAAGCTTTCACGACATCATTGATACTATTTATATCTATATTGCCACTCGGATTTTCTATTTCCACGAGTATTGTCTCGTTATAGCCATCGTCGGCAACACGTTCATTCTGTGCAGATTTATACTTGAGTCTTAAAACGGTGTGTGAGCCAGGCATAATCTTGGGATAAAATTGTGTACTTTCATCCACCTTTATCCGTGCATGTTGATAAAAAGTTCCTGTTATTTCCTCCGGAATCATATAGGCGTTTTCATCGTATTTTTTCTCGATAATATCAAGGAGGGACCATTGTCCTGCAGAGTCTTTGCGGACTTTAATGGTATAGTTAAAGCCGTCTAGATAGGCAAAGTCCTTGATAGACCCTTTATGGACATAGATTGAATCGGCATCCGGAGACTTTTTATACTTATAGCAAGCCATTTTCCCCATATCGAGGCAATCAGCTTGTTCACTTAAGATGTAAACAATTTCTGTCGTAGAGCTTTCCTGTGCTTTTTTCTGGTCACAAGCACTTGTGAAAAGGAAGGCTATAGGAATTACATACAAGAGGTATTTCATATTTGTACTTAAATTGTTAAAAAATGTTTCTATGCTTCAACGTGAATACACCTTCAATTTATTTTGTTGAAAACGAAGAACCACAGCCGCAAGTTTCATCGGCATTGGGATTATTGAAGGTAAAACCACGATTACTTAGTCCGGTATTGAAGTCAATTTCCATTCCCTGGAGGTAAATTATGTGCGCTTTATCAATGACAACTTCTGTGCCTCGGATATTGAATTTAATATCATTTTCATGGACTTCACTGAACCCCATCACATAGGAAAATCCGTTGCATCCTCCTTCTTTTACTCCGATGCGTAGGTATTCTTGCGCAGAAAGGTCTTGCTCTGAGCGAAGGTGCTTTACTTGCTCAATGGCTTCATCAGTCAAGTTTATGGGACTTGCGTCGGTAATCGTATTCATTGCGTATTTTTTTTATTAACAGCAGGTGCAAAGATAAGTTCAGAAACTGAGAATTCTGGAAATTTTGTGACTCGTGACTCGAAATTGTTGGTGTATTGAAAAAGTGTTAATGTAGAAGCTCACTTAGGCTCCATAATAGTTGAAGAGCTGAAAGAATGCAGGCTGTTGTTAGACTAGAACAGGACACGATTACCAGGGGAAACTCGTTGTGTAAAATGGACTACAAAGCATAAATTTGATTAAGGGCACCGATTCTAGTGCCCGCAAGGGAATTGTTGTTGATAATGAAAGAGAGGGCACTGATAATATTTGTAAAGGACCCATATTCCGATGCGGTTAAAACACGGCTTGCGACTTCGATTGGGCAGGCAGAAGCCAGGCGTGCTTATAAATTGATGTTATTGCATTTGCGGAAGCTGATAGATAAACTTCAGCAAATTGATGTGTATGTTTTTTATGCGGAAACTGTGCCGGATGATACTATATGGCAAGAAAACGTACAGATACGGCGACAAATTCATGGAGATATAGGCATGCGTATGGCGGATGCTATGCAGCGCTTGTGTCCTCAGTATGATAAAGTTCTACTCATCGGGAGTGATTGCCCGACAATAAGGGATACTCACCTGGAGGAAGCTTATGATGCTCTGGCGGGAGCAGATATTGTGCTGGGGCCGGCATACGATGGAGGATATTATCTTATCGGGATGAAGGAATTGCAGAAAGAGATATTTGATATTCCGGAGTGGAGCACTTCACGTGTCAGGGACTTGACGATTGAAAAAATACTCGCTTGTGGCTTGAGGTATCACGAGATTACAAGGCTTATGGACATTGATACTGAAGCTGATTATATGGAGGTGAAGCGCTTCCTGGAAGCCAGTTATGCAGCGGAATTATGGTAACTACTGAAATATTTATTTCTTGTATTCCTACGGAATGAAGAAAAAATAGTATAACTTTGCACCTTTGAAATAAGAGTTGCCCGAGTGGCGGAATTGGTAGACGCGCAAGGTTGAGGGCCTTGTGCCCATTTTTAGGGCGTGTTGGTTCGACTCCAATCTCGGGCACCGAGACGAAGTGGATATATAGGAGGTCAATTTATGCAGTATGCAATAAATGGCCTCCTTTCCTTTTTACAGCAATTGCACTTTCCGGGATATGCATTTACATTACTTCCTTGAGGATTATTGATTAATCCACCATAAGTTATTCGATATGTTCTGTGTAAAGGATGAAGTGAACACGTCGAAGATTTCATGAACCAGGGTTTCAAGATCAGTTACAGCTGTCAGTAGATAGGTATTTCTCGTTATTCTTGCGCTTTTATGCCACGGAGAGTCCTTTTTACGAGCTCCAGGCTGTTGATTCCGCCCATTCCCATCTGAAATTGTACCTGATCATTCCCCATATTTTCAATATACCTAAAATCATAGGATATGGTTGTCGAGTCCAATCTCGTGCTGTATATAAATCCTTGAGGAAAGGAGTCCAGCACTTCTTCAAATATGGGTGTCTCCTTTATATCCTGCTTTAAACTTGCCAGTGTCTCATCGATTTCCTCCAGTTGAGCATCCGAGATGAAAACCTGTAGATTATAGTCTCCTACCGTGTCCTTTATGGTGATATCTTTAATTCCCATCATATTGCTTTCATGAACCACAACACTGGACGGAGCCTTAAAACTTACCGCGGTTCCGTACTCAAGAAGGCTTAATTCTTGCCAGTCTGAAACGGGATCACTTGCACATTGAGTGAATGCAATAATGCTTATTAAGAGGAGGAACTGTGAAAGAAACTTCATAAGTTGTATTTTTACTTTTCGACAAAGATAAGAAAGGAAATGTTTTCTAGTTTATATAGTATGATATTCAATCAGAGTCAGACTTTTAAAACCTATCTGTGTCT
Source organism: uncultured Saprospiraceae bacterium (assembly GCA_964436125.1). Lineage (GTDB taxonomy): Bacteria > Bacteroidota > Bacteroidia > Chitinophagales > Saprospiraceae > CAYRFF01. The sequence goes on along the minus strand of CAYTBT010000031.1, from coordinate 19,219 downwards.
ATTCTTCTGTACATTTTTGCTTTCGCAAATGTCTGTAGCGCAGAATTCTTCTATTTTTCAGGAATATACAATAGGAAATGTACGCTTGGAATCCCCTTATCCACTGCGTAGGCTGGATTTCAGGGTTCAGATACCACAAGGATGGGATCTGAGCTTTAAGAAGACTTCAGCGCATGGATTTTTAAGTGCTAATGCAGAATATGGTGTCATTTTCCAGGCCCGATACGAGGGAATGCTGCCATTTGATATGGAGGAATTTGGTTCCAAGCTCCTGGCAGAAGTCAGGCGCAGGCTAAACCTATCGGTTGATTATATGACCAAGGAGAGTTTTACACGTAGTGGTTACTATGGTTATCATTACACGGGGAAGGTGAATTTCAGGCAAGAACCCACACAATTTAATGCCATTATCGTAGCCGATAAGGATAAAATTATTCTCCTAGTAATAACCTATCCATTACTGAGCAAGATCGCTGCAGATCGAATGGAAAGTGTAGTGAATTCCATCGATTTTACTTACTAATCTGAAATAGAATTCCTCCTTTATGAGTGATGTAAAAATAAGGAAAATAATATCAGTACTCATTTGTGCCAAGGCACCATTCAAGCACGCATAAAAACTTATAAATACTACGGATGAATATACCCGGAGAAACAGGTGAAGCTGAAAGTCCGAGCTCTATGGTAATCCCTTTCACTTTAAGCTAGAAGACGATAAAGAAAAATAAGTCAGTACTTCATCTTTTGCGATGGGGAACCGGATTCCCTAGGAACTATAATTAATATATAGCTAGGAGAAATAAGCTATAAAAAGCATAAAAAAGGCGATGCAGCCAGAGGGCGCATCGCCTGAAAATTATTTATGTTTTTACCTCTCCATTATCGAGAGTCGCCGGAGGTTTTAACAGCCTTCTTGGTGCCGGAATTCTCTGCATCATCTGCTTTATCCGCTCGAGCTATCATTTTTTCAACATCGGAAATAAATTTTTCTGAAGTCTTGGTAAATCCGGTTCTTCCGAGTGCTTCAATCTGAAATTTTCCCTGATCGTCCTTATCCAGGTTAAACACCCATACAGTCGGATACCCACGGACTTTAAAAGTACGTGCGAGCTGAGCATTTTGTTCTCTTATTTCCTGTGGGATTTTCTTTCTACGAGGAAAATCGAGTTCGAGGAGGACGACATTTTCTTTTGCCCATTTTTTAAAGTCGTCTTTGACGAATACATTTCTTCTCAATCTTTTACACCATGGGCACCAGTCAGTCCCGGTAAAATTGGCCAGGATAGGTTTCCCCGTTTTCTGTGACACCTCATAAGCTTTATTGATATCTACAAGCCATCCATCCAGAGATGCGTGGTAAGAACTCTGTGCACTTACATAGGAGAAAATTCCCAAGAAAAAAGCACATAGAATTGTTGTCTTTAATATTCTCATAACTAAAATTATTAGATTTTTTCTGATTGATATATTCCTATCAACGTTTCCCTTTTATAAATAGTCTCTCTCTTGAAAAAGTTTCTTATGAACGGAGTTCATTAACAATGTTTTCACACAAGGGGAGGATAAAACCGGTAAGAAAGTGCAGAAGAACAGGGAACATCCACTATAGAATACAATCCCAGTGCTCAGGTTTTACGATGAATTATAAACGCCCTTTTACCGCGGGATGAAAATCACGATACGCGATCGGGGTTATCCTTAATAAAAGCCGACCAGTCACTATAAGATTTTTGTTTACCGAGTTTTCCCAGGGCGCTCTGTGTCTGATAATAGTGACAGATTGCTGTTGCGAGGGCATCGGTGGCATCGAGTTTCTGCTTCTTAAAACCAGTCATATCGATAAGATTATGAAGCATTCCTGCAACTTGTTCCTTGGAAGCATTTCCATTGCCGGTAACTGCAAGTTTTATCTTCTTAGGGCTGTATTCATGGACATCAAGCCCCTTAGTCACACCTGCAGCGATAGAAACGCCTTGTGCCCTTCCCAGCTTAAGCATGGACTGGGGATTTTTCCCATAGAATGGCGCCTCGATAGCCATATCTGATGGTCTATGCACATCGATAAGTTGTTGTAGCTGCTCAAATATTTTTCTTAGCTTAGTCTGGTGCTTATCGTACTTGTGTAGTTTTATTACGCCTAGTTGATGGAGGTGAAGATTTCCGGAGATAGCCTGGATAACAGCATATCCGAGGACATTGGTGCCTGGATCTATGCCTAGTATCGTTGTTTTCTGTCGATTCATAAGGTAAATGTATGGAAATTCCTCAACTTTGTTCAATTACACATAGGATTAAATGTAATATATTATGAATGCGTAAGTTTTTAAAGAAATATCAGGGTCTGATAAAGTTGCTTTTTGTTTTCCTCTTTGCTTTTTATTTGTACTGGAGAGTGGATTGGCTTATGCTTGCGCAAATGTGGAAGAGCCACTTTCTTGCCGACAGATTCTATCGACACAGATATGCTCTGCTCCTCTGCGTACTTGTGCTTGTGATACATACATCTATAGATGCGATTAAGTGGAAATTGCTTTTATCTCGAGACAAGAAGATCAGCTTTTTCATAGCTTTAAAAGGCATATTGATGGGGATTCCCGTGGGTCTCCTTACGCCCAATCGCGTGGGAGAGCACGGCGGCAGGCTACTGGCTGTACCCGCGGAGGATAACGCGGCTGCGCTATCGGCTAGTGTATGGGCTAGTCTGGCGCAGTGGCTAGCTTGTATATTTCTGGGGCTATGTCTTGTATATCTCTTGCCCGTTGAACTATTCTCCGGCATGAACACGCTGGTATTTATCGTCCTTTTTCTTGCCATACTTCTCATTCTAGCTGCTGCGATATATACTGAAAAGATCCAGTGGCTCATTCCTCGTCGATGGCGCAAGAATGAATGGTTCCAGGCATTGTACAAGAAAAGAGGCTTTCCGGCATTTATGCGCGTAGTGATATTGTCTCTGAGTAGATATCTGTTGTTCAGCTTTCAATTTTTTCTCTTATTGTATATACTCGGAGTGGTAGAAATGAGCTTGTGGAACTATATTCTGTCGATAGCTGTACTTGTTATGCAATCTTTTATCCCTATTCCCGGTTTATTAAGTGTAGCGGCAAAGGCAGAGATATCTATCTTTTTGTTTGGGAATAGTTATGAAACTGAAATAGTAATAGCTGCGTTTCTGCTATGGATATTTAATCTATGTATTCCATCAATCATCGGATTGATATTGATTATGAGAAACAATCTAAATAAATCACTTTTTAATGAGAGTAATAATAATCCTTAGTCTTTTAAGCCTGAGCATTGATGGGTGGGGAATGGAAATGGAGCAAGCTAGAGCGCCATTTGCGGAAGCTACAGACACATTGAGACTACCTTGTGAAAGCAGTGAATCGGTATTCATTGACGGAGAAACATTAAAGTACAATGCCTACTATAAACTCGGATTTATCTGGTTTAAAATCGGGAAAGTAATTTTCCACGTCGAGGAAACGCCTACCAGCTACATCTTAACGGCAGAAGGTTATTCATATCCTTCCTATGCCTGGTTGTTTCCGGTCAAAGATTCATATAAAACTGTCTTGTCCAAGACGACACTGCGTCCTACTATGTCCACCAAGACTTTAAGTGAAGGGGATTATCGCCTGTATGAATACGTGGATTATGACTGGCTTAATCACCAGGCCATAGTTACAAGAGGGAAGAATAAAAAACATACTGAGACGGTCATCGTCAAGCTTGAGGACTGTCCGCGAGACTTGCTGTCACTACCCTATTACTTGCGTGTTCATGATTATAGAACTATGGAAAAAGGCGATGTCGTGCCGTTTCAGGTATTTCTGAACAAGAAAGTGTATAATCTTAACTTGATTTATGATGCGCAGGTGAAAAAAGTGATTGAAGGTGTCGGGACATTTGAGGCTATTGAATATTCAACGCATACTGTAGCCGGCACGACATTCGGGGAAGATGGCTCGGTGTTGAATGCATACATTTCCGATGATAAAAACAAAGTTCCTTTATATATAGAATCCGATGTCTATGTCGGTTCTGTCAAATTAATACTCTCGGACGCAGAGAACCTAAAATATCCATTTGAGTCGAAGATAGCAGAAGGTTGATAGAGCGATTTATCTACTCGAGATGCTGAGAATTTCTTCTTATCATCGGGGAGTCAATCGATATAAGTACGTCATTGCCGGTATATGCTGTGTAGATTATGCATGAAAATGAACTATATACGATGGCAATTCCGTTGTAATTTTACGATGAAAATGATTATACAGACGACTATTGTATGCCTGATTATGGCTCTTGCCTCATGTGCCGCACAGGAAAACAGAATGAGGTATGAGCAGGATATTTCTCCGGCTGAAGCGATGAAGCTTGACACAGCCTACCTCGCCAATGGTTGTTTCTGGTGCTCTGAAGCGGCATTTGAACGGCTTAAAGGAGTAAAAAGCGTCGTTTCCGGCTATAGCGGAGGTCATACGGTAGATCCGAGCTACCGCGAAGTAAGCACCGGGAAAACCGGGCATGCGGAAACAATACGCGTAATTTATGACGATGACATCGTAAGCTACAGGGAATTGCTGTATATCTTTTTTGATACGCATGATCCGACGCAACTCAACAGACAAGGACACGATATAGGCACTCAATATCGCTCTGCGATTTTCTACACATCAGATAAACAAGAGGTAATTGCTGAAGATGTAAAGCGCGAACTCAATGCGTCTGAGTTCAATGGGAAAATAGTTACTACAATCACTGAATTTGATACTTTTTATCCGGCTGAAGCATATCATCAGGGCTTTTACAATGCACATCCGTACAATCCCTACATCATCAATGTCACCAAACCAATAGTCCAGGATCTCAAGAAATCGCATCCGGAAGCATTGAAAGAAGGAGTGGAATAGTTTGTGATCGGTGACGCAATGTATTTCTGAAGAATATTCCATAAGTGACAGATAATCATTCGATTGGGGTGTCGTGGGAATTCAAGAGCTTGTCTTATAGATATCAACAAGGCTCTGCATTATTTCCTCGGTCCTGTGATCCGATAAATAATCAGCCCGGAATTTCTCAGCCATAAAATGATATTTACCTGGTTAAATATACCGTGAATGGAATGCGTGGAAGCGTTGCCTATATTGTTGATTATGATGCAAGCAAAGATTAGGTAATGCATATTTTGGGTATAAAAGATCAAAAATACCTGATGCTCGATGTTATGCATCGGGTATTTTTGTTTAATGAGGACAGAAATTCTTTCCGGGCACCTTGATTCCCAGCGACTGATATTTTACTCTCATAACTGCAATATTTTTATATTGGTAAAAAATTACCTGTGCATGAGAGATAAAATATCCATATTCTGTCTAGCCATTATCTTTATCATAAGTGGATGTTTCAGGAAAACCTTGCTGAATACGGGAGGGACTCTATCACAGGATTATTATAAAAAAATTCCGATTAAGGTAATTCACCACAAGATTCTGCTGCCCGTAGAGATAAAAGGGGAAAGCTATAATTTTATCTTGGATACAGGAGCACCTACGATAGTTTCCTATGAAGTACAAAAAGCCCTTGGTCTTCCCATTATTGACTCAATTCCTATAAGAGATATCAATAAAAAGACAAAGACACTTGAAGTAGGCAAGATTGATTCCCTGATAATGGGTGGAATTGTCTTTCAGGATATTCCTGCGATAGTTATGAATCTCAATGCCGATAATTCACTTTTCCGATGTTTTAATGCAGACGGTATGATAGGAAGCAATCTCTTGAGAAATTCTATTATTCAGCTTGATGTCCGGAATAAACAGTTAATCATAACGGATAAGGCAAGCCTATTGCATTTAAGCAGCAATCAAGGAAGCAAAATTACACTAGGCGACAATCAAAGCAGTCCTTTTATCTATGCTCAATTGAATGGCACCGATGAAAGGATGACAACGAAGGCATTAATAGATTTAGGGGCTTCTGAGATTTTTACCATTTCTTCCGAGCAATACGAGGTCATTAAGAGCAATGGAACAGATATTTTTTATGAGCTTGCCAGTAGTAAAGGGGCTACAAACATAGGTGTTTTTGGGCTTGCGGATACAAGTACTCATTTTAAACTCCTCTTGCCCGGTATGGAGATAAATGGATTTGAATTCCGGAAGCTCGTCACCACGACTTCCAATGACAATACTTCCAAAATCGGTTCCAAGGTATTGAAATATGGAGTCATGACATTGGATTATAAAAACAAGCGATTTTATTTTCAGTCTTATGGCGACAAGGACGCTGTAAATGTGGCAGAGCCAGATTATGGATTTGCTTTAAGCTCGATAAATAATCAGCTTATTGTCGGCCATGTCTGGAGAGAAACACTGAAAAAGAAGATAAGCTATGGCGATTCGATTCTTACGATTAATGACAGAGTGGTAAAAAGTATGGATATGTGTGATCTATTCTTAAATCTCAGCCAAATCTCTGAGGCTAGCGGTTCTACGCTTAATATAAAAATCAAGACGCAACAAGGCCAAGTTAAGACCTTGAATATCGAGAAAAGAGTGCCATTTTAATATAGTCTCGTCTTGAACATCATTCATAACCGTGTGCGCCGGTGTTATAAGCTAATAGCTATTAGCCATTGGCTGAGTTAAAAAAATGGTTGAAGTCTTTCTAGTTGATGAAGATTTAGTTGTAATCATCATCCATAAGCCATCATTCCCCATTCATAATCCATAATTAAAAAACGTCTTTGTACCTTTGTGTTTCTGAAATTTTAAGGACTATGATAAACATTACATTCCCGGACGGGAGAAAGGAAAAATATGAAGACGGTATTACTGCTATGCAGATTGCAGAATCGATAAGTATGGGGCTTGCTCGCAATGTCCTTGCTGCAGAAGTGAATGGTGAGATTATCGATGCTTCAAGACCGATAAAAGAAGATGCGGAAGTTAAGTTGCTCACCTGGCGAGATGCCGGCGGTAAAATGGCTTTCTGGCATTCAAGTGCCCATTTACTTGCCGAGGCACTTGAAGCACTGTATAAGGATGTGAAATTCGGTATCGGGCCACCGATTGAGAATGGGTTTTATTACGATGTGGATATGGGTGATAGAACGCTTTCCAGCGACGAATTGGGCAAGATCGAGAAGAAAATGATTGAGCTGGCGCGGCAAAAGAATGAATATTTGCGGAAGCAGGTATCAAAGAGTGATGCTATTGCATACTTTGAAGAAAAGGGCGATCCGTATAAACTGGAACTGCTCGAAGACCTTCAAGATGGTGATATCAGCTTCTACACACAGGGAAATTTCACAGACCTTTGTCGAGGTCCGCACATCCCCAATACGGGTTTTATCAAGGCGATAAAATTGACCAAGCTTGCCGGGGCGTACTGGCGGGGCGATGAGAATAATAAGATGCTTACGCGGATATATGGCATAAGTTTTCCCAAGCAAAAAGAGTTGAAGGAGTACCTCGAGATGATCGAGGAGGCCAAGAAGCGGGATCATAGAAAACTCGGGAAAGAGCTGGAATTATTTATGTTTTCGGACAGAGTGGGGGCAGGATTGCCTATCTGGTTGCCCAAAGGGACTATTCTACGTCAACGCCTGATGAATTATCTACAGAAACAGCAGGAAAAGCGTGGATATAAAATGGTTGTGACACCGCATATCGGTCATAAAGATCTGTATATCACATCGGGACATTATGCCAAGTACGGTGAAGATAGTTTTCAGCCGATTAATACGCCGCGTGAAGGAGAAGAGTTTCTTCTCAAGCCGATGAACTGTCCGCATCACTGTGAGATATATGGCCATCGACCGCGTTCATACCGGGAATTGCCCTTGCGGATAGCTGAATTTGGGACGGTGTATCGCTATGAGCAGAGTGGTGAGCTGCACGGCTTATCTCGTGTACGTGGTTTTACGCAGGACGATGCGCATATCTTCTGTACGCCGGAGCAGGTCAAAGGTGAATTTCTCAATGTGCTCGACCTGACGACAGAAGTGCTGAACGCAATGGGATTTGAAGATTTTACAGCACAGATTTCCCTTCGCGATCGCGATAATCCGGATAAATATATCGGATCTGATGAGAACTGGAATGCTGCTGAACATGCAATTATTGAAGCGACAGATGAAGCAGGGATTGAGACTGTAACAGAATATGGCGAGGCCGCCTTTTATGGTCCTAAGCTTGATTTTATGGTGAAAGATGCCCTCGGCCGTTCATGGCAACTGGGGACTATTCAAGTCGATTATAATCTGCCCGAGAGATTTGATCTAGAGTATATCGGTGCCGATAATGAAGCACATCGACCGGTGATGATTCACAGAGCGCCATTCGGTTCTATGGAGCGGTTTATTTCTATCCTTATCGAGTCCACGGGCGGCAAATTTCCGCTTTGGCTCAGCCCGGAGCAATATGCCGTTCTTCCGCTTTCCGATCGTTTTAACGATTACGCTTACGAGATTCAGCAACAATTAAATAAGGAAGATATCCGCGGTACGGTGGATGACCGCTCCGAGAAGGTCGGTCGGAAAATCCGCGATGCCGAGGTGCAGAAAATCCCTTTTATGCTGATAGTCGGTGAGAAGGAGGTTGAAAATAACAGTGTTTCCGTGAGAATCCAGGGCGAAGGTGATGAAGGAACGATGACTGTCCCGGAATTTGTGGAGTTTTTTAAGGAGCAGCTGGAGGTTGTCTCGTGACTCGTGACTGGTAATTCGTGACTGGTAATTCGTGACTGGTACCAGCTAGGCCGGAGTTGTAAGTCGTCAGGCATAAGTCGTAATGCGACCTCTAACGCCAAGGCGTCACGCGGTCTGAGGTCGATACAATGGTGAACTTGATGCCTAACCTAATCTGACCTCTCCGAGGTCGCAACATACCATGCGTTGAGCGATGTAATCTTTGGGGATAGCACGTGTGTGGCTAGGTACTATGTTTGCTAGGATTAAAATCCAATCTTTTTTTAAGCAGGAATTTAAAGATATAATCTTAGCTCGGCTACAAAGCCTACGCGCAAAGATTACATCGCTCAAAATTTATCGAGAGATGTTACTTAGTTCACATGAAACCTGGAAGGTTTGCGAAACCTTGAAGGTAGGGTGTCCAAAAACGTGTACCAAAAAATAATGCAAGGAAAATTGTCTCTTCGGGACATTTGGAATTACGATTATTGTTGATGGTGTGTCAGAGAAGGATGTGGGATTTTATCGGTTTACATTGCCGTTTGTTGAATTTTTTTATCGACCTCGCCGAAGACATAAGTGAATTATGAGAGAATAATGTTAATAAATAAAGGAGTTGTCTTTTGGTAGTTGGGTGCAGCCGGCAGGTACAGCGGGAAAGAAGAAAATGTTGTATTATTGTTATATAAATTCATTCAGCTTAAACCAATCATGGTTGATAGAGATTTTAATACCAGGATAAATAAAAGAGTTTTGATATGAAAACTGCAGTAAAAATTGATTTGACCTTTGAACAGCTTCTTTCTATAATTCGGCAACTTACAAAAAAAGAGAAACAACGTCTTAGTGAAGAATTGGAAAAAGAGGTCATAAATAGTAAACTCACAAGATTGCTTAACGAATTCAAAACGGACGAACTTGATCAAGAAACCATAGACCGAGAAGTAGAATCCGTAAGACAAGAGCTTTATGACAAACGAAAACATTAGAGTTATAATTGACACAAATGTTTGGATAAGCTTCTTGATCGGTAAGAAACTATCGAATTTGAAGGATTATCTATTAGATGAAAGAGTTACAATTATCATAACCGATCAGCTAATAGAAGAAATAAGAATGGTTTCACAAAGAGAAAAGCTTAAGAAGTACTTTCCTGAAGAAAGTGTTAAAGAGCTTTTAAAATTGTTGGAAATAATAGCAATAAGTATAGAGATAAGTCCTACACATTTTATCAATCGAGATCCGAAAGATAACTTCCTCTTAGATTTAATCGACTACGGAAAGGCTGATTTCTTGGTTACCGGGGACAAAGATTTACTAGAAACTGACTCATTCAAAACAGCCAAAATCATAAAACCTACAAAGTTTGAAAGCTATTTGAGGAAGGGAATATCAGGTTCTTAAGCTGAGCTTGAATGTTGAGATGGATAGTTTTAGGCAAATGTCGGTTCTGCCACTCTTGCGGCAAGATATATAGAAGAAAAGGTTGTCGGAAAAACAAGTCTTGACGATTGTATCCATATTGCAACCATTTACAGAGCAGATATTTTAGTAAGCTGGAATTTTAAACACATTGTTAACGTATATAGAATAAGAGGATACAACTCAATTAATTTACGAATGAACTATCCATCATTGGGAATATGTTCTCCTATAGAAATTATTGATTATGAAAACTAAGGATAAAGGCATCAAAAAGGATTTTGATACAGTTAAGACTTTTCGAAAAATTAAGGAAAAAATATCAAAAGATTTAAATGGAATGAGCTTTGAAGAGATCAAAAGATATTTGGAAAAAAGAGAGCTCAAGATTATAAAGGAATTTTGAAAACGGCCCACCAACTACTTTTATCCACGCCAATCCCAATGAAGTGCATGCAACTACTACCGTTCCCTTACACCCGCAGAACACACAATGAAACGCCCTGTTGGGCGGAACCGACACGATAATCATAAGCAATTATCAATATGTGCCTTGGGGAATTTAAGCGGAATAGAAACTGCTTGTTAAGTGGAATAAGAAGAAAGGCCGTCTTTAAGTCTTATTTTTAACGTTATTTTTATCAGTATAACCCAAAACATGCAATAGAAATGCAAAAGGAAGTGCAAAAGTCACAGAAGACAAGGGCTCGCCCTGTGGAATATGACCACAGGTCATACTGCAAGTAGTATTCCACCGGGCTCGCGCAAGAATTTGGCTCGGAATCGTAGTAAGATAAAATCCTCAGGCAGGAGCCTTCGGTTCCCTCCTCAATGGTCGATTTACGACTATTGGTCTCGCCTCGGCTTCACCTTGACGAGACTTCATTCGGTCATCTTCAATTTCTAATGCATGAATTGGGTATTAGTTAGGTACCGGATGTCTATCTGCACAACCATAGCGTGGAGCAACTCCACAGTAAATCAATTTGATGAAGTTGATTTACTATAAACCACAGTCAAAAGAAGAACCACAAGTCCGCTTACTAGTTTTAACCCTACACCTACCACACATAAGCTACAGTCAGATCAAATCGCAGAGGATTATACCATTCCCATGTCTGATCCGCTCTGGGGTCTTTGACAATATCATTGAAAATAATCTCGTCGATTTTTTGAAAGTTGAACAGCCTTGAATTTATACCGACGGTAAAATGTTTAATTCTGTAATGTAATCCTAAGCTGAAGTGGATATCATCCAGCTCAAGAGTGCTTTCACTATACGGGAATACATCGGAATTATTCTCAGTGTGATCAATACTTCGATAGACAAGAAGTTGTGGTGTCAACTCTCCTGAGACGGACCAATGATCTCCGAATTTATAATAAATGGAAATAACAAGAGGGACTTGAAGTTTTGTGTACCGATTCAAATTTCTTAAAATATCAAAAGCGACTTCTTTAAAATGAAAGTGATTAAAGGGTCTCAAAAAGGTCGCCTTTTCATAATGTAGCCCTATTCCTCCATAAACACTGAACCTTTTCCTATCCCACATATTTCTTTTAACTATCAGTCCGGCGTGGTAAGTCCCCCATTTATCAGTTTGCATCGCCAGCAGGCGATCTTTCTCCGGATAATCAAATAATCTTTTGTCGTGTTGCTCTATCCCTCCAGATAGTTCCAGCATCCATTGATCACGACTATTTTGTGAATTAATATCTTGAAGCATTATCAATGAGAAAAGTAGGATACAGAAGTATTTCATAAGTTTAAAGTTGAAGTGTGACAATGGAAATCACGAGAAAAAAAGTCTTAAATCCGCCCTTTCACTCTATGAAATATTCCACCTATAACATACACAATTAAGTTTATAGCAGCGCGAGAAACCTTACAACTGCTGTGATAAATCCTATATAGATAACGCTCGATCCAATATATAAGCTGCTATGGAACTCTTTTTATTGTTTACCTCTGAGAGTGGTCAGCTTTCAGTTTAATGGGACAAGCCATTTGCGGAAGCTAAAACAGGCGCAGCAACAAAGTAATAATTCATCCGCTCGTGATATTGTCGGTGAAAGTCGTCTAAGTCAAGCGGGTTCTTGCCTCGCAGATAGGACTTGAGCTTGAAAATACGCATATCCTTTTCCTCAAAATAAGCATAAATCATCTCGGGCGTGGTCCCGTAGTAATCAGAAGCACCGAGCCCGTGTTCAAATATTACAATCGGTTTATTGCGCCGGATAGTGTCAGCTGCGCCCTTCAATACCTGCATCTCAGCTCCCTCCACATCAATTTTTATAAGATCCACAAGCTGATTCTTGGCTATCAACTTATCTAGTGGCTCTGTCCGCACGCGGATAGTTGTATCTTCTTCATTCTCGCGATCATAATCTCTTTTCTTAAGTCCGCTATATGGTGGATTGGAAACGACGTAGTTGAATTCCGCCGTTCCACTTTTATCCGAAGCGGCGAGATTGAGAATTGTACAATTATCCTGCTGGGCATATTTCTCTTTCAATTTTCTATATTGATCCGGAACGGGTTCTATTCCGATGTGCTGCCCCCCCCCGCGCTTTCTATCATGAGGTCTAGGATTTCACCTTTGTAGCAACCGATATCTATACAATTACTATCTTCCGGAAGTCGTGAAATAATCTTCTTTGTGAGGATGTCATACCGATGATTCTTCGTCAATGGGATGGGGCTGAGCTTGAGGATACTTTTAATAAAATCTATAAACATTTTAAGTTTATTTTTAAAGTGTAATGTCAAAGGTAAGTAAGTAAAAGTTAGTTAAGTAAAAGGTAAGTAAGTAAATCAAATTCATGAATTTGATTTACTTACCTTTGACTTACTTACTTACCTTTGATTTACTTATTTACTTACTTACCTTTGCTATACTTACCTTTTACTTATCCTCCTCTTACTTGCCCTTGTTACATCTATATATCTGACTTTCTTGTTTTAACTATCTGAGCAGCATAAGACAACAGCAGCTCAACATTGTTCTATGGTCTTTATCGAATGTTTTACCGGGAGTGATGAGGTGAATAAGCTGCAGGCATCGCTGCTATGTATTTAAAGAAATCTATGTCCGAGAGTAAAATAGTTTAATCTTCATCTTTTTTCTTCCGCTTAAACTTTCCATCTTTCCACGCTTTAATAAACTTGGCCCATGCGAGTGGACTCATAATACGCATAGGCTTGAACTGTCCTATGGAGTAGTTTCTCTGCGCTTGTTCACGGAGATATATTTTACTTGTTTCAATGCCATCGGGAGGGAGTGTTTCACGGACATCATCCAGCATTTCTGAAGAAAGATTTTCCTCTGCTTGACGTTGAAGTTCATTGCTGACATCCATTGCGAGAAATTCAATCTTAAAGTGTTCTTTACTGGGCCACGGATAGATAACGGTTGCGGAAAGGTGATAGACATCTGCAGTCATCATCTGTACAATAGAGTACCGCTTCCTCGTCAGGGAATCCGGAATAGTATATTCGACAGTTTTCAAGCCTATTCCGGAGAACACAACGGTCTCCCCTTTTCTTGCGACCAGTGAAAAGAATCCATTTTCATCCGTATAATCACCGCGGTAAGACTGATTCTTGATATAGACATTGACATAAGGCAGTGAGACCAGCACACCGTCTTCATCCATAATTACCTGACCGGAAAATTGGATAAGCGTACTGTCCTCTGAGCTTTCTTGTGCTTGTATTTCTTGTACACAGAAGAGCCCGATAAAGCTGAATAATATGAGAAAACTTATCTTACGCATATACTTCTATCTCTTAGGCTACAATGATAACGAAAACTCGCCTTCATTTATATATTCAACTCAATATATCTTAAAATTGTTGCTCCTACAATCTATGATGGACATTAGGCCTCTTATCCAAGATTGTAATCAAGAACTTCTTTCATCTGTTCTACATATACAAATTGAAGGCCCTTCAGGTAATCTTTCTTAATTTCCTCAATATGGCGTTTATTCCGTGCACTCAAGACGATGGTTTTTATTCCTATCCGCTTGGCAGCAAGGACTTTCTGTTTAATGCCACCGACCGGCAGCACCTGGCCGCGGAGCGTAATTTCTCCCGTCATGGCAGTTTTGGCTTTCACTTTTTTCCCTGTAAAGGCCGATGCAAGAGCAGTCATAATTGTAATACCGGCTGAAGGGCCATCCTTGGGGATTGCTCCTTCAGGCACGTGGATATGAACATCCGTAGTCGCAAATCTCTCCGCATCGATGCCTATGTCCTCGGCATTGGCTTTTAAGTAGCTCAATGCTGTCTTGGCTGATTCCTTCATAACATCACCGAGATTTCCCGTAAGGATTAAGTTCCCTTTTCCTTTACTTAGTGAGGCTTCAATAAATAAAATATCCCCACCGGTCTGCGTCCATGCAAGACCTATTGCAACACCGGGATTCTCAATTTTAATATAATCAGAGCGGTCAAATACAATCGGCCCTAGAATCTCTTTCAGCTGAGAAACCTTGACTGTTTTGTCATATTCTTCATCCATCGCCACCTTCCGTGCAAAATGTCGGAGGACAGCAGCGATTTTTCTGCTTAATGAACGGACCCCTGCTTCTCGGGTATAGTCCTCAATAATACGCTGTAAGACACGTTTACCTATGCGCACATCGCCCTTGGACAATCCGTGTTGTTCCAGGAGCTGCGGAATGAGGTGACCACGAGCTATTTCTATTTTCTCTTCCGTTGTATAGCCATTCAATTTAATGATTTCCATACGGTCTCTCAATGCCGGCTGGATAGTGTTTAAGGAATTGGCCGTAGCGATGAAAAGTACTCTCGATAAGTCATAATTTATATCGAGGTAGTTGTCGTGGAAAGTCGTGTTCTGCTCCGGGTCCAATACCTCCAGTAATGCCGATGATGGATCTCCTCTGAAATCTTTTCCCACCTTATCTATTTCATCGAGAATAAAGACCGGATTGCTCGTCCCCGCTTTTTTCAAGGACTGAAGGATTCTTCCGGGCATTGCACCTATATATGTTCTTCTATGGCCACGTATTTCTGATTCATCATGAAGTCCGCCGAGTGACATTCTGACAAATTCTCTGTCGAGTGCCTTGGCAATACTTTTTCCGAGCGAGGTTTTCCCTACTCCCGGTGGGCCTACAAGGCAGAGTATAGGAGCTTTCATATCGCCCTTTAATTTCAGGACTGCAAGGTGCTCAATAATCCGCTCTTTTACCTTGTCAAGGCCGAAGTGGTCTTTATCGAGTTGTTTTCGGACCTTATCGAGATTGAAATTATCCTCGGAAAGTTCATTCCAGGGTAATTCAAGCATAAAATCCAGATAATTTAAGAGTACGGAATACTCCGCTATCTGCGGATTAATCCGTTTCAGCTTGTCGAGCTGATCTTCAAATGCCTTGGCAGCATACTCCGGCCATTCTTTTTTCTCCGCTCTATCTTGAAGTTCCTTAATTTTCTCCTTCTGTGGATTATTGCCGAGCTCTTCCTGGATAGTATTTAATTGCTGCTTGAGATAGTAATCCCGTTGTTGCTTCTCGATATCGGTTTTAACCCTAGATTCTATCTGGCTTTTCACTTGCATCAACTTGAGTTCATCGCGGATATTATCGAGGATGAGCGTAGCCTTGGCAGTAGCATCATTCTGCTCCAGGATTTCCTGTTTCTTGGCGACATCTACATTGAGATTGGAGGAGATGAAGTTCATCAGGAATCCTTTAGATTCAATGTTGTTGAGCATCATCACAGCTTCAGAAGGAATCTGTGGTGCGAGTTCAATGATTTCCTTTGCCTTATCCTTGATATTGCTGAGCAGTGCTTCAAAGTGAAGATCTTCAGTAATCTCTACAACGGGACGATTCTTAATCTTACACTTGATATAAGGCTCTTCCCCCACGATTTCCTGAATATCAAATCTCTGTCGGCCTCTCAGAATTGCCGTTGTTGAGCCATCCGGCATGTGGAGTACCTTGACAATCTTGGCTACGGTTCCGAGTCGATAGAGATCTTCTATGCCGGGTTTTTCTGTATCCACTTTTTTCTGTGCGACAACGCCGATATATTTTTCCCCCTCATAGGCGTGATTGATCGCCGCCAGTGATCTATCCCTTCCGACGGTTATCGGAATTACAAGTCCCGGGAAGAGTACAGTATTTTTCAATGGCAGGAGCGGTAAGGTTTCCGCCCATGTTTCATCGCCCGGCCCATCATCAGCTTCAATCGATATCATAGGTATCGTTTCAATATCTTGGCCGGAATCGGTATATTTTTTTAAATCGTCAAACATTTCTTTCTTTTACTGAGTAATCGTGTGCTTTTCTTATCGATGAAAGGTGTTTTTCCCTGGATTATGTAATGCCTTTCGGCAAATGCCCTTTCTCTCAATGACTTTATTATACGCAATCCGTATTCCATTTTCATATCCTTGCCTATCTGGCAGCAATCGCTGCTTCATTGCTGCAGCAAGGTGACAATCCGTCACTATGCTTGCTCCAGAACCGCCGGTTCATTCTCTGAGTCGGCATTTGCGGAAGCTAGATCATTGTGCTCTACACGCAGATTATCAATAATAAATTCCTGTCTCGCCTGCGTATTCTTTCCCATATAGTACTTGAGAACCTTTTCAGTATTGGTCTCCTCGCCGAGGACGACGGGCTTGAGGCGGATATCTTCACCGATAAAGCGTCCAAATTCCTGTGGGGAAATTTCACCGAGTCCCTTGAATCGCGTTATTTCCGGAGCGCCTCGGAGCTTGTCAATCGCCTCTTGTTTCTCCTCTTCACTATAACAGTAGAAAGTCGTGTTCTTATCGCGCACACGGAATAAAGGTGTCTCGAGAATATAGAGGTGTTTATTTCTCACGAGCTCGGGGAAGAACTGGAGGAAAAAGGTGAGGAGCAATAATCGGATATGCATTCCATCCACATCGGCATCCGTTGAAATTACAACCTTGTTGTAGCGGAGATCATCGAGAGAATCCTCAATATTCAGTGCGTGTTGCAAAAGGTTAAATTCTTCATTTTTATAGACGACCTTTTTGGTCATATCGTAGCAGTTCAAGGGCTTGCCGCGGAGAGAAAAGACAGCCTGTGTCTGCACATCCCTAGCCTTAGTGATAGAACCGCTGGCAGAATCTCCCTCTGTGATGAATATCGTACTTGCTTCCTTTAAATCCTGGTCGCCGCGTTTATCGCTGAGATGATGATGACAATCGCGGAGCTTTTTGTTATGGATATTGGCCTTCTTGGCCGCTTTCTTGGCTTTTTTCTTAATTCCGGCGATATCCTGTCTCTCCTTCTTGGATCGGAGGATACGCGTTTTCAGGTTCTGTGCTGTCTCCGGATTCTTGTGGAGGTAATTATCGAGATTCTTCCGGATAAAATCCAGGACAAATGAACGTATCGATTCTCCTTCCGGCGCCATATTTTTACTGCCGAGCTTTGTCTTGGTCTGCGATTCAAATACCGGCTCCTCTACCCTGATACTTATCGCACCGATAAGCGAGCTACGGATGTCGCGGGTATCGTAATTCACACCGAAGTGATCGCGGATAGTTTTAATCACGGCTTCTCGGAATGCCGTTAAATGCGTGCCACCTTGCGTCGTGTGTTGTCCATTGACAAATGAGTAGTATTGCTCGCCGTACTGATGTCCATGGGTCATGGCAATTTCAATATCTTCTCCCTGGAGATGGATAATGGGGTAGTAGAGCTTAGCTTGCGAGGTTCTTTTCTTCAATAAATCATAGAGGCCCTTGCTGGAATAGAACTCTTTGCCATTAAATTTTAATTTTAATCCAGAATTGAGATAAGCATAGTTCCAGAGGCGGTTTTCAATAAGCTCCGGGATAAATTCATAGTCGGAAAATATCTCAGGATCGGGTTTAAACCAGACATAAGTGCCCGATCTTGCTTTCTTTTCCTCTATAGGGCTGTCACTGATAAGTTCACCGAGCTGAAATCGTGCTTTTTTTACTTTATCGTCTCGATATGATTCTACGAGAAACTCCTCAGAGAGGGCATTTACAGCCTTGGTTCCTACACCGTTTAAACCTACGGATTTCTTGAAGGCCTTGGAATCGTATTTTCCTCCTGTATTAATCTTGGAGACACAATCAATGACCTTTCCCAGTGGAATACCTCTACCGTAATCACGGATACATATTGCACCATCTTTTAATTTCACTTCAATTGTCCTGCCATTCCCCATGACGTATTCATCGATGCTGTTGTCCAGGACTTCCTTCAATAAGACATAAATTCCATCGTCGGGGGAAGAACCGTCACCGAGCTTTCCGATGTACATGCCGGGACGCATCCTTATGTGTTCTTTCCAGTCAAGAGACTTTATATGTTCTTCAGTGTATGCCATAAATCTTTCTATTTTTATATAAAGATAATATGTAATGTATGATATTTCAACCACATTATCAAATTTCTCTATAATTCCACATAAAATGTTCACCTGCTTAACGTGAAATTCCCTTACTATCGTTCATTGAAGAAGCTTTTTAAAGATCAAGTAGCAATATTCATAGACATATCTTCCGGTATCCGCAAGCGGAATAACTTATACTCAAATTATGCAATAGGCCAGTGGCGTACCGGTAGAAAGATGACTGAGCGTAGTTCCGGTTTGCCGGAACCAGCTTGACATTCAGTCAACTCGATCTCGGACAAACCTGGTGGAATGCCGAAAATCGGTACGACCGGAGGTCGTATTCCACGGGGCAAGTGCTTGTATTCACAGGGTTTTCTAAAACCCCACTCGCAGGAGCTCGGTCTATAGTCCACCGGAGGCGGATCCCTCGTATTGATACATTCAGTATCAATGGTTTAATATAAGCAGAGCTTATATTAAATTTCATTCGGTCATCTCCAATTTCTACAAGTGTACCACTGATGTAATATACGTTTTGGGTAAAAATGAATAGAACGGGATAAGGATGTATTAATTACGCCTATTTCTTTTATGTGAACGGCGATTACGATTACGTGACCGGCGCTTCTTTTTTGATTTCTTTTTAGGAACTTCAAATTCCTCCTGAGTTCCGCGATTTAACACCCAAATTCAAAGATTTTAGCAATTTGTCTTTG
>CAYTBT010000030.1:0-36311 GCA_964436125.1 uncultured Saprospiraceae bacterium | reverse complement strand
TCTTCGGTTGAAAGTCAGTGGTAAAAAGTGCCGCCTTCGCCAAGCGAGTCAAACGTTATGGGCAAGGCTATGACGACACAACCCGACAGACAAAATCGGGTTATTTTTAAAATATTGTATTTTAGCATTTGCTTAAATAAACAAGTTGACTATCTTTGTGTTTATGGAAAACAATTCTTGCATAAGACAACAAGCGGACATTAAACAAATCAACCGTTGTAAAGACCGAGTTGCAGAACTCAACGGCTCGTTTGACTACTTATCGAACGGACTTGAATTGGCGGGTAACAACGTAAGACTGAAAATCCTGTTTCTGCTTTACGAAGAGCAACAACTTTGCGTTTGCGACCTTAGTGACATTCTCGGAATGACCATTTCGGCAATTTCACAACATCTGCGAAAACTCAAAGACCGAAAACTAATTGAAACGGAAAGGCAAGCACAAACCATTTTTTACTCACTGACAAAAGAGTATGAAAAAATGCTCAAACCTTTTTTCAAAATACTTCACGAAAACAAAATTTTGGAAACAATATGAAAACAGACAAAAAATTAATCGGTGCAGGACTTTTGACAGCAATTGCAGCCTCACTTTGTTGCATCACACCTGTATTGGCTCTTGTCGCAGGGACAAGCGGACTTGCTTCAACTTTTTCTTGGCTTGAACCTTTCCGACCTTATTTTATAGGTTTGACAATTTTGGTTCTTGGTTTTGCTTGGTATCAAAAGTTGAAACCTAAAAAACAAATTGACTGCAATTGTGAGACAGAAGAAAAACCAAAATTCATTCAATCCAAAATGTTTTTAGGAATTGTAACAGCATTTGCAATAGTAATGCTTGCCTTTCCTTACTATGCTCACATATTTTATCCAAAGACAGAAAAACAAATCATAGTAGTTGACAAATCAAATGTTCAAACAGTTGAGTTTTCCATTAGCGGTATGACTTGTGCAGGTTGTGAAGAACACGTAAACCACGAAGTGAATAAGCTTTCGGGAATAATAAAATCAACTGTTTCATACGAAAACGGAAATGCAATTGTAGAATTTGATAACTCAAAAACGAACATTGCCGAAATTGAGAAAGCAATAAACGGAACAGGATATTCAGTAACAGACAAAAAGGAAAAATAAAATGGAAATCATACTACAATCAACAATCACTTGCCCAAATTGCGGACATAAAAAGGAAGAAACAATGCCGACAGACGCTTGCCAATATTTTTACGAATGTGATAATTGCAAGACCGTTTTAAAACCACATCAAGGCGACTGTTGTGTTTATTGCAGTTACGGAAGTGTAAAATGTCCGCCAATTCAACAAGACAAGAAATGTTGCTGACAAAAGACGAAAAAGCCCAGCCCATAACAGCGGTTTGGCGTAATGGCGGGTTCGGTGCTTCGTATGACAGTTTTGTGGTAGGTTCAAGTGCAGTGCTTCGATTGAACTTTTGTGCTAAAAATCCGCCACTACGCCAAGCCGCAAACCGATGCAGTGCAATCCGCTCCGCGGATTGCACTGCATCGTTCCGCTGGCTGCACCACCAGACGTGATCGTCCGCGGAGCGGACTTCACACATCAGGCGGTTTTACGCTATTCCCTCCTTTTTGTACCTTTGGTACAACGGAGGAAACAGCGTAAAGCCACCGGAACGTTATCATCAATAAAGATGCGATTTTGGAAGGGTTGTATTCGTGTGATGCAGCAATAAATAGAGGCAAGAAATCAGTTCTTAAGGATGATGACGGGAGATGACTTGAGATAGAATTTCTTAAGTTGAATTTAAGTGCTTTCATGCTCCTGAAATAATATGGGAGGACGTTTTACTTTAAAATAATTTTTACGATGAAAAAATTAATTTTGATTGTACTAGCATTAGGGTTTATTGGATTGATGAGTTGTACAAAAAATGATGATAAGATAATATTGGATGGACATAGGAGTGTTGAGTTTAGATCAAACAATAATTTTACTGGAAAGGATTATTTTGTGGGT
Source organism: uncultured Saprospiraceae bacterium (assembly GCA_964436125.1). GTDB lineage: Bacteria > Bacteroidota > Bacteroidia > Chitinophagales > Saprospiraceae > CAYRFF01. The sequence continues at coordinate 34,315 of CAYTBT010000030.1, read as the reverse complement.
ATTTTCTTTGGAATAAATGAATTTGGAAAGACTATTGAATTGTATGAAGAAATCAATAATCGATATGAGCAATTATCTTTGCAAGATAAGACATTCCTTAATTCTAAAATTCAAGATTTACTTAATGCTATTGATGATACTGACTCGACTTTTTTTATTGATTTTAAAAATTCTATATTGTCAAATGATCCAATCCAGATCCAAACAGCAATAGGGGAAGGAGCCCAGATTGTTTATGAAAATGTTAATTTAATACATGATGGGACAAAAGAGTACATTAATAATTTAGTTGAAGATGTGGACAGTCTTGCTGGAGATAGCAGCGATAGTCTTTATTATGATAAAGCAATGGAAATTGGAGACCAATATGCATATTTGTTAAGTAATAATATGTTAACGAATGAGGATGATATACAAGCAATATGGGGTCTTGTCATTTGTGGAACGTATTTTGCTTTTGTTATTCATAATACTGTTGCAATCACTGCAAATATTGGAGTTGCTGCGGCAGTGGCTGTTTACTTAGGTGTAAAATTTTGGGGCCCGAATCTTGATAAACCTAGTGATGATACTAGCAATCCAGGTAGTGGTGGTTTTGCTGGTGGTGGTGGTTCATGGAAACCTACTTCTAATTATGGAGATAAGTTATGGATGGAAACCCTTATAGCAGAATTAATAAATTGATTTTAATAGATTTCCAAATAGGTAGTTTATGAGGTCAATGGGGTCTAATAGGCTACCTATTTGTAATTTTTACAAATAGTATATTCACAATGAAATTTATAATCATTCTTTTAAAAGTGTGTTTTATATTAATCGTTTCATTTATTCTTTATATAGTTATTATTTTTAATATAGAAAGGAATCCATTATCAATTCGATGGAGTGAATACGATAAATATTTTAAATTATTCCCACAGGGGTGGGCATTTTTCACTCGATCTCCAAGAGAAGCACAAGTTATAATATATGAGCTCAAAAATAATGAACTGCAATTATTTGTGACCCGTCATTCTGAACCATCTAATTGTTTTGGTTTAAGAAGGGATCAGACATTTAAAATGATCGAATTGAGAAGCTTATTTTATGATATTCCAAATACTTGGTTTTCTAATACAACTTGGAATTACCAAATTAAGAAGTTTGGAAAACTACCCGATACTACATATATTATAAATCATCAATTTGCAGGATCTTTAATTAAAGGAAAAGAGCTCGTTATCGTTATTCAAGAGATCGTACCATGGGCATGGTTAAAACAATTAGATAAACTTTCCATGCCAGCAAAAATAATAAAGGTTAAAGTTAAATAAAATGAATTTATTTCATAATATATACAAATATAATTTTTATCAATTTGCAAGAACATTTCTACTTTTTGGTTTGATACTAACATTATTATTTAATAAATTTGATATATTATTTATTAAAAACCTAAATGGTTTATATATAAATCCATATGTTAATAATAGTGACTTAATAGCTAGAATTAATTTTTTTAGATTATTAAATTATAATCAAGTTATATGTAGATCAGTAGTTATAATTATATTTATTTTTGTAGCCTCAGGCTTATTCCCTCAAATTAGTGGTGTACTTCATTTATGGGTTTCTTTAAGTTATTTCTTTTCTTCCGTCTGCATTGATGGAGGAGATCAAGTTCATATGAACTTAACCATTCTATTGTTACCTATTTGTCTTCTAGACACAAGAAAGAATGCATGGATTAAAAGTAATAATAAGGTTTCTGAATTCAGATTTTTTATATCAAACATATTCTTAGTTCTTATTAGTATTCAAATGTCTGTTATCTATTTTCAGGCTGCAATTGCAAAATTTAATGTAATTGAATGGAGTAATGGAACAGCCCTTTATTATTGGTTTAATCACTCTTTATTTGGGATACCAAGATATTTACATTTCCTTAATCACTTATACTTAAGTCCTTTTATAACTACAATCTTAACATATGGAGTGATGATAGTTGAACTTCTTCTGTCGGGTGCAATTTTTATGAATATAAAATTTAAAAAATATATTTTTATTATTGGGATTATCTTTCATCTAATGATAATTTTCCTATTGGGTATTGCTTCATTTTTCTTTAGTATGTTAGGCGGTTTAATATTATATCTTTTACCATATTCAAAATTTACAATATATGACTGGAAGAAGTAATTTCAAATACATTTATTTATTTACATCAATTATTTATCTATTAATGGCAATATTGATATTATGGGATTCTACTCCCGATCTGATTTGTCAGCATTTCACCTTTACTTTGAATTGTGATAACATGATGCCTAAAAAGTTTATCTTTTTTGAAATTTTATTTATTATTCTAATGATTGCACTTCTTGAAATTCCAATTAGAAACCACAAATATATAGATATACCCAATAAAACACCAAAAAATATAAATTTAGTAGTTAGAATGACCGAATATTCTCAATATTTTATGATTTTCTTGGGGTATTTCTTATTGATGTTAACCTACTATGATAGCAATATTGACTTTATTTTCGTATTCATCGTTTTATTTTCTCTACTTTTTTTCCCTCTTTTAGCTAAATCTATATTTACATTATCAAAATAAATATATAATAATATATGCAATTAATAATGACTTTAAGACTTATAATTTTTGACTCTCAATGCTTAGTTTGTAATAAGTTTATTGAGTGGGTAGACAATAAATGCGACTATTTTATATATTCTTCATTTGATGAAATTAATACTATTAATAAATCCTTAAAAACTAATATTTCCAATAAGAATAAAATAGTTGTCTTTTATCAAGGGACTATCTACTATGGTGGAGATGCTATTAAATATATTTTAAGAAGTATTTATCCTACGTCCTTCATGATGAAATTTATTGACTTTATCCCCAATATTATTGTCATTATTTGTTATGATTTCTTTGCAAATATTAGACAAATATTTGGAACTAAAAATAAATGTGATATTAACTATTCTATTAAGAATAAACTTATAACTAATAGGAATATTGAAAAATATTATAAAAAACTTATATAGTGATTTCATAATTGATAATATTCATTAATATTATATTTGATGAATTGTATACTATATATTAATTTGTAAAAATCACACCTATCCAAACAAATAAAAAAACGTGACATGATTTTCCCTATATTAGGGCAAACAAAACAAACAAACCATGTCACGGACGAAATATATACTTTTATCGCAAGTATTAAGCATATTAAACCGACCAACTTTTCAAAGACTCGTAGATAAGCACGGCACAGATAAACATGTGCACAAGGATATTGGGCTTGTTGTAATGTCACTTGCGATTGTATGCCTGCCTCAGCGTGGAAATGATAACAGATGATAACACCGCATAATAAGGAATACCGTCGGATTTAAAAATGGAGGTAAAACGATAAAACCATTTAACCGACGGCACTCCTGATATGCTTGAGCGTTATATGCGATTTTAAAAAGATCAAGACTTACAGAATGAAAATATTTATTACATTAATTTTTCTACCATTTATAATGTTTGGACAGACAAAATCTGACTTTAAGAAATTAATTGAAGAAACAAACCATTATTTAACTCAATATTCTAAACTGACACCGTTTGGATATTACCCAATTTCAGAATTTAAACTTTCAAAAAAGGAAACTATAGAATTACTTATTGATGCAGACTATGACGCAACATTATCCCAAAATAAGGATTCAATTCAAAGCTATCATATGATTTTCTATTTTCAAGAGAAAATTATTGAACGAATAAACCAATTAACAAGCCACCCAGAATTTCAGAAAGTTAACATTAGACAATTGATAAATTCAAGCGAACTAAACATAGCTGTTTCAGACGACAATAAGCTCTTTAACTTTTCTTTTGATGAAAAAGCAGGCGGAACTTACCGCTCTCAAATTTCTATAACACATTATACAGACTTTAATCCCAAAGATTCAACTCAATTGTCAGAATTTAATTCGTTCTTTTCATCGGATGGATATGGAGAAATATATACATTAAAAACTGATGAAGGTACAAAATATGTTTTGACAGGTTATGTAAGGGGTTGTTCGTATTGTTTCCAATCGTTTGTTCGGTTAATCAGTTTCAATGACAATAAATTCAAGGAAGAATTTATGTATTCAAAAACTAATAGAGATTGGAATGATGGGGTTACGTATAACCACGATACAAAGACAATAGTTGTTGATTATCATATTGATGACCTAACTCCTTATTGTCATTGCAGTGGAGATATTGAAGAACATAAATTCAACTATGATAAATATGCCGATAATAAATATTCTGTAAATTGCCAATGCAAATTTATTTTCAATGGTTTGACATTTGAATTAGTGGAAGAAAGTTGGAAGAAAGTGAACATTGATGATAGAATAGAATAAAAAAACCGCATATAACACTAGGCTATAGCCAATGTGGGCTACACGTTAAAATGAGTATTTTGCAATTAAAATAAACATACGTAATGGTTGACTAAGACTCGGTTCTAAAAACCCACACTAGCTATAGCCGAAACCGATGCAGTGCAATCCGCTCCGCGGATTGCACTGCATCGTTCCGCTGGCTGCACCACCAGACGTGATCGTCCGCGGAGCGGACTTCACACATCAGGCGGTTTTACGCTATTCCCTCCTTTTTGTACCTTTGGTACAACGGAGGAAACAGCGTAAAGCCACCGGACGTTGGCAGCAATTTGAACAAACCGCTCGACATAAATGAAAATAAGTATTTTAATCGGAATTTTTTTTTGCTCGACACTTTTTGCGTGTGGAGATAATAAAGATGACCGAATTATTTTCTTTCTACACAACCGATTTTTAGAAACTCACGAATTGAATGAATCACATCCAGAATATGGACAGACAGAATACAAAGAAATTTTAGCGGAATTTGAAAAGAGCGGACTAAAAGTCATTAGCGAAAAAAGAAGCGGAAATGTAAACGCTCGTGAATATGCCCTCAAAATCATAAATCAAATTGACAGCTTAATATCAAACGGAACCGAACCTGAAAAAATAACAATAGTCGGAACTTCAAAAGGCGGATATATCGCACAATACGTTTCAACTTTGGCCAGTAATCCAAAATTGAATTATGTTTTCATCGCAAGTTTTAGAAATAGCGATTTAGAGAACATCCCCGAAATAAACTATTGTGGGAACATTTTGACAATTTATGAAAAAACAGACCCTTTTGGTGTTTCGGCCGTTGGAAGAGTAGAAAACTCTACCTGCACAATCGAACATTTTAAAGAAATCGAATTAAACACAGGAATGGGACACGGATTTATATTCAAGCCCTTAAAGGAATGGATTGAGCCGACAATAAAATGGGCGAATGGAAATTACAAATTGGATTAAAAACTGCTGCCAACAACAACTAGCGTTTCGTTGCGCCCGCAGGGCGAACAATGAAACGCCCTGTTGGACGGAACCTACAAGGTGAACCTATGGAATTATCAATATGTACCTCTGAGTGAGAATGCGGATTAAATACCGCCAATATAATCCCCATTTCTTACCCAAAGTCAATTCTTTTCAGTTCAACAAAAACTACTTTTGCCTCAGAAATACTATAAGACTTGTCGAGAAGTGGAGTCTATGAAAGAAAAGGGCATCAGTATAAAACGGATAATCATATTTTTACTCATTGCGGTCCCCGTGTCAAATATATTCAGGTTTGATGTATTTGGAACACCGGAATTCTTCTCTGTATTACCGACATGGCTGAGCCTTTTCATTTAAATAATCCTTGAAGGTAGCGGTGTTTTTATAGCGGCCTTAATAGCCATTTCTTTACTGAAGAAAGAACGGAAAGTCGAGATCTCATTTTTCGGTACTTCTGAATCCAAAAGCTTATGGATCGCTGCTATTCCGATTCTTCTATTGCCTATCATCGGAGTAAAAAATGATTACGGAATGAACGAGCATTTTTATGGTTTCCTTGCCGTTTTCGGGACTATGCTCTATTGCATTATGGAAGAATATGGCTGGCGTGGATATTTGCAAGAAGAGTTAAAAAATATCAAGCCTCTTTCACGCTATGTGCTGATAGGTTTCATCTGGTATTTCTGGCATTTGCCTTTTCTGTCGGGTGCTACTTTACTTCAGAACTTGTTTTTTCTCGCCATGATGATATTTGGAAGCTGGGGAATCGGTCAAGTGGCAGAATCCACTAAGTCCGTGCTTGCAAGTGCCTGTTTTCACTTAATCGTCCAGATAATGATGTTTAACACCTTGATCAGAGACGGAATTAATGGAAGTCAAAAGTTCATTATCCTCGGTATCTCCCTTGTCATCTGGATAATTCTTATAAAAAAGTGGGAAAAAGAGAATTTGCACTTATCGGCTGAAAAGCAAAGCACGAAGGTTTAACAGCTAGGCACCTAAAAGGCAGGCAAAGAGCCTATTATCGAGCGCTTAGCCTTGTAGTATATTCCACCTTTGAGAAGAATGCCTTATGGTGATGCTAACTGACATTTGCGTAAGCTGATATTTAAAACAAGGATGGCTGAATTCATTCCTCAGCACTTTTACTCAGAATTGCTTTTTTCTTCTGCCTGAATTCTTCAAGGCTCAAGTGACCGGCTTCACGGAGATTGTTTAAGCGGCTGAGTTGATCGAGGAGATTGGGGCCTTGAGAAGTCTCTAGATTCTTCCGATAAAGGGTAAAGCCGTTTTTCCGGAATTCATCCCAATCGTCTTGTATCCTGAGAAATGCAAGGGCATCGTGTGACATAATCTTATCGTAATTATCAAATCCAAGCTCAACCGCCTTGCTCAGATGTGCATAAGCTTGCTCCTTATTTTCAGCCAGGGAATAGCTACAGGCAAGATTGAAGTGCAGTGGGATATCCTTATTGTCGAGCCGGAGCCCTTTCTCAAATGTCTCAATGGCTTCCTCCAGATCGTATTGCTTAAATTCACGTTTCCCTTTCTGTTTCAGCCTTTCCAATGATCGTGTATCGGAAATATTCTGCTTCTTTTTCCGGCGACGTCTCGTTCTGCGCTGTGCATATTCCTTAAAATGGTGCTCGGCAATACTTCTCCTTCCATAGTAATATTCCGGATTGTAACGTCGATTAAAATCATCTTCTCCCCGCACGGCCATTGCTATGGCATCAATAATCCCCAACATCGGCGACAGCCCTACAAATAGAAGTAATATATACAATATGCCCAGTCCCGGCTGACGCAGATAAAAGCGATGAACGCCGATCGCTCCCAAGATAACTGCCAGTATAATTGCACTAAGCCTGTCTTTCTGTGGCCTTTCTACCATAGGAATTAAGCTTTATTGATTCTCGTAAGCATTGCTCAGCTGAAGTGGTCTTCCTACAGCCTTCTTCTGCAAAATCTTAAAGGTTAAGACGGCGATATCATCCGGATATTTCTGCGCTCCTTTAAAGTCTTCCAGTGTGTCCTGTAATAAGCAGACAAAGTCTTTACATGGTTCTTCTCCGTGCTGTAAAAGCATTTCTTTAAGGAGTTCTACAGTGAAATTTTCTCCGCTGTCATTCTTTAAATCGACGAGGCCATCGGTAAAATTCAATAAGGTAGTATCGTATTCGATACGTTTTTCTCCTACTTCTATAAATGGGAGATCTTTTACTGCACCGAGGACCGTCGTTCCTTTATCCATAAATTCTATCTGATCCTTATAGAAAAAAATCGGTGGGTTATGCCCGGCATTTACATATCGTACTCTATTCTTGATGAGATCTACCTTGGCAATAAAGAAGGTGATAAATTTATCGCTCCTCGTGATATTATGTACGGAGTAATTCAAGTGACGGACAACGTCATCCAGATCAATATGTCGATGGAGCAATCTTCCGCGGAGAATCGCTTGAAAATTTGCCATAAGCAATGCCGCACTCACTCCTTTTCCCGAGATATCTGCAATACAATAGTAAAAGTTATTCTCGTCAATGGGGAAAAAATCAAAGTAATCGCCGCCGACATTGAAATGTGGCTTGTAAAAGAAGCCGACATCATATCGTTCATTCTCCGGAAATGACTGTGGAAGAAGCCAGCGTTGTACTTCACTGGCAAATTCCATCTCCTTCCTGAATTTCTCTTGTTCCAGCCGATGTTTAAACAGGCGTTTATTCTCGATGGCAACGGCAATAATATTGGTAATCGTAGTGATAAATTGAACCTTGCTATACGGATTGTCCTCCTTCTCAAATCCTCCTATCAAGGCATAAGCTATCGGCTCTTCTTTATGCTGAACAGGGATCACTATATCAAATCCTCTCAGTACTTCAGGATCATCCTCCGTTATCGTATGCAATCGCTCGAGATTATTCAACCAGGCAATTAAGGCTTCAGTGATAAAATCCCGACCCGTATCTATGCAAGCAGCGCATGTCCAGCCCTCCTTTTCTTGGGTAAGAAGTGCCATTTTATCCACACTCATTTCCCAGGCCAGGAAATCGCGATACATCTTATACAATCCCGGCTCAGAGACATTGTTGTTTATTGCCTGTGTGATTCCCAGCAAGCTTTTAATCTGTAAATTTTTCAGATGAAGCTCATTTTCCAGTCTGGTGTAATCCTTCTTAGTAATCTCCTGCATTTCTGTATTTATTCTCTGTTTTTTCCCTATTCTTCTCAGAAGAAGTAGATCTCATGCTTAAATGTACGCTTTATCCCTTAGATTTGTATATTATAGCGGGTATTTTCATTTCATTTTCTATAAATGAGCTTAATTATCTGATAAAAACGACACTTATGGCGATTACTACATACAAGGGACGGCAGATTTATTATGAACACAATATGCAAGAGGGGAAAAATGTGGTCTTCCTCCACGGCTTCTGTGAGAATTCACATATATGGCGCTATGTGACTGAGGACGTTCCATTTGGGACGGTTTCAATTGATTTTCCCGGCTTCGGTAAATCGGAAATGACAGATAATATTTCCATGAATCAACTATCCGATATTGTACGCCATGTAGTCGATGAACTAGAGATTTCCGATCCGATACTTATCGGCCATTCTCTCGGAGCTTATGTGGCATTAGCTTACGCAAATGCTCGTCCCGAGCATACTTCTGCCCTAGGGATTATAAACTCTCACCCATTTGCCGATAATAATACCAGAGTGAAAGAAAGAAATAAAAGTATCCAATTTATCAAAAAGCACGGTGACCAGAAGTTTATCGCACTCGCTTACGAGCAATACTTTTATTCCCAAGACAGCTATTTAAAAAACACCAAGCAACACCTTATCGACCTGCAGGCCAATGTCAGTGCCGAGACCTTAATTACCTATATCAAGGCTATGCGCGATAGAGATAGTGCAGTGCCTTTTATGGAAAAATGGCCCCGGCCTTTTCTCATTCTCCTCGGTGCACATGATGAACTCATCCCCTGGGAGAAACAAGTATCGCAAGCTTCGCTTGCGCAGATCTCAGAGCTTGTCATTATGCAGAATTCCGGTCACATGGCGCTCTTTGAAGAACGCATAAAAAGTCGAGAAGCTATCGTCAATTTTATCGACTTTGTCAGCCTTATGGAAGAACAGATCGCTTGAGGTATTTCTCTTTCTCGCTGAGATTTTGTCCATCCACTATTCCTCTCCGGTGGATGACTTCTATCGCTATGTTCTCTCCGGGATTTTACTATATCCATCCGATTTGCCCGGTTCATTCAATGATTTAAGGTCCTATTGAGGCAAGAGATCAAAACGACTCTGTAAAATCCCAATTTCATAAGGCACCAAGGATAATTAAGTTCTCCATTGCAGGGAACAGAAGAAGAAATGTCTCTAGTAAAATGGAATATATTTTTAAGCCTATTGAAGATTTTCAGCTCAGATTGAACTTTTATCAAGATGATATCATTATAATATCATATCAATATAATCTTAACTTAATAAAATTAAGCTATGGAAAAAGAAAGAAGTGCGATATCCGGTTATATCATGTTGTTGGTAATCTTAATTTTAGTACCTACGATAGGCTACTTATTCTCACAAGAAACCCCGAGTCTATTCATCGTTGCCGTAGTCTTGACCATTGTATTCATTCTTATTCTGCCTGGTTTCTTTGTTGTCAACCCAAATGAGTCCACGGTACTCATTCTCTTCGGTGAATACAAGGGGACGGTAAAGAAGAATGGATTTTTCTGGGTAAATCCATTTTACAAGAAGCAGAAAGTAAGTTTGCGAGCCAGCAACTTTGACTCGGAACGCGTCAAGGTCAACGATAAGCTCGGAAATCCTATCATGATAAGCGTAATTCTCGTATGGCGTGTGAAAAACACCTATAAAGCGGTATTCGATGTCGATGATTATGAAAAATTTGTACGAGTACAGACGGACTCTGCGGTAAGGAAGCTCGCAGGAATGTATTCTTACGATAATTTTGAATCGGATACCGAAGAAGAAATTACCCTGCGTTCCGGATTGAATGAAGTAAATGAAAACCTTGAAGAGGAGATTGCAGAACGACTTGAAATAGCAGGAATTGAAATCCTTGAAGCGCGGATAGGCTATCTTGCCTATGCCGAGGAAATCGCTGCTGCAATGTTAAGAAGGCAACAAGCTGAGGCTATCGTAGCTGCTCGTTTTAAAATAGTAGAGGGCGCGGTGCTTATGGTAGAGGATGCGCTTGGAAAACTTTCCGATAAAGGAATAGTAGATTTTGATCCGGAAAAGAAGGCAACAATGGTCAGTAACTTGATGGTAGTTCTCTGTGGAGAAAAGGAAGTTTCTCCGGTAGTCAATACTGGAAGCTTATATAGTTAATTGTTAAGCAATGTCACGAAAGAAATTTGTCTTACGCATCAATGAGGAAGCCTATAAAAGAGTAAAAAAATGGGCCGATGATGAATTCAGATCAGTAAATGGCCAGCTGGAGTGGATCATCCATGAAGCGTTAAAGACACATGGCAGGGGAAAATCGCCAAAGGAGGAAGAGGAATAACCCGCATAAATCATTTAATAGGTTTATAATAGCTTATTTCCCGATAAGTAGAAATCTCCATGCCGGCATTGATTATTATGAAATATTTCCGTGGACAGAGACTTATTGTTCGATCGTCCTTTACTGGTACAACGACAGGAAGCAATGTCTCTGTCCACGGAAAATATGTCAATGAATATAATTCATTCAATGGAATAAAGACATAGTCCTCGCTTGATAAAGTCTGTACTATTTCAACCCTGATATCTCCCACAAATTAATGGAATCTATGATTTCAGCTTGAACTCCCTTGAATGAATCGGCTTGATTACTCATGAGTGAATCTGAGTACGCGAGAAGGAGAAATACCCGTTGTAAAACTATCCTCTACTGTGCCATCACTATTAAATTTATACACTTTGCCCGGACTGCTGAAATCCATTGCATCCGTTGCCCATAAATCTCCATCAGAATCAACCGTAAGCTTATACAAATACGTGAAATTATCCATAGGAATAAATGCTTTACTAGGGATAACTGAGTCATCAAGATCAAATTTATATATGCCCAGATTCTTATCATCGGAAATCGTATTGACAATAAAGTACAAGGCATCATCGTCTTTGCTGTACTTTAATTCAGATGGATAATTATCCTCAGAAGGAAGATCATATTTCTTGATTATGGAAAGGTCTTGAGGATTTACCTTCACAAGGGCAGGATCTTCTCGGTATGGGTTGAAGCTGCTCGGATATCCACCGCTACATAAAACCCATAGATTTCCATCTGAATCATACTCAATGCTCCCTGGTTCATAGCCGACTTTCAGGGAATCTGTAACTGTCTGTGAGCTGATATCAATTTTATAAAGCATATCATTTCCTGACCAGCTCGCCGCAATGATATAATTTTCCTTGAATCTGACCATTTCCTCGACAGAATGTGGTAATTGAATTGTACCACTTATCGTATAAGTATTCATATCGACAACATTTATAGCATTGTTATATAGGTTACTTACATAGGCTGTCTGATTGGGAAAAATGAGTGCATAACGCGGGGACACAAATCCCTCAATCGTGTGTAGTGATTTAAATGTATGTGCATTAATCACCTCAATCTTTCCGGAGTTGTTGACAACGACCCACAACAAGCTGTCCTTAACAAGTTGCATGGACTGTCCTACATCACCCAGCGGAAAATTATTTACCTCGCTGAAAACATTATTGTGAACATCTTGGCTCACGGGATCATAGGTGCTTAATGAAGCATTATTGCCTGAGAATGCACCTTCATTGAGGATTATATACTCAACCACATCATCCTTGTCTGTATCTTTATCTATATCGGAATCTTTGACACAAGATGCGACAATAAGCAGTGTACAGAGGAGGAAAAAATACTTTAATTTCATCATTGATTTAAATTTATTTGAATTAATAAGTTATAATTGCGTCCGGGCATCGGTCTCCATTTAATAGATTGGTATGCAGAATCCCAGATATTATTTATTCTGAATAATATTCGAGACCTAAAATCACGTAGTGTAAATACGTATGAAAGTTGTATGTCTTGTACATTGTATGCACTGAGGATGCTGCGCTTACCGACAAATGGGGAATCGGTGTACCGCGCTCCGTTAAGTTGTATTGCATAAAGTAGGCTAGTATGCATTTTTATTAAGCTTAAGCGATAGGAGAACTGGAATTGATGCAGTGGAATGTAGGGTAGTTGTTGATAAGAAAAGTTCCAGCTTTGATTATCGCTTGTTTCAATTGTCGGACTGAAAGAATAGTTGGCTTTAAGGCTTGATTGTGTCGTTTTACCGGTGTAATTCCAGTCGGCATGCACCTCGATACCGCTGGATGTCACATTTCTTATATTTATCGGCTCCCAGAAGCGATAACGCGTCGGTTTCCATAAAATCCAATCCCTTACTTGTGAGTAATAAGGGCTTAATTGAAAGCTTAACCTGTTTCCGCCATTGATTCGGATATACTGTATCGGCAAAGAAAATTCTATTGCCTTTTCCGTCGATAGATCGGGATTTCCACCCGGCTCCCAGTACAAGTCATTCAATGTAGGTTGATGTGTATTCCGTCCTATTTCTGCTCCCATTGTCCATCGCGATGAGCTCGCATCGGTTTCCTTGAGGATATGTTTATAAAAAAAGCCTATGCTGCCATTGAATTCAGTTTCCCCGGGAAGATAGCTCGTAAGATTACCGACGATTTCTGCGTGGAAACCATGTTTAAAATTATAGCGGTAAGCAGCCTGAACTTGATTTGTATAACGTTGTGCTTTATAGCCGGCACCTGTCCGTCTCGCATGATAATCTGCCCACTGATATGTATTTCTCGTACTCAATAAGAGATGATGAAATCGATGAATTACAGTTTTAAAGACATAGTGTAATTGAAGTGAAGTGAAATTGCTATAGGAGTTAAATTGCTCATAAGGTTCTTGATGAGGGATAAGAAAAAAAAGTGAATAGATGGTTTTCTCTGAATTTAAACCTACGGTTAAGTTATGTGTCTGTCCTCTACGCTTTAATTTATACTGTATTGTTGATCGTAAACTTATATCTTCTTGCCTTTCATCTCTTTCTACGCCGAGGTCAGGCATAAGTGGTGGAATCTGTCGCTGAAATTGTTGATACCAGATTGCATAATTTAAGGTATCGTGAATCTCGCCGGATTCTGGACGCTGGGGAATGAACTGGAGATTGGCGGTCGCACCCCACCGGAGATATTGTGCATTCCGTTGTGTATCAATCCGTGGATTGCGTATAGCGGTATTTAAGAAAGTGAAATCATTATCTGCATTGCTGTGATATGCACTTAATCCAAAATTAAATGTACCTAGTGCTTGTTGATAAGACAGGATTGTGTTGTGCTTGCCATAGCTTCCTATTTCCTGTAATCCAGATAAGCTCATTTTATGGCCTTCCTCGCAATTATCACATAAATTATGGAGTGAATTTCCTAGAATAATCGCTCCTCCTAGCGCCCCGGAACCAGATCTGAAAGACGCATTGCCGGGAAGAATCGTGAGCCCTTGTATGGCATTAATAGGTATGGAGTTCATGTCAACCTGTCCGACAAGCGGTGAATTTATCCGTATTCCATTCCAGAATACCCCGGTATGTGAGGCTGCTTTCCCTCTGAAAGAAGCAGTGGACAAGGAGGACGCTCCATAGGATTTTATAATCAAGTGTGAACCTTGCCGTAAAAGTTGTGACAGCGTCTGTCCGGTAAAAATACTTAACTCGCTACTGTCATAAGTCTGTATCTGGTTCTGATACAAGGGCATGTACAACTGGTGATATTGATACTCAACAGGTGATAAGCGTATGGTATCACTCACCTGACCATAAATTCCGGTTGAAAAATATCCCGGGAGTAAGAAAGTTGCCATATATATCAGCTTACGCAAAATCCAAGCTATTCTATATTCCGTAATCATTCTATACAGCAGGGAAAGAAGCTATGTACAAGGTGATACTTCTGTACACTATCTTGAACTATCGTAAACTTTTCTCTTTTCCTCCGAAAGAATGTAATTATATGCCCAGGCAGGTCTTCTGGCTCGCTATTCTTGATAATTCCTTCCCATCACCTTATAGTGGTCTAGTGATAGTGGATTAATAATTTTATCAATATCTCATCTTCATGAGTTACTAGCTTACAGCTACGGGGATAGCTCCGGAATAAGTGTTAACTGTCACCGGATTCCCTTTTCAACTTGATATGTCCCTCTTCAGAACCTACCAAGTAACCTTGAGCAACGCAAAGGTAATGAATCTTCCCTAGATACTTTATGAAAAAGCAGATTAAGCATCACTCCATTGTAAATAAATCGGACAGCGAGTTTAATTGTAGTCTCGCGTGCAAGTAGTATTATCCGGATTATTCCTACCCTTAGCCTTTGTTTGTCATCAATTTACGACTCCTGGTTAAATTATAGATGAAAATCCCGGTGATTCTAGCTTATTTTTTTCCAATAAGTAAAGACAATACCTACTGCAATTATCCCACTATCGCATCCCAATTCATAAATAACCTCCATAATAATCAGAGTGAAACAACAAGATTGATAGACTATCTTGCAGAAGTGTGGAGAAAACATGTCCAACAATATTATACATATAAACTATATAAATAAGGTATAAAATAGCTGAAAGTCAAGAGTAACTATATTTTAAAATAAAAATATTTACACTTCGTATAAAATATTGATTACAAGCTTGTTATAATAGCATAATGTCCATAGATTAGAGCTATTAATTCATCCCAAAATAACTGATTATGAAGAAATGGATGTACGTAGTTTTATCCGTTCTACTTGTCACTTTTCTTTTCTTCTCTGCAGAGATATCACTCATAGGTTAATAGCTCGTTGAGATAACTCTTTCTCAAGCCGGGCGAAAAGATTAAACTTTTTTTATGCTTGTATTGTGTATGTGGGGATTATATCGTAATTTTCGCCCAATGTTGTTCTTGTGACACATCAATAAAACTTGTGGTATGCAGACAAGACCTGATGAATACTACTCTCACTTCAGGGAGTATGATTGTAAGATACATAAGATACCGGCAGAATCTGAGCGATTACTCAGTGCAATAGAATGCTCAATTCTTAAGGAATATGGTTTACCGGATCGTGGCTTACCTTTTTTTAACTTTGATCTACATCTTCATTTATTGCGCGATAATACTATTCCGGGCTGTAGGATGATATTGGGCTCAGGGAGTTTTCAAGGGAATGATGAGTACATATTTCTCCATGATAATGGCTGCGTTTATTATAAAGAGAAAAACCATCCGATGAATTACGTAAATGCTTCTCTGGAGCAATTAATTGACTCGGTTTTTACCTATTCTCAATGGCTAGAAGAGCTTGAGAACAGATCGGATATTATTCATCATTATGTGATGTCAGAGGAGGATATATTTGAGATATACTATGCATTGCGCTCAATTGATAAGCGCGCTGTACAGGGGCATCATATCTGGAATTGTCTGATTCAATTTGATACTCCTAAGCGAGAATTCCTCGCTCCTTCAAGTCTGTGATATGAATGAATAAGCAGATTTCATTCCGAGGTGATAAAGCGCCGAGCATTTGCGGAAGCGATATGAATTAATGAGCCTTATAACTCAAGAAATCACAACTCAAGGTGAGATACAATGCTCCTATGAATTTGCTTTTTAAAGAATTCATAAGTCCCTACGGCTCCCCTTAGCTCCGGAAACTGGCGGAGAGAAATATTCCAGAAATCGGTGCATTTTACTCTGTTGGAATATAGGATATGAATCTGTGGGTTGAGACTATAATCCCAACCAAAACTCTGTAGCGATGAATTGATAGAATGCAGGCTTGTCATCGATTCATGAATTGCCATTTCTCGTTTAAAATTCATAAAACTTTTATTCCATGAAACTAGCCTAAAGTTTCCTAGTGCTATGTATGGCAATTGCCTTTCTTCCATCCACTCGGAAATCTGTTCATAATAGGCGGCATTCCCTTTATCCATCGCCGGCCGAGTGTTGATGACGTGGATGCATTCTCCATCTGTAAATTGTACGCAGACGCGCAGGTTTTCTTCTCCTTGAATTACCATCGTGTCTATATTGTGAAAATTCAGCTTGGAAAAGAAGCCTAGGCCTTTCTTATCAGAAGGGTAAACAGTGGTACTATAAGGATATGCACTTGAAAGATAGTGCTTCAATTCTCCTACTTGTTCCTGAGTTGCACCTTGAAATGCTAGAATTTCTTCTCCTGCTTTCTTGATTGTTTCTGATAATTGTTGAAAATCACCCTGAAATTCATCTAAGTCAAGCATAACGACATTCAATGTCCCCGAAGGAGCCAATGTCTCGGTTCCTGCTGCTGAAAGGTAGTTATTCAACGTGGGATAAGCTCTTAAATGTAAGCACAGAAGTACGGAAGTTAAAAAAGCTCCATACATCAACCATTTCTGATTAATAATATGAAAAAATAAACCCAGCAAGAAAAAAATAATTGTTCCATGCGCTGCATATCGGACGAGTGAACTGGCAAAGAAACTTTCTGACGGAATAAAGACTGCTGCCAGGAAGACCATCATACCTATAAACATAAAGTATTTCAAGGGCCTGAATGAAAACAATTTATTTAATCCCTTAATCATAATTCTCCTTTAATTCTCACAACTTGTCAAGCACAATAAGTGCTTTAATTCCTCTATTGTTTACCGATTTTTCTCCATTTAATCAGCATAGGTAAGCACACAACTTGTCTTCCATACGCTTTTATGCCCTCTTTCATCATAGACTACGGCATAAATTAAGTAAAACCCGGATGTTGCGATAGTGCCTGAATCTGTTGTCCCGTCCCATAGAATAAGCTCATTACTCGATATCCCTGTATTGTTCATCAAGGTCTTAATTAATCGACCATGAAGGTTATAAATCTCAAGGCGCAATCTCTGTGCCGTATTTTCTCCTGTGTATCGAATAATCAGCTTATCTTCATAGGCATCTCCATCCGGAGAAAAGGTAGATGAAACCAGATTAAATAAATCCTCTTCTTTCACTTCCGGTAGCACGCGTCTCTGTGAGTTTTCATAGGTAGGGGTTCCATAATTCACAGTCTGTGCCGCAGAGACCCAGATATTTTCATTAAAACCATCTGTAAAACATCCTATCCGTTCCAAAGATACGCCTTTTGTCTTGTCTAGGAAAGAACTGTGATAATCATCTGCATATTTCATACTATCTAGCATCTTCATGGTATTACCTTGCATATAGATAATACGTAGGATTCCTGATTTTCTGTTTAAAGACTGAAAATCTTTCACTTTCATTAATCGGAATGGATACGGAATGTCATAAACATCCGAAATATTGGCTGGGTCAGGAGACATAACAAGAAGGTCTTGTGGCATAAAAATCCTATCTTCTTTAATGGTAAATGTCTCTTTTACAGAGTCATCAACAGAGACAAATAAGAGACTCGATAGATTAATCGCCTTATCTGAGCAGTTTTTTAATTCAATGTATTGTTCTGTTCTCGATGGTGGATTATAGAGAACTTCATTAACGATGATATCTCCTGCATTTAATTCCCGCGCTGCTCCTGCTATCTCGATGGAAAAGTCCGTTGATACTTCTCCGATGCAATCTTGAATATTGTTAAGCTGAACTGTGTACATTTCACCTTCCTTCATCGGCTCAGTAAGCATGATTTTCAGAACATTATCCTCGATTAAAAGATCACTTATCCCGAGATTGGGGGTAATTGACACATCGATGATTTTCTCATCAGGATGTAAAGTTTTATTAAAAACAAGTTCAAGGAGCTGATCCACCGGCATACGGAAATATTCAAATTCAATAGGACTTATTGTTCCCTCAGTTTGCCAGATGGAATTCTGCTTCCCGGGACTTGCTTTTATTTCGGCTATACTGTGTGACCACTTTAACTTATCTGCCGCACATGGATCATAGATCTTCTGTAGCTCAAGGCTATATCCATTCTGACGAAACGCAGATCCGCCGAATAAGGCGTCATTATAGTGTAATTCATCGATAGTCTCTCCCTGATAGCGCAGATAAAGAGCATCGCCGGAATTATTGAGGGTCGGAAAGGATTCAAGTCCCATTACTTTCCCATATTCTTTATAGGCTTTTTCACCTTCGCTTACGCAAATGATGAGGTATGCTCCCGGCTCCAGTGTATAATCCCCTAGCTTCTCTGATGATGAAGCATCGCTATAGCTTACTTCCCCCAGCTCGAGATAAGCATCGGAATTATTGTATAATTCTATAAATTCGTATGGCGGAAGCGCTCCGTTCCTATCCGGATCGGGAAAGACTTCTGTGAAAATTAACTCGCCGGGCCTGGGGCCACGACTGGCATAATAATGCAAATATATACTTGTATCGGAAGCGATGTTGCCGGAATTGTCACTGATGTTTTTAATCAGTAATTCTTGAGCTTCGGCAATCGGCAACTCTTCAGTAAGAAATAGCTTTATTTCCGTCGAATCCATTCCGTAAGATGCCCTTGCCAGCTCTAGGCCTTCCAGAATAAAGTTTTCTTTAACCACGGAAGCTTCTGCGATCTTTTCATTGTAGGCCAAGCTTATTTCTTTCCCATTTATAACAATATACTCTTCGAGTATCGGCGCAATCGTATCAGGTATAATTTCCTGTACAGAAAGATTATCAAATGAAAATTTATCACTTCTCGTTGAGGTATAATCACACCGTATCTGATAGAAGAGCCTGCTATCCGGCTGATATGTATTATCGTGAAACTGACCTCTGAGCTCAGGTATTTCATGCCGTTTAAATGATAGATAAATTTCCCAGTCGCCACCTATATAACGACGTAGTGAAAATTGACATTGGGGATTGTCACTCATACTTCCATCCAATCCCCTCCACAACAATATTTTTTCCCCTTTATCTAGCCGATAGATCTCCAGAGCATCGCTCGTACCACTTTCCCCCACCGTCATAAGATAGCCGGATGTACTATCTAGCTCAGGTGAAAAAGTCATAAAATACAGTGAAAACTTATTGGAATTGGATGGTGGAAAATCCAGTGAAAAATACCCTTCCAATAGAAAGGAGTCCGGATAGCTCACAACTCGATATAAACTTGCTGTCCCGGTCTCCGTCGTATCCAACCTTAGCACTCCTTCATCTATCGTAAATGCATGCCTGTCTCCATGCCACGCCGTATCAATGGATTGCTGATTAAAATTATCAATGAATTGTGCGCGTAGTTCTGTATGTATTGCAACACACAGGATAATGATTGCTGCAACATATCGCCATTTCCCCTTGACTCTATTTCCAGAGCCGGATATGCCTCGATATGTTATATGCAAGATCATATTTAATCAATTTCAAGAGAAATATGATGCAAGATAGAAAACTATCTATACTTCGCTCTTTAATTTATCCATAGCTCCCATTATGAAAGCACATTAAAACCCACTATCGGAAGTGGCAGCACCAAGCACTAGATTCTATAGTTAAGCACCTTAGTCATCGAAGGCGAGTATTGCCTATAAAAGCTTATTCTTTTCCCTTTTCAAAGGTCGATAAGCAATTCCACTGAATACAGAGTGAACCACCTCGACCTTATCACATATTATTCAGGCTGTAATACAGTCGGAACATATAGATTCCCTTTCAACAGATTACGCGAGATTACTATGCGTTGTATTTCTGAAGTACCTTCATAAATCTGGGTAATCTTGGCGTCTCGCATAAGGCGTTCCACATGATATTCTTTCACATAACCGTATCCACCGTGTACCTGAACTGCTTCCACCGTAGTTTTCATTGCCATTTCTGAAGCAAATACCTTGGCCATACTTGCAGCAGGCCCGAATGGCTGGTGAGCATCCTTAAGCTGTGCAGCGCGATATACGAGCAATCGAGCGGCTTCAATCTCTGTGGACATTTGCGCAAGCTTAAATGCTATTGCCTGATGTCGAGCAATCGGCTTCCCAAAAGCCTCTCTTTCTTGCGCATATTTTACAGCCAGTTCATAGGCACCGGCACCTATTCCGAGTGCCTGTGCTGCAATGCCTATACGGCCACCCTCGAGGACTTTCATAGCAAATTTAAAGCCGAAGCCATCTTCCCCAATGCGATTCTCCTTGGGTACTTTTACGTCATTATACATTATCGTGTGCGTATCAGAAGCGCGTATGCCGAGTTTATCCTCCTTGGCACCTATTTCAACTCCATCCCAGTCCGTTTCAACAATAAATGCATTAATGCCGTGGCTTCCTTTTTCAGGATGAGTCTGCGCCATAACAAGATGTAGTCGGGAGGTGCCGCCATTGGTAATCCAGTTCTTGGTTCCGTTCAGCAGATAATAGTCTCCTTTATCTTCGGCTGTCGTACGCTGTGCGGTTGCATCACTCCCGGCTTCCGGCTCCGATAAGCAGAATGAGCCTATCCACTCACCTGTTGCTAGCTTGGGTAGATATTTTTCCTTCTGCTCTTCCGTTCCATATTTTTCAATTCCCCAGCACACAAGTGAATTGTTTACGGACACAATTACGGAGCATGAGCTATCTACCTTGGACAGTTCTTCCATCGCCAGCACATAGGACATATTGTCCATTCCTCCTCCACCATATTTGGGATCCACCATCATTCCCAGAAAGCCCATTTCTCCCATTTTCTTTACTTGTTCCCGGGGATATATCATATTTTTATCACGCTCAATCACGCCGGGCAAGAGCTCTTGTTGCGTAAATTCTCTTGCTGCTTCTCTTACCGCTTGTTGTTCTTCTGTAAGTTGAAATTTCATAATCTGCTTTTAATTTCTGAATGCGAAAGATACAAAAACTTATGACATCTCGCATAATTATCCTTGCAGGATAAGGTGGGCTCCTTAGGCTTTCCTTATAAAAATATCGAGCTATTGAAGGAATTGCCTTTTTCTCTTTTATCTTCAAGTACCCATAATATGTGTCGCTCCATCAGTGTATTACATGATGTACCTTATTGCTTAATAAACTTTTTTTCTTTTACTATTCCTTTATTCTCAAGCATGATAATATAAACTCCCGTCGGTAAATTACTCGTAATAAATGACTCTGTACCATAGCCGTATAATCGCCCCGGGATAACCTTTTCTTCAATTATTTTCCCCTTTAAATCTACTAGCTTTACCTTGGAAGGATAAGAATTGGGAATAAAATAATTAAAACTGACTTTTTCTCGTGCCGGATTGGGAAACGGATCAAATAACTGTATGGATTGCACCATTTCAGATTGAAAAACGTCTTCTACGTCAAGCGCAACGAGACTATCTATGACTATATTTTCATCGCCGGCTTGATATTGTGTATAGGCAAAATAGTAAATGAGCATTTCATCCTTGGTACTTACACCAAATGAAATATCAACCGGTGGATCGTAAGGGTTGTAAGGATTGGCAGAGGTATTATCGTATAAATTTTCGGTATGGATTACCGTTCCGGCCGGTATTTTTAATAAACGCGGATATAAATAGAGGCCTTGCCAGTTAAATTTCCAATCCGGAATATCAATAAGGGGTATAGTGTCATTATCCGGAGTAACGCCATAGGCCTTGGCTGTTCTTCCTATTAAGTGCATGTGTGGAAAAATACCGAGTAAAGTCGCATCAAATGGGACGGTATATTTACCATAGAAAGTTTTTTTAGTATTGGCTGGGATAAAAAGAGGTCCATTGGTAAGTTGTCCACCGAGATAACTTATAGCTTGTTGCATGTGTATATCCCGCATAGGACCTTGTGCAAGCTTAAGTAAAACCCTCGTACTGTCCACGATATTACTTAACCCTCCGGGATAGTGGATCTGTAGTACTATATTGGTATTTTTATCGAGCTTTAAGCCCATACCTTCAGGTAATCGATAAGAACCTTGCCCCGGCGTATAACCAAATACCAATTTGGACGCCAGAGAGCTTGTTCCTCCGAAACTTGTATATCCCGGTCCGGGATCTTCAGCATCTAGTTCAGCCGGTTTATCTGTCTTGTCTTGAAACATAAGAACATGATGCACTGCGTCTCTGCTGCCCGGAACTATTTCAATCGCTGTGATATAGCTTCCCTCGGGAACATGAGTCGGTAACACAAAGCAACGATAAAGGTCTGATTGTGTATTTACCGTGTAGTCGGGTATCTGAAGGACTAAATCCGGGTCTTTTATACTCACTCTGCCATTATAAATTGGTGGTTCAGGTGCTAGAGTTGTGTCCCCTTTCAGTGCACCTGAATTTATCCAGTTTACAATTTTATTGACCTCTTCTTGAGTGAGTTGTCTCTGATGTGCAAATGTCCTATAATCAGGATTGGGAGGCCAAGGCGGCATAATCCCTGCTGCTACAACTGCCTGGATGATGTATCTGTGATTATAGGCACCTTCATAAGGGATTAATGAAAACGGTGCTATCCCTCCACTGTGGTGGCACTCAGTACAGTGTGTATAAAATATTTCTGCTATATCCTCAGACCAATTAGGTTCTTGTGCATATACATTAAGCCCCGCAAGAAAGAAGATTAATATTGTACCAAGCTGTCTCATCATTATTATTTTTATTACTAAGATTTACCGCAATTCATTCTTTTACTATTCTACAACCGATAGGCTCTGTCCTCCTGATATTTGGTTCCTTATCATTAAAATACTTGCGTATCGCATCCATTAAGTAATGATGCTTTATTGTTCCTTTCCTTACACCCGGCATGAAGAATCCATCATCAATTAAACCGGAATATACTAGAGAATCCCGGCTATCTAATAGAAATGCCTGAGGCGTAATTGAAGCACCTAGTTTCTCCGTGTAGTAGAATGACGTATCGAGGCTTATCTTAAATTTTATACCGTATTTATCCTTAAAACGGAGAATATCCTCCACTTTCTCATAAAAATTTGGGAAAATGCCTATTATCAACAATCCGTCATCGGAAAAAGAATCCTGTAATGTATTTAATTCATCCACATAATATTGAGACATAGAACACGAGGTAGAAAGAAATACATAAATGGTAAGCGAAGAGTCTATGCTATGCCGGTGCATGGGGATATTGCTCTGTACCTTGTAGGTCAATGGAAATGTGAGGAGTGCTAGCTGTATAAAAAGCTTAATCATAAATAGCGATGTACCTTGTTTTTCTGTTTAAGGCTTTAAAGTACAATAAAATTTCTAGAAATTAAATAATGGAGATA
The DNA here is from genome assembly GCA_964436125.1 of uncultured Saprospiraceae bacterium. GTDB lineage: Bacteria > Bacteroidota > Bacteroidia > Chitinophagales > Saprospiraceae > CAYRFF01. The sequence goes on along the minus strand of CAYTBT010000030.1, from coordinate 10,642 downwards.
TCACTTTATACATAGTCCGGATTATCTACGACTTAATTTTCCATAGAACCAAGACGCATAGGAGAGCCAATTAAACCCATTGCCATCTCAAAAGGCTAAATTATGCGTGTTTAATTTCAGATAAGGTTAAAATCGTAGGAATTTTCTTATATTTTGGACAGCATAATTGAACGAGTCATGCGGTAAAAAAATGAAGGAATAGAGAAAAATACCGCTTATTTCTGTCGATTATAGATACTTAATTTCACTTTCCTATGAAGATATAATAAATTTACTTGAGCAATAACGTCATCGATTGATAAGGCCATAGGATTATGAATACATACACAATAGGAAATAATAAACTGCGATTAAAGGATATAGCAGAGATATTGACATCTGAACTCACTTTATCGGAAGGGAGAAGGGAGAAAATCCAGACATGTCGAGACTATCTCGAGAAGAAGATTTATGAGGAAAATGGGATATACTATGGCATTAATACGGGCTTCGGAAGTTTGTGTAATGTCGTTATCGAGAAAGATCAGATTGAGGAATTACAGTATAATCTTGTGCGTTCCCATGCGGCCGGTGCCGGCGATGCTATTCCACATGATCTAGCACGTTGTATATTATTTCTGAAGATTCAGAATTTAAGCTTGGGTTATTCCGGAGTGCGTACGGAGCTTATCGACCAGATGATTAAAATTTACAATGCGGGGGTCGTTCCATTGATTTATGAACTGGGTTCACTCGGTGCGAGCGGTGACCTAGCTCCACTTGCGCACATGGCACTTGTCCTTATCGGAGAAGGAGAAGCAATCTATAAAAATCGCGTACAAGATTCTGCTGACATTCTAGAGGCCTTAAATATTTCACCGATAAAGCTCAAGGCAAAAGAAGGCCTTGCCTTACTCAATGGCACTCAGTTTTCAACTGCTTATGGCGTGCTCAGCGCGTTGCGAGCCGAGAAATTATTGCGGCTTGCCATTATGAACACTGCGGCGTCATTGTATGCTTTTAATTGTAGGACGGACCCTTATTATGCTCCGCTCCACCATTTGCGGAAGCAGAAGGGGCAGATTCAAGTAGCAGAAGAAGTCTTGCACTGGTTACAAGATTCTGATATTGATGACAGAAAGAGGAAAGATGTGCAAGATCCCTATGCATTCAGATGTGTTCCCCAGGTACTAGGAGCAACACTTGACACACTGGATTATGTAAAAAGCATACTAGAGAATGAAATAAATGCCGTTACGGATAATCCGACGATCATTCCGGAGGAAGACAGGATTATCTCCGGAGGGAATTTTCATGCTCAGCCTATCGCGCTTATCCTTGACCAACTCGGTATAGCGATGAGTGAAGCCGGAAATATTGCTGAGCGGCGTATATTTCAATTGACAACCGGAAATAGAGGTTTGCCACCATATCTATCGCCCAATCCAGGTATAAATTCCGGCGTAATGATACCTCAATATACCGCCGCTGCAATCGTCTCCCAGAATAAACAGCTCGCCACACCTGCCTCTGTCGATTCAATCACTTCAAGTCTCGGACAAGAAGACCATGTGAGCATGGCCGCCAATGCTGCAACGAAGCTCTGGAGAATCCTAAATAATATTGAAGAAATCCTCAGTATTGAGTTCATGGTCAATGCACAAGCTATCGGGCTTCTTAACACCCCAAAAAAGCCTCCGAGATTGCAGCCAATTATTGAACAATATCGCCTTCTTGTTCCACAGCTAGAAAACGATCGAATTATGTATGTTGACATGAAGAAAACCAAGGACTTTCTGAAAGAAAAAGAATATCTGTGAAACTCAGCGTACTTTTTATCTCCCTGTGCTTCTCCCTACCCGTGCTCGCACAAGTTCAGGGGAGTAGTGGTTTAAAAATTATAATTGAAGGTGGAAAAGTGTTGAAACATCACGATTACCTTAGCTTTTCTACCGCTCAATTCAATCAGATGATACGCCTTCAATATCAGATTCAAGTGGATAGTAGTGTTTACTGGGCCGACTTTTACCATTATCCGCGCATCGGTCTTGAATTAAATTATCTGAGATACGGAGATTCCGAGATTCTCGGGCAAGCCATAAGTTTTCTCCCACAGATTACTTTTCCCTTATTTAGCTTCCGCAAATCCTCACTCGATTTACACCTGGGAACAGGTATTTCTTATCTGACAAAGAAATACAATAAAGTATCGAATCCCGGAAATAAAGCCATCAGCACACACTTAAACAATCTGACACATCTCGGATTCAGCTATAATTATAGATTCAACAATTACGCCGGACTCAATGCCGGCTTTTCTTTATGGCATAATTCCAATGGCGCTTTCAAGCGTCCCAATTCTGGTTTAAATAACCTGCATCTTTCCCTGGCTTATTATAACAGATTTATCCATAGGCCATTTTTCAGTTCTCCGCTTGAAGAATATAAGTGGTATTCCTCTCGCTTCTGGGTAGAAATAAATACCGGAATCGCCTATCATGTAGATAAAGAAAAATATAATGGACCCCAATATCTCCTTATTTCTCACGAGCTGAGGTTTAAATATCGTGCCGCCCGCCTATTCTTTGTTTCACTCGGCATAAGCACAGACCTGAATAATGAATACGTCGATTACTTTCTCAATAAATATGTGACATACAACAGAAAGAAAGCGGAGCAACTGGCAAGGCGATATGCGATCTCCGTAGGTGGTGAATTTCTCTTCGGTAGAATGGGGCTAGGAACACAACTCGGCTATTATGTTACCGCAGAGTTTAAACCCTTTCCGATATATAATAAACTATACGTCCGATATTATTTTCTAGGTGCTTCTCCATGGTTCCCTTTGCTACATCTAGACATTGTATTGAAGTCTCATCTGGCAGTTGCAGAGTACATTGCATTGAGAGTAGGCTTGACTTTTAAAAAATAATTGCTATTTTAAGGAACATTTTTGTTTTATAAGACACATACACATGGAAAGCACAGACAATTTAAGTGGAATATGCATACTCATCCTTGAAGGAGGCAAGCAGCGTGAAAATGCTTTAAGGAAACTCTATGCTGATGAAAGAATCCGGAAGTCCATCAGTAAAATTGTCTTGGAAGATGGTGGAGACTTCCACAATGCCACTGATGTATATCAAGAGGCAATTATTCTATTTGACCGAAAAATCCGGGAAAATCAATTTCAGGGGAAATCACAGATTTCAACTTTTATCATAGGGCTAGGCAAAAATATCTGGCGGAATATGCGGCGGAGAAAATCTAGAATGACCTATATTGAAGATCACCATGAAATTGACAGAGTTGAAGATTCTGACCCGGAAAGGACATATATAAAAGAGGAAATCACCATTTATCTGAAAAAAGTGCTTAAAAGTACCGGTGAGGCATGCCATGAGCTGCTCCGCCTGTGGAAAGAATCTATACCACTTAAAAAAATAGCAAAGATTCTGAACTACACCTCCTATAATGCAGTGCGTAAAAAGAAATATCGCTGTATGAAAAAGTTACTAGAAAGCGTGGAAAACAATGCTCAGTTTAAACACTTCTTCAATCAATAAAATGAACACATGAGTGAGATAATGGAGAAATTTGAGGCGTATTATTTACAGAAAATGAACTCTGATGAAAGAGAAAATTTTCAAGCTAGACTTCAGTCTGATGAAAAGCTGGATAAGCAGTATCTTGGCTTTACAAGTCTTATGGAAGCTCTAGAACGAGAAATAGCAGGAGAGCTCAGACAGAAAATGCAACAATGGGAAAATGAGAGCAGCTCTGAAAGGAAAAGTAAGGTTTTTCCATTGTATAAAATCTTATCAATTGCAGCGGGGATATTGCTCCTCATAGGGTTTATTTCCATAAATATCTTATACTCCGATTCAGCTATTCATCGACAGAACAAAGCTGATTTTGTCCTCAGCCCGACACGTACTGCTGATAATAGCGTAATTAACCCTTATTTCCATGTGTATAATGCTTATACGCTCGGAAATTATACCGAAGCAATTAAGCTTGCAGAGAAAATTGATAGCAAAAATAATTATTATGGAGTAAGCCTTGTCCTACAAGCCAAGGCTTATGCCTCATTACAGGAACCGCAACGCGCGCAAGAATATTATCTCAAAGCTTTAAACTATTTCCAAGGGCAGAATGAACAAGTCTCCAAGGAATTTACTGATTATAACTATCTTCTCTTCCTCTTTAAAAATAAGGATAAAGTGCCCGGATATAAAAAACAGCTCCAATATATTCTTGATCACCCGGATCATTTATTCTACAAGAAGGCAAAAACATTTAAAGAAGAGCTGGATTCCTTCTGGAGGAACTTTACCATTTTCTGAGGAATGCGCCGATTTCTTGTTTTCATCGTGGCTCAAGACTTCACCTCGTATGCATTACAATAGGCATACTCTACCATATTTACAGACAACTTTCTCTGTAGATTGAATGCTTTTCTCATATTATCGTCAGAATCGCGCTATTCTTTTCTCCTTAATGGCTGGAAGTTTACCTTTGTGCGTTTAGTTATGAGAAGAATTATCACAGCAATCGCAATTATCCTAGTATTTCTATGTGGGCAGATTCACGCTGCACTTGTAGGAACAATATATGACTCCAGAACCAATGAAGGCATTAAGCATGCTTCCATTTATGTTCATGACATGGATAAAACATTTTATGCCGATAAAAATGGCAATTTTACCATAGATGTAGAGCCGGGAATCTATCGCATAGACTTCAGTGCCACGGGATATAAGACCTATACAGTCTTTGAGGTACTGGTAAAGAGTGCCAGTAACACAGAATTGAGTATTTACCTCGACACGGAGAAAAATTCACTCGATAGTGTTGTTGTCCAGGCACAACAATTCTATAAAACACGAGAAGTCCCTATCAGTGTACTGGGCGTAAGCTCATTTGAGGTGATGCACATGCCAGGTGCGACAATGGATATATCCAAATATGTAAAAAATCTTCCCGGAGTAGCTCCCAAGGTGGCATTCGGGTACAATTTAACGATACGAGGCAGTGCGCCATTTGAGAATTCATACTATCTGGACGGGATAAAGATACCTTCAATCACACACTTTGACGTTATGGGCACATCCGGCGGTCCCAATGGCTCAATAAATCCCGAGTTAATCAGTAGCCTTAACTTTTATCGCGGTCACCTACCGGTAGAATATTCCGGAGGAACAAGTGGGGCCATTGAAATGAAGGCCAAAGTAGGAAATACAGAACAATGGACGGGGAACTTTACATTGGGGGCATCTGATATCGGCTTCCTTGCTGAAGGACCGACATCGCAGAATAGCTCTCTTATAATTGCAGCCAGAGAATCCTTTTCACAACATTTGCTTAAAGCTATAGGATTACCCGTCGTACCTGCTTATTACGACGCTCAATTAAAATGGCACTGGCGCAATGAATCCGGCTGGGAAGTGAGTATTCTGGGGATCGGAACTTATGATAAATATCGCTTAAATTTTGATGCAGAGAAAACGACGGAATTGTTGTATAATCTCGGTGCTCTCCCTGAGGGAAATCAGCTTTCTGCAAGTTATGGTACACATATAAAATATTATTCTGAGAATGGCCTTACAGAATTTGTCTTGAGTCAGTCCTTGCTTAACAACAAAGCCTGGAAGTATCGCAAAAATAATACCGAGGACATCCGGCTTCTCGACTTCAATAGTACAATTAATGATGTCGATATACGCCTGGATCACACTTTTTATATCAATAAGAAAGACCTCCTCCGTATCGGTGTGAACTTTAATCGCCTTAAATTCCCCTTCCGCTATAAAAAATATCTGTATAGTACCGCTCAAGATCGCATCTTGTATATCGATAAAGATGATGTTTTAAAATCTATGGGCTATGGTGCTTACATCTCTTACTCCTCCTGGATTATTGATAAGGCATGGGATTACAATCTCAGTTTCCGCCTCGATGGCAATAATTTCAGTTCAGCTTCCGCAAATGTCCTGTCGCAATTCTCACCACGCCTTTCAACGACATATCATATCAATTCCGCCTGGAATATAAGTGCTATGGTGGGGCGCTATAGCCAGATGCCTCCACCTATACTCCTCTCTGCCAATCTCAATAACAGAGACAATATTTCCTACCTACACAATATCCAGACTTCTCTCGGAGTGCGGTATTTATCTTCTATAGGCTATCAGGTAAATCTTGAGCTATATCATAAATATTATACGGATTATCCATTATTAATGGAATCTCTTATCTCCTACGCCAATGCTACCTCGGATTATGTTGCTGTGGGAAATCAAGCGGCTATTTCGGAAGGTGAAGGCCGTACTATGGGCTTTTCTCTCATGGTGAAAAAAGAACTTACCGACCATCTCGCGTGGCAGATAAATTATACCCTCGCCCTATCAGAATTTTCCAATACCCTTGAATCCGACCTCCTAAAACCATCTATCTGGGACAATACGCATAGTTTTAACATTATGGCCAATTATGTGCTCAAGAAAGGATGGAATTTCTCCGCTCGATGGTTTTATAGTACCGGATCTCCTTATTCACCCTATAATTATTCTGTATCGAGCCTGAAAAGGAACTGGGATTTCCTTTATCATGGGATTCATGATTATACACAGATCAATGAACTGCGTTTAAAGGATTTTCATGCGCTTGCCTTCAGAATTGATAAACAATTTAACTTTAAATCATGGTCGCTATCTTGTTATCTCGATATCCAGAATGTGTATTCGGCTACGCTCAATGCCATTCCATATCTCACTGCAATACGTACTGAAAATGGCTTTAAAACCGATCCTCAAGATCCGTCACGATATGAGATGAATGAATTACCCTCAGATACCGGGAGGACTTTACCTACTGTCGGCGTTATAATCGATATATGATGAGGATTGTCGGTATATCCACCCAGAATTATCAGATTCTGGATTAAATGGCTTATTTTTTCTGATCTCTGGCAAAGTGGACGCCGATTTCCTTCATGACATGGTGTAATTGTTGTTTCAAGCTGTCGAGCACCTTGCGCTCAAGAGTAGGGTCTTTCTGTACAATCTCATCCTTGTTGTTGAGCCATTGATAAATCGTGTCTCCATGGATAAATAGCTTAAAGCTGTCTCCCTCAACATGGACGAGTTGCTCATTTTCAAAGAAGTATCCTGTCCTATCGACTATATAACCATCCATATTATAATCACCTACTGCTACACTGAGGATTTTCCCTTCTTTTCTGGTGATATTCACAGGCCTGGGATCAACTTCCTCTCCACTAGGTGGGATAGAATGAGATGAACGTAAATAACCGACTTCTCCGGCTTGAATTTTCATCTTTTTTATCTTCCAGTAATAAGCCGGATTCTCTTTTTTGGGTGGTAGCTTTATTTCATCAATTGTTTCAGCTTCAATAGCGCCGCCACTGTGCCCTTCAGTAGAATTGGCTTGTTCTTCATTTGCGCAAGCTATTGCACTGAATATAATTACAGTAAAGAGAATAAGGTGTTTTAATTGCATAATTATAATTTTAATATGCGGCAAATATAAATAATTTAATACTTTGCCGGTTGCGTCGGTATTGCATTCTGAATAAATTGCCTCAGATCATGCAGTGCGTTCTTGCGTATCTGTGTTCTCATATATATCATGTGGCCACTTTTATAGACCTTGAAGGAAATTCTATCATTCATTCTTCCGGAAGGATCGAGATGTCTCATAGTGTACTTGGCATCATAATAAGTTGTTCCTCCATCGTAATAACCGGACTGGATAAAGACGTGCATAAAGGGATTGGTAGCCATGGCATGTCGCAAGCTTCTGCCGGTTCTGTTGTAATCTCTTTCCCAGGGATGGACATCACCAAACATTTTATATTGCAAGTCAGTCTTAAAGTTGAGTTGATTTCTGAAATAGGCATTAATCGGTGGTGTAAAAGCATGCAGCCACGTTGTTAATTCTGCATTATAACTAGGTCGGGTTCCGGCGAGTTCTCTGTCGATACCGCGATAGCGGGAATCGAGTCTTCCTATAGTAAAGCCACCTGTATTGCGCTCTAGTGCCTTCCAGAAATAAGATTTGGGTATTGTAAGATTGTGATAGCGTACTTCTCGTTCACTCAAGCCGGAATATCTTGCGATATCTGCAACGAGCTTTTCATATCTCGCAGAATCAAGGCTACTTCCATATTGCAGAGCCGGTACATATTCCTCAATGGTAAATTTTTCTACTTTACTAGCAAGTTCTTCAATACTAAGTGCTTGTAATTTATCACTGAGCTGCTTGTGATACCACGCAGTGACGGCATAGTAGGGAAGGCTATTGGCAGCTGATATTGCTCCATCTCTATCAATGCCTAAATCGGTGGGAGAAACGAGAATAACGCCATTGACATACATCCATTCTGATCTCTGGAGCTCTAGAGCGAGACCCGATACGCGTACCGTTCCATAACTTTCACCGATGAGAAACTTGGGGGAAAGCCACCTGTTATGCCGCTGGACGAAGGTCGATATCCATGACGCCAAGTAATCAATATCTTGATTAACCCCGAAGAAGGCAGATCTTGCATCAATTTCTTTGTCAACTACCCGAGAATATCCCGTATTGACCGGATTGACATACACGATATCGCTCACATCGAGAATACTCTCGTGATTGGGCTTTAAACCATAGGGCTGCACGGGAAAGCCCTCATCGCTTACTTTCAATAATACCGGTCCTGTATATCCTAGATGCATCCATACCGATGCCGATCCCGGTCCACCATTGAATGAGATAAGTAATGGCCTTTTCTCCGGATGTTCCGTGGGTACGCTATAGTAAGTGTACTGGACCGTAGCGATAACCTCTCCACTATCGTTCCACACAGGTTGAAATCCCACCTCTGCAGTGTAATTATAATTTTTTCCATTAATCGCTATGGAATGATCTGTTTTTATAGTGGTATCCAGAGGAATTTTAAGCTCCTGGCCATATACAATGGCACTTAGGCATAAGAATAAAAAGGTGTGTATTAAGCTGTTTTTATACATAACTGTACAATTTATTATTCCACATAGCCAATGGAAATAAGCATCATTAAATAAAAATTACACTGAGGAATAGCTGTAAAAATTCTATGTTAACATACAATTCCAATCTAAAGCATCGAAAGGTACACATTCCTTTTTAAAACGTGAATATCCTGGGCAGATAGGTCTTAAATAAATTGTTAAGCCTTTCTCTTCCTAGGAAACACCTTGTTCTATCTTCTTTTGATGGAATAACAGGTGCTGTATATATGTCATTTCTTTTCCGTATATTGTCCTATGAGGATAATTTCTGAAACAAATTATGAAGTAGGATGAAAGAAAAGAAATATGCACTTGCACTCAGTGGAGGAGGATTTAAGGGTGCTTTCCAGCTAGGAGCACTGCGTTACCTCCGCGAGAATTGGAAAGCAATAAGCGGTAGGGATGAATTCTACTTTGATGTTATCTGTGGGGTTTCTGCGGGATCTTTAAATGGTATACTGACGGCTTGCAATAAATTTGATGAACTCGAAGATTTGTGGCAACTTGTTAAAGAGAAGGGTGGAAATGAAATCTATGAATCCCGCTATATCACTGACCGAGGTCAGATACGCCTGAGCTTTGAACAGTTAAAGAATGATTTATTACCTGGTTTTAAAATCAGTGGTGGAATGGTACTCAAGGGTGCTTGGAACGCACTGAAAAGAGCCTTTAATCGGAAAAATACCGGGATGCTATCAACGATTCTAAAGGAAGCCAAAAAGGAATTTGATGAAAATTTCTCGCATTTTAAATCTCTTGCCACTAATAAGCCGCTGGAAGAAAAACTCTTAAAATATGTTGAGCTCGATCAGATCCCTCGAGAAACGATGTACAAATGTGGATTTGTATCGCTCCAGGACGGGAATTATTACTCTTTTTCAGCGCGAGACTTTAAGGATAATCGGGAACTGGTGAAAGCGATTATCGCTTCGACTTCAATGCCGATTATCTGGCCTCCGGTCCGTAGAATCAATTTGCCGGGACAAGACAAGGAAATACTAAATAGCGTAGATGGTGGGATAAGAAATATTTCTCCATTGAGCGATGTCGTAGAAGCCATTAATGCCGATACCGACGATGCCCGGTACGAGGTTTTCATTATAAATTGCAATAGTGGATTTATAAGTCCTATAGATGAGGAAATGAATATTGCCGATATTGCATTGCGCTCATTAACAGAGATCACACTTGCCGAGATTTTCAATGACGATATCCGTGAATTCTTAAAGACAAATGCCTTTGTCAAGCAAGCAAATGAGGCTGGCATTGATTTAATATGGAAAGGGAAAGCAAAACGATACTACAATTATAAGCTCATCAGCCCTAAAAAGGGTGAACTAGGAGAAACATTGGACTCGCGACCGGAAATCATTGAAAAACGGATTAATCTCGGTTACCGATATGCAGAGGAGCTATACTCAGATCTCATTGTTTAATTAATCTCTTTCCTGACCTCGACATCGAGACACCCTAATCAAGATTTTCCATAAAGCATCTCCCCGCTGATTTAGCTTAATCCTCAGATTTCAAAGTAGGTGAAGAATCTTGTTTTTTTCCTGACTTCGACACTGGGACACCCTAATCAAGATTTTCCCAAAAATCGTCCT
>CAYTBT010000029.1:0-37772 GCA_964436125.1 uncultured Saprospiraceae bacterium | reverse complement strand
CGAGGACGATTTTTGGGAAAATCTTGATTAGGGTGTCCCAGTGTCGAAGTCAGGATAGATACTCCTTGCGTACAGGGCTTGCCATTTCACCGGATAGATAAAAAGTAGTATGGAAAGGCAAATAAAACATTAAATTACGATCTGACAGTTTTCCTTCCTCTCTTCCAGTTTCCATAATAGAAGATATATCCATAGCAGAATATCAGGAGAAAGAGCGCCATTTTAAAACCGAAGTTATCCGTCAATAAACCATACAATGGCGGAATGACTGCCCCACCTACAATTGCTGTGCATAACAATCCCGATGCAAGCGGCTTCAAGTCATCCAAGTCATCTATCGCCAGTGCGAATATCGTTGGGAACATAATGGAGTTAAACAGTCCGACACAGAGTATCGACCACATTGATAAAAATCCTATACTGTTCATGGATATAAGCAGGAGAATTATCGCACAAGCGGCAAAGCAACACAATACGATTGCCGGTTTAAATACCCGTGTCAGATAAGAACCGATAAACCTTCCTATCATTGCTCCTGACCAGTAAAAAGTAGCAAATACACCCACAATTGCCGCCCCATCGCTATGTTCTATGCCTGTACTGAGCAATGCTGCTGAAATACTCCGCATAAAACTATTGTTCATAATTAATTCATCGATATTCATCGAGAGAAAATAATTGACCACATAACTGCCGATAGCTACTTCTGAACCGACGTAAAAGAAAATTCCCACAACTCCTAGCATGAGGTTTCTATGCTTGAACAAATCGAAATATTTCCCCTTGCTTTTCTCATCCATTACCTTCGGTAATCGGGTAAAGACAAAGTATGTTGCAATGCAGAGAATAAAAATACCGAGATAAAGAAATGGCCTTTGCACCGCATCTGCTTCTGATGCGAGATAGACTTCTTTGGCTTGGGTACTGAGTGCATTAATCTCATCTTGACTTTTTACCGCATCGCTGAGAATAAATGCTGCGCCGAATATCGGTGCAATTGCCGTACCGAGCGAATTAAATGCCTGGGACAAATTCAACCTACTCGATGCCCCTTCACTACTACCTAGTACAGTGACATAGGGATTGGCAGCGACTTGTAGTACGGTTATTCCTGCTGCCAGCACAAAATTTGCCGCGATAAATATTCCGAATTCCCGATACGAGGCTGCCGGATAAAAGAGAAAACAACCGATAGCCATCGTACACAAGCCGACGACAATCCCCTTTTTATAACCAATTACAGAAAGGATTGAACTCGCCGGTATAGAAAGTATAAAATAGGCTGCGAAGAAGGCAAATTGCACGAGGCCTGCCTGGAAATATGTCAAGTCAAATAAACGGATCAAATGCGGTATCAATGAATCGATGAGAACTGTGGTAAAACCCCACAGAAAAAAGAGAACCGTGATTATAATAAATGCCGTTCTGTACTGCAGGCTAGCGTTATTTTCCTTCATAAACCGTTATTTCATCTGCAAATATCCACGTTTTCCCATCATACGGATAGCCAGGATGCCAGGAAGGTAAATGCCCGGCTTTTACAGCATGAATCCTGACAGCTTTTATTTTCTGATCGATAGGAAAGCCAACATTGACAATCTTATTTGAGCTTTTCTTCTTAATATCGGTGAATAGTTTTTTATCGATTTGATGGAATGTTTTTCCATCTGTAGAAATTGAAACAAGAACCTCCTTGGGAAGGAAAATCCACGACTTTTGGTATTGAAGGAAGCCGATACTGACCCGGTCAATTATCTTGGGCGTGTCGAGAGTTATCGTCGCAATAAGGTCTGTATCGTCATAGCCTTGCCATGTTCCGGTGCGATAATCGGTAGAACCATAAAAACCATCGATAAGGGCATTCTTTCCACCGGCATTATATTGACGCGCATATTGAGTCTCTAGTTTCAAGCTGATATTGGGATTCATTTCTGAAAATATCGTCGTAAATGCCGCACTTTTCTTCAATCCACGCTTCCCATATATTGTGAGCTCTGTCGAGTGATGAATGGTGAATGGTCCATCATATTTGCGAAAGCTTGAATCGCCCAACTTATAATAAATACTAGACTTATCGTCAATTGTATTCAAGACAATCCGGGTACTATCCTGAAATACCAGCTTGCCTCCCGCGATAAAAGGCAGCGGTACAATCATATGCTTGTCAATGGAAGTCACCGGCGTAGAAGTATCAGAAGTTGCCCATTCGGAGGGCTTATCTGTCATGAAAAATGTCAGCGTTCCTCCTTCCATAATTACATCGTGTGTGATATAAGAATAGGGATACGGCTTCCCATTGAGGCGAGCAGATTGGATATAGAAATTGTTATCTGATAGGTTCTTGGCTTTAACCGTGAAGGTATTCCCATTTTCGAGATAGATTTCAGCTTCCGCAAATCTCGGTGTGCCGATAATATATTGATTATTTCCCGGTGTTACAGGATAAAAACCAAGGGTACTGAAAATGTACCAGGCACTCATCTGACCGCAATCTTCATTGCCCGGAATGCCGCCCGGACCGGTTTTATAGAGTTCCGAGCAGATCTGATGTACGTATTTCTGTGTTTTATATGGTGCATTGACAAAGTTGTACATATAAGCAATCTGATGCGATGGCTCATTCCCCTGAACATATTGACCTATGAGTCCTGTCATATCCACCTGATGACGTCCCGTAGTTTCTGTATTTGCATTGAATAAAGCATCGAGCCTCCTCTCAAAGTTCTTTTTCCCACCATATAAATCAATGAGTCCGCTGATATCCTGTGGTACATAAAAGCTATATTGCCAGGAATTGGCCTCCGTAAAATTAAAGTTCACTTCATAGGGATCAAATGGCGTAAACCATCTATTATGAATCCGTCCACGCATAAATCCTGTCTTCGGATCAAATTCGTTTTTGTAATACTGTGCTCGGCGGATAAATTCTTTGTAAATATCGCTTTCCCCCATTTCCTGCGCCATCTGAGCAATACACCAGTCATCATAGGCATATTCTAGCGTCTTTGAAACCGACTCACCTTCATCCTCTATCGGTATTACTCCATATTGCATATAGGATTTTAAGCCGAGATGCTCTTGCGTGGCTGAATGTACCATTGCTTCAAGCGCCAGCTCCGTGTCATAATCCCTGATGCCTTTCATATATGCATCGGCAATTACAGGGATAGAATGATAACCGATCATACAGCCTGTGTAGCAAGCTGAAAGATCCCATATCGGAATAATCCCACCTTCCTTATACTTGGCGAGAAAGGTTCTGATAAAATCAGTTGTACGCGCTTGGTCGATAATGGTAAACAATGGATGTGTAGCCCTGTAAGTATCCCACAGAGAAAATACGGTATAATAGGTAAAATCAGCCTGGTGCACCTTTAAGTCCATGCCGCGATATCGCCCATCGACGTCTTGGTAGATATTGGGAGCTATCATTGTATGGTACATTGCCGTGTAGAACTTGACTTTCTCGGCTTTATCGCTTGTTTTAATTTCAATTTTATGCAATTCGCTGTTCCAGGCTTCTTTAGCTTGTTTTTTAGCTTCCGCAAATGTCAGTTCCCCTATTTCTGCCAGCATATTTGCCTTGGCTCCTGCAATGTCCACAGCGGAGATACCTACTTTTACAATAAGAGGCTTATTCTCCGGATTATGGAATTGTACAGCAAGCTTCGTCGGTGAAGAAGATGGGAGTTTCTGTTCATCGGGATTGGAGAAATAGTATGTTTTTACTGCTTGCGAAAAATGGATATAGTAAAAGACTTTTTGATTATTGGCCCATGCATCCGAGAAGCGATATCCTGTGATAGTGTGCTTATCGATAATCTTAATTTTATAGTCCAGTAGCTTGTCTCTATGCTCAAGGTCAAGAATAACAACTTGATTTTCAGCGGATGGATACCGATATTTATGTATCGCACTTCTATAAGAGCAAGTGAGTTCTACTGTAATATCAGTAGAGTCGAGATAGACCTTATAATAACCGGGTGAAGCATCCTCATTTTCGTGGGAAAAATGAGCGCGATAACCTCCGGAGCCATCGGCACCGTTTTGAAAGATTACTCTGTCGGTAGGCATAAGTAAAATATCGCCATAATCACTTACTCCGGTACCGCTTAAATGCGTATGAGAAAATCCATAGATATAATTATCGGAATAATGATATCCGGAACAACCGTCCCAGCCTGTCAACCGCGTATCCGGACTCACTTGTATCATACCGAATGGCATTGTTGCGCCGGGAAATGTATGCCCATGCCCGCCTGTACCGATAAAGGGATCGACGTATTGAGTGTAATCGATATCCTCTGTCTGTTGTGCATTGACAGGAGAATAAACAAAGAAGATCAAGGTAAATAAGATCAATGACTTTACGAGATAATGAACCATAAATAGCACTTTTGACAATAAGGCTAAAGGTATGAAAAATTCTTCGGTACAAGTGAGGTCAGAATAATGCTTTTAAAAGAAACTGTACCGATATATGTGATTAAAGGCCGGTTTTCAGTTGTTTTCTCTGTCGGATTGCAACCCTTGTGTCTTCAGGAGTTTATATTTATGATTAATCGCGCTTAATGCGTTACTTTACCATTTGAAATAGATTTTAAACAAAAAAGAATAAAAACATGATGCCATCAAAGCCCAATCATGGAAAGGAATCTAGACTCAGAGATAAAACGAAGAAAAAGTTTCTCAATACGGTATTTAAAGGGATAGTCATGCTACTGCCCGTGATAATATTATTGTTTGTTATCGTATTTGTATTCAATCTCGTCCTCAGCATCTTGCGGCCCATTGCAGAGATTCTGACGGGAGGTGGGAATCCGGGCTGGTTTATTTATCTATTATCACTAGGGATATTGATAGGCATATTTTACTTTGCCGGATTATTTATCAGCACGCGTATCGGGAATATGTACTTCAGTCAATTTGAAAAGGCATTTCTTTATCAGATACCATTATACTCGACTTTCAGAGAGACTTTGCGTCAATTTACCGGAGCCAAGGAATTGCCCTTTCAACATGTTGCGCTGGTTGATATTTTTAAGACGGGAACCTTGCAGACGGCATTTGTGATTCAGAAGATTGATAAAGAGATGTACACGGTATATATTCCTACTGCACCCAATCCTGCCAATGGCATGGTCTATCATGTTTCTGAAAAACAGCTCCATTTTGTCGATGTGAAGCTTGAGCCGGCACTCCGCACTGTGGTAAGTATGGGAGCCGGGAGTAAAGATCTATTTGACAATTTAAAAGAGAAGCCTGAAAGCAGCGATGGTACAGAAGTAAACTAGTGTTTCCACATAAGGCAAATATTTCAGCTTGAGACATGCAAGGGCATCTGCCATTATAGATATAAGGCACGGGCAAAATCACAAGTAAATTTTCATCCATTTATCCCTTTCTCACGATACAAGATAGATAGAAGAGCCAATAATCCAAGAAATAGAGCGTTTGGTAGATTAGGTCAATGGAAAGTGCCTTAAACCTTTTACAATTGCGTTCCAGAATGAAAGGAGATATGAGTAGAGTAATAATAATGATATTGGGTGTGCTTTTTATCTGTCAAGGGCAGGTAGCAAGCAGTCAGACTTTACATGTGTTTTATAAGAAGCAGGTCGTCCCCAATGAAAATGACATCCCTCGATGGTACAGTTCTGCTGCTGAAAAGCGGAGATATATGATGCGCAAGAATGAAGAAGCCAATAATGTGCGATCGTATTATAATTTATACACAGATGGTATGAATGCGGTATTTAAATTTGATACTCTAGTCGATATGCGGAAGGAAGAGAACCGTGAACGTGGCTGGTGGGGTGGCAATTATGAAAAAACCTATTACTGGAGAAGTAATTTAAGGAAAGGGATAAGCATTAAACACTCGAGCTTACTCCCGGATTCTATCTGTACCGGAATCAATACGCAGGAGACTTATGAATGGCAGATGGATAAAGGAGTAAAAGTTTTCTGTGACATCCTGTGCAATAAGGCATTTACCTTGAATGAAAATGGTGATACGATAGTGGCATGGTTTACTCGTGCTATCCCGATATCTGCCGGGCCTGAGACGTATAGCGGATTGCCTGGATTGATTCTGGCGGTTGAAAGTCCGACGGCGATTTATATTGCAGAATGGATTAAGAAAATAGAGAAAGAAATTGAACCCGCGCCTAGCGATTTATCGACTTGTATTTCTGAAGATAAATTCAGAGAAAAAGCATGGCAGGCCAATGTCGTAAAAAGACTTAACAATAATGATGATTAATTTTACAAGAACTAGTGTCGACAAGGTGCTTTTATCCTTGTCAATTGTGCTTTTCATAAGTATTTCAACGGGAATGGCACAAGATGTTATGAAAGGAAGCATCTATGATGAAACAGGCTCACCGGTGGAGCAGGCCGTGGTGAATATACTAGAGCTTGATTCCGTGACTTTCATTGATTATGCATTGACAGACGCTCAAGGCAAATGGTCGGCAAAGGTTCCGGACAGAGACAGCTTTGTACTGGAGTTCAGCAAATTTGGCCTGGGGAAGGTTTTTCAGCTTATTACGAGTCCTGAGCAATACGCGCAGCCATTTGCCGTAAGGCTTAAACAAGAGGGCTTTAATCTCGAGGCAGTCACAATCGAAGGGGAGAAAATAGGTGTTAAGCAAGATGGAGATACGCTTACCTTTGACCTTGGATATTTTACGACGGGCGCGGAGCGTACTCTGGGCGATGTTATTAATCGACTTCCGGGGATGGAGATCCGTGATGGTTCCGTGTATTACGGTGGCGAGAAAATCACAAAGCTTCTTGTCCAGGGACGCGATATTATAAACAGTAATCAGAAGCTGGCGACAGAAGGTATAAGAGCGGATCAGCTGAAGACGATAAAAATTATTGAGAATTATAAAACCGATGCACAGCAATTTAATACGGAGAGGTCGGAAGATGTGGCGATGGATGTCAGATTGAAAGACAGCGAACTTGATAAATGGTCCGGAGAGGTGGAAGTCCTCGGGGGTTATCCACATTCAGTAAAGGGAAGTGTCAATGCCTTTAAACTCGGAGATAAGCTCGGTATAAGTACATTTGTCCGAGCTAATAACGTCGGTGAGGAGGTCCTGAACTGGAGCGATATACGCGGGATGCTGAGTGGAGATCGGCATGGCCGTAGATTTGTGATAAGCAACAGCTCGATGACCGCATTGTTGCCGTCGGGATTACGGATAAGCGACAGGGTGCAATCCAATCGGGATGGAATAGTCAATATTAACCTCGATTATCAACCCAATGACAAGTTGCAGGTGAAAGCATTTGCTATTGCTGCTTATGCCGAGAGGAAATCAGAAGTTTTTACAAGAACAGAATACCTCAGTGAAAATATCACGAGAACGGAGAATATGAGCTCATTCTCCAAGACGCCTATCGTGAGTGTCGTGGGCAAAATAGATTATCAACTCGACAGTCTTACTTTTATGAGCTTCAGTATCCCCTTGAGTTATAATACTGCAAGTGTTGACTATAATAATACCGGGAAATACGGAGCCAAGCAGTTTAAAACTATAAGAACATCCGACGATGATAATTATCTTGTATTACCGAGTATGTTGATGCGGAGAAAGGTTGGAGAAAAAGGGCAGTGGAGAATTGATATGAGATACGATAATACCAAGGTTACCGGCGGCAATTATTTCAGGGATGATTTTCCATTTCTCGCCTTGCCGATAGCGGGAGATAGCTCGTATAGTATATTGCAGAACAGGACGAGACTCGATCAACAGCTTAATGTTTCTACAGACCTTAAACTAGTAAAGAATGACTTGTTTATACAACCACTTGCAGAGTATTCTTACACGCATAATAAACTACTACTCAATGCTGATAAGGTAGGTATTGTGGACTTCGATCGCGATGCTGAATTGCAACAACATGCTGCAGTGATAGGAGTAAAGGGAGGATATGAGAGTGCTGACTGGGAAATAGCACCGAAGATAAGCTTAAATTATTATAATAGACATTTTGCCATTGCCGGCGCGCATGAAGAGTTTTTCCCGGGTTATGAACTTGAAGTAAAAAGGAAGTTCAACCGAGCGCATGTAGTGGGTTTTTCAGGAGGCTATGGACTTGAATATCCATCTTTCAATCAGGTAAGGTCAACCTATGAAATTGAATCTGCTACACAATTAAGTACGGGAATGTTTCCCATGGACATCGCACAGAAGTCTTATAATACGCGGTTGTGGTATAGGAATTTTAATGTAATGAAGGAGCTGTTTATGTTTGGTTCTGTATCGTATTCATATTCTGATGATGTAATCAGCGGCTTGAGGCAACAATATCCTGAATATATCTTAAGTGCGACGACATTGGTACCTTTCAGTCAGAGTTTTTCCAGTTTTTTAATGTTTGGAAAGGAATTGGATATATTGCCTATATCGATAAGGCCCCGCTTGAATTATACGTGGTCGGAGGGATTTGCGGCAAGGCAGGATGCGACCTTCAAGGTAAAGAATAATTTTTATCGCGCCTCCTTGAGCATACGATCCAAGTGGGAGTTTCCATTAAACGTTGACCTTGGTTTCAGCTATAGTTATAATTCAAGCATACAAGAGAATGGGCGGAAGACAGGCTTTACGTCTTATACGCCGCGCATAGAGCTCGAGTACAAGGTCGGTGGTTTCAAGATAGAAACGGACTTTGACTACAACTTTGATCGCGGTGGAGCAGAATCATCGGAATTGTATATCTGGGACATAGAGGCGAGTTATGAGCTTAAAAATTTACCATTGAGATTCACGATAGTTGCCGATAATATTCTCAATCTGGAACCTAAGGAGAAACTCGTCAATAACTTTGGTCTCAATGCCAATACCTTTACACGATATATGATTTTCCCTGGATATATTATCGGCGGCGTAAGCTGGACATTTTAATTACAAGGATTTTCTAGGCTATACCCCTTTTATTACAGAGCGAAGTCTTGTATATAGTCCGCCGAAGGAGACTCCTCTGAGCACTTGACCTTTAAACCAGCGAGTGTTACCTAGCTTATAGAAAGGCATGAATTTTCTCAATCATCCTCAAGAGGAAAGGAGCCGGGCCTCTATCATTAAATGAGCTCAGCTGGTTTCCGCATACGACCTTCAACTTACGGCTTACAATAGCGAGATAATCAGCATCGATTACAAGCTATTCTGGAATTCTCTCCATTCTGACTGTGAAGAATTATAGGTAGTATCACAATCTCTTTCCTCTGCTTCCTTATTAATATCCTCGATGCGATGTTCCGGTGATGGATGAGTGCTTAAAAATTCCGGTGGAGTAGGTGTTCCTGCAGCCTCAAGTTTTTCAAAGAAAGCAGCGGCGCCATTGGCGGCGTATTGCGTTCCACAGAGATAAATTACGGATTGTTTATCTGCCTCGGCCTCATCATTACGGCTGAATTTTAAGGACAATAAGGAAGATAGAACTTGTTTTATTAATGTATTATCATCCTTTCCGAGAGCGATATTTAACAAGGTAGTGACACCATAGGCTTTGGTCAGTTGCTCCGTTGAGTGGCGGAGATCTGCGTGTGCCATTTCATGGCCCATCACACCGACAAATGCATCTTTCTCATCCAGAAATTTAATGATACCGGAATAGACAAAGATATAGCCGCCGGGTGCGCAGAAAGCATTCAAGGTAGAATCATCCTTGATAAGATATACTTCCCACGGAAATTCATCCTTATAACGTACCTTACCGGTATTCAGAATTTCCTGTACAATTTCTTCCACATAATTATAGGCTTGTGGATTATCGGCTCTATCGATAATATTATATTCATCCGGCGAATTCAAAATCTCGTCTCGCAACTGCTGACCGAGCTTTTTATCATCTTGAATAGTAAAAATATTTATATCTCCATCCTCGTCGCAAGAGCTCAGAAGCATAGTAGAGCTCAGGCACAGGATTAAGAAGTAATGTATTGTCTTCATGTTATTCCGGTTTAATTTCTTTTCTCTGGTTAATTCTATTCCCGATTTTCAATTAATCTTTAAGATAATCTTTTAACATTTTACAAGGACTATCGTTCACTAGCCCGAGTCGAGCTGTCATACAGTAAACTTTTGCTTGCAATTTATGTAATATAAACGAAGTTCAAAGATATAAGTATATGCGCAAGTTTTACATTTTTCTCAGTATGGGAATCTTCATTATATTGCTTTCAAATTGCAATAATGCAGCTTCCACAAAAAATATGAGTGGAGAAGACATTTTCATGACCTACTGTGCGGTATGTCACGGTGCTGATGGAAAGCGCGGTGCCAATGGAGCAAAAGATCTCACGCAATCTGAACTTCCCTTGACAGATAGGATTATGATTATCACCCGCGGGAAAGGGCTCATGACTCCATTTGGCAACACCTTGTCCGACGAGCAGATTAAAAAAGTTGCCAAGTTCACAATGAAATTTTCCGATGAGAAATAAGAAACTGGGAGTACTGGGGATTATGTCAGGCAGCTCGCTTGACGGTGTTGACCTCGCTCTATTCACGATTGATACGAGTTCATATCCCGATATCGACTGGGATTGTTTAAAAACTTCCACGGCCGATTACCCGGAAGCGATTAAACAAGGTCTTTCTGATCTTGCAAGCGTCAACGCAGTAGAATACTTTGCCATAGAAAATGCATATACTGATTTCTTGATAGAAGAAATACTCGATTTCCTTTCTGACAATGTTCCCTGCGATCTTATAGGACTCCACGGACACACTTTTCTCCACCAACCGGAACAGGGATATTCAATTCAACTCGGAAATGGAGGAAAAATAAGTGAAAAGGTCAATATTCCCTGCATCACAGATTTCAGAAACCAAGATATCGCACGCGGCGGTGAAGGTGCACCTATGGCACCACTCGTGGACCATCTCCTCTTTTCTGAATATAATGCATGGATAAATCTCGGTGGCATTGTCAACATAACGACCGATGATGCAGCCTATGATATAGGCCCCTTCAATCAAGTAATTAATTTCCTAGCACAACAAGCCGGCTATACCTACGATCGGGATGGGAATATCGGCTCTACCGGCACATATCATGAGAAAATAGCATATTTTTTTCAGGCTTTTCCTTTTTATAAGCTTGCTATACCACGTTCTCTTTCCAATGATAAGATCAGTGACTATTTCCAGCCTTTTCTCATAGATTCTCAACTGGACATCCCGGATCTCCTCCATACTTTTTATAAGCATATCGCCGGGGAGATTTCAGAGCACTTGGAAGGTATTTCATCTTGTCTTGTTACCGGAGGAGGCGCACACAATAAATATTTCATAAAATTACTCCGTGAATATGCACCTAATACGGATATTGTGCTTCCGGACAAGAATTTGATTGATTTTAAAGAAAGTCTATTAATTGCATTGGCAGCACAACTGCGTTATATCGGCAGGCCCAATTATTTAAAAGGAATGACAAGAGCACGAGACCTCGTCTCTGCAGGAGCAGTATATATGAATGCACCGAATGGAAATAAATAAGCACACACGGATTGTAATCACCGGTGCAACAGGCATGCTCGGTAGTCATATCCTTCGGCACATTTGCGGAAGCGGATATAAGAATATAGTGGGTATAAAAAGAGAAAATTCATCCATGCAACTCGTCGCTGATGTCAAGGATAACATAAGCTGGATTAATGCGGATATTACCGATCTTACCAGTCTCGATTTCCTGGAGAAAGGGGACATACTTATTCATACTGCGGCAATTGTATCGCTGGCAAGCTCCGGGAAGGAAGAAATGTATGAAGTGAACATCCTCGGAACTGAAAATATCGTCAATGCGGCACTGCACTATAAAGTCGGCAAGCTCGTCCATATCAGCTCTATTGCTGCGCTCGGAAGGCAAGGCAATGGAGGATTGACTACGGAGCGAGACAACTTTGACCAGAGTGCTGATAATAGTCCGTATAGCAAGAGTAAATATAGTGCTGAAAGGCATGTCTGGAGAGGACAGCAAGAGGGGCTTGATACGATTATCTTAAACCCCTCGGTTATTCTCGGAGCGGGATTCTGGGGCAGTAGCTCGGCGGCTATTATCTCGAGGACAGCTGAAGGGCTTCCTTTTTACCCCCGCGGAAGCGCAGCATTTGTCGATGTGAGAGATGTGGCCATTGCAGCGCGCTTGTGTATGGAATCCCCCATTACTGATGAACGATTTGTTATAAATGGCGTCAATATCCTATATAAAGATTTCTTTGCCCTACTCACGGAAAAACTCAAGGTAAAAATGCCCAAGAATGAGTTACCTGACTGGCTCGGTGGCCTTTTCTGGAGGTGGGAGAAATTGAAAGGTATCCTTACTTCAAGTGAGCCGGTCGTAACAAAACACACCGTACTTTCTTCTCGCCGAAAAACCAAATACGATAATTCAAAGAGCATCGAACTATTAAAGCTCCATTATACACCACTTGAAAAAACGCTGGACGATATTGTAAACGCATTTTTGCTTGCGCAAAAAGAAGGTAGGAATTATGCCGTACTACAATTTGATGGAATATGAGCCATACAATGTCAAGCCTCAATATCACTCTGTGCATAAATCACAATTGCCTCGTCAGTCTATCTTCCCTATAATTCCCCTTAATCCAAGAGAGTTAATGCATATCGATCATAAAAATTTGCACAGCTAGTTGCTCAATCTCAGGTCAGCATATAACCTGAAACAAGATAACATAAAATGGCACAAGCTCCACAGATTAATCCATAGGGCAACTGCGTTTTAACGTGATCAATGTGATCAGAAGCAGCCGCCATACTGCTCAATATTGTCGTATCAGAAATCGGCGAACAATGATCCCCAAATACACCACCACCGAGCACGGCAGCAAGCGTGAGCAATAAGTGTGCATCCATAACCTGAGCCATAGGAATAGCAATACCTATCATAATGGCAAATGTCCCCCACGAGGTCCCCGTGGCAAATGCAATAAATGCCGATATCAAGAAGATAAGTGCAGGCACCAGCGATGGAGATAACCAGGACTGCGCAACAGAGGCTACGTATTCTCCTGTCTGCAATGCGACACAGACATCATTTATAGCAAATGCAAACATCATCAACAATGCCAGCGGCATCATCCCTTTGATACCGGTCATCGTCCCGTCAACTAGTTCCTTGCCTGTAAAAATACCTTTAATCGCATATAATATATATCCTGTAATCAGTGCAACTGTAACCGCAACCAGCACTGATGTAGAACCGGAACCTTCATTGATTGAGTGTAAAACTTTCTCTATAAATGTCCCATCCGGTATAGCTGCAACAGCTGCATCCCATCCCGTCACTGTCAACATTATCGGCATCATAAGAATCATCATTGCTAGCGGAAGCAACATATTAATTGTCTGTGCCTTAACGCCTTCCTTTGCCTTCGTTTCCGTTAACTCCGTAGCCATCATCGGTGTAGAACCTTCATCAAAGAGTTCACCCGTAGTCCTCATGCGCTCTGCTGCCTTCTTCATCGGACCTATATTCCACTGAAACCGGATAACCAGAAATACCATTATCAAGGCAAATATCGGATAGAAATTTAAGAATATCGACTCAATTAATAGTGGAAATGGCTTATCTATACCCTGTGTAATCAAGAGGCCCATTATAAATGCACCCCAGGCATTAAATGGCAATAATACCGAGGTCGGAGCACTCGTAGAGTCCGCAATATAGGCGAGCTTCTCTCTACTTATCTTCAATTTATCAAATAATGGTCGGAATAAAATCCCCACGGTCAACACCGATATACTCGTCTCCACAAATACTACCATGCCGGTTATCCAGCCCATAAACTGGACGCTCCGTCGTCGTCCCTCTATTCCCCTGTGTTTCCTTTTCTCCAGATAATTCTCAACCGAGTTTATAAAGCCTTTCACACCTCCCGATGCCTGCATAAAGTATATCAATGCTCCCATCAAGGCTGAAAACATAATCGTTCTTGTATTCCCAGCTTCCGCAAATACCCCCACGAATGCCTCTATAGTCATAAGGAATCCTTCAGGTATATTCCAGCCGGCCACAACAAGCCAGCCCATAAAAACACCAAATAATAACGATACATATACTTTCCGCGTCCATATCGCCAGAGCTATGGCAACCACAGGAGGTATTAAAGAGAAAAAGCCGTATTCCATAACTCTAATTTAGTTGAATTCAATAAATTTCCTAGGATTGTCACTTATTTTAAATGCATCTTTAATTTTACGACTCGCATCATTCTTGCATAGTGTTTTTAAAAAATCCTTATCCTTATTCCAGCCCCGACCATCGTAAAATTCAATCCCATTATGGTCCCTTACTTTATATAATGAGCGCGTGCCATATACGGTCCCTAGATAACAATAAAGCAATCCCCTATCCCGACACGCTTTCAGGACATTCCACATCATCCATTTACCCAGTGGATAATCATGAAGATACTTCAATGATATAAAGGCATACCAGTAATGCGCCATATTATCATGCTGAGAAACCAATACATAACCTACCGGCACATCTTCCAGTGTACACATCCAGATATGTGTTAATAAATCATGAGCCAGCACATAATCCAAGCGCTCTGAAGACATCTCACCTTCCTTAAATCGCTCAGCGGTATAGCTGGAACACAAATGTCTGAAATGCGAATCACCTCTATCAAAATCTTCAATATCAATCCATTCAGATCGGATATTGAGTTCATCAAGCTTGCGATCCGTGCGCCTATTCTCTGATGTTGAACTCAATTCGGGAAGACGCACACGTAAACTTCTAGCCATATAAAAAATACTTTTGTTCAGCTCGACCCTATCGGTATATGGCAGAAAGCCTTGTTCATAGATCTGCGCATATTCATATTCTGTCTCCGCCACGCAATAAACCCCATAAGGAAAAGTATACGAGGCATAATCCACGGCACTTTCTGCATAAAATATCTTCATATCCTTCTATATTCCATATTTTCACAACTTCTTGCTCAATTCTTATGAACGAGAATCCAATATCGTTAAACCACCGATAAATCTGCAACACCCGGCATTATTCCGGAGACTTGAATAGCTTTCATATTCAATCTTATCAACTCATACATATAATGTACCCAAGGGAAAAGTCTCCTCACGTAGCATTCCTAGGTTTATAAGCCATTATTGAATGCTTATATAATTTCTGTACGTCGATGCTTCATGTATCCTGGCATCCATCTTAAAAAGCCAATTATTATAGCTGCCATTCACCACTACATCAGACACATTCAACCGGATATGTATGATGGCTATATTCATCCTCTATCGCAATTATCGCACATAATAAGAAACATCATTCTACATCCCATAGATGAGCATCCATATTAAGTTTTACTTCACAATAAAATAAGCTCATCAGCCGACTTACTTCTTCGCCTGCCTGACTTTATAAAACCAGATGAATGCAATTACTAGACAGAGACTTCCCAAGAGAATAAGGTAATAGTTTCCGATAAAGCTCTCTTGTCTGGTCTTCGGTGAACCATAATAAATAAAGCCACCCCAGTAATATGGATGGAGTTTTAATAAGGCATCCTTTCTCAGAATCTCTTCATAGGATTCATATAAAGCACGGAAAGAATCATGTGTTTCATCCAGATTACGATAAAAGACCTTCATAAATGCTTCTGTAGCAGGATCGGAGATATTCCATAACGACACAATTGTGGACTGAACTCCGCTATGCTTAAAAGCGCGATTGAACGATGAATAACCCGGAAGTGCTCCCAAGTTCTGAACACCAGAATTACATGCGCTCAGAACAAGTAGATCAATAGGAAAATAGCTGTTATAAATCTGACCTATGGTTAATTTTCCTTCATAAATACTATCCGGATAAAAACTCAGATAACTATCAACCGAGCTTGTATCCACGACTATCCCATGTGTCGCAATGTGCACGACATTGTACTTGGGCGCCTTCTCCAAGAATATTTCCACCGTTGATGAGTCGCCCCAGTAAAGATGTGCATCGGCATATTGTCGGATAAATTGAAGCTCATTTTTTATATAGTTCAGCAGATCTCCTCTGGCTGAATTGTGATTATTCCACCCAAATACTGCATAATTTATCTTATCCGGAACTTCATATTCCTCACTCTGCAGTAAATCATCAACTTCATAAGCATAATAAATCCGATATTTCTTAAATAGATACGGTTTATCTTTCCAATCAGAATTTTCCGGATTCTCATACAGCAATAGATGAACCGGAAGATTCTGCCATTTCCCATAAGAAATATATGCTATCGGTAAGTCGGGATCCAATTTATCAACTACAGATTTAAAAAATGTCTCATAGGTCTCTGTGCCGTATGAATTGTATTGCGCCTCAGCCTGATGTGGGGAATTGAGAATAAATTCCCTGTCGTGAAGGGCAATCCGAAAGGCGTGAATCATGCTATCCGGATCAATCGAGACAATATTTACATGAATTCCACCTTCACTCGCAGAAATAATAAAGCTAATTCCATCTTTAGTCGTATATGGAATAAGTACCTGGATCTTCTTCTCTTTCAAGGTATTCTTGAAGCTTGTTGCTGACGAGCTTAATTCATTGCTCAATGCAATTATATCTCTTTCCTGTCGGAAGAGATAATTCTGTAAACGCTGTGAACGCTTCATTAATCTCATCTCCTCAACATGAAGTTGCTCAATCCTATCCTTATCACTGACCTCTTCCATTTTTCTACGGATAGAATAAAGTTGCGCTTTTACCATCCGTAAAGATTTAATTGTATCTCGGATGCCCGTGTTTTTACCCCAATCCACAGAATTATTAAACAAGGTTTTCAAGAGACTCACAGAATGAAATCGGTGTATCGCCTCTAAAATCTTGAAATCTATATCTTCATTATCTTCTTGAATTGCTTCCAAAAACTTCAGATAAATATCACTCGTCTCTTTAAAAATCTCCCATTCCTTCGATACTTGGGTCTGTGTAAATCGCAAGTATCTTTCCGCATTTTTCTGTGCCGCTTCCGCAAATGCTCTAGCATCTTCTCTCTGCCTATCACTCAACAGTCCTTCGACCTCCATATCGTAAAGGAAATGTAGATAGTAAGAAAATATTCTCAGTATCTGAAAATTGAGTGGTAAGCTTTCAATAGCCTCAATACGGGCAATCTCATTTTCTCCTATCTTGATAGAACTGATAGTACTGAGTAGGCGGTTGTAATAAATCCATGCAGAATCCGGCTTTGCTGAGTTCTCATAAAATTTTCCTAGTGTATAATACACAAGTTGAACGTCTCGGTGATGTGGAAGCTGCTTAAATTCCGGAAGAAGTTCTTTCATCTTTCTTATGCTAGACGCCCTTCTATCCGGTAAAAACAATTGATTTCTCAAGAGATAAAACTTCTCGAGTGTCTTATTCCCTTTATCAATTGACAATTCACGCCGGAAATATGTATTACTAGCGTGGAGGTTTTCGAGATCTGATGCATTCAAGTCTGATAGGAAATTGTCCGGAAGTTTATCAAAATAGAATTGTGCCAGGTCGTTATATAAAATTCCTTCAATTGCGTAATTCCCCGCCAGTCTATTGACAGCATCTTGAGCATCTTGGTAATAGGCCAGCTTTTCATCAATGTTTCTCGCATTCCGTGCAAGACTCACATAAACATTGGCAGACTCCCAGTAAGGTGGCTTTTTTCTCTTTAATAATTTCAATACTTCCTTAAAATAAGCTTCAGCCTCATCAAAGCGCCCTATACTATGGAGGATGTTTCCCATATTGGTATAAAGGGCATTCATCCTCGAGGAATCGCGTGCCTGAATAACCCAATAATAATATGCATAATTAAAGTGTTCCAAGGAGAGTTTATATAACTTAAGGCTCTTCAATAGGTATGCAAGATTATTCTCTGCTAATCCTATACTCTTATATGGAATCGGTTTCATCGCCTTATAAAGATCGATTGATTTCTTATAATAAGTTAAAGCTTCTCCATCTATATTGAGCTTATCGGCTATATAGGCCATATCGTAATAGGTATCAGCGAGTTCTACGGTATTTTCACCGTAATAAGCTATTTTATGCTGCAGAGCTTCCTTGATTATTTTATAGGCATCTTTCCATTGCGATGCACCACCCAGGACAAGATATCTTCCGCTCAAGAGCTCTGATTTTAACAGAGAGATACTATCGTTCTCTACCTTGTCCAGGACTTGCGCCGCCTTATTATAGAGGGATAGAATATCGACATCACTGTTAAGTCTAGCCAAGAAAGTACCCGCATCGCGGATAGCTTGTATGCCTCTGGTAGAATTCAGGACTTCCGGATTCAAGCTCAGGGGGATAAGCGTGTGCACATATTTGCGTAAGCTATCTTGTTCTTCTGTGTGCATAAAGACATGACATAAGAGTAGATATGCATAACTTAATTGAGCATCAGATAAATGGGGCAAGTTGAGCGCTTTCCTAAGCTGGTTTTCTGCTTGAGAATAGGCATTGTTCTTTCCATAGTTCAAGGCATTCTCGATAAAAATTTCATAGGAATCACTCTGCACAGATTGGGCGGAAGTCTGTACTACGCATACATTTAGGAGAAGGGTTCCTATAAAAATCCAAGCTTTATTGCACATATACTATATGCTATTTACACAAAGCTAAGCTTATATTGTCAGAATATATATTCTGAAGTATAAAAAGCACGGCATAAAAAAAGGGTAGACACCCAAATCTACCCTCTAAACGTATAAAAAAGCCTGGATTTTATACAAATTTATATCGACGTACTCGAGATATTATAAATCACAAGTATCATTATCGTTATTATTGTATGTAATATTATTTAAAGTCACCGTTGTACTTTCCGGATCGTATAGAATTCCACAGCCCTTGGTATCGGAAATCGTTGCATTTTCAACAGTTGCTATGGCGGCACTTTCAATTTTTATTGCAGCCGGAGAATCACAACAAGTAACTCTGGAGTAACCGGCATTGGATATGTTTACATAACGCAATTCATTGGCCGGATTGATGGACTCGATTTCAATTCCATCCCAAGTCCCCTTGGCATCGACAAATCCTTTAAAGTTAATCGGTGATGTACTTGAGCCTACCGCACTGATACTTCCACTACTTATCAAAATCCCCGCATCATTATTGAAGCGTATTTCCACGCCAGGATCAATAGTAAGCGAAGATGTTACATTGATATAATCATTGTCATCTACATAATATGGAACGCTCAGTTTATGCAAAGTAGAAGGATTATCCACACTAGCGGTATTGAGGTACACATAATCATTGGTATTTCCTGTAAAATCTGATCCGCCGTTTAGTAGAGCTGTAGCCTGTTCCACATTAAGCCGTATCGGCTCCTTGGCATGAGAAGTAACCGTTACATTATTGAAGTTTTTAAGTTGTGCATTGCCATAGAAATTAATACCGATGCCGGCACCATTCTCAACTGTAAGGTCACTGATAGAGATTACTCCCTCAACACTTAAAGAAGCAGCGGGACCGCAACAGACGACTCTAGACAATCCGGCGCCGGTTATTCTAGTAGATTTAATCGAATTCTTGGAAGAAACCGTAGGGCCATAATGAATTCCTTTCCAGCTTCCCGGCTCATCGATTTCACCCTTGAAAATAACGGGGTCAGAGCTCTGCCCATTGATTGCCAGCGACCCATTATCAGCAACATAAATACTTCCACTATTAGTGAAAACAAATTGTGTTCCTGCATCGATATCCACTTCGGCATGAAAATTCCAGGTATTATTGATATAATAGGGAATATTAATTTTCTGAATGGTCAATGCCTTTGTTATGTCGTGGATATACACATAGGCAAGATCAATTGTATTGCCGCTGAAATCAGAGTTTTTCCCATCGATAATTCCAAGTTGATTGGCTGATAATGCCAATGGATAGGATTCATGCGTCGTTACTTTAACCCGAGAAAAACTACCGATTCTAATATCACTGAAAATTAAAATCCCGGTACTTGCCCCCTTCTCAACGGTAAGGTCAGATATACTTACTCGACCGGCTCTCAATGAAAGAGAAGCGGGATCTTCACAACATGAAACTCGGGAAGAACCCGCGTGTCTTATGATGACATTGGAAAGTTGATTGTCATTGGAATTGGAGTTCATTTCTATTCCCGCCCAAAATCCGGAAACTTGTTCTTCGCCTCGGAAAATTATAGGGTTTTCATCCGTTCCGACCGCTTTCAAGGTTCCGGTTGTAAATCTCAAGGAAGCATCTGGGCCGAATGCGATTACCGTCCCAGGCTCTATTTCAATATCACCGGTTACATCAGGGCTACAATTAATGATATAATCAACTGCTGCTCCACTGTTCTCAAGTTTTAAATCTTCGGCAAATTTCTCGCAAGTCAACTCTATCGTCTCATCGCTTACTTCTCCTCCACCTTTATTATCGTCATCGCCACCACCATCGATGGGGTCCTTCTTGCACGAAGCAATTGCGAGACAAAATAGCATGGCGAAAAATAAGATATGCTTACTCAATTTTAATGTCTTTGTCATTTCGTTTATTTTGATTAATTTAAGTTAAATAATCCAGGCATTTATATTAACTAGATTGTATCAATCGTTAATCCATTACCCTTTACATAAAAAAGTATGGCTATTTATTACTTTTGTATATATCGAGGCAAAAAAGTAAACATTGAAGGTAAAATATCTCGATGTTTACATTTTTATAAAATCACCTACTAATATGAATGAATACTCTGATAAAGAAATTATATCTGCATTAAAAAGCAAGGATAATAAGATTCTGAAGCAGGTGTTCTATGAGTACAAAGAGGAGTTTGCCGTATGGGTAAAACAAAAGTATAATTTAAAGAACATTGATGATTTATACCAGGAGATGTTTGCTGCATTGCTTGTCAATGCCGATAAGGGAAACCTTGACAGATTAAAAGCTAGTGTAAAGACTTATTTCTTTACTATCGGAAAATACAAGGTATATAATAGCTTTGATGAGGAGAAAGCATCCAATATCGACGAGAATGAGGAACTCAATTTAAAAGTTGACAGTAATCCTAAAGAGTTTGAGGCGCTTTTCCGGCTGAATGATGAGCAATGGAAACTGAAGCAGATTCTTGAGACAAGCTTAAATGAGACGAGGTGTCAAGAACTACTTCAACGCATCTATTATATGGAGGAAAAGGCGGATGAAATTATTCAAGCCATGAATTTTAAAAATAGCAATGTTCTGAAATCAATGAAATATCGATGTCTCAAAAAGTTACGCATCCTATTTTCACAGAGTAAAATGGAAGAAGATGAAAGTAGAAGAAATTCTTGAAAAACACTATCAAAAGACCGCTTCACAGGAGGAGCTTGAGTTTTTACACTCACGTCTATCCGATTCAGAGATTGAAGAGGCACTGAAATTCTATGGAGATATTGAAGCTATCTCTGATTACCACAGACATAAAAAAGCCCTAAAATACGTAAAAGAAAATCTCACGCAGAAGAAAGCCGTCCAGAAAAAACTATGGCATAAGAAAGAGTTTTGGATAGCAATCCTCTTTGCTTGTTTAATTGCTTTCCTTGCTTATGTAAGTTTATTTCAATCAAAAGAGGAAACTAAGCTAAGCGATGCTTATGCTACATTTTACCATCCACTTAATATTGAATTGAATACCGTAACCAGGGGCAATAATACTATCGACCCTGAATTAAAATCAGTACAAGATGCTTACCTGAAAAGAAAATACGATAAAGTTCTTGCGATTTCCGGCACTTCGGAACTGGACAAGGTAGAATTATATAGAGGCCTTGCTCTGATGGCAAATAATCAATGGGATTCAGCAGAAAGTGTTTTACTGGACATCAAGAACACTCATTCCACCGGTTTACTTAAAGAAATTGCCGAGTGGTATCTCTGTTTAATCTCTCTGAAGCAAGATGATCTCAATGAATCGTTAAATCGATTAAATCACATCCGAGCTTCGGAAAAGCATACCTATAAGTCTAAGGCAGATGAACTTTATTCTATGCTGGATAATGAGTAATATGCATATTTCACAGAATAATTTATCCTATCTTACCAGGCATTCCAGGATGTGCTTTAAAACAGGTCAACAATAATATCTTCCTCCTTAATGCCTTCAGCTTCTGCTTTATAATTCCGTACAATCCTATGCCCTAGAACATAAGCTGCAATAGCTTGTACATCGGAGATATCCGGAGAATATTTTCCATGAATAGCGGCGTAACACTTAGCACCGATAACGAGGTATTGAGAGGCACGTGGACCGGCTCCCCATGAAATATATTGATTCACCCGGTCATGGGCTAGTTCACCGCCCGGTCTAGTACTTGCTGCAAGTTTAACACAATACTCAAGGACATTATCGGAGATAGGGATTTTTCTCACTATCTGCTGGAAGTAAAGAATATCCTCTTTCCCCAGGATATTGTCCAATTGAATGTCCTTAACACCTGTAGTACTCCTCACCACTTCAATTTCTTCGGCAAATGATGGATAGTCCAGCTTAATATTAAACATAAACCTATCAAGCTGTGCTTCAGGCAATGGATATGTACCTTCTTGTTCAATAGGGTTCTGTGTTGCGAGCACAAAAAATGGATTTGGCAGCGGATAATTATGCCCTGCAAAAGTAACATTTCTTTCTTGCATCGCTTCAAGTAATGCCGATTGTGTCTTCGGTGGCGTACGGTTTATCTCATCTGCAAGAACAATATTGGAAAAGAGCGGGCCTTTATTAAAATGGAATTTCCTGTCATCCCCAAGAATCTCAGATCCCGTAATATCGGAAGGCATTAAATCCGGCGTAAACTGAATCCGGTTAAATTCCAGTTCAAGCACCTCGGAAATAGTACTGATTAAAAGTGTCTTAGCAAGTCCGGGTACTCCGACGAGAAGGCTATGTCCATTGGAAAACAGGCTGATTAATACTGCAGTAACAATATCTTCCTGGCCGATAATGACCTTTCCTATCTCATTGCACATGTTTTCGTAAGCCTGTGCAAGGGCATCTACTGCTTCTCTGTCCGATTTATATTTCTCTGCCATAGTAATTCATTCTTTTATCAAGGGTTCAACGCCCGCAAAGGTAGAAATATTTAATACATCTCAATATATTGTTATCTCCATGATAAAAATATCTTCCTCTTTACATTGTTCATAAAATTTGTGCCGATTGAGTAAATACAATATCAGGCGTCCTCCTTTTCTTCTTGTTTTTTCTCTTGTCCTTTTTTCATTTACCCTGTGAAATAAAACCTTCGGTTTTGGCGGAGACATTTCACGGGAAGATAAAAAAGAACAAAAAAATTCTAGATGACCGGATGAAGTCCCGGCTCGCCGTGTGGAATACGACCTTCGGTCGTGCCGATGCTCGGCATCCCACCTGGCTTGCCGTGTGGAATACGACCTTCGGTCGTACCGAGAACACGTAGCCGCCTACTCACGCCTTATGACGGCTTCACCCTGTGAAATGCATCTTTGATGCCATCACTACGTGATGATTTCACGGGGTGAACGAATCCGTTCTTTTGTCTTTCCTTTCATCAAGACAAAATTCATAGGCTTATGAATCCTTCGTTAAAACCTTAGATTCATACGTGTCCGCCGTAGAAGGAAGCCTTGAGCGAGCGTAGCGAGCATGGGATTGTGAAGCTAAGGGTTAAATAAACAAAATTATTGACAAGCCCTGACAAGCCCACAAACAACTTAAGCGTGCGCAGCACAATCGCCACATCGCCCTCGCGCCTCACCGCCCGCTCGCCTTCTATCTCTCATCCATTGATTTTGGTTAAATTGTTTAAATGTTCGCACCGCCCTTCGACGCCGCTCGGGAACCGCCGTGCGAACCTACGTGCTTTCATCATTTACCACTTGCTACTCCGGCGAAGCCGCCACCAGTTACGAGTCACGAAATTTTCAACTTTCAACTTTCAACTTTCAACTCTTCAACTCTTCAACTTTACGCCTTTACGACTTTGCAATAAAAGCACCTAAGGAAATCACATTGCGTAGTCAGCCAGGGGCTAATCTCCAACAGCCAATGGCTGCCCTGACTTACGCCTTACGCCTTACGACTTACGACTTACGCCTTACGCCTTACGCCTTACGACTTACGACTTACGACTTACGCCTTACGACTTATGCCTTACGCCTGCGACGAAGTCGCCTACTTACAATTACGAGTTGCCGCGGCCAATCACGAGATAAACATCAGAGAGAAAAGAGGTAAATACTTATATATTCATCAACTGCTCTTCCTTGGCAGAAATAATGGAATCTACGCGAGCGGAAAAGTTCTTGGTTGTTTTATCGACATATTCTGTCTGCGACTTGGCATTGTCTTCCGGCAGGCCATCTGCTTTGGCTTTTTTAATAGCTTCCATCGCCTTATGCCGGGCGTTGCGCAAGCTCACCTTGGTATCTTCACCGAGGGATTTTACGTGTTTCACAAGATCTTTTCGTCGATCTTCAGTCAAAGGCGGAATATTAATGTGAATAACCTCGCCATCATTCTGAGGAGTCAAACCGAGATTGGCTTCAAATATTGCTTTTTCAATATCGTCAATAATATTTTTATCCCAAGGTTGAATCACGAGCGTCTTGGAATCGAGAGTTGAGACATTGGCAACTTGCTGTAATGGAGTAAGGGAACCGTAATAACTCACTTTCACACTATCCACCATTGCAGTTGAAGCTTTTCCTGTTCTCAACTGTTTTAATTCTGATGCGAGATGCTCAATGGAAGCATCCATTTCTTTTTCTGCTTTATTAATAAGCTTAATCATTTCATCTTGATCCATAGGACAACCTTTTAAGTTTACATCTTGGTTTCAGCCTACAATGATAATTAAAATAGGGATATAAAGCACATATTGTGCCTATTTTTATCAAGAACATTAATCACTTGTGTATCGCAATACGAGCCACAATACCATAACGAATGATGATAATGCTGCCACGACATAAGTCATTGCTGCCCACCACAAGGCATCCTTGGCACCTTCAAGTTCTTTACCTTGAGTAACATTGGAGCTCTCAAGCCATGCCAAAGCCCGATTGGATGCATCAAATTCCACCGGTAAGGTTATTATGGAAAATACCGTTGTCACGGCAAATGCAATAATCGTAATCAACAATATCGTACTTCCAGCCTGCATACCGGCTCCCATGCCAAATAATGCGAGCATCAACAGCCATTGCTGTGCCCTAGATGCAAAGCTTACAATAGGAACAATTGTCGATCGCAATGTCAGCCACCTATATGCGGTATCGTGTTGTACTGCGTGTCCGCATTCATGTGCTGCAACGGCGGCTGAAGAAATCGATCTTCCTTGATATACAGCAGGTGATAAATTAACCGTCTTATCTCTCGGATTATAGTGGTCGGACAGAAAGCCTTTGGCCTGTTTAATCTCCACATCGTGGATACCATAATGGTCCAGCATAGCACGTGCGACTTCTGCACCACTCATCCCACTGGTCAATCCGATTTTACTGTATTTCTTAAACTTGGATTTAAGTTTGTTCTGTACGTATGCACCTATAAGGGCAAAGACGATACCTATTAAAATATAGCCAAAATAGCCTCCAAACATGAGTTACACTTTATTTATTACTTAATCAAGTTCCATCCGGTGTATTTCTGCAATACCTCAGGAACTCTTATACCATCTTCAGTCTGATATTGTTCAACAATAGCAGCGAATATCCGCGGAAGAGCCAGTGCACTTCCATTCAATGTATGAACGAGCGCAGTTCCATTTTGGTTCCTGTATCGCATATTCATTCGATTACTTTGATAAGTCTCGAAGTTGGAAACTGAACTGACTTCCAGCCATCTCTTTTGCGCAAGCGAATATACTTCAAAGTCATAAGTAAGCGCTGATGTAAATCCCGTATCGCCACCACATAATCGCAGAACGCGGTATGGCAGGCCAAGGCTATCGAGCAAGAAAGATACATGATCGCACATATAATCGAGAATTTTATAAGATTTCTCGGGATGAGCTATCATAACAATCTCCACCTTATCAAATTGATGGACGCGGTTCAAGCCTTTCACATGTGCACCATAAGAGCCCGCTTCACGGCGGAAGCACGGCGTATATCCCATCAATTTAACCGGCAATTCTTCCTCCTCAATAATGCGCTCTCGATACATATTGGTCAAGGGAACCTCCGCCGTCGGGATAAGGTACAATTCATCATCTTGTACGTAGTACATCTGTTTATCCTTGTCGGGCAGTTGGCCGGTACCACGCGCTATTTCCGGCTTCACGAGCAATGGTGGCTGCACTTCCAGAAATCCGATATCGCGCCCTTTATCGAGAAAATACTGTACCAGTGCTCGTTGCAATCGCGCGCCTTGTCCATAAAATAAAGGGAAACCGGAACCTCCTATTTCTGCACCGATTTCAAGGTCAAATAGCTTGTATTTCTTGGCGAGTTCCCAGTGTGGCAATGCGCCTTCCGGCAAATGCGGCATCTCGCCTTCATGTTTTTTATAAACTTCATTTTCCTCTTCACCGGCACCTTTCACTACTGATGAGTGTGGGACATTGGGTATTCTCAATAATAAATCGGTCAGATCTGACTCAGCTTGCTTAAATTTCTCTTCAAGCTCTTTTTTTGCGACTTTCATCCCGGAAACCTGTGCTTTTAAAGCCTCTGCTTCATCGCCTTTACCTTCACGATAAAGTGCCCCTATCTGCTTGGATATCTTATTGGATTCAGCTTGTACGGCTTCCATTTCTTGTTGAACCTGCTTCTTCTCCTGCTCTTGCTCGATTACTCTATCAATAATCCGGAGATCTTCATCGGTCCACATCCGTTTTTTCAAACCTTCCTTGACATTTTCAGTATCCTTGAGAATTCGATTGATTTCTAGCATTATAATTATATTAACTTTTACCGATTATATCAGTCAAAGGTACTATTTCATCCTACAATTCAGGCATTCCTGAAGGCAGAATCTCAGAAAATTCCCTCTTCAGTGAAAAAATATCCGGCTTTTCTTGGTAGAAAATATTATCCGACATATCTTTGCCATCGATATCAGTGGGACTAACACGTAAAGTATCGAAGAAAGTTCTTTTTATTAAATCAGACTCCCCCTGATATAATTACTTCAGGCATTCACTACATTCAATTTCTATAAAACGAATTCTTGATTTTTCACCTGATAATCGAATGTTTTGTTTGCCCCTCATTTATTCTATTTGACAAGTCAATTTATTTTAACTAAAAAACATATTAAATGTACGACATTCTGCAACTGAATGATATGGTAGTACCTGAATTAAAGGAACTAGCCGAAAATCTAGGACTAAAATCCTACAAGAGCCTCAATAAGCAAGATTTAATCTACAGAATCCTCGACCACCAAGCAATGAATAACGGTGGGGACAATAAGAAAGAGTCCAAAAGCAATTCTCAACGGAAAAACACGTCAAGTTCTCAAGGAAATCGCTCACAGAATCAGAACAATCAAAATAAATCCAAGGAGAATCAAAGCAATAAGAAGCAAGATTCCTCTCAGTCCAATAATAAAGGAAGGCAAAAGAGCAATAATAAGACTCATTCCGACAGCAAGTCATCGCAATCCGGCAATAAACAAGATGACAATACGGACAATAAAAAGGATAACAAGAATCACCAGAGCAACAAGAGGAACGATAATAAACAGAGCCAAAGCGACAACAAGGACGATAAGTCGCGCAAGCACCACAACAATCAGAAAAATACATCATCTTCTTCCAAGAAAAAGTTTGATGTGGATCTCGACGGGGTCATTGAAGGTACCGGTATCCTAGAAATCATGAAAGACGGATTCGGTTTCTTGCGATCTTCTGATTACAATTATCTATCATCACCGGATGATATTTATGTATCGCCGAGCCAGATAAAACTGTTTGGCTTAAAAACCGGTGATACGGTACAAGGTGCAATCCGTCCACCGAAGGATGGTGAGAAATACTTTGCTCTTTTACGTGTATCTCTAGTCAATGGACTAGAGCCAAAACAAATAAGAGAGAGGGTTCCATTTGATTATCTTACGCCATTATTCCCGGATGAAAAATTTGATTTAACATGGCATCCGGCAGGCAAGGATTATAGCGCAAGGCTGATCGATCTGTTTACGCCGATAGGTAAAGGACAACGTGGATTGATTGTTGCACAGCCCAAGACAGGTAAGACCTTCTTGTTAAAGTCCATCGCAGAATCCCTTGCCAAGAACCATCCTGAAACCTATCTTCTCGTTCTACTTATCGATGAAAGACCGGAGGAGGTAACTGACATCAGGCGTTCTGTGAAAGGAGAGGTTATTGCGTCCACATTTGATGAACCGGCAGACAATCACGTCCGCGTAGCCGGAATTGTCCTTGAAAAAGCCAAGCGATTGACAGAATCAGGTCACGATGTGGTCATTCTTCTCGATTCTATCACCAGACTTGCAAGGGCATATAATACCGTTGCTCCGACGAGTGGCAGGGTACTTTCCGGTGGTGTTGAAGCCAATGCACTCCACAAACCAAAGAAATTCTTCGGTGCGGCAAGAAATATTGAACACGGTGGTTCATTGACTATCCTCGCTACTGCATTAATCGATACCGGCTCAAAGATGGATGAGGTAATCTTTGAGGAATTTAAAGGAACGGGAAATATGGAACTACAACTCGATCGATCACTGGCCAATAAGCGCTTGTTCCCCGCTATCGACTTGATGAAGTCCAGCACGAGAAGAGACGATCTTCTCCTCGATGAACGCACCTTGAAGCGCATGGTTATCCTGCGCAATCACCTGGCTGATATGAAGCCGGATGAGGCAATGGAATTTATGCTTGCGCAAATGCGCTCTACGCGGAGTAATGAAGAATTTCTCGAGTCAATGAATGGGTAATTCCCATTAGAATTTGGTAGTTAAATAAAGTCTATTTACATTTGCACTCCTATTTTCAGAGTGAAAGCGAAATATAGAAGAATATGAAACGTACTTATCAACCTTCAAGAAGGAAACGGAAGAATAAACATGGGTTCCGCGCTCGCATGAAAACCAAGAATGGTCGCAGAGTGCTAGCCAGAAGACGCAAGAAAGGTAGAAAGAAATTGACGGTATCGGATGAAAGACGCCTGAAATAATTCTATCGCGTGTTTATGTAAAATTATAAAGGAATAATCGCTCCGTGTGATTATTCCTTCTTTTGTTTATGCCATGGGATTAAAGAAAAAAATCAGGCTCAAGAGTAAAAAACGCATTGAGGAACTCTTCCACAATGGCAAGCGTTCCTTTCACTATCCTCTACAAGTTCTTTATGCTCCCTCTCCTGTAGATCACCATCGCATTGCTATAGCTGTAGGAAAGAAGAAAATCAGATCAGCCCATCAACGGAATACCATTAAGCGTAGGATAAGGGAACAATGTCGAAAAACGATAAAGAACTTTACCTCGGAAAATGCTATGGATATGGTTATCGTCTATCATGGAAGAAAAATCCACAATAGCTCAGAAATAAGTCGAGCACTTTCCCTATTTTTGACGAAAGTAGGTATCCTAAAATCATAGTGGATTATGTTCAGCAGTAAAATATTCATCGCAATTTTTCTCACTTGTGTTTTCTTTATATTCCATGAGCCGATAGGTCACGGACAGAAAGTACTCCAGGTAGAAAAACGCAATTCCGCTGCAACGGTTAAATATCATATCGGCGATATATTAATCTTCAAGCTCCCCGGCGATAAAGACTGGCGGTATGAAGAGATTGTAGGAATTGATGTAAAAGATGGCATTATTCTCCTCGGTTCAGCAGATGATATGTACACACAGCCGATCGCAGAGATTGAATATATTTTACCACCACATATAAAAAGTCTCAGCAATACAGTGTTTTGGTTCTTTGCAGGATTTGGGGTTCCGGACCTTGTTTACACACTTCTTGACTGGGCGGTAAGAGGATCTTATAACTGGCTCGCTTTCTATGCAGGTGTAGGTGCTATAGCCATTGCTGTCATCGGCAAGTATGCAATACCGTGGATCTTCAAGAAGCATATCGGAAAGAAATACCGCCTCCGACTACTCGACCTTACCTTCTATCCGCTGAAGGAATAAAAGATAGTATACCTTCTTTAATCCTCTTTCACACTCTCACAACAGGAAGACTTCTCATCGTAGATTGAGGTTTTACAAGGTGATACAATGACAGAAATCTGTAAAAACTAGAGGATTATCCTCCGGAATTCGCATAAACGATGATAGTATTGTATCTTGTCGCAAGAGAAAAGTTGTATATCTTACAGCTGTAATGCAGATTTCACCTTAAGTCATATCCACGATGGTCAACTCTCAGAATTAAAGGATTTTGTAAACTAATATTTAAAGGTATAAGAAAATGAAGTACATATTAAGTCTATTTTTCCTCCTAAGTTATGCTTTAACAGGCTATTCGCAAGCAAATAAAGTTGTTTTTATTGAAGAAGGTACTGGAACCTGGTGTACCAATTGTCCACGAGGTGATATATACGTACAAGAATTGCATGAGAAATACCCGGGTCAATTTGTCTTTGTTTCCATTCACATGGGCGATCCTATGGAATACACAGTTTATGCAGACTCGATGCCATTTTCCGGCATTCCTGCAGGCTGGTTTGGGAGATCGGAGATAAAATTAATGCTCCCGCACACAGATCTAGAACAAGATATGGCAGCACGTCTCAGTATTGTTCCACCGGCCGACCTTTCTGTCGATGCAAGCTGGGATGCAAGTACGAGAAATGTAGATATTGCCATCAGCGCTACATTTACAGAAAATCTCTCCGGGGATTACCGTCTTGCAGCAATCGTAGTGGAAGACGGCGTTACCGGTCCGTCACCGCGTTATGATCAAGTGAATACATACTCCGGAGGTTCAGTAACGATGGGCGGCTATGAAGACCTGCCCAATCCGGTTCCGGCATCAATGATGGTTTACAATAATGTTGCGCGATATCTTGTCGGCGGTTTTAATGGTACACCGGAAAGTCTGCCCAATACACTCGAAGCCGGACAGACATATACATACAATTATAGCTATACACTTCCGGATGATTACAATGAAGATTACGTTAAAATTGCCGCAGTCCTCATAGATGCCAGTACGGGAGAAGTCCTCAATGCCGGAGAAAGTACATATCTGCCCGGCTATGATAATGCCGCCCCCTTCTTTCACTCAAGTGCCACAGAGGAAGCTTATGTGGGTCAAGAATATAGCTATGAAATTATATTTCACGATCTTGATTACGACGCATTAAGCATACAGGCAGAAGGGCTGCCGGATGGATTTGAAATTACGAGAACAGGACATGATTATGCTGAATTGCATGGTATTCCCACAACAACAGGCAGCTATGATATTACATTAAGTTTATCAGATGGCAGTCATACAATCATCCAAGAATTTCAACTCACTATAGGCGAAGCAACAGAAGACTGGGTGCAAGTGGGAACAGTAGGATTCAATGACTATAAGGCAAGTGCAGTAGATATTGAAATTGCGGAAGATGGAACGGCCTACGTTATAGCTTCAGATGCTGAAGGCAATAAAGTTTATGTCTATACTTATCGTGATTCCAGCTGGAATCAGCTCGGAAATGAAATTCCTGAAGGCAATGTCTTTCAATCATCACTCACTATCGCAAGCGATGGTTTTCCGGTTGTTTTCTCCGGTTCTAAGGTACATAAATGGAATGGAACTGTATGGATGCCACTCGGTGGGGCTCTGCCGGGTTCCTTTGTCATCTATCCTGAAATTATCAGCGCAGGTGACGGAACACTATATCTCGTTTATTTTAATGCTACTGAGTCCATAACTGCAACATATAAATTCAATGGTACTGACTGGGAGGCACTGGGCGATGTATCCGATAATTATACCGTCTGGAATAGATTTCATCTCGATGAAAACGGAAATCCGCTGCTCATTTATGGAACCGACGGAGCCAATATAGCATATTCAGCTGTCTCACGATGGGATGGAACTGACTGGACACTACTCGGAGGTGATTATATAAATCCCGATTCAATGACCTATTATTATCACGATGCCATTGCCACACCGGAAGGTGATATTTATGCTGCCCTTGTTATAGGAACAACTGCCCAAGCACTCAATATATACAAACTTGAGAATGGGTCATGGACACTCATTGCTGAAAATCTCGCAGGAGGTGCTGCTAATTATTGCAATCTCGAATATGGCCTGGACAATGAAATTATTGTTGCATTCAGAGATGGCGCATCGAGCAATAGAGTCAGCGCTATGACTTACGATGGAGAACAATGGTCCTATCTGGGCATTCCGGGATTTACCGGTACCTCTTCTAGCGTATCACTTGCCGTAGATGCCGATGGGAATCCATGGGTAGCTTATGCCGATACGGATAAAGAAGGGAAATTAAGTATTAAAAAGTATGTTGACTTAACAAGCGCTACTACACAGCCTGAACTCAGCACATCAGATTTAAAGCTGTATCCCAATCCGACTTCCGGCACTTTTACGCTTGAATACAAGACAGGAACTAGCTATCAGATCTATAACGCCCATGGGGAACTCCTTATATCCGGCGACCTCCCTGTGAATCACAATCCTCAGCTTACTAAAAGCCAGGTGATTAACGTTTCACAACTTATCGGCGGGTATTATTTTATAAAGGTTAAAAGCACAAAAGGTTCTCGCGTTATTAAATTTCTGAAATTTCCATCATAAATGTGTATTTATACCCAGAATATGCTATAGAATAGAACTGAGAGTAGTTCCACCTTGCGGAACTACTCTCAGTTCTTTTTCTACTTGTGTGCCTCCGGCGTATTGCACGCTTTGACTAGGTACAGATACAGAACTGCTCACTTCAATATTCTGAAAGCATAAAAATGCAGGAATCTGTGGAAATTATGAAAGCTCTCAATAAGCTCTCACGGTCTTCTTTTCCATAAAATTAATAAAGGACTGATTGACGACTTTCATACCGCCTGGCGTAGGATAATTTCCGGTAAAATACCAGTCTCCGTGATGAGTCGGACAAGCTTTATGGAGGCCTTCAATAGTCTGAAAAATAATTTCAACATCAATATCCAATTCCTCCGGTGTAATAATTTGTGCAATGCGGTCGGAAATTACTTCTGTCGGATACATATCGTAGAGCTCCTTGACATGGTTTTTTATCTCCTCGGCAGGTAGTTTAAGCGCATCCAGACATTTGACGTAAGTCTCCTCCAGCATATATTCCTTCTCATCCTCCTTCAACAAGGACACCAATGCTCTGAAAGCGACAAATTCTCCCATCCGCGACATATCAATACCATAGCAATCCGGATAACGGATCTGCGGCGCCG
Source organism: uncultured Saprospiraceae bacterium (assembly GCA_964436125.1). GTDB lineage: Bacteria > Bacteroidota > Bacteroidia > Chitinophagales > Saprospiraceae > CAYRFF01. The sequence continues at coordinate 4,387 of CAYTBT010000029.1, read as the reverse complement.
AGCTCAGAATAATCAAGCGCTTGGGCTTCAGACGAGACACAATGCTTATTACGCTATCCCTGAGCGTCGTTCCACGGACGATAGAATCATCGATAAGCACGAGCGTATCCCTGTGGTTTTTCACTACGCCATAAGTCACATCATAGACATGGGAAACCATATCTTTTCTCACTATTTCATCCGCAATAAAAGTCCGCATCTTGGCATCTTTAATGACGAGTTTCTCAATGCGTGGATGTCGATTAAGTAGTCGTAAAATCTCCTCCTTGGAGAGATTATTATCGGACTTCAAGGTCTCTGCACTTACTTCCCTGAGATAGGATTTCAAGCCCTCCACAAGTCCGTAGAAAGAAGTTTCAGCGGTATTGGGGATAAAGGAGAAAACCGTATTTTCCATATCGCCGTCAATACTTGTCATCACTTTATCCGTAAGCATCCGCCCGAGATCCTTGCGCTCTTGATATATCTCTCTGTCCGTACCTCGGGAAAAATATATCCTTTCAAATGAGCACGGAGTTATCTCAGCTTCCGCAAATATGCGTTTTTCAGCCACACGCCCATCTTTTTTCACAATCAAAGCGTGGCCGGCTTGAAGTTCATGAACATCTTCATAAGCCACATTAAAGGCGGTCTGTATTGCCGGTCGTTCCGATGCCATCACAACAACATCCTCATCGCGATAATAAAATGCCGGTCGTATGCCGTGTCTGTCCCGGAGAATAAATGCATCTCCATGCCCGATCATACCACCCATAACAAAGCCACCGTCGAATTTTCTCGTTGCACGCTTAAGGAGACGTTCAATATTAAAATCCTTGCAGATAAGTTTATTTATTTCTTGGTTGCTATAGCCATCCGGTTTATACCAGTTATACAATCGCTCAACCTCATCGTCGAGGAAATGGCCTATTTTCTCCAGCACTGTTACCGTATCCGACTTTTCCTTGGGATTCTGGCCCAGATCGATCAACTGCCGGAAAAGCTCATCGACATTGGTGAGGTTAAAATTCCCTGCAAGTACGAGGTTGCGGGAAATCCAGTTATTCTGGCGGAGGAATGGATGACATGTCTCTATGGAATTGGAATTATAGGTGCCGTAACGCAGGTGTCCCATATACAACTCACCCACATAAGGCTTATTCTGTTTTAACCACGGAGCATCCACCAGTTCTTCAGGCCTTAAATCATTAAAATAATCAAATACCTTGGTGAATAAATCTTTGAGATATTGCGGGTCTATCGACCTTTTCCTGCTGATATATCTGCTTCCCGGCGGCATATCAAATTTTATCGTAGCAAGCCCTGCCCCATCTTGTCCCCGATTGCGCATTTTCTGCATGAGGAGTTGTAATTGCCGTAATCCGTAGAGTGCCGTCCCGTATTTATCCGCATAGTATTGAACCGGTTTTAATAATCGGATAAATGCAAGGCCGCATTCATGCTTAATGAAGTCACTCATTCTTCTATGGTTTCAGTGGTCATTTTAAGGCTTAAGCCATACTCCCGGAAATGAGTGAGCCTCAATCCCCCTTGAATGCCTTAAGTCTTACAAAGGTACAGAAAATCCTCTTGTCTTATAGGTTCCCGACTGCTTTTCTCTTCTCAATCGATAGTCTTTCTTATATCGGGCCCTATTTTCCTTTCCTTCCGTAAATTCCCGTCGCACATCCATAAAAATATGAGATATACTGTGTTTTTAATCCAGCTTCCGCAAATATTTCTGCTGCAGCCCGAGCATTCCTGAATTTGGTCGTGTACTTCCAGAGCATTCTGTAGTCTTCCGGATTACCGAGAAAGAGCTTTCCCAATATCGGAATGACCTTGCCGAGGTAGAATCCGTAAAGCATGTTCAATAGTTTATTTCCCGGTGAAGAAATCTCGATAAAGGTAAATTGTCCCCCATTTTTCATTATTCTTTTTGTTTTATGCGCAAGTATGGATAATTGTTCTTTGTTAAAGGTTTTCAAGCCGAATGAACAGGTGACGAGATCGTATGTATTATCGGGAAGATCGTTCTGTAAAATATCCTGTTGCAAGATGTGAATCTTATTGTTGAAATCCGTTCTGTTTTTCTGCCTAGCGTAGCTAAGCATGCCGTCAGAGAAGTCCAGGACGGTTAAATGTGCCTGTGGAAATCGATGTTTAGTCGCTTCCCAGCTTTCTCCCATGCCGGTCAGAAGGTCAATAATTTCGGCTTCTGGTGGCAGGGAATAAACTTTCTGTAAAAATTGCCGCCTCCACCGTATCGAAAACCGAAATGAAGTAATAAAATTCATCCGATCGTAAGAAGGGCTCATCTTGTCAAATAGCTTTTTTACATACTCCGGATTGTAAATATTATTCTTCATACAATGTAGATTGCTCATTATGCCGGCTAAAGATAGAGAGGATGGCGGGAAAACCGGAAAAAGAATATCGGAATGAAATTTTATCAGATAATTCCTTCTCAATTTTGTGGGCGTTCTCATCATTATGTCCTATCTTAAAGGGATTATAATAAGGATACTCCATGAAATGCATAATTTATATATTTCTCATCTTATCGACAAGTTTATACATGCCTATCATACAGGCACAAGAATATTCAAAGCGTGAAATCAGAACTACGATAAAAAATGCAGTTAAAGCCATTGATAAAATACAGACCTTAAAATATACCCTTGACTATTCTTATCTCAGCTACTATGATAAGAAATCAGACGATAAACAATATTATCATAAGGAATGTGTCGGAATTACAAGATTGGAAGATTCCAATGATGAGATAGGAGCTTTTTTCAATCTTCATATAGCCTACAATGACAGTACTATGAAAGAAGTGATATTTGACGGAAGTCATTTTTACAATTATATCATAAATGGAAAAGATACAGGAAAAGTGGTAATAAATACCGATAAAGAGGGATATCAGCTCATTATGGGTTCTGATGTCCCTGGATTATTATATCACCACATAATTGAAGGAATTCACGGACTCAATTCCCTTTCTGCAAGAATACTCGTAGATGAACTTCTGATGAAAGATATACTATACTCAGGAAAATCTTGCTACATGGTCTCTGTTCATTATAAAAATATTCAGGGTGATAATCGCATGCATGATGTCGTAAATACCTACTATATTGACAAGTCAACTTATTTACCTCTGATGTATCGGTTTCAGGGAAAATGGCAAGGCTTGAGCACAAAAGAAACCTACAAAATTCAATACGATGCCATAAATCCAATCTTAAAAAATAGTGTCTTTAATATAGATACCACGATAAACCCACGGTATAATCTCAGGGCTCAAAAAACACAGGAAGAGAAAGCGGAAGTAAAATTCCTCCTTGATAAAATCCTCCATGCGAGTATTCCTCTTGCACGTGGTGACACGATAAAACTATCGCAACAAAAGAGCCAATTAATTATATTGGATTTCTGGTATAGGAGATGTCCGCCTTGTATTAAATTAATGCCTGAAATCAATAAACTCTATAAGGAGTACAGAGATGAAGGCGTTCTCGTGATAGGCATAAATGACAGAGATACCAAGAACTCGGTCCATCAACTTCATAAACTCAAAGGATACAGCTATCCTACAAGTTATAAAAATTCAATAAATTTTTCTCAAGTTACAGGCGTAAGTGCCTACCCTACGACGATTATTCTCAATAAAGATGGCCAGGTAATTAAAAGCTTCGTCGGATATAGCCGCTTGGTTTCATATAAAATTAAAAAGATAATTGAAGCAGAACTCGAGAAATGAAGAACAATTTCAACTGACATTTGCACGCAAGAAATGGCTATTCGATATGCTATCCTCGGGCAGGAGTCCGGTCTATAGGTCGTCAGAGGCGGAAGCGCTTGCTGAGCTCGATGAATTTTGAAGAAAAACTCCGGCTTCACCCCGGTGAAATGGCTTCGCCAAAATCGAAGATTTTATTTCACGAGGTGAACCTGGTGAAATGCATCCTTGATGCCATAACTGCGTGATGATTTCGCGGCGTGAACCCGGTGCAATGGCTTCACCATGCGCGTAGCGCATATTTCACTGGGTAAAAACCCTACCCCGACATATATTGTCCCTTCCGGATAGGTTCCGTAGATTTATTTTTAAGTACACGATTATGAACACCTTATCTTGAAAGGTTAATCAAGCTGAAAATTTTATTGCGTATTGTAAGAGAACCAGATAATGATAGGTGGTTATATAAAGCACCATCTAAATCATGGAAGAGTTGCAGTTAATAAGATTAATTTGAAACTTTGAATCTAGTTACAAAATAATATAAGTATAATATATTAATCCTACGAAGATAAAAGCTCCTGCGATAAGCAATTTAATTCTTTTATGGGTCTATGATAAAACGTGTGGAATTGAAAATGACAGCTTTCCACATTTATA
>CAYTBT010000028.1:0-38773 GCA_964436125.1 uncultured Saprospiraceae bacterium | reverse complement strand
TATATATCAGCTTTTTATGTGGATAACTCGACTTTTTTAGTAAACCTTAAGTATTGCCGGCGAAGATTTTTGTCAAGATAAATCCTAGAATAATACTTCATAAATCATAGGCCAATGGTAATCCTGAAAAGCACTAGAAAATCGGAAAAAGGACAGATAAAGCTATGAATAAAGGCCCTTAGGCTCATTTGACGGAAGTCATCACACATATTTGACGGAAGTCTATTCCTGAAAAATGTAAATCTGGACATCAAAAATCCATTTACTATTCATGGCTCACATTTCCGGCCGCTTATTCAGCTTCAGCCATTGCATATACCCATAGATCGCAATAAGCGTGTTGATAATAAAGAGAAAACCATAAGCTTCTGCACCGCGATAAAAGTACAAGCCGGTATAAATCGCATCAGCTACAATCCAATATATCCAATTTGACGGGACTTTATATGCCAGTAAAAATGTAGCAATGATAGAAATTATTGTCAGAAACCCATCGAGATACGGATTGTGCGCTGCTGTATAAGATTGAAATAAATATCCGAGAATAAAGGACAATAGAAGTCCCCCTAAGATGAAATAGCTATGTTTCTTCCATGGAATTTCTCCGATTGCCTTCTCAGTGCCATTTTCACCACCGAAGAGCCAGATATAAAGCCCGTAAAAGCCAAATACCACATAAAATATATTGAGAATCATATTAAGATAGAGGCCGTAATGGACATAGGTGCCATAAGCCCAGAAAGCACATGAGATAATGCCAAATATCCATGCACTCGGCCTTTCAATTGCTGCTAAGAGGACATAAACGAGACCGAATGATATCGCAATCCACTCATCCCAATAAATATGTGCAATAATATCCATAAATGTGGAAGAAGATACTTGTCACCGAGGACTTACAAATGCGCGTAAACGAGCTTCACTGACAATGGGAACGGTATTGGCAAGGACATCGACGGTAATTTCTTTTTCTCCGGTGATATCGGTACTGTTAAACGTAACATAAATACTCGCAGTTTCACCGGGAAGAATAGGGCCTTGTGGCCATTGTAATTGAGTGCATTCATCAGCAGCAACGAAGCGTATTTTTAAGGCTTGTCCACCGGTATTGGTAAATTCTAGGCAAGCACGTTCTATGCTTCCGGCATTAACAATACCGAAATCGTGAAATACTTTGTGAAAATACAGCTCTGGTGGCTCCAGGTAATGCTTCTCCGGCGGATTTAAAAATATAGCGCCATGTGTCCCTTCTGTAGGGATATCCAGCTTTCCTTTTTTCTTTTTATGGTGCTTCCCTTCAATAATTTCTTTTTTGACCTCAATGGTCTTAGGCCCTTTAATAATTTTAAACTCGGTACGTCTATTGAACTTATGCTGTTCTTCAGTACAATCTACACCATTGACGCAGCCATTCAAAATCTGCGTTTCCCCATATCCCTTAGCGACAATGCGATCGGGAGAAATCCCTTTATTGACAAGATAATCCTTGGCACTTTCAGCCCTTCGTTGAGAGAGTCGCTGATTATAGGCATCATTTCCGCGCGAATCGGTATGTGCAGAAAGCTCAATAACCATATTATCATACTTCGTCATAAGATTATATATCTTATTCAGCGATGCTTTACTTTCCGGTAGGATTTCCGCATCATCAAATGCATAATAAATATTATGGAGCCTTATCGGCTGATTAATCGTAATAATCCGCGTCTCCGGTTCCGTCCTTTTCAAGTGAAACTGTTTTTTATAGGTATATGAATGCACTACATCCATAGTGCTGAGCATTGTAGAATCTATGGAATAGCCATCTTTACTCGCATAAATGCGGTACGTTTTATCGGCTTGAAGCGGAAATCGATAGGTATTCCCCTTGGGACTATGAATTGATACAGAATTATCGGTTAACTTTCCATCAACGAGTTCCACCACTTCAACTACGGCATCAAGGAGAGGTTTATGCTCAGCAAATACGGAGGTCAGAACATTAATTTCGATTTCACGTATTCCGACCTTATAGATATCATCACAACAAGTTTCACTCTTGAGAGAACGCATTTTCTTATTGGGACGATTGGAGACAAGGTATCCCTTTTTGCCCTCAGCATCCGTTTTAAAATAGTAATCGTCGTACCTACTATTATAAGCCAGCTCCATATTCTTGGGCGTACTCCAGTTATCTCCATCCCAGGTAGAGGAAAAAATATCGAGACCGCCCATTCCGGGATGTCCATCTGAAGAAAAGTATAAAGTACCGTTTACATAATAAGGTGTGCGCTCATCTCCGATTGAATTTATTGTTTCGCCGAGATTAACTGGAGCACCGAAATGGTCACCTTCCTTGGGTGCATAGTATAAATCCAGGCCACCCATAGAACCCGGCATATCTGAGGCAAAGAAGAGAACTTCCTCTCCATAAAGCTCTCCATAAGTAGGATATAAGGCAAGCCATTCGCCATTCACGCTTTCTATCTCGCGCGGTGCTTCCCATGCATCGCCGCCATTGCGAGAGACAAGAATAACCGCTTTAACAACTTCATGCCCACTGATTATCTCGCGATTGAGGTACATATAGTCGCCATCCGGCGTGATAGAATTATTGGTCGTGTGAATCCCGGGACGATTTACTTTTTCATTGAGTTTCTTCGGTTCAAGCCACTTCCCATCTTTTCCTTTACTACTCCTTGTGATATGTGCATACCAGTCTTCATTATCTGAACTGCCTTTCCCCTTGGAGCTTTTCCCATCTTCATCAAATTTTATAGTGGTACTTCTGTCAAATGATGTCCAGAACAAGCCTCCACTGGGCCCTTCTTCAGGTGCATATTCCGAGAATGGTGAATTCACCGGCTCATCCAATGGCGTAACGTATAAATCATAGCGTTTCTCGTATTTCGATGCGGCAATCATACCATCAATATCATTCTGGGCGAGTTGCTTCAGGCTATCGTTCTGTGAAAACTCCAGAAAAGAACTGTAAATATTATAAGCCATGTTATAATCACCGAGCGTACGCATAGTCCGTGCATAATAAAAGAGTACTTCATAATCGCCGATATCCTTGGGCTCTGTAGAACGGAAAATACGCTTGTAATAGCGTTGAGCACGTTCATAATCGCGCAGCATATATTGAAGCTTGGCTATTCTGTACAGAAGTGTATCATTGCGCGACTCACGATAGCACATACGGTATAGGTCAATGGCATTGGAATAAAAGTTTTTCTCATAACAATCATCTGCCGCTTGAAGCAATTGCTCATAGGTAGGCTCGTGATACGGTTGCGCTTGAGATATATGCGCACTCACAATTGCTATGGTGAATATAATTATAAGATTCCTAAGCATGAATTTCTGTCATTTTATTAAATTCTCGGGCAAATCAATTCCTTCTTCACCACGGGTGGTTTGTTGATTTTAATAATGTACACTGCTCCCAGTTCCAGCGCTCCGGCAGTACCATTTACAGATGTCATCGGAGATAATGTAGCATCATAAGCCAGTCGTACTTTAAAACTCTTATACTGAATACCGAAGAATAACATCGCTGCATCGAGAAAGCGATAGCCTATACCCGGCTCGAGATAAAATTCCTTCTCCTTGTCTGGTTGAATAGATAAATATGATTGTAAGGCAACATTATAGTCTCCCCCGACATATTGAGCAAGCAACATCGGATTTATCGAAATAAACTCCGTAAGCTGTCGCTCAAATCCCATGTGTGCATTAAAGGTCAATGGTATTGCAACAAATCCATTCTGCTCTATACTATAGTCAAATGCCGCTATATGCGTCACCGCGCCACCTATACGGAAACTCGTCCTATCATCGGGCTGTGTCCTGAATAAAATACCCGCGCCAAATGCCCATTGATTATCCGATCGGGTCAGGGGATTGGCATCATTGCTGCCCTCGCCGGTTATCTCACTCTCAAATCTCAATAAATCTACCTCCTCACCGAAGCTCCTAAAATAATTCCCCGCCTGAATACCAAATGTAAGGACATTCTGCCCTCTGTTGTCCAGTCCCAGATGATAGGCTAGACTGAACCGTACTTCACCTGTCTTTAATCGTGCCACTCCGGCATTATCCTGGACAAATGTCGCTCCGATTCCTATCCAATCCTGCTTCTTGAAGCCCGTCATAATCGGTGCATCTATAAAAAATCCCGGCGTATTATATTCATCCGATGTCACAGCAAATCCCTGATCGCGATATATTCCTCCGATCCTGACACTGCCATAATAGTCACCTGTCTGTGCCGGATTATACACTTGTGGCATAAAGTCATATTGCGAGAACAAAAAGTCTTGCCCCATCGCATACTGCACACTGAATATTGAAAATACGAGAAGTATAAAGAGTTTATATGATTTCATTAATGCTTATTTTAAAAGCTACGAGGCTCAAATATAACATTTATTCCCGACCTCTCAATATCTTGAAGTGGAATTAAACAGATTGGACTTTTCTATGACCTTTCATAAGTGTATTTTTGCCATATTATATCTACTTAAAATCAAGGAAATAAGCCTCTAAAACTATTCTGATGATAAGAAAACAACTATCGCATTTATTTCTCTACTCCATATTCATTCTCTCTTCAAGTTTCTTTCCCACACTATCGATTGCTCAAGATGAGGCACAGTCTGAAAAAGGCATTTTTTATCCCGCCGATAGCTTCCGCAAATGTCGTTTCTATACTGCTTATGGCGCTGGTGCAATCGCCTATACCGGTACGGTAATCGGCTTAAGCGATGTGTGGTATAGTCAATTCGATAGAAGTAAGTTCCATTTTTATAATGACTGGGGAATATGGCGTAATATCGATAAACTGGGACATGCCTATACCGCATATCTGTACACGGATCTTATCTACGATATTAATAAATGGGTAGGAATGAAAGATAGAAAATCACTGTGGATGGCCGCTGGTGCTGCAAGCCTCTTTCAACTTACCATAGAAGTCCTCGATGGATATAGTGAAAGATGGGGATTTTCACCGTGGGATATCGCAAGTAATACCGCAGGTAGCGCCTTCTTCGTCGTACAACATCTTCTCTGGCAAGAACAGAGAATACGCTTGAAATATTCCGCCTTTCCCCAGAGTTACAGCACTGCTGTCATACCTTCTCTGAATAATAAAGGTACGATGACATATCAAGAACGCGTCGAGGAACTCTATGGGAAAGGTATTGCATCGCGGATAATAAAAGACTATAACGGTCAGACCTATTGGTTGAGTGTTAACCTTGCTTCATTCGGTGTTCCCCATCCTGAATGGCTCAACTGGGCAGTAGGTATCGGAGCTTCTGATCTATACGATGGTGATAATAATAAATGGATTTCTGATGGTATAAATTACTATGCGCCTTTCCCACAACGCACGGTATTTTACCTGAGTCCGGATATAAATTGGTCGGCATTTAAAGGGGAAAATGCTTTTCTTAATACCATTCTCGATTTACTGAATTACTTGAAAGCACCTTTACCTGCCGTTTCTGTCGATACGCAAGGCAATATAGGCTGGTATCTCGTTTTCTTCTGAATGTCTTTTCCTTTTACCCAAAACATGCAGTATGCCTAAACCGCACATAGTAAAACCATGCCTGATTGAAGTTTCTGCTTGCCTTGTATTCACAGGATTTATTAAACTCCACTCCTGGGAGCGCAGTTTTTAGTCCGCCTTAGGTGAATGGCTCATCGACTTGACAATTAGTCAAGCTGGTTCCGTCAAGCCGGAATTACTCTCATTTGCCTAAGCAATATATTTCTACCTGTGCGCCTCTAGAGCATTGCATAATTTGAGCTATATAGAATAATCCGACTCTACAGCGTTTAATTGATATATATTGCCTAAATTATCCGTTTATGGAAGCATTATAAAAGAAAGAAATCAACTTATGTCCATTAATTCTACTCACATACCGGTTAATTCAGCAAAGGAAAGCACTTATGGAGCACTTACAATAAGTACTGTGGAAGATGATACGATACAGGCATTCGATGAAGGTGATTATTCACACAGACATGACTTCCATCTGTTTATGGTTCAGGAAAAAGGTGAGTCAATAATGGAGATCGATTTTAAAGAGTATAGAATTCAAGCACAGTCAATAGTTTATCTTCATCCGCAACAAGTCCATAGATTCATTCATAGAAAAGGCGTTAAAGCTTATATTCTTGCTATAAGTAATGAAAATCTGAATTCTGAATCATTTGAGATTCTTGAAGATATTACACCGGTCAAGCCATTACAGTTATCTCCATCAGAATTTGAGGACATAATTAAAACAGTAAAACTCTGCTTGCATATAAATAGAGAAGAACAAGAAGAAATGTATCAACAGTTGAGCAGGCTTAGCTGTAATTTACTCGTTACTTATCTCTGCTCCAAGTTTCTTAAAGACCTGAAACCCACAGCCAATCTGAATAGATTTGAGGTAAAAACCAAGGCTTTTAAGCGTGTTCTTGAAAGGGATTTTACCTCCTTAAAGCGTCCATCTGATTACGCCGATATGTTAAATATTTCCGTTGCCTATCTCAATGAATGTGTAAAAAATACCAGTGGAAAATCGGCAACCCAGGTCATCCATGAACGGATTATGCTTGAAGCAAAACGCCTTCTCTATTATACCGATAAATCAATTAAAGAGATTGCTACACAACTTGGCTATGAAGATCACGCATACTTCTCACGACGATTTGCACAAGTAGAAGGGCTTACTGCTACGGAATTTAGGCAGAAAAACCACGATTAATCCAATACTCACCCACTTTATTCCATTGTATGTATTGAAAAAATACATTTCCTTTGTCTATCAGAAGGGGAAATGAAGTAAATATCTGATTTAATCAAATTAATGTATTATGGCACATCAGCATCATCATGATTACAGCAATACTGAACAAGGAGGCATAACAATGGCTTTCTGGCTTAACCTTGCATTTTCAGTTGTTGAGATTATCGGTGGAATCCTTACTAATTCTACTGCAATTATCGCCGATGCTTTTCACGACTTTATGGATGCAGGTGCCATAGGGCTAGCTGTAATCCTGGAGAAAATATCCGGTAGAAGCCGCACAGCCAATTTTTCTTACGGATATCGGCGTTTTTCTCTCCTTTCTGCCTTAATTATGTCAATCCTGCTCCTTGTAGGTGCGGTAATTATGGCCATAAGTGCCGTGAAATCATTTATAAATCCCGAGGTTGTCAATAGTTCAGGGATGCTCATCCTCGCAGTGCTAGGAATACTTGTCAATGGAGCTGCATTTTTAAGATTAAGAGGCGACCAGAAGAAGCATTCCGATTCTACACAACACAATAGCCGGGCAATTATGCTGCATCTCCTAGAAGACGTCCTCGGATGGATTGCTGTCTTAGTCGGTGCTACTCTTATGTTTTTCACGGATTGGTACTGGATTGACAGTGTACTTACCATGGCGATTGCAATCTTTATAGCCTACAATGCTACCGGTAATCTCATAAGCACGATGAAAGTACTCTTGCAATCTGTGCCGGAGAATGTCAATATACCGGAAGTCAGGAAAGAACTCAGCACTATAAATGGAGTAGATAATATTCACGATTTTCACGTGTGGAGCTTGGATGGCTCGTACAACGTGGCTACTATACATATCGTCATCAGCACTTCTTGTCCCAGTTCCAAGGATTCAATATGCAATGCGGCAAGAGAAGTAATGGAAAAACATCGGATTCAACATCCGACGATCCAAGTTGAATCCTGTGATGCACAGTGTAATTTACAGCATTGTTAAGCTGATTTCTGCGACCGGCTATTTTCGATAGAAAAAGAAGTCTATTTATTTCTCTTATACCTATCGTTTTACACCTTGATAGTGCTTTTGTATATTTGAGTGATAAAAAAGCTACTTTACCTTTCAGAATATTAAATAAATCCATGAAAAAATTAATCATACTCTTTGCCTTGTTCCCGATTCTATTGAGTTTTAGCTCACCGCATAAAAAGCAAGCACTGAGTAAGTATTTCTTCTTTTCTCCACAAGAACTTCAATTAAAAAAGGCAAATAGTACCATCTCCACTGCCGATATAGACAAGCTTGAGATTTATATAATCGCAAGTCTTCAAGAATCTGACAGTGGTAGCTCATCCACGACACTTTCAGGGAATACTCCTTTCACTCTCAGATGGGCAATCGATACAAGTCTGATGAAGCACGATGAATATAAGATATCGCTCAATGCCTCTACATTGAAGCTCAAGGCAAAAAATCAGCGCGCTATGCGCTATGCAATACAGACTCTCAAACGCCTGTTTGATTACTATAAATCCACCGATGGATATATCCCACAATTCAACATAAAAGACTGGGCAGACTTCCAACGCCGCGGCTATATGCTCGATATCAGTCGTGATAAGGTCCCTACTATGAAAAGTTTACTCCTCCTTGTGGATCAACTTGCCCAGTGGCGATTTAATGAACTACAACTCTATACTGAACACACATTTGCCTATAAAAATCACAAAGTTGTGTGGCAAAATGCCAGCCCGATGACAGCACAACAAGTCCGGATACTGGATGCATATTGCCGGCTGAAAGGCATCGACCTCGTACCCAATCAAAACTCTTTTGGTCACATGAAAAAGTGGTTGAAGCACGATGAATATCGCGAGCTCGCAGAATGTGAGACTGATTGCAATACGATCTGGGGAAAAAGAAATAGAAATTCGCTCTCACCCATTAATCCTAAGTCACTAGCATTAATGCAGGAATTATATGCAGAACTCCTCCCAAATTTCACTAGCAAATACTTTAACATTGGCTGTGATGAAACGGTAGAATTATGCCACGGAAAATCTAAGGAGGCTTGTGAAAGAATAGGAAAAGGGCACGTTTACTTGAATTTTTTGCTCAAGCTCAAAGATGAAGTGCGCAAATACGGAAAACAGACCATGTTCTGGGGTGATATTATCTTAAATCATCCTGAACTAATCCCTGAATTACCCAAAGACATGATAGCACTCGTGTGGGGATATGGAGCGAGCTATTCATTTGATGAAAATCTAAAGAAGTTTAAAAAAATCAGGCCTGGAATTCTATGTATGTCCCGGCACTTCCACATGGCTCTCAGAAATAGGGAGGAATAAAAACGCCTTTGCTAATCTGAAAAATGCAGCGATAAACGGAGAAAAATACGGAGCAAAGGGATATTTAATTACGGATTGGGGGGATTATGGGCATTTTCAACCAAAATCAGTTTCCTATGCTCCGCTCTTACTCGGTGCCTCTTATGCATGGAATTATACCGATAATACCTTAAGTTTATTGCCTGAATATCTGAATGATTACGTTTTTCACGATACTACCGGTTATACTGCACAGGCTTTGCTCGTTCTGGGAAATGCATATTTAAAAACACATTTACCTGCCGGAAATGCCAATGCTTTCAGCCTTATGCTTAGGCGATATAAATGGACAATGCAAGGACATTATCAGACTAAAAAACTGACAAAAGCGGGACTCCTAGCAGCAGAAAAAGAGATTAACAGAGGCCTTGCATTATTGGAGCAAGCTGATCCACATTGTCCGGATGCCGATATCATTATTAAAGAAACGCGCCTTGCGGCAAAGCTCGCTATATTCGGTGTGCATCTCGGGATAGCTCGATTGGATGCTCCGGGTGAAGCGACAAAAAATATTCCCCTTGAGGATCGCATAAAGCTCGCAGATGAACTCTCCAAATTGATAAAAGAACATAAAGCTCTGTGGCTTGTCAGAAACCGTATAGGTGGGCTTTCTGATTCTAGTGGCAAGCTTGAAAGCCTCGAAAAGTACTTAAGGGCGGAATAGTGCCTTGTGAATTGCTTTTTCTCTGGTACTTCTTGATCTAAGTCAATGCTAGATAGCACATAATGTATCTACTTGCCATAAAATAACAAGAAGGATTATGAAAACAACAGTTCATAAAGCAGATAGTAGAGGGCATGCCGATCATGGATGGCTGAACACATATCACACATTTAGCTTTGCCTCTTATTACGATCCAGATCGAATTCATTTCGGTGCATTAAGGGTACTTAATGACGATACAGTGAAAGGCGGAAGGGGATTTGGGAGACATCCACATAAGGATATGGAAATTATAAGCATACCTCTGGAAGGAGAATTGACGCACGGAGACAGTATGGGGAACTCCGGCACGATTAAAAGTGGTCAAGTGCAGGTAATGAGCGCAGGGACAGGTGTAATTCACAGTGAAAAGAACGGGAGAAGTGATGAGGACGTTAAATTCCTCCAGATCTGGGTGATTCCCAATGTTATGGGTGTTGATCCACGCTATGATGAGCTCAATATTGCCGACGATGCTCAAGTTAATCATTTTCAACAGATTGTATCTCCTTCTCGCGATGATGAAGGTCTATGGATTCACCAGGATGCCTGGTTTTTCTATGCTAGCTTTAATCAGAATATCGAGAAAACGTATCGGCTTCAGAAAGAAGGTAATGGCGTATATATCTTTGTCATTGAAGGGAGCATTGATATCGCTGATCGGGTTTTATCTAGCAGAGATGGCATAGGTATTGAAGATGTAGGTTCATTTCATATTAAAGCGGCAGAAAATACGAGAATACTGCTTATGGAAGTGCCAATGTTGGACTTGTAGCTAGCCTATTTTTCTCGATAGAATCTCTACTATAAGCCTTCTCATCATCAAAGCAAAATTCATATTGCTAGAATAGTGCACAGCAGGCTTCTCGCAGAGCAGGCAGATCGTGAAACCAAGGATTGTTATTTTATTCTTCCTCATTCCATAAGACCGGAGAGAGTTTAGAAGCTCGATGTCGTCCTATGAGGTCAGCTACACGCTCATAGCCTGCTTTTTTAATCGAATTTATCGATCCAAAATGCCGCAGGAGCTTCTTGGAAGTGGTAGGTCCTATCCCATCGATATATTCAAGATTACTCACGGTAAACTTCCGGGATCGCTGATTGCGATGAAAAGTAATGGCAAATCTATGTGCTTCATTGCGCAGTTGTTGTATCAAGCGCAGAGATTCCGACTTTTTATCGATATATAAAGGGATGGAATCTCCAGGCCGGAATATTTCTTCGAGTTTCTTGGCAATACCTATGACATGGAGCTTGTTTTCCAGGCCTAGTTTCCTGATGGATTTCATAGCAGAACTCAATTGTCCTTTACCTCCGTCGATAATGACAAGTTGTGGCAGATTTTCACCTTCATTGAGGAGCCTGTGATATCGGCGGAACACGACCTCTTCCATAGATGAAAAATCATCCGGTCCTACGACGGTTTTAATATTAAACTTGCGGTAATCTTTCTTTGATGGGCGGGCATTTTTAAAGACAACACAGGAGGCAACGGGATTGCTGCCCTGGATATTGGAATTATCGAAGCATTCAATATGATCCGGCAACTCCTTCATTCCCAGGTCCTTTTGTAACTGTTTCATAATACGCTCGGCTCGTGTTTCTTTCTTTTTCCTATTCAAGGCTTTTTTACGCTTTTGCAAAAGAAAGTATTTTGCATTCTTTTCTGAGAGATCCAGAAGGTGTTTTTTATCACCTATCTTAGGCACCGTAACGCGGACTTTTTCTTCTGTTACGTCAATAGGAAATGGCACGATTATTTCCGATCCAATACTTCTTGTCTTATCTCTGAGATCAATGACGGCATATTCCAAGAGGTCTTTACTTTCCACATCGAGGTTTTTCTCCAGCTCAACAGTATATGTATTTACTGTACGTCCTTCCACAACCTTCATATAATTGACAAATGCTACTTCATCATCGTGTACAATTGAATACACATCGACGTCTTTTATTTTGGTAGAGACCACTGTGGACTTGGAATTATAGTCGTTTACAGCCAATAGTTTTTTCTTCCATTCTTGTGCATCTTCAAAGCGCAATTCCTCAGCGGCATTATTCATTTCTTCTTTAAAATAGCGCTTGACCGGACCGAGATTACCATTTAAGATACTTTTAATCTGCTCGATTTTCTTCATATAGTCCTCTTCTGTCTCGAGTCCTTCACATATTCCTTTACAATTGCCGATATGATACTCAAGACATACTTTAAACTTTCCTTTCCTTATATTTTCTTCACTCAGATTGTAATTGCAAGTCCTGAGTTGAAAGATTTCCCGGATAAATTCAAGGACGACCTCTGCTTTATACTTGGAGGTATATGGGCCATAATAGGTTGATCCGTCTTTAATTACCCGTCTCGTAAAGAATACTCGAGGAAATCGTTCATTTTTAATGCAGATATAGGCATAGGTCTTGCCATCTTTCAACATTACATTATATCGCGGTTGTTCTTTTTTAATAAGTGTGCTTTCCAGTAATAATGCGTCGTGTTCATTATCTACGAGGATAAAATTGAGCTTTTTGGCATTTTTACGCATTACATAGGCTTTATGGGGCATAGAATCTTTCTTTCTGAAGTAAGAGCTCAGGCGTTTTTTCAGATTCTTTGCTTTACCTATATATATTATGGTATCGTGTTTATCATAGAACTGATAAACGCCGGCTTGCTCCGGGATGGTAGGCAAAATCTCTTCTTGGAATTCCTTTCTGCGCATTGTAGTCTTTACAACGATGCCAAACTAAAAGGGTTGAAGAATGGCTCGAAATTGACAGAAAACTGAACATTTTCTCCGGGAACTAGTAATTTATAGCCTAGTAGCACCCAGATTTGCGTAAGCTAATTGATAAAATTCTTCAATATGGATTATCCGAGACCGACAAATTTAAAAATCCAATAAACAAGCATTGCAATCAAGGCACTTACAGGGATTGTTAAAATCCATGCCCACAAGAGGTCGATTGTTACTCCCCACCGCACTGCGGACAGGCGTTTTGTTGCTCCTACTCCGATAATTGAGCCGGTTATTGTATGTGTAGTACTTACAGGGATTTTCAGATATTCTGTTAAGAAGAGCGTCAATGCACCGGCCGTCTCGGCGGCAACACCTTCAAATGGTGTTACCTTGGTTATTCTCGTTCCCATCGTTTTGATGATTTTCCATCCACCGCTTAAAGTACCGAGTGCAATCGCAGAATAACAAGCCAATGGAATCCACCAGACCATATTCTCAAGTTGATATGATGATGGATCGTAAGCGATGAGAGCCACCATGATAATCCCCATAACTTTCTGGGCATCATTTCCCCCGTGTCCTATACTGAATGCGGCTGATGATACAAGTTGCATGTGCTTAAACCAGCGTTCAGATTGTGCATAATTCAATGAACTCAGAAATAAGCTGAAAATACTGATAGCATAGACGACAAATGCAAAGAGGATTTTCTTAAAATTATCGGTATCAAATATAATGTTCAAGATATTCGATTGATAATTGGTTGATAATTCCTGTGGGTTCCATTCCAGGCCGTAATATAGGAACAGAGTTGTGGCTATAATTATCAAGCCGGCTACTAGTTTGAGGGCAATTGTCTTGCGATATGCATTTAAAAAGAACAGGGAAATAAGAAATGCCATAATCATCCCTATGAGAGGGGCGATAAAAATAAATGCTGCGATCAACAAGATAGGTCCGGAATTAATTGCACCGAAACCCGCATGCGCTATAGCCGCACCGGCAAATCCACCGATTAAGGTATGGGATGAGCTGGATGGAATTCCAAACCACCAGGTGAGGAGATTCCATATTATCGCCGCTACAATACCGGCGAGGATAACAGGAATAGTAATATAGTGTACACCGGCTGCATTTGTTCCTTCATGGACGGTCTTTGCTACAGTATTGGCAACGCCGTGATCTCTGAAGATAAAATATGCGACAAAATTAAAAAATGCCGCCCAGATAACAGCTTGTACCGGTGTAAGGACTTTGGTAGATACTATTGTCGCAATTGCATTAGCCGCATCGTGAAAGCCATTAATATAA
Source organism: uncultured Saprospiraceae bacterium (assembly GCA_964436125.1). GTDB lineage: Bacteria > Bacteroidota > Bacteroidia > Chitinophagales > Saprospiraceae > CAYRFF01. Next base: position 24,863 of record CAYTBT010000028.1, on the reverse strand, counting down.
TCAAAGATTAAGCAGAGTGCTATGGTAATTATCAGTAAAGTCATAACGAAGGATAAAGATGAATGTGTGGTTTAAGAATATTTGATAATAATTGATTCAATGATATCGGCTGCATCCTCACATTTATCGGTGATTATCTCCATAATCTGATATATTTCTTTAAACTTTATCAACTTTACTGCGTCGTCTGTTTCATTAAACAGTAGTGATAAGCCATTATTCAACAATTCATCTGCTTCATTTTCTATGCTATTTACCGTTATTAATGCTTCTTGTATTTCTTTCACGTGTTTCATCCCGCGTAATTGAGTCAATGCTTGTGCAAGTGCTTCCACTGCATTATACACGACCACTACCATCTTTTTCATGAAATCATCGTATTCATCGACATTATAAATCACAATCTTATTAAAACATGCATAGATGTAATCGGCTACATCATCCAGCGCTATTGCCAGTTTGTGTATATCTTCTCGGTCAAATGGTGTTATAAAATTCTTTCCTAATTCGATAAATACCTGATGTGAAAGCCCATCGTTCTTGTGTTCATAGGCCTTTAACTTGGCAAGGAATTCCTCTTTTGCCGGTCTCTGCTCTTCATCAAATATATCCTTGAAGTAACCGGCCATCTCAAGTAAATTTTCGGATATCTCCTCAAATAGTCCATAGAAGACCTTGTCTTTAGGCAGAAAAATTTTTACAATGTCATTGAAGTTCATGTGCTTTTCCTTGATTGACTTTTAATAGACTAAAATGCAGCTCATTTTCTAATACTATTTCCTTGTACAAGTTTAATTATCGCGTGTTTTCTTTCCTATATATTCAATTGTCAAAGATATTTCTCCATTTGACATCGGCTTTCAAATTCTTATTGCTTTGCCTTTTCCGACTTAGGTTGAAAAGAAATGACCACAATATTCTCCATAAAAAGATTATACCTCCTTAGCTCGCATTCTGTTTCTTTAGTTGCAAAATATTGAAAATAATTTACTTTTCCGTCCAAAATAGAGATTAGTTCTTAATATATGGAGATGTGCCTTCTATTTTTATAGCAAATCCATTTTTCTCATCCACTTGTTCCACGTGGAACATTCGCCTTCGCGTTATACCTGTTAATCTCTTTTTATTCCAATTCCCAAATATCCGCTTTTTCATTGATTGTTGAATCTTACTTCAGCATACAAAACCTTAAGCCCCCTCCCACCATCAAGAATTTGTTCCACGTGGAACAAGTGTGAAAATCTGCAAAAAGTAGAAGTAAATTAGTCCTATATCTTGTCGCAGAGCCGTATAAAGACACAGCTCAATTAATTTATCGCACGTATTTGCCTTTAAAATATCAAAATATGGCCCTTTCACGCTCATTATCAGGTTTTTACAAAATTTTGTGCAAAATTCTCCATAAGTGAAGCTCATTCAGCTTAAAGCTATCCCATCGTCGATTTCAGAAATATTCAAGTAAAACAGCCTCAATTTTAACTGTATTTCTTATCTTGATTAATTGTAAGCAAAAACAAACAAGAATACTTTACTATGCCGATAAAAATTGCCGCACTTGCAGATTTACACCTTGGTAAAATTTCTACTCAAGCTCAATCCAATAAAGATCTAAGCACCAGTGGCGCTCTAGATCGGATTGCAGAATACTGTCTTCTAAATGATATTGATCTCCTTCTTATGGCCGGCGATATCATCGACCGAGACAATAAATTCTTTGAAGCATATAATCCTCTCCGTAATAACCTGCTCAAATTAGCTCAGAATGATGTTTCAATATACATCATTGCAGGAAATCATGATTATAATACCTTGGAAGAAGTAATTTCTGATTTTAAGCATCCAAATATTCATTACCTTGGCAAAAATGGCACTTGGTCACAAGCGGTATATGAAAAAGGCCAAGATAAGGTCCAGATAATCGGATGGTCCTTTCCATCGCCCACCTACGATCTCAGTCCCTTTTCAAAACTTAAGGACACACTCATAAATAAAACAATGCCTACAATAGGTCTTGTGCATGGCGATTATAACAACCCACAATCGCAATACGCGCCTCTACCTCCTCAAGAAATTCATAAATTTAATGTCGATGTCTGGATCCTTGGACATATCCATAAACCGCGCATTGAAAATCTTTCTTCCCCACTTATTTTTTATCCCGGTTCACCACAAGCAATGAGCCCAAAGGAGAAGGGAAAACACGGAATAGATATCCTTGAATATAATTATGGAAGTTTCTCACATCTCCCTAATATTCAGATATCTACGGTGAAATATGAAGACCATACCATCACAATCCCCAGGGAAATAAGCCTAGACGAACTCCGCACCTTTATCATAAAAGATATTAACTCATACATCGATAAAATAACACAGGAATCACGTGATGTGTATCTTGTTCTTGACCTGATTATCACAGGCTTCGACCCGGGAATTCCGGATATCAATGAACTTTATACCACCATCCGAGACACTGCAAAATATAGCACACAATTTGAAATTAGAAAAGTAGAAACTCAAAAATTACTACCTTTAGGCAGTAATTTTAATGAGCTTGCGCAAATGAAAACAATCACAGGTCAACTAGCACAATTTATATTAAATTTAGAATCAGAAAAACCAGATTCCGAGCTAACAAAAAATATTATCGATAAAATAAAAAACAATAATGAAGATTTAATAGCTGTACAACCTTATTTATCCATTAAATCAGAAATCATGAAAAGAAGACGCGATAACAATAATAGTCTCAAAGATGATATCCTAAATGAAGCTTATATAATTTTGTCTCATTTTATCCAGCAGCAAAACAACAATTAAAATGCCAGCTAAGCATAAATTACAGATAAAATCACTACGCATTAAGGAAATGCCGGGCTTACCGAATGGCTTGAATCCTTATATAGACATCGACTTTGACTTCGTCCTCATATATGGCAAAAATGCCTCAGGCAAAAGTTCAACAGCACGTGCAATTAAATATTTGCTCTGGAATAAGCAACAAGCAGATTCCTATATTTCCTCCAGCTTCAAGGTAATGCATGATAATTACCGCTTGACAATGCGATACGGACAGAGAATCCTCAATAAAAACGGTCAGCAAATTCAAGAAAAACTCCCCGTAAGTCCCCATTCACAACATTATTTCCTCAATATGAAGGACATGCTCGTGGATAATGAAGATGAACTCGCCCAGAAAATTCTCAATGAAATTTACGGAGGAATAAATATTCCGGAAATTATTCGGAACCAAGAATATAGCAACAAAATATATTCCAAGAGCCGGCAGGAATATAAAGCTTATCAAAATGCGAGCACCTCATACAATGAAGTAGCCAAGACGCAAAAGGAACTGAAAGAAAAGCAAGCTCAATTAGATAAGATACTGGAGGAAAAGGAATCCTTAGAAAAGCAAAGCAATCTCTCTTCTATTCTGGAAAAATCCATAAGCATAAAAAGACAAGAGAAAATTGTTGAGCAGCTGCACAATGCACTCGATAAATATAATGATTTATATCCAAAGCTTCTCGACTTCCCCTTAAATGCAATTCATGAATGGCAATCAGAGAGAAATAACACGCAGGAAAACATCTCGAGAAAAAAAATCCAATTAGCAGAGGCAATTGATGATTATTCTCAACTTAAATTTACAACTGAAAACATTCGCCAGCATTCATTACAGCAGCTTAAAGAATTAACTGAAACGCTTACCAAGGCAGACATAAATAGAAGTACAGCAAAAACAAGCCTAGATAATCGTAAAACTAAGTTACTTCAGCTCTCTTATCAACTTGGTCTTGAAAAAGGAGAAAAGCTTGAAGAATGGCCAGCATACACAGAACTCAGTAATTTTAAACTACCTGATACCGATGAACTAGCAAATCTCGTTGAAAAATATGAACAAAATCGCATAGCCTTATCCAAACTAACAGCTGAAATCCAGGTTCTTCAATCCCAGATAGATTCTATAAAAAACGAAACAGATGAAATCGATACAATAAGCACTGAAACTCTTACCATGGCTCTTTCAAGCCTCTCAGCTTGGCTCAAAGAACATAGATCTAAGCAAAAACTTAATTTTCTACAGTATCTTCTCGCAATAAGCTTAGCCGTACTTGTTTCTTTCCTTTCCTATTACGCATTGAAAAATACAGATTTCTCATGGATTTATCTTCTCGCAATCGTATTGATCATTGCAATGCTAGCCTTTTTTATCATTATACAATTTAATCCGGATGGAAGTACGAGAAAACAAGATTACAAAGCCAGTAATTTACCAGAGCCTGATCCGTGGAATATAAATACCGTCAACAGTAAAATTGATAAGCTCATTCATGTAAAAACTGCAAAAACAAGCTATAAGGATATCTCCGATAGACTACATATTCTTAAGCAACGAGAGTCAGAATTACAAGAAAATCTTAAGCACTTAGAATCTACAATCAACAATCACAAATCCAATATCGCACATATTCTTCATCTGGATAATCAGGATGTTTATACACAACTCATTCATAAATATATTGGTAAAATTGCTGAATGGCAAGAGCTTCATACCTCATACAAGGAAAAGCAAACATCCTATCAACAAGTCGAGCTTGCCTTTAAATCCAAACTAGAGGAGTTTAATAATTGCCTGCCCGATTCTGTATCTGAGAAATGCAATAGTATCGAGAGTGTCAATGCAATGAATCAGGTAATTCAATCAGATTACTCGAAAAGCAAGGAAATAAATGCCAGTAAAAATTCACTCAGAGCACAAATCAAAGAATCTACCGGAAAAGTGGCTAAGCTTCAAGAGAAGATTAATGAAAAATTTAAAAGTTTGAATAAAACTGAAAATGATCAAGAATATATCCAGAAATTATATGATAATATCGATGCATTTAAAGATGCAAAGGATAATTTAAATGAAGCGCAAGGCAAGCTGAATGTTTTACAGGAACAATACAATGAAATGCATTCTAAGGGTCAATATGAAAACTATCTGAGTGAAAGTTACAGTATTGAGCAACTCATCACTATGTTGCAAAAATCCCAAAACGCCTCTCAGGCACTTCAAGAAAAAAATGAGCAGATTACAAGCATAAAAACCAATATAAGCAATGCAAAGTCCGGCAACAGCCTTGCCAAAGCACTAAAAACAAAAGAAGAAGCCGCTCAAGAACTAGCTGACTTGTACCACATCAATCTATCGAAAAACATAGGATATACAATTCTCAATATGCTGAAATCACAATTCAATAAAGAGAATCAACCGGTACTCCTCAGCCGTTCAAATGAAATTCTCGCACAGATAAGCGATGGAAAATATCAAATTGATATCTTATCTCAAGGAAATAACCCACAGTTCCAAGCTATTGATACACAGAGAGGTATAAAATTATCTCTATCAGAACTATCATCGGGTACGCGCATCCATTTTCTCCTTGCCCTCAGGCTAGCATCAATTGAAGAACAAGAAGATTCCGGCAGATTCTGGTCTATGCCACTTCTCGCTGATGAGCTCCTCGCCAATAGTGATGAAGAGCGATCCGAAGCAATTATTAAGATTCTCCTTGACTTCAGTCGCCGTAAAAGGCAGATCTTTTACTTCACAGCACAAGAAGATGAATTACAGAAATGGCTTGAGCATTTGCGTAAGCAAAATGATCTCAAGTATAAAGTTCTCAATTTATCTTCAAGCAGTCCCAATATGGATTACGACGATACAAGCATGATCAATCCGGATATCAATGCGCTTTCCCTCGTAAAAAATATTCCGGATTGGGTAGATAATAAAGCTGATTATCAGACAATACTCAATAAAAAATATCATGGTATTCCACACTATAATGTTCTCAGAACAGAAGCAACAGAAGTTCATCTGTGGTATTATGTCGATGATATGGAGATTTTATATAAACTTCTTAAAAATGGTGTTGAAACATGGGGACAATTAAAAACATTACAAAAAACAAATAAAACATATCAGAAGTATATTGAGAAAGAAAAAATTGATGAAAAAGCTGATATCTACAGGCAATTCAGGAGCTTATATCAGAAAGGAAGACCAAAAGCCATCAATCGTAAGATTTTAAGAGAAAATGAAGTCACAGATTCCAAGCTCGACGATGTCACCGAATTGCTCAGAGAATGCAACTATAATCCTGTAACTCTCCTGGAAAATATCCTTGAGATTGACGGAATAGGTTCTGTAAGGAAAGATAAAATACAAGACAGCCTTACGGCAAATGGCTATCTTCCTAGTTCCGATCCATTGACTGATGAAAGCATCGAAAGGCAACTGCTCAGTTTCATTCAATCAAAGAATATAAGTCCAAAAGAAGCCGAGCAATTTCTTGCCCAGTTTACAGAAAAATCAGATATTCAATTTTCCAATGAATAAATAGCCTGATATCTAGGTAAATATGATAAAATCAATAGAATTATGTTAAATATTAAACAGTACGTCATCCTTTTTGCTCTCTGCATAACAGGAAGTTTATATGCTCAGAATCAGACATTTACACCTGAGATGTTGTGGCAACTTCATCGTTTAAGTGCCAAGGGATTCTCCCAATCCGGAAATCAGATAATTTATAGCCTCACGACACCGGATATAGCAGAAAATGACTTCACTACGACATATTATGCGCTCTCACTCACAGACGGTAAAAGCGTAAAAATTACCGATCCGGAGAAGCTCCTCGACAATCCTGACCTATCGCCCAATGGCAAACTGAAGCTCTTTCACAAGGCCGTAAAAATAGAGAAAGTACTCGGTGGTGATTATTATCCACAACTCGAGAAATCCGATGCCCATATTTATCATTCACTCGATTACAGGCATTGGGATCACTGGAACACAGGAGAATATAATCACGTTTTTTACACTGATCTTGCCACAGGAGATACTATCGATATAATGCCCGGTGAACCTTACTATTGCCCGCAAGCGCCATTCGGTGGTTCAGAAGATTATACCTGGGGCCCGGAAAGTAAAGCAATCTATTATGTCTCTAAGAAAGTAAAAGGTACTGAATACGCTACCAGTACCAATACAGATATATACCGCTATGATATCAGCTCCGGTTCAACGATTAATTTAACTTCCGCAAATGATGGCTACGACACCCATCCACAATTTTCTCCCGATGGAACGCTCGCCTATCTACAGATGAATACTCCGGGCTATGAAGCCGATAAAAACAATCTCATTGTCGCAAAAAATGGAATCAGACAGAACCTTACGGCAAACTGGGATGGAACAGTTTATAGCTATATCTGGGGAGAAAAAAGTCAGAGATTATACTTTACGGCACCTATTGACGGAACAATACAGCTTTTTACAGTAAACTATCCGGGAAGAAAGCGTATCGCACCACTCGTAGAACAACTATCAGAAGGAACATTTGATGTTACCGACATAATCGGATTGAAAGGTAATACGCTATATGTCACACGCACGGATATGAATCACGCAGCGGATATTTACGCATTCGATCTAGAAAGCAAGGAATTTAAGCAGCTCACGCATGTGAATAAAGAAATTTATAGCAAAATTAAGATGCCGCTTATAAAGAAAAAGTATGTAACAACCGTCGATGGGAAAGAAATGCTCGTATGGGTAATATATCCACCGGAATTTGATCCGGCGCAGGAGTACCCTACTTTATTGTATGCACAAGGCGGGCCACAATCTCCCCTATCACAATTTTATTCCTATCGATGGAATTTTCAATTGATGGCATCACAAGGTTATATTATTGTAGCACCCAATCGACGTGGAATGCCCGGTCACGGAGTAAAATGGAATGAAGAAATAAGTGGTGACTGGGGAGGACTGGCAATGCAAGATTATTTAAGTGCAATAGATGCACTAGCTCAAGAGCCTTATGTGGATAAAGACAGGATAGGAGCAATAGGAGCAAGCTTCGGTGGTTACTCTATTTTCTATCTTGCCGGTCACCACGAGGGGCGTTTTAAAACCTTTATCGCACATGATGGAGTTTTTAATACGCGGAGTATGTACGGTACGACTGAAGAACTATTCTTTGTCAATCACGATCTCGGAGGTCCATACTGGGAAAAGGATAATACAATAGCACAGAAAGGCTATCATGAATTTAATCCTATTAATTACGTCCAGAATTGGGATACTCCGATTATGATTATTCAAGGTGGAAAAGATTATCGCGTTCCGCTAGGCCAGGGTCTGGAAGCATTTACTGCCGCTCAGATGCTCGGGATAAAAAGTAAATTATTGTATTTCCCCAGCGAAAATCACTGGGTACTCAGCCCACAGAATGGTCTCGTATGGCAGAAGCAATTTTTTAGCTGGCTTGCCGAAACCTTGTAATATAATCTGCTTCTATATGAAGCAAATACCGTGAAATTCAGGCAAGGGAGCACTATATTTATGGAAAACTAAGGCTGGGGAATATGCAATTGTGCAAGTGCATTGTTTTCAGCTGCGCGCATCGCTTTCTGTTCTTCATCAGTAGCATCTTTAAAGCCACATAGATGCAATAAACCATGTATGAGAACGCGGTGTAATTCTCGATTAAATGGAATAGCTCTCGACGCCGCATTGTCTCTTACTCTATCTATGCTTATAACAGCTTCTGCTTCACAGAATTTATCCTCTTCAAGCGGAAAGGTGATGATATCCGTATAATAATCGTGATTGAGTTCTTTATTATTCAATTCCAGCATATATTCATCCGTACAGAAGATATAATGGATGTTTTTCACAGTTTTTCCATGCTGAGAAGCAATTTCAATAATCCAATCCTGGAGAATATCCGTATTATGGAGAGTAAAATCAGTATCAATAGATTCCCAAGTCAAGGGACTTGTATCTTCAACTTGAGGCCACATCATTGTATTTTAAAGCTCATTTCTACTACGCTACCATTATTGGTATAATCGACTTTATCGCAGAGTTGAGTGATAAGAAACACACCGCGGCCGCCGCATTTTTCTAAATTTTCCGGGAGCGTAGGATTGGGGAGATTTTTATAGTTAAAACCGTCTCCGTCATCTTCAACTCTGAATCGAAGATAATTTTTAATCCGTTTAATCTTAATTCTGACAAATTTATTCTCATCGGCGCCATTGCCATGATGAATTGCATTATTGACTGCTTCAGTAAGGCTTATAAGGATATTGCCGTAGGTTTCTTCATTAAGGCAGAACTCATTGTCAATAATATTTACAATATGTTCAATATCGTTAATACTCTCGGGTCTAGACGCAAGTTTATGCATGGGTAAATACTTGTTGTTTTCTTATTAAGAAGCTCACACATACATTATACGTTATCAGACTTCAATTAGTTCCGCAAAGACTGATAGTATTCATCTACAAGTGCTTTATAGAAAGGTTGTAAAGACGGAGAAACGCGTTTGAGAACTTCTATTTCATTCTTACGCTCCTGCAAATACTCTGCCATAGCAGGCGGAATCTTCTCTTTTTCGTGATTCTCTGCTGTTTCTGCCTTTCTTTTCTTGCTCATCTTCCGCTGTCGCTCTGCATTCTCAGCTTCCAGTAAACGCGTAACAATATCTTGCTGGCGCTTCAACATTTCTGCAGTTAGGCGCTTATTGACGAGATTGGTCTCCATTTTATTCATCTTATTGATAATTTCCTGGAGTTTTTTCTGTCCATTTCCTTGTTCACGTAGGGACTCATTGTATTCTTCAAGCATTTTTCTGAGTTGAGCTTGCTGTTTGGCAAGCTTGGCAAATTCTTCACTAGTCATTCCATTCTTCTTCCCATTCTTGCTTTTCTTTCTATTCTGCTGTGCCATTTTCTTCATTTTTTCACTGAGCTTTTTCTGTCCCTGTGTAATTTTATTCATCGGCACTTTCCCTTTGCTGCCCGGGTTCTTGGATCCCGGTTTAGGTTTATTGCACATCTGGCTCCCCGGCATTTTCTTGGACATCTGCATCTGGATATTTTCCATTGTCTCACTGAGCATAACCGCAAGATCATTTAGGGATTTCATAATTCTGTGTTGATGATTACTTGCTTGCCCTACTTTCCTTTCTTCCAGAAAAGATAAACTCTCCTCCATATTGTCATTTACCTCGCGGACTTTCTCCATTATATAGGACTCGAGTTTTAATACGCGCTTACTCAATGCACGGAGACTATCTTCTACCATCGCAAAATCCTCCTTCACTTTAAACTGCCCTTGGACTTTCTTCACATAAAGTGGCGTGTGAATGTTAATATTCTGGAAATCATTGATTAAATCTTCCTGATTAAAGGAAATCGTCACAAGATTTTCAAGTAATTGCCTCAGAGCCTTCAAGTTCATCTGCATCTGTTGCGCATTCCCTTGCGCCATACGTGACTTCATCTGTTCTGCCATCTTCCGCATTTTATCCGCAGCATCCTTCATTTTGTCAGAAGCCTTCCCATTCTTATTTTGCTGTAATCCTTGCTGACTCTTATTCATATCTTGCTGGATATTATACATCTTCTGCTTGGGATTGCCGAGATCTTTCGGTTGGGCAAGTTGTTTATTCCGCTGCATAATATCTTTCATCTCCTTCTTAATCTTATTGAACTCATCGTTCAACTTCTCTTGCTTATTCTCAAGTTTTTCTTGGTTCTCTTTATTTTCTGCATCACTTTTCTGGGTTTCCTTACTGAGTTTTTCTTGTTTTTCAGCAAGTTTTTTCAATTTCTCTATCTCCTGCTGAATATCACGCTCTACCTCAAGCGTCTTATACAATTCCTTTAATCTATCGAGTTCAAGATCTTGTTCCGACTGCTGGCTCTTCATCTGTTTTACCATATTAAGACTCTGATCCTTATTCAGTTCCTGCATCAGTTTTCTGAGTTTCTCCAGCATTTTCTGAATCTCAGATTTTTCTTGAGCCTCTTTAAAAAGTTCCTTCAGTTGCTCTTGCTTTTTCTTCATTTCCTCTGAAGGCTTGTCAAATTCTTTCTGATTCTCGAGATTCTCTTTATACTTTTCCTGCGCCTTTTTAATCTTCTCCTGAATTTTCTCCTGCATTTTCAACAATTCTTCCAGCATTTTCTTGTCTTGCCAGGTAACCTCTTGTTGAGAAAGGAGCTTGTTTCTCAGTTTTTCAATGTTTTTCTTCAACTCCTTATTCTGCTTAAAAGCTTCCTCGAGATTGGAAGTGATAGTCTTTTCATTCTCTTCTTCCTGCTGTTCATATTCTTCCATAGTAGGCTTAGCAATACTCATAATCTGCGTCCGAGAGGATTTATGCCCATTAACAGCATCATTGTCATATACCTGAAAGTAGAAATTGACTTGTTCTCCCGGTTGTAAATCCAGTTCGCCTACTTTAAACACATCATCAAATCCCACGGTTAAACCCCTTTTAACCGCTATTTTCCGGGAGTGTAGCTCTCCTTTGTTTCCTTGGGCATCTATGATGAAATATCTGAAAAATAAATCTGAAATACCATAATCATCACGTGCTTCTCCGACAAAGAAAATCGGTGAATTTAAGCTTGAATCTCTAAATTTCTCCACGTTGATAATCGGATAATTGTCCGGTATTGTGGAAATACCGTAGGTAACAGAGTCCGCTTTCATAAGATTATTCCCCGATACATAGAAAGTTATATTCTCATGTCGCATCGCCCTATTCTGCATTTCGTATTCGCCCCGGACATTGGGAGAGGCTTCTGCAACAGCAACAGAATCACTCTTGAATTCTGTACTGTGGTATGTCAATTTATCTGTATTTAATGTGGAGAAAATCCAGTTAAGCTTGGTTCCTACAGGAACAACAACGTCACCGGTGTTCTTAATTACCTCATCTTTTTTACCTATGTAGGCTGGATAATCAAGCTGTATTTTAAAGCTCTCTATACTCGGCTTGCCGATAACTTCAATAAGATATGGGCGCGATTTCACTTCACCTGCTTGAAATTGAATGCGTTCATCGGCCTGAATATTCTTAATCTCGTGGTGAAATTTATTGGGTCCATCCTTTCTCATTGTATAAGGATAACCATCCACAATAATCTGAACCTCTTCAGGGAAATATTTACCTTCAATGCGCACATCAAGGCTGATATCTGAAAATTGTACGACCTTCAGATCCTTTTGCGAAAGCAGAAATTTAAAAGGAGCCGGTTTTTCATATTCTCGATTATTGTGAATAAGTCGCTCTGTGCTGTGCGTGATAATATTGGGTGCAGCAATAATAAGTAAGAGTAGTAAAAGTAGTGGTGGAAGAGCATACTTGAGATACTTCCTGTTTTTACCTAGGTCAATCGCCGTAGGAAAATTAATGAGCTGCATATTGGCAGTCTTCTGCTCAATACTCGCCAGTAATAAAGAATTATCCACGCCCTGATCAGCTTGTTCCTTTAATTGAAGTACATTCAAGAGCTTATCTTGTACTTCCGGAAAATGCTTGCCTATAATTATTGCAGCATCACTTTTACTGATCTGCTCACTCAAGTTAAAATACTTCAGCATAGGAATCACAAGCCATTTAATTCCCGTACCGATGGCAAGCACGAGAAATCCATAAAACAGAACTTTCCGCATGCCCGTATTAAACCAAAACTGATACTCAAGAAGGTTGATGACAAGATAGAAAAAAAAGACCAATCCTATCCACAGCAATACACCTCTCAAGAGCTTATTAAGATAGTATTTCTTAATAAAGGCATTCAGTTTATCGATGAGTTGTAGATATGTATTGGATTCATTCATGAGTTCTCACTCTGTTTATTCTCTTTAACTTAACTTATAGCTTACGCAAATATTATACAATATCACCTAAATTAATACATCTTGCTCACATATTCGTTTAATAATATAGTCATTATTTTCCTTTCCATAGCAAAAACCCTGTTCCCTGTGAAAAAATAAGCTTCAATAAGCTTCAAAAATCCGGTCCGGCTTGCATATCAAGCTAGCTCGCTATTCCCCTTGTTCTCAGCCGAGAGCGTCCTGTGAATTTCTTCTGCAGTATATAATCTGTAGAGAATATGTAACTCAGCAGCAATTAAAATCAGCGCTACAAGCTGGTGAATCACAGCGAGAATTACAGGAATTGAACCTATGCTATTAACAATTGTCAATACACCGAGAGTTCCCTGGAGTAATATGAGTCCGATCAAGAGAAAAATAGGTCTCCGTAGAGTACCAAACCAATATTTGCCTCGAGCAAATACATAAATAATCGCTGCAAGAGCGAGAATAATATAAGGTAGTGAACGGTGAATAAACTGTACCCAAGCCTTTATAAATATAGATGGTTCATAGTTCAGGAGATCATCGCTTGAGAAAGAGTCAAGGTCAGTCAGTGCATGAAAAAAGCCCTCACTGTGTAAAAATACCGGCCAATGTGGATGAATTAACTCCGCGCGCATCCCTGCCATCAATCCACCGACAATAACTTGTAGAAATGTCACGATAAGAATGCTCCAGATTAATGTCCTCATCTTGCTCAATTCTCCGCTAGGCATCCTTACTGCCTTTAAACAACTCACTGATAAAATCGCCCAGTAAATGGAACAGAACGTAGCTATCGCTATCAAGAGATGTGTGACGAGCTTATATGCACTTACCCATGTCCTATTATCCTGGTTTAAGCCACTTTTAACCATTATCCAACCAAATATTGCCGCTAATGATGCAAAAAATATCACCGCTATAAGCTTTTTTAAAAGCTGCTTGTCAATCTGCTTTTTCCAGAGAAAATAAATAAATGGAATAAGAAAAACTAAGCCCATTGTCCTTGCCCACAAGCGATGAAAGTATTCCCAGAAATATATCCACTTAAACTCCTGAAGCGTCATATCCGGATGGAGTGTCTCATAGTTTTTCTCAGCTGCTGTCTTGTATTTATGAAAAGCATCTTGCCATTGTGCTTGATTTAAAGGCGGTATGACTCCTTTTACTACTTCCCATTCTGTGATACTTAACCCAGAATCAGTTAATCGCGTAATCCCTCCTATCATCACCTGCACAAATATCATCGCAAGTCCTATCCACAACCATAATTTTAAACTGACGCTATACTGCTTTCCTGCCATTTTCGACTCTTCTTAATCCTCGACAAACTTAGCTTAATTATTCTGAAGTTACAAGCTTGTTTCTATCGCTTCTATGCACAGTGGCCTGATTGTATCCAGAACTTCTTCTTGTATTCTGAAATAAGTCCTATATACTCATGGCTTTATAGATGATTATCACCCAAGGATATGCAATGGCGGAGTCAAAAAATACCTTAAAAAGCAAGAATCTGATAAAAAATAGGCAAAATCTGATCTGCTGCTAATGAAGATAATAATATAAAAATTTTAATCATATCATCATTATCATTAAGGCTGTTAGTCTTGTAGAAAAATTCTATGAGAAAGATTGTGGAAAGTTACTTTTACGATTTTTGAGCCTGTTTTCCACATTTTTTAAGCATACTTAATTCTAGAAAATCAAGCATTTATATAAATATCCACATTTTCATTATAAAAACTGTGTGTAAAAGAAACCCTCAGTAAAATTGTTGAGAATAGAACAGAAATTGTAAAATCCACTGTGAATGAAATCAGGGGTAATTCACATTATCTATTCACCACCTTGGCCTATCTTAATAAGTGCAGAAACTTACACAATAATCGCCGACTTATGCCCGACTTATCCACTTTTTAATGTAGATAACTTGGTTTGTAATAACTTCATTATGATATAATTACACATTTATTTAAAGAAATATGTGAATAGAATAACATATTAGTAAAATTTATAATATATTTACCCATTGGAAACAAGAAAGAGCAAAAACTAAACGAGATTATGATTAGGTGTTTTTCAACTGCGATAGACAAGAAGAAATGGGCAGCCATATCCGGATACGGAAACATAGGTGATAGCATATTGCGGTCTTATATAAAGAGTCCCATGCATAAAGCGACAATAATCCTCGATAATTACGGTATTCAGAGTTTTGATGCGGAGTGGGGTTTAATACCGGAATGGTCAAGAGATGGAAAAATCAGGGGAACCTTGATCAATGCGAGATTTGAGCAGTTATTATCCTCGCCCTCTTTCCGTATTCCGATAAGACAGAAGCGATGTCTCATTCCCATAGATAGTTTTTACATCTGGCATAAGACCAATCACAAGAAAGAAGTCCCTTATCGAGTTCTCTTGCGCAATGAAGAACCTTTGTTTGTAGCGGGATTATGGGATAAATGGTATTCCAGATATGGTACCCGGATTACATTCGCGATGATCACGCATGATTCCGGCGAACATAAATTATCACTCGGAGACAGAGTACCCATGGCATTTACAGACATAGAAAAAGGCATAGAGTGGCTTCAGAAACGCGATCTCAGAGAAAGCGTTGATATGTTACACAATCCGCGCTATGAAGATTTACGCATTTACCGCATTGCAGAAAACTTTGAGAAACACGATGGAAGCCATATTCACGATGAAGTGAGAGAAGAGATTACTTTATTTGATTAATACTTTCAGTTATGCGTGTAGTGATTCAGCTCGTAAAAGAATCAAGTGTACAAGTCAATAATTCAATTATAGGCAGAATAGGTAGAGGATTGATGGTTCTTGTGGGATTTGAAGAAGCTGATACTATGGAAGATATTCAATGGATCAGCCGCAAGCTCCTTAATATGCGTATTTTCCCCGACGAAGAAGGTAAAATGAACCTCAGCGTAAAAGATGTCAGTGGAGAGATTTTAATCGTGTCGCAATTCACCTTGCATGCTTCCACAAAAAAAGGAAATAGACCTTCTTTTATCTATGCTGCGCCACCGGATAAAGCAAGAAATCTCTATAATACTTTCCTTAAACACCTTAAAAGCACTACTTCTATACCGATTTCGACAGGTGAATTTGGCGCTATGATGGAAGTAAGCCTTATCAACGATGGACCTGTGACTATTACAATGGATTCCAAAAATAAACAATAATGAAACTAGACGATATTCAAGCTCATATTAATCAATGGATTGAGGAATATGGAGTTCGTTACTTCGATATTATGACGAATAATGCCCTACTCATGGAAGAAGTCGGTGAGCTATCGAGCTTGCTTGCTAGAGAATATGGCGAGCAGTCCTTTAAAGAATCAGAGTCAAATGAGAATATAAAGGCACAGATTGCCGATGAAATGGCCGATATTTTCTTTGTCCTCTGCTGCCTTGCCAATCAACAAGACATTAACCTCACTGCTGCTCTGCAGAAAAACCTCGCCAAGAAAACACGCAGAGATAAAGACAGGCATAAAAAGAATAAAAAGCTTTAAGCGACTACGGATCCTTTTCAACCTGCGCCTTTAGGTGCATAATCCATTTAATAAATTTACTGAACGCTGACGTCTTGCATGAGTTGGGCAATAGGTGGATTGATGGCTTGTATCCATGCTATGACCTAAGAATAATTCCTCCTTATTTCTACTTGATCATTTCTCTGATCCCATTACTTAAGACAATTTATTTCATCCAGGTAAAAGATTTATCGATTTATTAAACAATTGTTTAAAAATATCGTTTTAAACATATGATTAACTATATTTGCGGAAGCGAATAAGAAAAATTTATGGATTTGGCAGAGAAAAAGAATGAGTTGAGCACGGAGGAAAAAATCTTGGAAGCAGCGCGGAAAGTATTTATGGAGAAGGGTTATGCCGGAGCGCGGACGCGTGATATTGCCAAGGAAGCAGATATTAATCTCGCCTTGCTCAACTATCATTTCAGAAGCAAGAAAAAGCTCTTTGAACAGATTGTTTACGAGAAGGTCGTGCAATTATTCGGTGCAGTTCTACCGATTTTTATCGATGATGAAATGGATGTCAAGGAAAAAACGGAAAAAATCGTCAACATTTACACCGATTTACTCATGGAAAATCCTGATTTACCCATATTTGTCCTCAGCGAGATCAGATCCAATCCCACAAAGTTCCTCAATATTTTTCAGGAGGGAAATCCGATTATGCAATCTGCATTTATTGAGAAAATCCGCGAGCTGAAACCAGGAATAAACCCTTTTCATTTCACGATAAATCTGCTCAGTATGATTCTCTTTCCATACATCGGAAAGCCGGTAATAAAAACCATAGGACAGATGGACGACGGAGCCTGGAAGCAATTTGTAGAAGAACGCAGAAAACTCATTCCTCTCTGGATAAATGCTATGCTAGAGAATTAATTTTAAAAACTTAAGCTTACGCAAATGAATAATTATCACAGATCAATCGGCACTTTTATATCACTCTTAAGCCTGTTTATTATCAGCATCTTACCATGCAATGCACAATCGCAGCTAGGGAAAATCAATCTGCAGGAATGTTACCGATTCGCACGGGAAAATTATCCTCTTATCCGGCAATATGCTCTCATCGAGAAGGCAGCTCAACTCGATCTTGAAAATCTAGCTAGAAGTTCCTGGCCTGCGATAAATATTGCCGGCAAGGTGACTTATCAATCCGACGTCACGAGTATTCCCATTGATTTACCGAATGTAAAAGTCCCGGAATTGAGTAAGTTTCAGTACGACCTACACGCCGAGGTATCACAATCGCTCTACGATGGTGGACGGACTGATGCACAGAGGGAAATACGGAAGATTACAACAGAAATTGACAAGCAGAATCTCGAGGTCCAATTATATAATTTGCGCAAGCAGATCAATCGGATTTATTTCGGCATTCTCTTAAGCGATAAGCAGATTCAACAGAATAAGCTCACACAAGAAGATATTAAGCTAGGTATCGATAAAATTCATGCAGCCGTCGTCAATGGAACCGCATTAAAAAGCCAGGAAGAAGTGCTGAAAGCAGACTTGTTGAAGGCAGAACAAGCACTGATCAGCCTAAGGAGCCGGAAATCAGCCTTGCTTAGCAAGCTCGGGCAATTTATTGGCCATGAATTAAGCGATTCTATAAAACTTGAAACTCCCGAGCCGGTGCAAGTAACGAGTGATATAAATCTTCCTCAACTTAAACTATATGAGTTCCAGTCGCAGAAGGTTTCTATGCAGAATCACCTGCTGAAAGTAAAACTAAGGCCTCAGTTCAGTGCATTTGTGCGTGGTGGAGTAGGATATCCGGCATTGGACTTTCTCGGTGGAGATATGTCGCCATATTATATCGCCGGAATCAGGATGCAATATCCACTATCAGCATTTTATACAAGGAAGAATGAAGAAGCACTGATTACTATTCAACGCGATAAAATTGCACTAGCGCGTGAAACACTCTTGTTTAACACGAGACTACAATTAAAGGAAAATCGTGCAATTGCAGATAAATGGCAATCTCTCATGCAGGTTGATCAGAAAATTATCGCTCTGCGGAAATCAATTATGAAAACAGCACTAGCTCAACTGAATCGCGGAACAATTACGAGTGACAATTATCTGAAAAAAGTGCACAGTTATCACCAAGCCTTGCTGGATAAAGAAATTCACCATCTTAATTATATCAAATCTCGCTATGTACAGAAGACAATTACGGGAAATTAATCAAAAACATAAACTAGATGTTATGAAAAATATCACGCTATTCTTATTTGCCCTGCTGCTGCTTAATGCCTGTACCAAGGACGAAAAAAACTATGATGCATCTGGAATACTGGAAGCAGATCCGACAATTATTTCCGCACAAGCAAGTGGCGTACTTCAGTCATTGAATATTGAGGAAGGCGATACACTCAATGCCGGCGACTTAATCGGCTACATAGATACGACGCAGATCTACCTGAAAAAGCTGCAAGTTAAGGCCAATATTAATACCATCCTCAGTAAATTACCTGATATCGGCGCACAACTTGCTGCTCTACACGCACAACTCAGCTATGCACAACAGGAACTTGCACGTGTAAAACGTCTCAGGGCCTCAGCTGCCGCGACTGAAAAACAAGTAGATGAGGCTCAAGCTCAAGTTGATGTATTGAAAAAGAAAATCCGCGCTCAGAAAGTAAGATTAAATACACAATCGGCCGGCTTATCTGCTTCTACTGAAGAACTTTATGTCCGCTTGAAGCAAATTGAAGATAAACTGAATAAGCACTATATCGTCAATCCATTGAAAGGCACTGTTCTCATGACGTATGTGGAACAATATGAAATGGTAGGAGCAGGAGCCCCGCTATACAAAATTGCGGATATGACACATCTTATTTTGAGAGCTTATATCACGGGAAATCAATTTGCACAGATAAAACTCGGTCAAAAGGTAAAAGTACAAGTGGATAATGGAAGTGGTGGATTAAGGAATTATACCGGAAAAATTGTATGGATAAGCGATGAAGCAGAATTTACCCCGAAGTCGATCCAGACTAAGGAAGAGAGGGAGAATAAAGTGTATGCGGTGAAAGTCCGCATTGAGAATGACGGATATCTGAAGATAGGGATGTATGGACAACTTCAATTTACGGGTAACTTGAACCTGGGTCATGGGTAATCGCATAACTTACCGCACAACTAGCGACCACCGACCGATGAAGCTGATTGCCACTTACAGAATGAATAAATCAAATTATGATAATCGTAGATAACATAAGCAAATACTATAACAAAAATTCCATTGCTGCGGTGGACTCTGTTTCCTTTGAAGTAAAAAAGGGAGAGCTCTTTGGGCTTATCGGGCCGGACGGTGCCGGCAAAACAAGCACATTCAGGATGCTGGCTACTCTGCTTTTACCGGATAGTGGATCGGCAAGTATCAACGGTTATGACGTCGTGAAGTCATATAAGAAACTCCGCAAGCTTATCGGTTATATGCCGGGAAGATTCTCCCTTTATCAAGATCTCAGCGTAGAGGAAAATCTGAGCTTCTTTGCGACATTGTTCAATACCGGTATCGAAGAAAACTACGACTTGATTAAGGATATTTACACACAGATTGAACCGTTCAAAAAACGCCGAGCCGGCAAATTATCCGGCGGAATGAAACAAAAACTCGCTCTCTGCTGTGCGCTCATACATAAGCCGGAAGTTCTTATTCTCGACGAGCCTACAACCGGTGTCGATCCCGTATCGCGCAAGGAATTCTGGGAAATGTTGAAACATCTTAAGTCTCTGGGGATAACGATATTGGTCTCTACGCCGTACATGGATGAGGCTATTCTCTGTGACCGCATTGCACTTATGCAGAAAGGGAAGATATTGTCAATTGACACGCCACAGAAGCTTATCAAGGATTATCGACATAATCTCTATGCTGTCCAATCCAATGATATGTACTTCTTATTGAAAAATCTTTCCGATTGCCCATTTATCATGAATTCTTATGCATTCGGGGAATCGGTGCATGTAGTGATGACAAAAAATCCATCAGAAGAAGCCATAAACCAGATTAAATCTCTCAGGGCATATCTGCTGAATGCCGGAAATACAGATATCTCCATAAAAATGATCAATGCGAGCGTTGAAGACTGTTTTATCGGACTGATGACAGAAAAAGAAGCATTGGAATATGAATAAGGTAGATATGACACGGTCAATGAATCCCAAGGATAATTACTCAATTGTCGTAGAAGAACTGACAAAGAAATTCGGAGCTTTTACCGCGGTTGATCACATAAGTTTTAGGGTGAATAAAGGGAGTATTTTTGGTTTTATCGGTGCCAATGGTGCCGGAAAAACGACTGCGATGCGGATACTCTGCGGTCTTTCAACTCCCACCTCCGGAAAAGCATGTGTAGCGGGATTCGATGTGTATTCTCAAGCGGAAATAATTAAGAGAAATATCGGTTATATGAGCCAGAAGTTCTCCTTGTACACGGACTTGACGGTAAAGGAAAATTTGCAATTTTTCGGAGGAATTTACGGAATCCCAAAAAGGGAACTCATCGAAAAAAGCCGCTCAATTATGGAAGAACTCGGTCTTGAAAAGCAAGCGGACACACTTGTCGAGTCGCTACCGCTGGGCTGGAAGCAGAAACTCGCCTTTTCAACGGCAGTTATCCACGAGCCAAAGATTGTTTTTCTCGATGAGCCGACTGGTGGTGTCGATCCGATTACGAGGAGACAATTCTGGGAAATGATTTACGAGGTTTCCCATCGTGGCATGACGGTATTTGTCACAACACATTACATGGATGAAGCGGAATATTGCGATTGTATCTCGATGATGGTCGATGGGAGAATTGAAGGATTTGGCTCGCCGGAGGAACTCAAGCAGGAATTCGGAGTGGCTAGCATGGACGAAGTATTTTATGAACTGGCACGTGGAGCCCTTAATGATGGATAATGAAACAATTACTGGCATTTATCAAGAAAGAATTTCTCCACGTTTTGCGCGACGGCAGGACTTTACTTGTGCTTTTCGGTGTGCCGATAATGCAAATACTTATTTTTGGATTTGCACTCTCCAATGAGGTGAAAAATTCCCATATCGTCGTTATCGACCATGCACATGATGTCTTGTCGCGGAGACTCATCCAGAAATTTGACGAAAGTCATTATTTTCACATTGATAAATACCTGCACAACAATGCGGAAATCGAGGATGCATTCCAGAAAGGCAAAATTAAAATGGCGCTGATTATTCCGGCGGAATTTGGGCGGGACTTGATGCGGAAAAAACAGGCGAAGGTGCAGATTATCGCAGATGCAAGCAATCCCAATACCGCGACCACACTGGAGAGTTATGCTCGGAGTATCCTCGGTGATTTCCAGCGAAATATTGCCGGAAGGCCACAGAAAAAGGCAGGAATTTCTACCTCGATAAAAATGCTGTACAATCCCATGCTTGAGAGCGGCCCCAATTTTGTCCCGGGTGTTATTTCCTTAATTCTCATGCTGATATGCGTGATGATGACCGCGGTATCAATTGTGAAGGAAAAGGAGCTCGGAACGATGGAAGTTCTACTCGTATCGCCCTTCAAGCCGATCTACGTAATTCTTGCTAAGGCCGTTCCCTACATCGTTCTGTCCTTGCTTGACCTCGTGATTATTCTTCTCCTGAGCACATTTGTACTCGGAGTACACATTGAGGGGAGCATCTTATTTCTATTTGCTGAAAGCACCTTGTTTATCATCACCTGCCTGGCATTGGGAATACTCATTTCAACCATCGTGGAATCACAACGAGTAGCCTTAATGGCATCACTTCTCGGAATGTTACTTCCGACTATATTATTCAGTGGTTTTATGTTTCCGATTGAAAACATGCCGGCAATTCTACAGTGGATTTCCAATATCGTGCCTTCCAAGTGGTTTTACACCATCGTAAAATCAATTATGATTAAGGGATTGGGGATTCAATTCCTGTGGAAAGAAACGCTCCTGTTGCTGATGTTCGGGACCGTATTCTTTGTTATAAGCTTGAAGACCTTTAAAACGCGACTTGAATAAGATAGTAATATTTAAATGCCTTAAAATTAAAAATATAAGCTTATGCAAATGCTACGCATTTTATTAAAAAAGGAATTTCTTCAGATTATCCGGGACAAAACAATCCTGGGGATGGTGATTATGGCGCCCATTGTACAATTATGTGTGCTGCCATTTGCCGCCGATTACGAAATGAAGAATATCGACATTACGATCGTCGATCGCGACCATTCAAGCCTGTCACAACAGCTCATCCACAAGATACCGGCATCCGGCTATTTTAAAATTACCGGGTTTACGGATGCATATTCAACCGCTATGCGTTCTATCGAAGAAGATAAAACGAATATCATCCTGGAAATACCGCATAACTTTGAAAAAAATCTGAAGCAGCACAAGCCTGTAAGCTTATTTATGGCCGTCAATGCCATCAAAGGGCCGCAAGCAGTTATCGGTGGTTCATATCTCGTACAGATATTGCAAGATTTCAACCGAGATATCAATGTAAAAAGAAAAAACATCAACGAGCCCAATGCCCCTCCGACTATCAATGCATCGGTAAGAAACTGGTTCAATCCACATCTTGATTACCATCTTCTCATGGTCCCCGGCATCCTTGCGCTTCTGATGACACTTGTAGGCGGCATTTTAACCTCCTTGAACATTGTCAGGGAAAAAGAAGGCGGCACAATTGAGCAGATTAATGTATCGCCCATCAAGAAATATCAATACATCCTCGGAAAGATCATACCATTTTGGATTCTTGGGATGATAGTTTTTACCATAGGCCTATTTATCGCATGGCTTGTCTATGGAATTGTTGCAGAAGGCAGCATAGGCCTCCTTTACGTCTTTGTCGCCGTCTATTTACTCGCCATCACCGGCTTCGGTCTGCTCGTATCCACCTGGGCCGATACACAGCAACAATCAATGCTGATTATGTTCTTTTTCATGATGATATTCGTACTCATGAGCGGCCTTTTCACCCCGATAGACAGCATGCCGGCCTGGGCACAATACATCGCCTATTGCAACCCGGTAACTTATCTCATTAAAGTATTGCGCATGATTATCTTAAAGGGAAGCACTTTTATGGATATGCTTCCGCAAATGGCTGTCATCGCCATATTTGCCATTCTGTTAAATAGCTTGGCAGTGTGGAGCTATAGGAAGGTAAGTTAATCGGTAAAGAAAAAGCCATTAGCTATTTGCTGACTACGTAAATTGATTTTATTATGTGCTTTTATTGTAAAGTCGCTAAGGCGCAAAGGGGTAAAGTCGTAAAGGCGTAAAGTTGAAGAGTTGAAGAGTTGAATTCTCGTGACTCGTAACTGGTGCCGGCTTCGCCGGAGTAGCAAGTGGTTAATGATGAAAGCACGTAGGTCCGCACGGTGGTTCCTGAGCGGTGCCGAAGGGCCGTGTGGACCGATACCCAAAAAAACAACACCCCTCAACGTCCACACCCACACCACCCAAAAATTCATTGCCCTGTCTCCTAACCTGAATCCTGATCCCTGTTTCCTGACCCCTGCTTCCTGACAATATTTGGGCTTAAAATAGTAGCAAAGCGAGATTAATTGCCTATTTTATTCTATAAAAGAACTTACAGGTTACCAAATCGGTTAAATGTATATAAAAGGCATAAGGCATTAAAAATGGATATTTATAAAGCAGTTAAAAGGGCGATAGATGAAGTTTATCCCGATAATGAGTTGATCTTGTTTGGGTCAAGAGCGAGAGGTGATGCACTTCCTGATTCAGACTGGGATTTTGTAATTATATTAAATAAGCAAACAATACCAACTTCAGAAAAAGATGACATAAGAGAAATGCTTTATGATATCGAACTAGAGACTGGTGCAATAATATCTTCTATTATTTTTACTCTTGAGGAATGGGAAAATCAAGCAGTGAGCCCACTTTATCAAAACGTAATAAAAGAGGGAGTCGGTGGATGAGCTATTCTAAAAAAGATTTAATTAATTATCGAATAGATAGAGCCGAAGAAACTTTAGCTGATGCTAGATTATTAGTTTCTGAAAAAAGATGGCATTCCGCAACAAACAGATTGTATTATTCTTGTTTTTATATTGTTTCTGCATACATGATATATGCCGGAAACACGGCAACAACACATTCCGGTCTAAAATTTCTATTTAATAAAGAACTTGTGAAAGCTGGAACTGTAAGCAAGGCAGATGGAGTTTTATTCAATTAATTGTTTAATCTGAGGCAAGAAGCTGACTATAAAGGTTTTCAATATTTTGACCCCTCAGAAATTGAACCACTTGTCATAAAAGTTGAATCATTGTTGACAAAAATAAAAGCTCTGATAACTACCTGAATAATCTCACCGAGAACTTTTAAATAGCAAGGAGCTGTAGAGATGCAATAAGGCGACTTCTTCGTAAGTCGTAAGGCAAGGCAGCTATTAGCTACGCTCAGGAACCGTAGCTAATAGCTCCAATATAGTCGGTAACGAGTCATGAAAACACTTCAACGACTTTACACCTTTAGTACGCCGTGAGGCGTGCGTTTATTAAATAATTAAATACCCAGTAGTATG
>CAYTBT010000027.1:12207-40702 GCA_964436125.1 uncultured Saprospiraceae bacterium | reverse complement strand
ATGTAGGCAATATTTATTAAAAAGCTACCGTAGGTTTAGTCCAACAAACGGTTTTGCGCAAGAGGGGGTAAAATGGTAAAATCGAGGTTTTCGGCTTCGATTGTCGCAAAAAACCGCTTGTTTTTTGCAGAAAAGAATTAAATTAGCAAAAACCCAAGCGGTTTTTGCTTAGGTTCGGGGTTTAATGAAAGTTCCGGCTTCGAAAGCCCCTCCTGACGCAAAGCCGCAGACCGTTATGTCCAATATTGGGCAGGATTAAAATATATTTTAACATAAAGCGTCAAAGTCATGAAAGTACAATTTAATTTTTTCAGACGATTGATCCTTGTGGGAGTTACAATTTTGTTATCCCTTACAGTTAGTTATTCTCAAGTCATTACAAGAGTTTTAGCTCCGGACGATGAATTTGGAAAATATATTCCCTGGCATGATTCGCGTGAGAGTATTCCTATTGTAAACACTCCCATTGTGGATGTTCAGTCGGTTCTCTTACAGGATAGTCTTACTGGTAGAGGTATGCCCAGAATAGGGATCAAACAAGACATTGATATCTCAACTACTGACGGCCAGTTGATAGATAAGGGAAACTATTCCATCTGGAATATGACCCTCCACAGTGAAATGCTCAATCGATGAGTGTCAGATTTGATAACACCTATCTTCCTGAAGACGCAATAATGTATATTTATAATGAAGATACAAGATTTGTGGTTGGCCCCATAGATATGAGTGATTTTAAGAATGGTACTTTCAGATCTGATTATTTGAATGGAGATTATGTGACTCTAAGTATTTTTCTACCAGGCGTTTCGAGTGATAACATTGAAATACATATTAACACATATGATCATGGGATTATAGCTTTTAAATCTTATGATGACGATTTTGGAACATCAGGTAGTTGCAATATAAATGTGGCTTGTGAGAATGGCTGGGAATGTCAGTCCGAATCAGTATGCAAAATAATACACAGTAGTATAGGATCTTGTACTGGCTCTTTAATAAATAATGACTGTTGTGACTTAACTCCATATATTTTGACAGCAGATCACTGTCTTCGTGATCGATTTGGACATCTCAATGATTTTTCAGACTATATATTTCGATTTAACTATCAGAGCCCACAATGTTCGCCAAACGGCGAAACTTCTCCTTCTCAATGGATTGTTTACTTTGGCTCTGAATTAAGAGCCAATTGGGGGAATACTGACTTTGGATTGTTACAGTTAGAGCAACAGTTTGAACCGGCTCAAGGAATTTCATTCTCGGGTTGGGATAGAGTAAATTTGAATACTTCTAATTCGACTTGCATTCATCATCCATCAGGGGATGTAAAGAAAATTTGCTTTGATGATAATCCAAATATTTTGAGTGGAGACTACCACAGAGTCGTATGGGATCACGGTACAACTGAAGGAGGAAGTTCAGGGTCACCATTATTCAACGACGATTCAAGAATTATTGGACAACTCAGGGGAGGGACTGCCAGTTGCTCTAATCAAAATGGATGGGACGAATATGGTAGGTTTGACTTGTCGTGGGAAGGCAATGGGACTAATAATACCAGATTAAGAAACTGGCTGGGAGCTTCAACAAATCCAAATACGATGGATTGTATGGCAAGTCCTTATATTTCAGGTCCTAATATGATTTGTGATAAATATTATGCACTATATTTACTGTATGAGGAGATGCCTTGTCAAAAAAATATAACATGGGATGTAGGTCCTTCAAATTTATTTGCGATTGGTATGCCAAGCTCTGGAATAGGAAATTTACTAACGGTCAAATGTAGAAATGGTGCATCAGGTCTTGCAACGGTAACATATACACTATCATCAAGTAATTGTAATGATGCAGTATTAACACACGACTTTTGGGTAGGTAAACCCGAACAGCCACAATATTTCCTTCAGAAATGGTACGATTATGATATGGAACGAATAACCTTATCTGTTCCACCTGTACCCGGAGCAACTTCTTATAATTGGACGGTTGAAAATCTGACCTTCAATAATAGAAGCAACTTTGAAAAATTCCATTTTGAGGCTTGCCCAAGTAATTTGTATGATATCCGATTTAGTGTAAGTGCGGTAAATGCATGTGGAGAATCATCCCGTCTGTATGGTCGAATTGAGAGAAACTGTGGTTTTCATACTCCCAAATTAACTTCTCCAGTAACCGTTTATCCAAACCCATCAAATTCTTCATATGTTATAGTAGCAAGGCATTCAGATGACATCAAGCAGAAAGACATAGAAGAAGCTACTTTGATTGGAGAATTGCTGAGTATTGATGGCAGAACACTCCGGAAATTTGAGATGCCGCACTACGGACAATATCGTATTGATGATTTGACAGCGGGTGTATATTTATTGAAAATGTACGACGGGAAAGACGTTTTATCGATTCAAAAAATCGTTGTATTTTAAAATTACCAGCTATGAAATTAATATCACTTATAATATCAATGAGTTTGCTCCTTGGCTATCAAGTCGCTTACGGTCAAGGAAATATGCAAGAACAGTGGATAGCAACCGTATCAGCGGGCATAGAAAAACACGATAAACGACTGTTTGACTACCCAGAAAAAGAAATGTTGCTTGAAATGCAACCGGAAAAATGGGGGACCTATCATTTCAATATGTATGTGCAAAGACGAGTATGGCAGCATAATAATTTTTATAGTTTTATTGGAACGGGACTTGCATACGAAGAGGCCACATTTTTGAGACCTTTTGATCACTCTTTTTTTGAGAAGGACAATTTAAGAATTTTACGTTATCAAAATAGTTATAAAAAAATATATTCAACTATGGCTTTATTGTTATTCTATAAATTAGCTTCTAATTGGTTTATTGGTGGAGAAATATCGTCCGATATTTTGCTTTATAGGAGCATTGACCATACAGAAAATAACAATGAGGTTTTTCCATATCAAGCAGGCACTTTTGAATTGAATAAAATATTCTTGAATGCGGAAATTAAATACAAAATAGGAAAAATCTTAGTTGGTATAAATAGTCGTGTTTTAAATTTCCAAAAAATAGATAAGATTATCTTTAATCACTTGATTCACGATCCGAGAACAGATCAAAAGTGGGAGTGGTATAATCCGCTAAGATTCGACTTTACCGTGTCTTATATGTGGTGAATTCTATACTGGACATAACAACTAGCGTTTCGTTGCGCCCGCAGGGTAAACAATGAAACGCCCTGTTGGACGGAACCTACAAGGTGACTCCTATGGAATTATCAATATGTACCTTTGGGGATTTAAGCGGAATAGATACCGCTTGTGAAGGAGAATATGAAGAAAGACTGGCTATAAACCGGATTTTTATCGATGTTTCGACTCCCGATAGTTACCGGAACTGCTTCGATTGTTCCGCCAGAGGCGGACAGGCGCAAAAAACCGCTTGTTTTTTGCAGAAAAGAATTAATTTAGCAAAAAAACCAAACGGTTTTTGTTTAGGTTCGGGGTTAAATGAAAGTTCAGTCTTCGTTCGCCCCTCCTTCGCAAAGCCGCAGAACGATGCAGCGCCATACGCGGAGCGTATGGCGCTACATCGTCCCGCTGGCTCCACCACCAGAAGTGCTTGTCCGCTCCGCGGACGGCACACATCAGGCGGTTTTACAATATTCACTTCCCTTATGTAACTTAGGTACAAAGGAGGAAACATCGGAAAGCCACCGGATTCTTAGCGTGCATGGGAAAATCCCCCTGCAAAATGTCAACAGCATATCAAATATTCTCTACAAAAAGCTTCAAAAAAATATTTCAGCATAACAGTCTGATAATCAATGTGATTTTGAGCTTCAATTAAGACTAAGTGAAAATATTTCCCTATTACATTAAATAATTATTGTTTATCGATAAATAATTACCGATATTTGCTGTAAACTATATAATTATAACAAATGAAATCGACAGATTTAACTCTATTAAAAGTAATGAATGTTTTCTTTTGGATAGCATTCATCGGGCTATGTATCAAGACGGGAGCAATCCTGACCTCATTTTTTGTAAGTATCTTTATTGATCCCCTTGCGGCAAAGGATTTATATCGTGGCCTCAACTTATCTGATCTACAATCATTTAGTATGTTATACTATGTAATTATTGTTTCGATGCTTATTATCCTGACAGGATCCAAGGCATATATTGCTTATTTAGCTGTGAGGTTCTTTCTGAAATTCGATCTGTCAGAACCATTTGGTACAGACATGACAGACGTATTTTTAAGAATCAGTGAGGTGGCACTAAGAGCCAGCATCTTAGCAATAATTGCGAGTGTATTTTGTAAATGGCTAATGAAGAAAAATGAAATAGCTATTCCCATAGATTGGAGTGGTAGTGAAATCTTATTTTTTGCAGGTATAATTTATCTTCTGGCACTCGTCTTTAAAAGAGGAACCGATTTACAGAATGAAAATGATTTAACTATTTGAATTATGGGTATTGTAGTAAATCTTGATGTTGTGATGGCCAAGCGGAAAATGTCCCTTAATGAACTATCGGACAGAGTAGGCTTGACGGCACCCAATTTATCCATTCTTAAAACAGGTAAAGCTAAAGCAATCCGTTTCAGCACCTTGGAAGCAATCTGTAAAGTTTTGGAATGTCAACCAGGTGATATACTTGAATATGTTGAAGAACAAAATGAATAAAATACGGTGAATACGCGACGCGCATAATATTCAATAAAGCATCTACCGTTTATAATGCATAATTGAGCTTTAAGAATTCATATTGATCCTTACCCAGTTTCCGTGGATCTGCCCCATTCCGCAACAGCAATTTTATGCAAGCTGCCTGATTGCGCTTATTGGCTGTATCTTCACCCATCAGCGTATGAACTGCCCAAGCCAGCGGAGTGCTATTATATGTTTTATCCGGCATATCGATAACGGCTTGATGTTCTATCAATGTAGCCAGCAATTTATCGCTTCCGCAAAAAGCCGCCCAATGTAATGCGGTTGCACCATCGTTCTTATAAGTATAATGAATGTCCGCTCCTTGCTCAATATAGAGAATCCCTGTTTTTTCGGCATGCAGGCTTGCAGCTGCCAGAAGTGGTGTCCCCTCGCCTTTATTTTTGTCTCCATCAACATTTGCTCCATTAGATAAAAATATTTTTGCAATCTCAACTGCCTTATCGTCCGATAATTTACCCGACATAACAGGATCGCATATCCTGTGCAGTGGATGTGCTTTTACCATGCAGGTCGGTTCATAAGGTATTGTTATACCTTTATTAGCAAGAGTAGGATTGGCAGCTAGTAAATTCTGCAAGCCGGTAGTATCTTTTGCTTCTATAAGTCGTTTTACCTTGGAACTGAATGGATTTAAATTGACCATAATTACTGAAATAGATAAAAATGATTTCTTATAAGACGAAGTCTTGATAGTTTTGGTTCTCATAGAGGCAATAAATGCGAAAAATAAAAGCTTTCTAATAGGATTGTGTGTTTACCGACAGATATTATTCCCTTTTTGACTTAGACTTGTAAGGAGCACAATAACTTTCAATATCCACCTATTGGCTATGATATTTTTCATCGGAGCACTACGCTTCGCTTACCCGCTTATTATGGGATGAGCAACAATCTACCATCAGGAAAGGCTAAGACTGGAAAACGGCTAAACACATTAAATGATATAACTATCGAGATCACGATACCATTTTAGCAATATCAAATGATAAAACTTGAATGAAATGCTCAGAATAAAACTCTTTCCTCCGGCAGTTTCATAAAATCACTTTTCTCCACCTTTTGTATCTTTGCCCACCGGATATTCCATGCAATCTAATAAGACAATAAACTGTCAATATACAGAGCATGAAAATTTCAACTGACTATGGCATACAATTACATTACCTACAGCATTGCAATTGCATTTACCTCATGGATTGTCGCATTGATAACAACTCCGTTTATCAGAAAAACCGACTTTTATGGCAACCATCTTTCCCACCTGAATTTCATCAAGAGTGATTATATCAACAAGATTATCGGTATCGGAGTCGTTAAATGGCTTGTCAAACACACTTTCCTGAGAAACCTCAATCCATTTCTCAAGCTGAGCAATACAGCTGATATAGCCGACCTGAAGAATTTACGGAAAGAAATGATTAAGGCAGAGGTAGATCATTTAACCGGATTTGCTTTTGTTTTACTCATCTGCTTAGTAGAACTATTTCTTGCCAATTTCCTATTTGCCCTGACGATAATGATCGTAAATATCTTCATGAACCTTTATCCATCTCTCTTACAACAGCTAAATAAGAGGCGGATAGATCGATTGCTTAAAGTTGTTGCTGCGAGACAAGAAAGCACATCGATTTAAAATCAATTATTTTATGCACATTCTCACTTATACCCAATAGATGTAATACGTCTGAGATGCATTGCATGAATTTGGATATTTAGAAATATATCATTAAATTTACCTTAGATAATAAGGAAATGGTGTTCTTCCTTATCCAACCGCTCTATAAAAGCTGATGACGCCTACTGTATAAATCATTAAAATCAATGGTGAATGGGTAGGATTATATTATTAGTAGCAGTAGGCGGAGCGATAGGTTGTGTGGCTCGATATCTTTTAACAATTTATTATGGGAAATTATTTCCATCAATTTTCCCTTACAGTACATTTATTATTAATGTATTGGGTTCTTTGTTAATCGGGGTATTTTTCGCACTTTCTGAGCGTTTTAATTTAACAATTGAGTGGAGGATTTTTCTTACTACCGGACTATGTGGGGGCTTTACAAGCTTTTCAACATTTACTTATGAAAACATCAAGTTGCTGCAAACAAACCAATACATTGCTTTTGCAACATACAGTATCGGAAGTTTTATTAGTGGTTTAATTGCAGTTCTATTGGGAATTTATCTAGTAAAAGTCTTAGTACCCTAAAAATAATCTCACGTTCAATTGTAAAGTACAACAGTGTAGTACCCAAATCATGCAATAGAAATTGAAGATAAGCACAAAAGCCTTTGAATACAAGCACTTGCTCGAATTTGGTTCTCACCGTAGTCTTACTACGATTCCGAGCCAAATTCTTGCGCGAGCCCTTGTCTTCTGTGGCTTTTGCACTTCCTTTTGCATTTCTATTGCATGGTTTGGGTACTACGAGCAATGTGATTAAATACAGATAGATAAACTATGACAAGTCTTGATCCGATTATAGCCGTAAATAATGTAAAAAAGAGCGCTGAATGGTATGAAAAGATATTCGGCTTTATCAATGCGCACGGTGGCGATCACTTTGCGGTATTGACAACACCGGAGAATAAAATCATCTTGTGTCTTCATGCCTGGGAAGCAGACAATCATCCGACGATGATGGAAAGTGATATTCCGGCAGGAAATGGATTCCTACTCTACTTCAGAACATCGGAATGGGAATCTATTCATCAGAATCTGAAAGAGATGAACTGGCCTATTGAAGCAGAGATACATCTCAATCCCAATTCCCTCAAGAAAGAATTTTCGTTCAGGGATCCGGATGGCTACTTCCTCACGATAACAGAATTTCATGAATATGAAGGATAAAATCAACATTATGAATACGTATTTTGACACATACAGACCCGATGGATTTCACACACTACACCCGTATCTATTTGTAGATGACCCGGAAAAATTGATTGACTTTCTCAAGAAAGCATTCTATGCTGAGGAAATCAACCGTTCATTGATGCCGGATGGCAATATTGCCAATGTAATCTTAAAAATCGGGGATTCTTGTTTCATGATAAGTCAGGCAAGAGGAGAATTTGAAGGGATGAAAACCGCATTATACCTCTATGTTTCTGATGTTGATTTCATGCATCAAAGAGCCATCGAGCATGGAGCTGAACCTTCATTTGAACCGGAGGATATGCCTTATGGTGACCGACAATCGGGTATAATCGATCCCTGTGGAAATTACTGGTGGATTTCACAGCGACTGGTAGAAAAAGGGTACGAGGAATAATGTCACGAGCCATAAGGCTTTACTTGTTCCCTATTTCCTGCATAGCTTTTCGCAATGGGCTAGTCATCTGTACGTTAAGAGGTCGATTAAATATAATTTCTCCATTGTAGGGACTGACAAGGGCTTCAATCTCTTCTGCCAGCTCTTCATAATGCTCAAATACAAGTGTAAAACCCGCATTTGCGACAGCTTTAAAATGTGCATCATTGAGCAATATTTTCACTGCTTTCAACACGGTTGCCTTACTATCATCCAGTTCTACAGATAGCCGGTAAGCATAAGCTGAAAATGCATCACAAGCTAGAAAGATGTATGCTCTACCCTCTTGAACTACATTCGCTTCCATGACAAATACGGCGATGTATTCTCCCGGCCTGCTGACATTTATTGTTTCTCCTTTCTCTTCTTTCATGCATTCAATGTACAAAGGTTTTCCCGATATTCAGTAAAAAGTCAACAACATTAATTCTCAATTGTGCTTAATTTCAGTCCATTAAAATGACCCTTCAATAGTAAATACTGCTTGATATAAAAAATACTTTTATGCTTACGCAAATGCTCTCCTCAATTATATAATTCAATTTCATACCTGTAAGGACATGATTATTCCTGAAACACAACTATGCTTGAACTTTTTATCTTTGCATTGATCATTATTATAAAGTAGTAATAATATAAACACATATACCTGATACAATCCGGTCGGCACCAATGTGGCCATGGTTAATCAGGTAAAACATATACACAAAGTATAAATCAATGGAATTTCTTATCATACTCGTTTTAGTCCTTCTGAATGGGATATTTGCTATGTCCGAAATGGCATTAGTTTCATCAAAAAAGTTTAAGCTCGAAAACGCAAGAAACAAAGGAAACCAAGGTGCCAAGGCAGCACTTGAACTTGCTAAAAGCCCAACAAAATTTCTTTCCACTGTCCAGATTGGGATTACTTTAATCGGAATCTTGCTAGGTGTGTACAGTGGAGACAACTTAACTAAATATGTGATAGGCTTTATTCAACAGATCAGTTTCTTGGCTCCTTATGCTTCACAGATCTCCACGGGAATCATTGTGATTTTCATTACCTTCATTTCCATACTGCTGGGTGAATTATTACCGAAAAGAATCGGTATGACCTTTCCAGAAACCATCATTAAGTTTTTTTCCAGACCGATGAAAATGTTATCGGTAATTACTTCACCATTCGTCTGGCTACTCACTGCTTCCAATAATTTTTTGCTCAGGATCTTCGGTATAAAAATCCGATCCGACAAAACTATTACAGAAGAAGAAATAAAATCAATAATTAAAAAAAGTGCAGAAGGTGGGGAAATCCTAGACATTGAACAGAATATTGTCAATCGAGTATTTGAGCTCGGGGACAGAAGGGTAAAAACTCTGTATACCCATAGAAGAGACCTTGTCTTTTTCAATGTCAATGATAACCTAGAAACTATTAAACAGAAGATAGATAATGCTAAACACTCTGCTTATCCGGTGTCCAAAAGCGACAGTCTGGACGACTTTATAGGAATTGTATTAATCAAGGACTTGTTTTCTCCTGAAAATTCCGAAAAAGAGTTTCACCTGAAGAATTTTATCATAGAACCGCTCTTTTTTAATGAGAACGCATATGCTTATAGAGTTTTGGAACAATTTAAGCAAGAAAAATTACACTACGGCATCGTTGTCGATGAATACGGAACTATTCAAGGCATGGTAACTATGGATGATATACTGGATGCTCTTGTAGGTGAAGCCACCGAAAGTAATCAAGAAGATTATGAAATAAATAAGAGAGATAAAAATACCTGGCTCGTTGATGGCCAATATTCCATCATTGAATTTGCCAAGTATTTTGATTTGGACTTTACGGACGACCAGTACGACAAGTTTACTACAGTCGCAGGACTCGTTATTTACATGACCAATGAACTCCCTAAAATTGGTCAAAAGGTTCAGCTTGATGGCTATGAGTTGGAGGTGCTCGATAAGGACGGCTTACGCATAGATAAAATTCTTGTTACCAGAATAGATAATTAATGTCATCGGTACAATAGCAAGTAGCAAAAGATAAAACCATGGATAAGAAAAAAATATTGTCTCCGGTGAAACGGGACTTTTAGGCAGGCATCTTCAGAGACGACTTGTTGCTGAAAATTAAGAGCTCATAGTCTTGACCTGTACCGAAGGATCTTTAAAGAACTTCTCTGCCACAGAAGTTCATGGCACATTATTGGTAGAAGCTCTATTTAATGAGCTACAGAGATAGTTGATGAAGTATAATTTTATTCAGAGATGCCTAGAAATCTATGCTTAACAGATTGATCAGGAACCATACATTGTTCTCTTTTACCAAACCATTTATTGCGATGACGCGAAATATAATCATAAAGGCCATCGCGGATAAACCTAGGGATTGCCAGAAACAGGTAACAGATTCTCCATGCCCCCGATAAATGTCCACAGATTCTTAAAGCTGCAGTAGATCGGAAATACCATTCTCCGTTTTCAATTAATATCAAGGTGGAATTCCCTACTTTTCTTTCTATGCCGCGTTCAGCCATTAATTTTTCGGCATAATCTGACTGTAATGATGCAAATTTAAAATATTCACTCGGGTCACGTTTTAAAATAAACTGAACCGCTCCATTGCATAAATTACATACGCCGTCAAAAAGAATAATCCCCATCACTATAGAATTTGCTTTCGCAAATATATGAAATTTTCAATAAAATTTGAAAATCGATTATCTCATTGTATCTTTGCCCTATGGAATTACAAGAAGCAAGAAGAACCTTCATTCATTCATGGGGTCAATTAGGGTCTAGTTGGGGAATCAATAAAGTGATGGGGCAGATCCATGCCTTATTGTTGGTTTCTCCCGATCCACTCAATACGGATGAAATTATGGAAGCTCTGCATATTTCAAGAGGAAGTGCTAATATGAACATTAGGGCCTTGATAGATTGGGGCATCATATATAAAGAGTATGTACCGGAAAGCAGGAAAGATTACTTTGTAGCTGAAAAAGATATTCTGGCCCTTGCCAGGCAGGTGAGTATAGAAAGGAGAAAACGGGAAGTAGCTCCAATCTTAAAGACCTTGAAGAAAGTGCAAATAGTGCAAGAAGGTAAAGCAAGTGATAAAGAAGCAGTAAAGGAATTTAAAAAAGTGACCGGTGAGATAAATGAATTTTCACAGAATATTGACAAGGCACTTCAAAAATTTATCATGTCGGATCGCAATTGGTTATATCGAAAGTTATTGAAAATCTTTACTTAATTTTTTTACATCGACATTTCAAAAATTATTGAAAATTATGAAATTCTATTTACTGCTTGTTTTAAAGATTGGAGGGATAAGTCAGATTGCAATAGCTTTAGGCAGTTTGATATTGCCGCGAGTGATGGGATGGAAACAGGGATTAGGGAATGTAGAACCACTGCTTAGGCAAATGTTCTGGGTTTACGCTGCTTATATTTTTTGTACAAATATTTGGTTGGGCCTCGTAAGCCTTTTTTGTACGGAGGAATTAATTGACAAAAGCCCTATTGGGATGTTTGTGGCTATTTATGCCGCACTCTATTGGGTAGCCAGGGTCATTTTACAATTTTTTTATTTCGATCGAAGCAGTTTTCCTGATGGGAGAATTTATAGGATTGGAGAATACTTACTGGATGCCACGTTTATCTTTTTGTCTATGATATATATTTTTATTGTATTCCGATATATGACCATATAAAGTTGAAATAATGCTGTGGTTGTTTTTTATATTGTTGATTTACCTTACTGTATGTGGGTTCTTTATAAAACGGATGAGCTATGGTATTGCTATTTCCATAGGGTGGATCAATGTATTTCTTGCTGTGACTGTTTCTTTCTGGATAAGCCGGTCGTTTTCTCTTCCACTGGTGCGGATGCTGTTATTGGTAGGCGGACTGTTTATGGCTATGAAAACGGTAGTTTACATTAACTCCGGAAAGCCATTACCCTTTTATCGATGGATTTGTTTTTCCTGGTTTTGGGTTGGAATGACTCCTGAAACTTTCCGAAGCAGAAGGGAAAAGATAAAATTTCCACTTAGGGCATTTTTTATCGGTGTGTTAAATGTTATTATTGGCTATTTGTTTATCCTTTTATGTCAATATAGTTTAGCCTCCCAATTTAATTATTTTCTCAGCTGGATATTGGCATTGATAGGAATCAGTTTATTGTTTCATTTTGGCTTGTTAAGCTTTTTAAGGATTTTTTGGCTTGTATTGGGCTTTCCGGTGAAACCTTTATTTTATTTTCCCTGGCGTGCTAGGACGCTGGCTAAATTCTGGGGATTTCGTTGGAATACAGCTTTTGTGGAAATGACTTCAGCTAGTATATTTAAACCGCTTTGGAAAAGAACTAAAGCAAGTAAGGCCTTGGCTTTGATGGTGACTTTTATCGTTTCCGGCTTATTCCATGAAATAGCAATTACTTTACCGGTACAATCCGGATTTGGAAGGCCTCTCGGTTATTTTTTGCTTCAGGGGATATCCGTTTGTCTCGAAAAATACCTGGAAAGAAGGAGGCCGGATATTGTAAAACGCTTCGGTAGGCTTTGGACCTGGCTTATACTGCTTTTACCCCTTCCTTTACTTTTTACTCCTGCATTCACCGACATATTATTTTTTGTGGTAAGTGTCTTATAATGATTTCAATATGTGTTTTGCTTTGCGCAAATCGGCGGCATAATAATCCTCCTGTGCATCGGAGATGTCACGTCATAAAAGTGGAAACTTATGTAAAAATGCGGGACTCTCTTTCCAAGAGCCCCGCGTGAATCACCTTGATCAGTGGCTTCAGATATCTCTTGAAATATCTTTATCGCCTCGACCGGAAATATTGATAATTGCAAGTTTGCCGGTATTCTTGAGTTGTTTTACGGCCATTGCCACAGCATGGCTAGACTCGATTGCCGGCTGAATACCTTCAAGCCGCGTAAGGAGTTTATAGGCCTCAATTGCCTCGGAATCTGGAATCGGTGCGTAAATTGCCCTTCCTGTTTCCTTCAGGTAGGCGTGTTGAGGACTTATACCCGGATAATCGAGGCCGGCTGCAATAGACTCGGATGCCTGCGGAGTCCCTTCCCCATCTGTCAGACAGTAAGAAAATGTACCCTGGAAAACAGCGGGCCGACCGTAGGAAAGTGTTGCTGCAGTCTGCAATGGTTTATTCTGCCCACCACCTTCTGCACCGTAGAGTTTAACATCGGCTTCCGCTAAGAAAGCACTGAAGATACCTATGGCATTGGAACCACCGCCTACACATGCAAATATCCCTTCCGGCAACCGTCCTTCGGCATTTAAAATCTGTTGCATGGCTTCCCGGCCTATCACACTCTGAAAATATCCAACCATCTTGGGATATGGATGTGGCCCCACTTGTGAGCCCAAGAGGTAAAATGCCTCGGGATTATTGATATAATAGCCCAGTGCTGCATCGACTGCGTCCTTCAGTGTTGCTCGACCTTCATCTGTCGGGATAACTTGTGCTCCTAAAAGCTTCATCCTTTTGACATTTAATGCTTGTCGTTCTACATCTACCGCCC
Organism: uncultured Saprospiraceae bacterium; assembly: GCA_964436125.1. Taxonomy (GTDB): domain Bacteria; phylum Bacteroidota; class Bacteroidia; order Chitinophagales; family Saprospiraceae; genus CAYRFF01. The sequence continues at coordinate 27,123 of CAYTBT010000027.1, read as the reverse complement.
CCATAAAGACTTTACATGGGATGTTAAATAGTGCTGCGGCGGTTGCGGTTGCTACACCGTGTTGTCCCGCTCCGGTTTCTGCGATAATTTCCTGTGCGCCCATCCGCTTGGCAAGAAGAATCTGCCCTATAGCATTATTGATTTTATGCGCACCGGTATGGTTCAGGTCTTCTCTTTTCAAGTAAATATCGGCCCCGATTTCACTACTCAGATTACTAGCTTTGAATAGGGGTGATGGCCTGCCTACGTATGATTTCAGATAATGAACAAACTCGTTCCTGAAATCGGGCTTCCGTACTTCGGATTCAAAGAAATCTGAGAGCCCTGCTAGTTTCTCTGCAAGGACTTCCGGGACATAAGCACCACCAAATTCCCCATAGGTGCCGGTAAAATTTAACATTTCCTCTATGGGATTCACTTGTACTCTTGTGGTTTCTGCTATTGTATTTATTGTATTCATGTTATTTATTTTGTAGTTAATTATTGTATGCTTTGTGTATTAAGAATCGGTTTCTTTACGTGATAAATAGTGATATACAGGCAGTAAGCACTGCCAGAAATAGCTTGTGAAATAGATGATGTACATGGTCTTCATTTTTTAAAATTGAGCATAAAAAAGCCGCGAGGATTGCTCGCAGCTTCGTTTATCTATTACCTATACAAAGTGTAGCTCTAAATCCTCCGGATCGAAAGTTTATCTGAAAGCCACCACTTTTTTAGATTTGAAATCATTTTTAATCTTTTGTTCTGGGTCAAAGGAATTTAAACATTCCGACATTACCAAACATTGCTTGATAATTTTATAAAATTTATAGTGACTCGCATAGCACAGTATTGATAGAAGCTTTATTAAATGAGCTGCAGAGATAGTTGATGAAGTATAATTTTCATCAGTGTTGAAGAAAACATTGTGACTCTATCGGATAATAGAAGCGGTCAATAGAGGTTATGAGTAGAATAATGCGAGATAATGCGTAGGACAAGGTGCGTAAAGCTCTTGAGATGGATTCCTCAGTCACTGTCTATGTGACTTATAAATAAATGCATCATTGAAGACGTAAATAATTAAAAAACCGATGTAATTGTGTTGAAATTGACCATTACCTATCGTAGGATATCCACTACTATTTATTCTTGCTGCATTCCCTCGTGCTTTAAATCCAGATTCTCAATCCATTCTCCGATTGTTTTTAAAACCTTGGGTTCAATAGTTGTCTCTATGAAAATATACTCCGCCGGACTCCCGGTTGTCGCAGCTTGCATAAGGTGATTACAATCCGGAAATGTGATAATCTTATAAGAATCCGTAGGTGCTTTTTCCAGTTGTTTATTTAATGCGGGTGCATTGAGATCAGCCGGAACTTGAACATCTTTTCCGCCGTAGATTGCGAGAACAGGATCTTGCATATATGTAAAGTTCTTATCAGCAGGGAATGTGAAGAAAGAATGCATATAATCATTGGAAAAGGTGCTTGCTACTTTAAAATAAAGTCTCATAGCACTATTTTCCGGTTTGTTTCTCTCAGTAGAGTCGAGGGAATTGCGGAATTCTTTAATGAGTGGATCGAGATATTCAGGCAGACTGTCCATCGATATATCTTTTTGTAATAATTTATAGACCTGCATATTGAATGCTAGCGTTGCATCGGCAGTGCTCTGCTTCATGTCCATTGACTGCATAACGAGTTTGGATTGCACGTACATTAATGTGTCGATTGCTACTGCCGGAGCACCTATAAGGATATAGAAATCGGCATTGTCCGGATTGCGGCACAACTGTGATGCAATCATTGCTCCTTCACTGTGACCGAGTAAACCAATCGCGGAGAATATATGAAGTTGACGGAGATATTTTAAGGCTCCGGCAGCATCTTGGGCAAAAGTATTGATAGTCGAGCCGACAAAATTTCCTTCTGATTCTCCCACACCGCGGTCATCATAACGCAGACTTGCAATTCCGTGTCGTGCGAGGTAGTCGGCTAGAACGAGGAATGGCTTGTGATTTAACATTGATTCATTCCTGTCTTGAGCACCTGAACCGGAGACAAATACAAGGCAAGGTGTATTGTCATCCATCTGCTGTGGAAGTGTGAGTGTTCCACCTAAATAGATAGAATCAAGATTACTTTTAAACCGGACATCTTTCTGTGTGTATGGCAAGGGCATTTGCGGAAGCTGAGGTCGCGTTATGGAGCTCGGCCTTGAATCCACTTTAAGCATGGATATATCGTAAATAATGAAGGTGCCACAGAGCGTATCACCGAGGAAATAAGTTGTATAAGAGTTTTCTTTATTGGAAATCCTTATTGTATCGCCCCTTCTATCGTAGGAATAAGCTTCCTTTACAATACCTCCGAATGGATTATAATAGTACAAGGTATCGGAACTGATAAATTCAATGATAAGCGGCTGCTTGAATGATCCGATATCTAGAGTATCGACATAATATGCCGGATACTGAGCAAGTGAAAAGCCGGGGAAAAGAATTAAAACACTACTTACTATCTTCAGTAGAAGCCTTAATTTTTTCAGCTTTCTTTCTATTTCTTTCTTCTTTCTCATGCTCTTTCATGCCTTCTTTAATCTCGGATTCTATCGTTGCACGAGCACCGTTAAACTCACGTATTCCCTTCCCGAGTCCACGCATAAGTTCAGGTATTTTCTTTCCTCCGAATAGAAGCAAAATGACAAATACAATGAGAATAAGTTCTGAACCACCTGGTAAAAATCCCATAATTATCTATTTCTATGACCTTTAAGAATGTAAAGGTACGACATAAGTCTATTAATCTGTAACTTGACACTAATTTAACGAAAGAATGACAAAGCTTATTTCTTTAATCCTATCTCCCGCAAGCGCTCATTCAAGTATTCTCCTGCTGTTATCGGCTCATATTGCAGGGGATTTTCATCCGTAACACATGAATCCAGGCAACTTAAATCCACCTCGCTCTTGGGATGCAAGAAAAACGGAATACTCAATCGCGGTTTATGCCATTCTGAACGTGGAGGATTGACTACCCTGTGTGTCGTCGATCGCAGGTAATTATTGGTTAATCGTTGTAACATATCGCCGACATTAACGACAATCTCACCTTCTCCCGGAACGATATCTTTCCACTCGCCATCCGTTGTTAAGAGCTGTAAACCTCCTGCTGATGCTCCTACAAGTAGCGTGATCAAATTAATATCTTCATGCTGCTCCGCTCTGATTGCCGAGCCCGGTTCCGATGTTATCGCGGGATAATATATTGTCCGTAAAATACTGTTTCCCTCCGTGATTTTATCTTCAAAGTAGTCTTCAGGAAGATCCAGATGTACCGCAATGGCCTTTAACAACTCTCCTCCGGCTTTCTCAAATGACTTGTACAGCTCCATCCCCAGATCGAGAAACCTTTCTACATCCGGAACTCGCACATTATCCGGATATTCTTCTTTCAGTGGGTGATTATCCGCTACCTCTTGCCCAATCTGAAAAAATTCCTTTAAGTCTGCGACATTGGATTGCTTTGCTGACTCTTTCCCAAATGAAGTGTATCCACGCTGTCCTGCAAGCCCTTCAACTTCATATTTCTCCTTAGTTTCCACCGGCAAGGCAAAGAATTCCCTCGATGCAGCATAAAAATCTTCTACGAGTTTCTCCGGTACTCCGTGGTCAACAATCCCCACAAATCCCGTCTCGTGAAATGCCTGCCCAAGCTTATCAACAAATCTTTTTCTGCTCTCTGCGTCTCCCTCACTATAGCTTTTTAAGGAGACAACCGGTATTGTTCTTTCTGCCATAATTTTTAATTTATTCTCTATTCTCCGATTACCGGGCGCGATGTGCGATATACGGTTCCATTGAAAATTGCACATAATGTCCCGTCTTCCTTGGTAACACGTATGGTGTACATCCCGGTTTTATTCCCAACATGATTTTCTATCGCTTCCGCAAATAGCCTGTCGCCTTCCCCCGCACTGGCAGGGAATTGAATATGCGCCTCCAGTGCAACGCTTAAACGGTTCCTGGTATTGGAAGCAAATGCAAATGCTGAATCTGCTAATGCAAAAAATATGCCACCGTGCACGATCCCAAATCCATTGAGCATATCTGGCTTGACTATCATACTTATTTTGGCCCTGCCCAGCTCAATCGATAGCAATTCAATCCCCATCCATTTACTGAACTTATCCTTGTCGTACATCCTGTGTACACACTTCTCTGCTTCTGTCATAGGTGTAAATATAAGAAAATAATATGCAATCGGAGATTTTGCCTTCCTATTTTGATCGCTTTATTGTGGTCATGCTTGTTAAGCCATTGACACAAGCCGTGATCTTAGCTTTGTGACTACTGTTTATATGAGGTTTCGTCCTTTTGAATATGTTCCTGGAACAGGCTTTAAAACTTTCTGTACATCCAATAAAGTTTCAATAATTATCTATGAAAACCCCAAATATATTTTGCTGAAAAATTGATTGTTTTACCTTTGGAAAGGTAAATAAAGCAATTATTATACTCGCTAGACAATCTATGATTCAGTGGTTAAATACGGTACAATATAGGAGGGAGGATTGCCATAATCAAGATGAATCAATTCTCCTTTTTAAACCGGAGCGATTAAATACCGGCATAGATTGTCAGTAAGTAAAAGCATAAAATATCATAGAAATGAATAGATATAGACTCCTCGCAATAGCGCTTATACTCAGTTTTTTAAGTGTTAACATCCAAGCTCAATTTACGGAGAGCTTTGACTCAGGAATTCCCCGGACATGGACGATTATCGACAACGATGGACAAGGAAGAACCTGGACATATAACAACAGGCAATCATATCGAGGTGCAGGCGAAGTATGGATAAGCTTTGAGGCAATGCAGCACGATGATTATTTAATATCACCGCAATTTACGGTGGACTCCGCTGTGACGGACAAGGTTTCCTTTTATGCAGCCGGTTCAGGACCGAGGTTTCCGGAGATATTTGAGGTGAGACTATCTACAAGCGGTACTGCAGCATCGGATTTTAGAGAACTTCTGGGTGTGGAAAGGATCATCAGTGAGGCGGATAGCAATGAATATGTCAATTTTAACTATAATTTATCAGAATATGCAGGTCAAGATGTGTATATAGCCATAGTTGCGACCTCTACTGCACAATTTCATTTACACATCGATGAATTTTCTGTATCTGCCTTGCCGCCATGTCCTCGCCCCGGGAACATAGAACTTATCGAACTTAATGCTACTTCTGCAAGCCTGCGCTGGAGAGAAGGCGGGAGTGAAAGCCAATGGATAATTAACTATGGACCGGCAGGATTTAATCCGGCTACCGAAGGGACTGAAGTAGTCGTCATGGATACCTCGGCAATAATTCTCGATAGCTTGGAAGCATCGACTTTATATGATGTATATGTAAAAGCAATTTGTGGAGGATCAAATGGAGAAAGTGAATATACCGGCCCATATAGCTTTGTCACGCCATGTTTACCCGCATTGGTTCCGTATTCAGAAGGATTTGAGGAAGGGAATACCGATACGAAGCCACTTGCCGGTTGCTGGACACAAGAACAAATCTCCGGTTCATTCTGGATTGCAAATAGTTCTATTCCACACGACAACCGGAGTCCTAGGACAGGTGAATGGGATGTTTACCTGGCTTATGGTGGAGAGGCGTGGATGTTTCATGCCGTCCGACTTGAAGCCGGTATCGATTACACATTTACCTTATTTGCGCGGCAGAGCAACACCAGTGGTGCATCGATTCTGGCCGCTTATGGTAATGCGGATAATTCCGGAGCAATGAAGGATACCATCATCAACAAAACTGAAGTTGCCGATGGAGAATATCAAGAAATAAGCGATACATTTTCAGTAGATAGCGCTGGCATATACTACATAGGTATCAAAGGCAAGCTACGCGGTGGCTTCTTTCCATTCTACATGACAATGGATGATATTTCTCTACGACCGACTTCATCTTGTAATTCTCCTACAGGACTTGAAGTGACAGATATAGAAAAGAGCTCCTTCTCCGTGAATTGGACTCCGGGTGGAGCAGAAAGGACCTGGATGGTAAAATACGGCGAACCGGGTTTTGATCCGAATACCGGTGGAGATTCTGTCCTTGTACACAATGAAGCGGATACGACAATCAAAAATCTTATTCCGGCACACCTGTACAATGTATTTGTGAAAGCTGTATGTGATACAGGCGTGAGCAGCAGCTATGCAGGCCCTGTAACAATGGCCACACGACCGATAAACGACGATTTATGCGAGGCAATTCAGTTGGAAATCGATGAAGCATGCGACACAGCATATAGCAATGTAGGTGCGACAATGGAGGCGGAAGAGCCCTACGGAGCTTGCTTTGAGGCTCCAGGCAAGAAAACGGTGTGGTTTACATTTATAGCGCCGGCAAGTGGCCATGTGAAAGTAAGCACGGATTTTACAGGCGGAACACTTGAAGATAATGAAGTAGCAATATATGCAGCACCGGATGATTGTGCCGATCTCAGCACTTTATCTCCGGCAATAGCCTGTGATGAAGATGGCGGTGAAGTAGGAGAAGGTTTCCTCGCCGTCGTTGAGGTCGATAGCTTGCAAGCCGGTGAAACCTATTATATCCAGGTGAATGGATTAACGCTTTTCTCAGGTGAAACGGCAGTGGGTAGTTTCTGCATAGAGGTAATTAATATGGGTGAGAATTGCCCGGCTCCCAGCGAGCTGGCAGTATCACTTGTAAGGGACAGTTCAGCATTGTTGACCTGGACAGCCGGATTTAATGAAACCGAATGGGAAGTGATTTATGGCGACGAGGGATTTGATCCGTTGACGGAAGGAGAGAGCCTTATTGTTACGGATTCCGCAGGCATACATTTGCGGAAGCTAGAGCCGGCCCATGCTTATGAGGCTTATGTGAGAGCAATATGTAGCACAAGGGACTCGAGTACGCTTATCGGTCCGGTTCAATTTACGACAGATGAATCGACTGCAGTATTGAAGCCCGCATTTATGGACTTTACCTTTTATCCCAATCCCGTGCGCAATGCAATCCATCTGAAGGCTGATTTTCCCATTGAAGAGGTCAAGATATATAGTCTTCTCGGAGATCAGCTTACGCAAATGCAATATGATAAGACGGAGCTTTCAGTCGATACTAGAAACTTAAACCCGGGCGTTTATATATTGATGGTGAAAATTAATGATACTACGCAGACCTATCTGTTCACCAAGATGTAATGTGGCAGAAAAATGGGATTCAATACCGAGGTTTTCAATATATATTCTTATATTCAGGCATTAAAAGCGATTCTGCGATGGAAGGAAGAATGTAATGTAAGTTGCATGTACTTAAGACAGGGAACATTATATAATTGAATAAATAGCGATGGAAACAACAGAGATTAAGGAAGGAGTAGTGCATACGGTTCCCGATGATATCAAGGAAGTTTTGCTTTCGGCAGATGGACTGCTAGAAAAGTGGAATCAGCTTACGCCATTGATGCGAAATGAGTGGATATGCTGGACAACCATAGTTAAACGGGATACAACCAGGAAAAATCACATCAGCCGGCTGCAGGAAGAGATACTGGACGGGAAGAAGAGACCTTGTTGCTGGCCGGGATGTCCACATCGCCGAGATAGTGCCAAGAAGTGGTTTAAGGGAATGGAGTAGAAGGCGTTCATAAACGTCTTAAGAGGACATATAATTACCATGAAATCAAAGAATAAAATACTCGGTGCGGGGATTTTAAGTGCTATCGCGGCATCACTTTGTTGTATTACGCCGGTATTGGCGATTATTGCAGGAGCAAGTGGACTTGCCTCGTCTTTTTCCTGGATTGAGCCTGCTCGACCGTATTTTATCGGATTGACAATAATAATCCTTGGCATTGCTTGGTATCAACAATTAAAGCCTCGGAAACAAGCTGACTGTAATTGTGAAAGCGGTGAGAAACCGAAATTTCTTCAGAGCAAGGGATTCCTGCCGATTGTAACAATATTTGCAGGATTAATGCTCACCTTCCCGATGTATGCCGGCATTTTCTACCCACAGTCTGAGAAACAAGCTATAATAGCTGAGAAATCAGACATTGAGACAGTCGATTTTAATATTGAAGGAATGACTTGTTCAGATTGTGAACGACCGATAAAATATCAAATTGATCAACTACCGGGGATTATTGAGTCCACGGTTTCCTATGCGCACGGGAATGCAATTGTTGAATTTGATAAGTCCAAGACATCAATTGCAGAAATTGAAACAGCAATTAATTCGACAGGTTATATAGTGATAGGTAAAAGATAAACCAGATGAAAGTGACAAAGCAGTCGACGATTACTTGCCCGCTATGTGGACATAAAAAAGCGGAAAAAATGCCGGAGAATGCTTGTCAGTATTTTTACGAATGTGAAAGCTGTAAAACAATACTGAAACCAATACATGGTGCCTGCTGTGTGTATTGTAGTTACGGGAGTGAAAAATGTCCGCCGATGCAGTGGGACGGAAAATGTTGCTAGTTTATGGATAAGAACAGAAGAAAGAGTCAAATACTGCAGAATTAATAAGGGATAAGTTGAAAGAAGGAAATATGCCTGTAGATATATCAATGAAAATTATGAACAAGCATAAGCAAGTTCTATAATTTCAACCTTGAATAAGCTTCTCAGCCATAGAAAAATCTTTTTTTCAGATGGATGGAAGAAATGTTATATTTGCGGCACTTAAAAACGAGAATTATGAAAAAAACCACCATAATAGCAGCAATAGTATTAATGTTTGCAGGACTGACACAAGCACAGCAGAAATACGGATATGTTAATTTTGGGAATATCTTGCAGTTGATGCCACAGATAGAAAAAGCAGAGAGCACCTTGAGCAGCTATAGTGATAGCTTGTTTAATGCATTTGATGTACAGAAGAAGGAATTTGAAAAGAACTTTGCAGACTTTCAGAACAAGGTAGCGCAGGGATTGATCGCACCGGTAGAAAGGAGTGAAGAACAAGCTGCCTTACAGCAAAAACAACAAGAACTTATTCAGGTACGTACCGGGATTCAACAGAAGATTCAGCAGAAGCGGACGGCATTAATGACACCGATTATAAATCAGGTACAAGAAGCTATTAATGCAGTAGGAGAAGAAGGTGGATATACGATGATATTTGATACTTCTCTAGGAGCTATATTGCATGCTGATAGTGCTCAGGATTTAAATAATAAGGTAAAAGCTAAGCTTCATATCACTGAATAAGGTTTATGAAGCCGTAAAAGTCAGGGCTCTACAATTTATTGTTCACTTATCCATGCTTTCAGGTAGTCCCTGTTAATCGTCCCTACGAGGATTTCACCACTTAAGACGGGGAAGCTGTTGTTGTGATAAGTATTAAATGTCTTAACAACCTCTTTTAATGATTGATGGGCATAGAGTGGTTCATAAACATAGGACATAATATGGCTGATAGGACTATTAAGTGAAACCCTATTACGGAGACTCGCTTCCAATTCTTCTTTAGTCAAGGTGCCGAGCAATTCACCATTATAGCCTTTGATAACGATACTTGTATTTCCAGTTTCTACAATTCCGTGTAAGACATCTTCCACAAGATCATCGTGATATGCCGTGAAAAAATAATGATTCATAACATCAGCCGCAGTAGTGTTGGTATAAAGAAATTTCTGTTTAACACCCGCTAGTTCATTTCGAGCTGTAATAATGATAAATAGACCGATAAAAGGGAGAACAAACTGATTGTTCCATATACCTAAAAGGATAAAACCTACTGCGATAGCCTGGCCGATATAAGAGGCAATCCTCGTAGCCTTCACCCGATTCCATTTATAACATAATAAAGCTCGGACAACCCTTCCTCCATCCATGGGAAAAGCCGGCAAAAGGTTGAACAGGAATAAAACAAAGTTCAGCCAGAAAGTCAATACCGTAAATAATTCAAGACTCGTAAAATCAAGAGCCTCAATCCGGGGGAAAAATGTCCAGTCGGCGAGCCATATTACAATCCCCAATATAATGCATATAAGCACATTTACGGCCGGCCCTGCAAATGCAACAAGAATCTCCTCCTTGGGATCTTCCGGCATTTCTTTCATTCTTGCAATACCTCCTATAGGGGACAAGATGATGTCTTGAGTTATAATGCCAAACCTATGCGCCATCAATGCATGACCGTATTCATGAAGTAGAACACAGAGAAATAAACAGAGAGTAAATGCCATATACAGCACAGTATTAATCCAGCCTAAGCCTTCTTTCCAGCCGACATATACAACCCATATAAAGATAAACCAGAATGACCAGTGTAGCTTTACCGGAATACCCGCATACGTCCCTAAATTTAAGCTGAATCTATTCATCTTTTTCTGTAACGCCTGATTATGAAACTTGTTCTCTCCTTATGAGATATGTAAAATTAAGATTGTTTTCTAATTTTCGGATAAATCAACGTTTTCTATGTGGCATTTTAGACTTTTTATAGATATTCGTTATGATTTTCTTGGAAAGGATCACAATTTCCTCTAAAAATAGTCAATCGTTGCCATTTTTAAGAGATATTTTGTGAATTTTGTCCAACAATGAGTAATTTTGTTACTCAATCTTAAAAACCCCTAGAAAGAGGGTTAAGATACGATACAAGCTTGACAGAGCTTATAATATACATGGAAAAGATGCAATTAACCATCTCGACAGATGGACGGCGAAGCCCTATCCTACACCCAAGTACCGACTCTTATACACGATGATTGAAATCCTTATAAGTTCAAAAACACGTGTTAAGTTATTGATGAAGTTTTTCATTAATTCCAAGATGCGCGCATATCTCAGAGGCCTTGAGCAGGAATTTGGGGAAAGCAGCAATGCAATCCGTGTAGAGCTGAACAGATTGGAGCAGGCAGGAATGTTAACCTCGGAAAATGAAGGCAACAAGAAATTCTATCAGGCCAATGTCAATCACCCTTTATTCAATGAGGTCCGGTCTATTCTCATGAAGCATGTCGGAATCAGCCAGATTATTGAGGATGTTATTAAAAAGCTGGGAAATGTGAAGCAAGTATATCTCGTGGGAAGCTTTGCACGAGGCATAGATTCTACGATTATCGATTTAATGCTCATCGGGGAGATAAAAAAAGAGTACTTATACAAGCTTTCTGATAAAGTAGAGAAAATAATTAACCGGAAAATAAGGACAATTGTGTACTCTGTCAATGAATACGATAAACTAGAAAAAGATAAACTTCCTGTAGAGCCTATTTTATTGTGGAGTGATAAAGGCGATTAAGGATATCTATGGCGTATAGAAACGATATCGATCCGATTAAAAAGCGCTGGTATGCGGTAATCACGGGCCAAAGGCATGAAAAGTACGTCATTTCACAGCTGGAAAGAAGAGGGATTGAAGCATGGACGCCGATTTTAAGGAAAATACGACGCTATAAGACCAAGACGAGGATTGTCGACCTGCCGCTTATAACGCGCTATGTCTTTGTCCATATAACCAGAGATGAATATATCCCGGTCTTGGAAGAAAGATTTGTCTATCGCTTCCTGAACAATCAAGGGAGAATATTGCCCGTAAAAGACGAGGAAATCTTGATTTTGAGAAAGGTAAGTGGCGAGGATGTGAATGTCCAGTTGACCAAGAATCCGCTCAAGAAAGGAGATAAAGTTGAAATTATCTACGGAGATTTAACTGGTTTAAAAGGCGAGGTAATGCTCTTTAAAGGGAAGAAATACGTGGGAGTTGCACTTGAAACGCTCGGCATGCACATGCTTATTGAAGTACCTAAAGATGCTATCCGGAAGTTAAACGGAGAATAAAGCCCGGAATGAAGAAAAATTTAAAAACACCACTATAAATATAAAACACCGGAACTGATCCGGTCAGTAGATATGAAAATAGCAGTAATAGGAACGGGATATGTAGGACTTGTATCCGGAACATGCTTTGCGGAAATGGGAAACGAAGTGTGTTGTGTGGATATTGACCGGGAGAAAATCGAGGCCCTGAAAAATGGTGTTATTCCTATTTATGAACCCGGATTAAGCACATTATATGAACGTAGTAAGCAAGCAGGAAGACTTGAATTTACTACCGATCTTGAAGAGGGAATAAAAGGTGTAGATGTGATTTTCCTCGCATTGCCTACTCCGCCGGGAGCTGATGGTTCAGCGGATTTAAAATATGTATTGAAAGTCGCGGAAGACTTAGCTGAGTTAATTGACAGTTATACGATAGTCGTCAATAAAAGTACAGTGCCGGTAGGTACGGCAGATAGGGTAAGGGAAGTGCTTTTGCGCAAGCTGAAACCGGAACAATTTGATGTGGTGTCCAATCCGGAGTTCCTGAAAGAAGGCGTTGCGGTGGAAGATTTCTTGAAACCGGATAGAATCGTTATCGGAACAGATTCTGAAAAAGCCAGGGAAATTATGCATATTCTCTATGAGCCATTTGTCCGGCAGGGAAACCCAATTATTAATATGGATATCCGCTCTGCTGAATTGACTAAATATGCCGCCAATAGTTATCTCGCTACTAGAATAACTTTTATGAATGAAATAGCCAATCTCAGTGAGAAGCTTGGCGCAAATGTCGATCAGGTAAGAATAGGGATGGGCGCAGACTCTCGGATAGGAAAACGCTTTCTCTTCCCCGGCATAGGCTATGGCGGTTCATGCTTTCCCAAGGATGTTCAAGCCCTGGAAAGAACTGCGAGAACGCACGATTACGACTTTGCCATCCTTCAATCTGTTATGCAAGTTAATAAAAAGCAGAAGCGCATTCTCGTTGAAAAATTAAAGCGATATTACGACCTTGAAAATACGGCAGAAAGCAGCTTAGAAGGGAAGAGAATAGCACTATGGGGATTGAGCTTTAAGCCGGAAACCGATGATATCAGAGAAGCACCTTCAATGGTAATTATTGAGGAACTCTTGAAACTCGGAGCTGAAATTCATGTGTACGATCCTGAGGCTATGTCAAATGTAAAACGTATCTTTGGCGACAAAATAAAATATGGCAAAGACCAATATAGCACTTTAAAAGATGCTGACGCTTTATTAATCTTGACAGAATGGCCTGCTTTCAGGACTCCTAATTTTCATAAAATGGCAGAGAATATGCGTAATCCCTATATTCTCGACGGGCGTAACGTCTTGACTAGTGCAGTGGCGGAGAAACATGGTTTTCAATATGAGTCAATAGGTCGTCCATAATATATTTAAGAATAAATTAAAAGATATAGATTTGAAGTTTATACAACTTTTCTTATTCTCCTGCCTGTTCCTGTTCATCGGACAGATGGATACAACGGGCTTACAAGCTCAAGTTCCCCAAGAATTTCAACACGAGCTGGCTGAAGGCCGCAAAATGCTCAGAGAAAAAGGTATTCCTGAAGCAGAAGTACGGAAACGCATGATGGAACGCGGTTATGATATCAATAATCTCGATCCCACGCGTATCCCGGAGTACCGAAAAGCCTTGCAAGAGGTTATTGCTGAGATTGAAAATGAGATGAAACAGGCGGCTCAGGAGAAAGCACAAAAAGAAGCCCAGGCTGAAGCTGAAGCCAAGAAACAGCTCAATGATGCTATAAAACCGGACAAGCCTGAGCAGACAACTGATACAGAAACACAAGTCGATGATATAAAGGAACAAGTTGTTGAGAATGTCATCGTTTCCAAGAAAGAAGGCTCCGAGGCCGAGGAGGCAGCGGAGAATATCAGTGAAGAACTTCAGAAAGTTGCCCCCAATACCAATATCTATGGCCACCAGATTTTTACGGAAGGACAATTGTCTTTATATCGCGCGGCAGAGGATATCGCCACTCCGGGAGACTATGTATTGAGCACCGGCGACGAGATCCTCGTATCGATATTCGGTAGATCACAAGCAGACTTCCGCCTCGTAATCAATAAACAAGGCTATGTGCAACCAGAAGCTATGCCCAAGATCTTCTTGAAAGGCCTTCCATTAAAAAAAGCCAGAGATTTAATCAGAAGGAGAATGAGAATGCGCTACTCATTTCTTCCGGAACAATTCTCCGCAACTTTAATCACGGCACGCACGGTGACTTTAAATATATTCGGTGAGGTTATTCAACCGGGTTCTTATACAATTTCTGCCTTAAACACAGGCTTTAATGCACTTCTAGCTGCAGGTGGAATAACAAAGAACGGTTCTGTAAGAAAAATTAAATTGATTAAAGGCGATGGCGAGGAGAAATTGCTCGATGTATATAAATATCTCAGTAATCCCAAGGTACAATTTGACTTTCCCATCGACGATAAGGATATATTGTATGTTCCGCTTTCGCAAAATATTGTCACAATTAACGGCGCTGTCCGCAGGCCGATGAAGTATGAAATGCTCGACGGCGAGACTTTAAAAGATCTTATCGAGTATGCCGGCGGGCTTCAATCCGATGCCTATACCGAGCTTGCAACAATTTCCCGCCTTACCGGAGAAGAGCGCGTTATTATAGATATTCCACTCGCAGAATACCTCGAGAGTGATGCTGACTTCACTCTCCGTGACGGTGATATTATCACAATTAAAGCCGTGGAAGGGAAATTGAAGAAATACGTAGAGGTCGATGGTTATGTTGAGTATCCGGGCAAGTACGATTTTACCGAAGGTATGACTCTGGCCGACTTGATTACCAAGGCGCGATTTAAAGATTTAACGCGTACCGATCTTGCTTTCCTCTTCAGAGAAAATGAGGATAAAAGTGTACGCCTGATAAAGCTTAACCTCGATAAACTGGATGAAAGTAAATTCTCATTGCAATTGAGGGATAGACTTGTTTTCTACTCCGTCAGGCAATTTATGAATTCCATTGAATCTATCAGTATAAGCGGCGCTGTACGGAATCCTGTGACGATTGACTTTGATCTTGAAAATGAAATTAAAATTG
>CAYTBT010000027.1:0-12107 GCA_964436125.1 uncultured Saprospiraceae bacterium | reverse complement strand
GCTGTACGGAATCCTGTGACGATTGACTTTGATCTTGAAAATGAAATTAAAATTGCTGATTTAATCACCTATGCAGGCGGAATAAAGCCCAATGCTCGGAATAAGGCAATTGTCAAGAGAATTGATCGTTCCAATAAAAATCGGGTAGAATATCTAGAAGTGGATGTCTTCAAAGCGCTCGCTGATACTTCCGGAGCTGAGAATATCGTGCTACAACAAGGCGATCAAGTAACAATCTTCTCCAATGAACAATTTACGGAGGCGGAAAATATCCAGGTACTCGGGGAAGTGCGCAATCCGACAGAAATACGTTATGATTCAACCTTAAGCCTGAAAGAAGCAATCACTCTTGCCGGTGGATTAAAGAAAAATGCCAATAATATCGCAATCATTCGGAGCCATGCAGAGGACAATAATAAAGAGGTAAGCTATACACGCGTCAATCTCAACAAGGTCTTTTCCGGTGAGCTTGAAGTTGACCTTCAGCCCAAGGATGTTATCCGCATATACGATAAAAACATGTATCTGGAGGAATTTGAGGTCTCCGTACTCGGAGAGGTAAAGAAACCCGGAAAATTTGCATTTGACGAAAGTCTCAGCATTCAAGACCTGATATATATGGCCGGTGGCCTTACCCTTCAAGCTTCCACAAATAAGGTGGACTTATATCGCTTGCAGATTATGGAAAATCAACCTACCCAAGTGCTACATAAAACCATTACCCTGGAGAAAGTGTCTCAAGATGCTGTCCAGGTTTTGGAAGATGTCGTATTGCAGCCTTATGATATTTTAGTCGTCCGTCCTATACCCAACTTTGAATACCAAAAGGTCGTATATGTCAATGGTGAAGTGAAATATCCCGGTCCTTATGTTATTGATAATAATGAAGTGACGAGGATGAAGGAAATTATAGTGCGCGCCGGAGGGCTTGAAGCAGATGCATTTGCTGCAGGAGCAACTTTAATCCGACGGAATGGGGAAACACAGGGGAAAATCATTATAAATATGCAGGATGCATTGAAATCCAATAATAATCGTGAGAATATTGTGATGTTAAATGGCGATGTTCTATTTATCCCTAAACTCGAGAACACGGTTTCAATAAGAACTACAGGTACTCTGTCAGAGGAAGTCCTCATAGATAGCGTGCTGGTAAATAATACCATTCAGATGGCATATCAAGGACGGAAATCAGCTAAATGGTATATAAAAAACTACGCCGGTGGTTATGCGGATAATGCAGATAAGAGTAGCACACGGGTGATTTATCCCGGTGGAAGAGTGAACTCCACCAAGACATATTTTTGGTTTATCCGCAACTATCCGACGGTCGTGGAAGGAAGCACCATTGTGGTTGACCTTGAGCCGCCTGAACCGCCTGAAGAAAAGAAAGAAAGAGAGAAAATCGACTGGGAGCAGTTCCTACGCGATACTATTGCTACGGTGACATCTGTGGTTACTTTACTTGTACTACTTAATCAATTAAATAAATAAAGGCAAGCGAGGATGCCGGAGAAGAATACAGAACCTGTAGTATATGAAGATGAAATGAGCCTGGGAGAGCTCATTTTAAACATCAAGGATTATGCCTTATACGTACTTAAATACTGGTTGATTATCGGTATTGTAGGCGTGATGTTCGCCGCTTTATTTGCAGTGTACACCTTGATGCAACCGACCAAGTATGAGGCAGATATCAGCTTTGTTGTGACTGATGCTAAAGGGTCCTCAGTAGGTTCTTCTATTGCTTCGGCTTTATCCAATTTCGGTATAGCTGCTCCTTCTCAGGATGGAATTAATTATTATAAAATTGTGAACCTTGCCAAGTCCGCAAGAATTCATTCACAAGCCCTACTTGATAGTGTAGTTATCGATGGTGAGAAAGAGCTTCTCGGAAATCAGATTATCAAAATTTATAATCTCGATGGTAGATGGGAGAAAATTACGGACTATCATTTAAGTAGTGATTCGCTGCATCAGCTCAATCTCGATGAACGCAAATTATTGAAGAAACTTATTACTATTGTCGCAGGAACGGAGGAAAGCGACAATCAGCTCTTTAATATCTCCTTCAGTGAGGAATCTTATGTCATAGAATGTTCAGTTGTTACCATCGATGAGGACCTCTCTGAAGTCCTTGTCGAGCATATTTATAACCATATAAGTCAGTTTTATATAACTCAGGCGATTTCTCAGGCACAGTTGACAGTAGAACTCTATGAAACACGGAAGGATAGCATTGAAGGTGCCTTAAAAGCCAAGGAAATGAGCCTTGCAAGCATTCAAGATGCATCTCGAGGAATATTATACAATCAGTACGAGATTGCGGAGGCCAATCTTTCACGGGAAAAAACGCTTATAACGACGATGTACTTTGAGGTCGTGAAGAATCTGGAAGCCGCCAAGTTTAACCTCAGCAATATACGCCCATTTTTTACACCGATTGATATGCCATTTAAACCATTGGAAAAAGTTGAGGCAAGTTGGTTGAAACGTGGGGTTATCGGCGGATTTATCGGCTGTTTTCTTGCCGTATTATTTATTGTATTAAGACGATATTTTAAAGAAGCAATTGAAGCAGCCGATGAAGGATAAACCAGATGTAAAGTCGGAAAAGAAAGAAGAAAATACAAATAAGGAATCGCATATCCGGTCCGTCGTTAAGGGAGTAACCTGGCGGATACTAGGCACACTAGATACAATATTTTTATCCTGGTTGATAACGGGAAGTGTAAAATTTGCCCTGGCGATAGGCGGAACCGAAATATTTACCAAGATTATCCTCTTTTATTTTCATGAACGATTATGGCAGCTCGTACCCCGTGGAACATTCCGCAAGTTTTTTAAGAAAAAAGGAAACTGAAAATGGATAATATTCATCCTATTTTTGATCGATTGGTAAGCAGAGAGGAGCGAGAAAATAAGCTTTCGCAAAAGGCATCCGTGTTTTGGTTTACCGGTCTGTCAGGTAGTGGAAAAAGTACGATAGCAGAAGGTGTGGAAAGAGTCCTCTTTGATAAAGGTTTCCATGTAAAAGTACTCGATGGGGACAACACACGTACCGGAATATGCAATAACCTTGGTTTTTCACTTGAGGATAGAGCGGAAAATATCCGCCGCATAGCAGAAGTAGCCAAGCTTTTTGTCGATACGGGAATTATTTGTCTTGCATCATTCGTGTCACCGACGATTGAAATACGGAATAATGCAAGGAAAATTATCGGGGAAGAAGACTTCTATGAGATATTCGTCAATACGCCTCTGGAAGAATGTGAAAAGCGCGATGTAAAAGGCCTCTACAAGAAGGCAAGAGCCGGAGAAATAAAAGGCTTTACCGGCATAGATTCACCTTATGAAGTTCCGCTTCATCCGGATTTACAGATTAATACAATTGACGAAAGGGCTGAGGAGAGCGTGAGGAGGGCGGTGCAGTTTGTGGAAAAAACATGAAGAAATAAATCTTTAATTTATTTAGATGTGACTATACCGCAAAGCTACGCAAAGACGCAAAGGTGCGCAAAGGTTTTCCCAATAGACATTGCCGCATATTAAAATGAAGTTTTAAAGAAGGAATGAACTTTTAGTTCCTAAAAATAGTCGTGCAGTGGAAATGACAGAAAACGAAATTTCAAATAAAGTAATAGGTTGCGCAATTAGTGTTCATAAATCCCTTGGCCCAGGATTGCTAGAATCCGCATATCAAGAATGTTTGGCTTATGAATTAAGGCAAAATGGCTTAATCGTTTTAAAAGAAGTTCCAATACCAATCGTCTATAAAGAAGTTAAACTAGATCATGGTTATCGTATTGATTTGCTAGTTAATAATTTAGTGGTAATTGAAATAAAATCTGTTGAAGCAATTTCTCCTGTGCATGAAGCACAATTACTTACGTATCTGAAACTTGGAAACTTTAAGCTTGGATTAATACTGAATTCCCATACAACTGTACTTAAAAATGGTATCAAAAGAATGGGTAATGCCCTTTGACAATTAGAAGTTATCAAATCAATAGTAAAAAGATCTTTGCGATACTTTGTGGACCTTTGCGAAACTTAGCGTAACAATAAATTAAGATGAAAAAGAAAATATTAGTTACCGGCGGTACCGGCTACATCGGCTCCCACGTAGCAGTCGATC
The DNA here is from genome assembly GCA_964436125.1 of uncultured Saprospiraceae bacterium. Classification (GTDB taxonomy): domain Bacteria; phylum Bacteroidota; class Bacteroidia; order Chitinophagales; family Saprospiraceae; genus CAYRFF01. The sequence goes on along the minus strand of CAYTBT010000027.1, from coordinate 7,969 downwards.
TCCTTCAGAACGGCTACGATGTCGTATCCATTGACAATTACCTGAATTCCGGACCTTGGGTTCTCGATGCCATTGAAAAAATCACCGGTAAGCGGATGAAGAATTATGAGGTCGATATCAGAGATGAAGACGGTCTGAGACAGGTATTTGAGGAAGAAAATGATATTGACGGAGTGATACACTTTGCCGCCTTAAAAGCTGTTGGAGAAAGTACGGAGAAGCCGCTCAAGTACTTTGATTATAATGTTTCCGGACTTGTTTCACTTATGAAAAACCTGCCGGAATCGGTGAAGACATTTGTTTTCTCGTCTTCCTGTACCGTATATGGCATTCCCGAGCATATTCCTGTCGATGAAAACAAGCCAATGGGTATAACGGAAAGTCCCTACGGAACAACCAAGAAGATCAGCGAGATGATGCTTACCGATACCGTGAAGCACAAGAAAAATATGCAGCTCGTCATCTTGCGTTACTTCAATCCGGCCGGCGCACATAAATCCGGACTTATCGGCGAGCGAGCTAAGTACCAGGTCACCAATCTAGTTCCCGTGATCATGCAAGCAGCATCCGGTAAACGTGATTCCATGACGGTGTTCGGCGATGACTACGATACCAGAGATGGCAGTTGTATCCGCGATTATATTCACATCATGGATCTCGCAGAAGCACACACTATGGCTATGCAATATGGCTCAACAATGCCTTTCGGCAAATGCGAAATCTTCAACCTCGGTAGTGAACAAGGTGTAAGCGTCTTTGAAGCGATAAAGGCCTTTGAAAACAGCGTAGGCAAGAAAGTACCGTACACAGTCGGACCGCGACGCAATGGCGATGTCCCCATGATCTATGCCGATTCCACCAAAGCCAAAGAGAAACTCGGCTGGTCAACGCAGCGAAGTCTGGAGGATATTATGGAAACGGCGTGGGCCTGGGAGACTTCAACCGAAGGTTGAAGTCTCCCAGGCTGAGGCTGAGATTAAGGCTAAGAAGAAAAAGGTAAATAAATAGATGGATCGGTATGTGTGCTGTACGAACCGATCAAACCCGAAACATGTTTAATGAAATCTATATCGGAATACGATAATCCCATTCATCAGTTAAATAAAAAATTAAAATATCTCTCTTATAAGTGATCGATTGTAATTGGCCAAGCTAAGCCTAAAGTTGAGAGTGTAAATATATAAAAATGAAAGGAAAATATGATTCATTTCGCGATATGGAAGTGTGGCAACTAGCGCATAGACTTTCATTGGAAATTGATAAAATGAATCAGGATTTACCACGATATGAGGATTATGCTTTTAATTCTCAGATTAGGAGATCATGTACAAGTGTTTCATCCAATATTGCAGAAGCATTCGGTAGGAAGACTAAGAAAGATAAAAGCCATTTTTACATTGTATCAAGAGGTTCTGCGTATGAAACACAGAATCACATAATTTACGGGGATGATGTAAATTATTATGACTCAAAGGCCTCTAATGAATTAATATCGGAATACGATGATCTCATCCATCAACTTAATAAAATATTAAAAACCCTTTCTTAACCTTAACAGGAGCCATTAGCTATTGGCCATTAGCTTTTAGCTGAAAAGGGCTAGAATTTAAGATCAGAAAACAAGATAAATAATTGAGGAATTTCAGAGAATATGATGTTTGGAAAAGGTCTATTTCCTTTTGTAAGGACATATATTTATTTACGAATAAACTTCCCAAAACTGAGAGGTATGGAATAATCAGTCAGATTCAAAGAGCAACAATTTCTATTTCTTCAAATATTGCAGAAGGATGTTCAAGAAAAAGTGAAAAGGACTTTACAAGATTTATTGAAATTGCGATAGGTTCAACCTTTGAAGTTGAAAATTTGATAATTCTGTGTAAAAAAGTGGACTTCAGTACAATAGAAGAACTAGATAGATTAACAGATAAATTACACGTCATACAAAGACAGTAGAACAGCTTACATTCAGAACTGATTAGCATAAAATAAACCAGCCAAAGGCCAATGGCTAATAGCCAATAGCTTCATACGCTTTGAAAAGGAGCTTTCATTTAATTTTAAGAATAAAACACAGTACATTAAAAATAAATTACGAATGGACTACTCAATCTCACATTTAAAAGAACTTGAATCAGAATCGATATTTGTCATAAGGGAAGTTGCTGCCCAATTTGAGAATCCGGTGATTTTATTCAGCGGTGGGAAAGACAGTATCTTGATGACGTATCTTGCGGTGAAAGCATTTTATCCTGCAAGAGTACCATTTCCGCTCTTGCATATTGATACCGGACATAATTTTCCCGAGACGATAAAGTTCAGAGACGAACTTGTGGACAAATATAATCTCAGATTAAAAGTCGGCTCAGTACCGGAAGCGATAGAAAATGGTGAACTCGTCGACGAGAAAGGTATAAATTCATCAAGAAACCTCTTGCAGATACACGTCTTGCTAGAATCACTGGAAAAAGGGAATTACGATGCCGCACTCGGTGGTGGACGACGCGATGAAGAAAAAGCACGTGCCAAGGAACGTTTCTTTTCACACCGCGATGAATTTGGGCAATGGGATCCCAAGAATCAGCGACCGGAACTATGGAATCTCTACAACGGGAAAAAGAACTTCGGAGAGCATTTCCGCGTATTCCCGATCTCCAACTGGACAGAACTCGATGTATGGCAGTACTTAGCAGAAGAGGAAGTGCCATTACCGAGTCTATATTTTGCCCATGAACGAGAAGTCATAGCAAGAGACGGGACTTTACTCGCAGATTCACCATTTCTTGTCAAGAAAGAAGATGAAAAGCCCTTTAAAGAAAAGGTGCGATGCAGGACTATCGGTGATATGACATGTACCGGTGTCTGGAGGTCTGAGGCCGACACTATTCAGGGAGTCATTGAAGAGATAGCAACGACGAGAGAAACTGAACGTGGAGGAAGAACCGATGATAAGCGATCTGAAACCGCGATGGAAGACAGGAAGAAGCAGGGGTATTTCTAGCCTATAGCTGTTAGCGATTAGCCTTTAGCTGTGAAGGGAATTGGAAAAAGGTTGATGTCGCGCCCCATACGAATTACCCACGAATTGTCAACGAATTTCATGCGAAATGAAGCAGACAACACGGCAAGAACAAGAGGAACATAATCCGGTTTGAAAAACCGGAGTGGATGGCATTATGCTCTTTAGGGAAAAATCCAGGAAAATCCGTGAAGAAGCCTTATATGTTTAAGCAGTGTAAAAAACAGGAGAAAAAACGTACACTTGAGATCTGATGGACCGGTGATAAACAAGAGCAGAATCAGAAGCGAGTTTATAAGGCTTTAGGATTTTCTGCCAGATTTTTGCCGTTAAGAAGAGCATCAGCCTAGCGTTTTTTGGTTCTTTTTTGGGTTTACCCAGTGAAATATGTGCTGTGCGCATTGCTTCGCAATTTCACCGGGCAGGTGCAAAAAAGAACAAGAAAAAACGGAAGAAAGCAGAAAATACCGTATATTATCAGAATAAACGATGAAATCTAAAGTCAAGGATAAAAGACTGGAAATAGTCAGAGAGATAATTGTAAGGAGAATCGATCCTGAATGTATTTATTTGTTTGGTTCTCGAGCAATAGAAAATGCAAGGAGAACTTCCGATTATGATATCGCTTTCAGTGGGTCTGAAGTATCATTCAGAGACTTCCGTCAAATGAAGGATGAAATTGATCGTGAGATCGGAATCTATTCTTGTGACCTTATCGACCTTGCAAAATCAAATGACAATTTCAGAGAGTATATCATCAATGAAGGGAAATTAATTTATGAAAGAAATTAAGAACTCGATTCAGAACTTTGCAAATGCCTTGAATAAACTTCAAGAAGGAATTCGTCAAGCTGAAGATGAATTAGAAAGAGATGGAGTTCTTCAGAGATTTGAGTTTACCTTTGAACTGTTTTGGAAAACTTTAAAAAGAATTCTAGAATATGAAGGTTTTCAGTGTCAAAGTCCCAGAACATGTATAAAGCAAGCATTTAAGTCTGAAATTGTGGTCGATAAAGAAAGCTTTCTCGATATGCTTGTCGACAGGAATAGTACATCACATATTTACGATGAACATAAGGCAAAGGAGATCTTTGAACGCATTAAGGATACATATATTTTCGATTTGAAATCAGCTCTAGAAAAGATTAAAGAAACTTATTGATATCAAAATAGAACGCTAATAACGCAGATTGAACTGATTATCGCTGATTTGATTATAGGAGCCATTAGCCTGGAAGAGGAACTATTGAAAGAATAGATGCCTCATCAAAGATTAACATGCGAATTCTAACGAATTTTTGGCGAATTATATGCGAATAGAAGCAGCTAGTACCACAAGCACAAGCGAACACATATTCCGGTTTGAAAAACTGGAGTGAATGGCATTATGCTCTTTAGGGAAGCCCTTCGACGCTGCTCAGGTACCGGGAAAATCCGTGAAGAAGCCTTATATGTTTAAGCATTGTAAAACACAGAAGAAGAAACGAACACTTGAGATCTGATGGACCGGTGATAAACAAGAGCAGAATCAGAAGCGAGTTTATAAGGCTTTAGGATTTTCTGCCAGATTTTTGCCGTTAAAAAGAACAAGAGAAAAAGATTATGAATGAACTAGTGATCTATAAACAATCAGCTGAACATCGAGGAACAAAAGCATGAAGCGATAAGATGGATCGGCGGTTTTGCGCAGCAAAAATTTCATTTGAAGAATAGTTTTACCAGCAAAATATTTAAAAGTGAAAAGCGGAGACAATTATTAACAATTGTGCTAGCCACTCGCAGGAGCTCGGTCTTTAGTCCGCCGGAGGCGGATCCCTCATCATTGATGCATTTACCATCAATGGTCTCGGCTTGCCGAGACTTCATTCGGTTATCTAGCGTTTTGCGCCACTTTTTGGCAATGAAAAAGTGGCAAAAGGAATAAGATAAAATTTACTTACCCCGAAATTTGACGAAAGTCATAAAAAACAACAATTAAAACAGATTTATAAAACAATATTCAAATATGTCTGACAACACAGAATTATTAAGATTTACAACAGCAGGATCTGTTGACGATGGAAAATCAACATTGATCGGCCGATTACTTTACGACAGTAAGTCGATATTTCAAGATCAATATGAAGCGATGAGAACCGCGTCAGAACGGCGTGGAGAAGAAGAAGTGAACCTCGCATTATTGACGGATGGTCTGAAGTCAGAAAGAGAGCAGGGAATTACGATAGATGTCGCTTATCGATATTTTTCTACGCCGAATAGAAAGTTCATTATAGCTGACACTCCGGGACATATTCAATATACGCGGAATATGGTTACGGGTGCTTCTACTGCCAATGTTGCGCTCATCCTCATCGATGCACGGAATGGTGTGATTGAACAGACTAGACGTCATGCGATAATTGCAAGTCTATTGCAGATACCGCATGTTCTCATTTGTGTAAACAAAATGGATCTCGTAGATTATGATCAAGCACGATTCAATGAGATTAAGGAAGACTTTGAGAGCTTCGCAAGTAAGCTGAATGTTCAGGACGTGAGTTATGTGCCCATATCGGCGCTCAAAGGAGATAATGTCGTGAATCGGAGTGAGAAAATGGACTGGTTTGAAGGGCCTACATTGCTTTATTACCTGGAGAATGTACATATCGCATCTGACCATAATTTCAGAGATGTACGTTTTCCGGTTCAACGAGTCTTGCGACCAAATACCGATGAATTTCACGATTACCGCGGTTATGCAGGACAAGTTGCAGGCGGTATAATGAAAAAAGGCGATGAAGTAACTCTCTTGCCTTCCGGATTTAAATCGAAAATCAAGAAAATTGATACATTCGATGGCGAGCTTGAGCAGGCTTTTCCTCCGCAATCAGTATCGGTCTTGCTTGAAGATGATCTTGACTTAAGCAGAGGTGACATGATTGTCCGTACCAATAATCAACCCAATGTAACGCAAGATATCGAGATTATGCTGTGTTGGTTTGACAAGGATAAGCCGATTAAATTGAGAGGAAAATATGCTATCAGACATACTTCCAAGGAAGCGCGATGCCTCGTAAGGGATATCCGCTATAAACTCGACATTAATACACTCCATAGAATTGAAGGAGATAAAAAGCTCGAGATGAACGATATCGGACGTGTTGTTCTGCGTACTACTGAACCATTATTTGTCGATCCGTACAGTAGAAACCGCGAGACCGGCAGCATCATCCTCATCGATGAACAGACCAATAATACTGTGGCAGCGGGGATGGTTATTTAACTCGTGACTTGTGACTGGTAACACTTCGACAGGCTCAGCACATCGCTCGTGACTGGTGTGGTAATTACTAATAGTTTAAATAGTGGGTCGCATACGCTCCAATTTGGTTAATAGTTAATGGGGCGACTTCGCGCAGTAAAAAGTAGTAAGTAGAAAGTTAAAAGTAAAAAGTGAGCTATCAGCTTTTAGCCTATAGCTGTAATGGACTAGAAGTTAAAAATAAAGAACAAGTGAAATATATTGCGATTTGAAAAACCGGGGAAATACCGGCAAGCGATTAAAAGGAACAGATAGCTGTTGAGTTCTGCAATGAGCGTAAAAATAAACGTGAAGGGAAGCTTCATTTCATGCGAATTCAAACAGGCAGCATCGGAAGCGCAAGCGAAATATAATCCGGTTTGAAAAACCGGAGTGAATGGCATTATGCTCTTTAGGTAAAAATCCAGGAAAATCCGTGAAGAAGCCTTATATGTTTAAGCAGTGTAAAACACAGGAGAAAAAACGTACACTTGAGATCTGATGGACCGGTGATAAACAAGAGCAGAATCAGAAGCGAGTTTATAAGGCTTTAGGATTTTCTGCCAGATTTTTGCCGTTAAGAAGAGCATCAGCCTAGCGTTTTTTGGTTCTTTTTTGGGTTTACCCAGTGAAATATGTGCTGTGCGCATTGCTTCGCAATTTCACCGGGCAGGTGCAAAAAAGAACAGAAAGAAACAGACCAAAAACCATTTAAGCCCCACACCCATCGCTTGGGGATCCTCGTTAACTTCGGTAAACCGTCTCTTGAATACAACCGTATCCTGAATAAAACAACGTTACAATAATTTGCATTAAATTCGCCCTAAATTCGCGTTAATTAGTATGGCAATCGCATGAAAACCCATAGAATATTAATAACTTAAAATGTACTTAAATAACCCCATTATTTTTATAGGATTAGGAAGGTCAGGCACATCTATTATTTCTGAGATCATCATGCAACATGAAGACCTTGCTTTCGTGTCTAATTATCAAGAGAAATTTCCTAAAAGCGTTTTAATCAATAAAATAAGGATGCTCTTGGATAATAGATTCTGGTATGTTGAAGGACAAAAGAAACAATTAAATAAAGTATCATTCTATAATAAAATAACCTTTAAACCTTCTGAAGCTTATGGATTCTGGAATGAAATTACAGGAGATGATATAGACTTTTCACGAGGTTTTCTTCTGAATAAAAAGGTAAATGGAGATGAGAAAGAACGCATGAGAGCCTTTTTTAGAAAGATGGTAAAATACCAGGGTCGTAAAAGACTTGCTTTCAAAATAACCGGTCCAGGTAGAGTAGGTTTTCTTCAAAGCATATTTCCTGATGCAATTTTTGTAGAGATTACAAGAGAGCCTTTTGCCAATATTCGGTCCTTATTAAAGGTACCTTTCTGGAAGGCTAGAGGAATGAAGCAATTATGGTGGACAGGAGCATATTCAGACAAAGAAATTGCACATGCAGAAAGCTTAAAAGAACGACCAGCAACTCTTACAGCAATGCAATATAAAAAAGTGAGAGATACAACCAGGGAAGAAATTGATGATTATGGGGTTAAACATATAGAAGTTTCTTATGAAGCTTTTATATCATCCCCAGTGAAAGAGATTAATAAAGTGCTATCTGAATTAAATTTATCTTTAAGTAATAGGATAAATACTTA
>CAYTBT010000026.1:447-42742 GCA_964436125.1 uncultured Saprospiraceae bacterium | reverse complement strand
GTAACTCGTGATTCGTAACTCGTGATTGGTAACTCGTGATTCGTAACTCGTGATTGGTAACTCGTGATTCGTAACTCGTGATTGGTAACTCGTGATTCGTAACTCGTGATTCGTAACTCGTGATTGGTAACTCGTGATTCGTAACTCGTGATTCGTGACTCGTATTGTTATAGTCGTGAAGTTGTAAAGGTGTGAAGTCGTAAAGTTGTAAAGGTGTGAAGTCGTAAAGTTGTAAAGGTGTGAAGTCGTTATTTCGTAATTGTTCGCGAATGGGTAACATCGTAACGATATATTATTAGAAATTCGCAAAAATTTCACCTGTAGGTTCGCACGGCGGTTCCTGAGTGGTTATCGAGCTCTGTAGAGATGCTCCGTCGAAATGCTTGCCGAAGGATCGTGTGGACCGTTGAAACAACAAAGTATTTTTCTTTCGGTTTTTTATGTGTACGTCGAAGGATGAGCCTTATTCCTTAAGTTCCAAACCTGTGAGGTTTCGAAAACCTCACAGGTTTTTAAACGTAGTTTTAAAAAACCTTCCCTGAATTATTTTCTGGCACCCGATTTTGCCTACCCTTCTTGCCTTTATGGTTTAAAACTATTCAACCGGATGTTCTTACTTCTTCCGTTCTACAACAAAGTTTACAAGATCACGGAGTGATTTCCGCGTTTCGCTGTCCGGGAAATCATCCAGCATCTCAAATGCTTCTTCCTTATACCGATTCATGATTCCTTGGGCATATTCAATACCACCACTGGAATTGACAAATTCAATGACTTCATTCACCTTATCGCGTTGATGGGATTTTTTCTTGATGATTCTGATGATTTCCTTCCGCCGGCTTCTCGTGGTATTATTCAGCGCGTAAATAAGAGGAAGGGTCATTTTCTTCTCCTGTATATCAATGCCGCGTGGCTTCCCGATATTCTGGTCGCTGTAATCGAGTAGATCATCCTTAATCTGGAAGGCCATGCCTATTTTTTCACCGAATAACCTCATTTTATCAATGAGCTCTTCATCATTGGATACGCTGGCCGTTCCGGCTGCGCAAGAAGAAGCAAGCAGACTTGCTGTCTTCTTCTCGATAATCTCGTAATAAACATCCTCTTTAATGTCGAGACGTCGCGCCTTTTCAATCTGCAATAACTCACCTTCACTCATTTTACGTACTGCATCAGATACGAGATGAAGAATCCTATAGGCTTTATTATCCAGCGCCAGGAGTAAACCCTTGGATAAAAAATAATCGCCGACCAATACGGCAATCTTATTCTTCCAGAGTGCATTGATGGAGAAAAAACCACGTCGTTCCATGGAGTCATCAACAACGTCGTCGTGCACGAGTGTCGCTGTGTGCAAGAGCTCAATAAGCGAGGCTGCGGTGTATGTATCGTCACCGATAGTTCCGTGAATTTGTGCTGATAAAAACACAAATAGCGGTCTAATCTGCTTTCCCTTCCGCTTGATAATGAACTGCGTAATCCGCCCAAGTAGAGGCGTACTACTCTTCATGGATTCCTTAAAATGAGATTGGAATATCCTTAATTCTTCAGCAACAGGCGCTTGTATTTCTTTTAACTTCTGTGACATTGAGCCTGCAAGATACATTCCTTTAAATCCTTTTCACAATTAGCTATGTGAAATTGTTTGCGATTCTTCTGAATAGAGATTAAAATACAGTAAATACAGGCCCGGTGCCTTGTAAATTTTAATCTTGGAGCAAATTATAAGCGATACGGATAACTCAGATTTCAAAATACCTCCAGACATCGACATTCGGGGGTGTACATTGAATGAGTATCTCCTCGCCACTCGATGGATGAATGAATACTATTTTCCACGCGTGAAGCTGAATTGATCTATCCCTATTCCGCCGTTTAAATCCATATTTTACATCTCCTTTCAATGGATAACCAAAGTCAGCAAGCTGTACCCGTATCTGATGGTGTCTGCCTGTTTCTAGATGAACCTTCAACAAGGCATAGCGCTGTATTGAATCTATGAGCTCATAACTAAGTGTCGCAGGCTTCCCACCATCCTCCATCCACGACCTGATATAACTCTTATTCCGCCTCCGATCATAAAATATCTTGTTCTCCAGTCGCTGCTTAGGCGGCAGCTTCTTATTTCTTGGTACTACCGCAAGGTATGTTTTCTTCAAGCTATGTGCCTTGAATTGTCTCGAGAGATGAATTGCAGCTTTCTTTACCTTGGCAAATATCGTGAGCCCTGAACAAGGCCTGTCAATACGATGTACGACTTTTAAGGGATGTCCACAATAAGCTTCCGCAAATTCCAGGAGGGATCTATCTCCCGTTTTATCCGGGACAACAGGTAATGTGGACGGCTTATTCAAGATAATTAAATCCTCGTCGTTGAAGAGGATACTTGCCTCAAGCTGTTCAATATCGCTTTTCTTCAATGATTGCCTTTCCATTTTGCAAGATCTTCATAGATTTACAATAATATAAAACAAATTGGGGGAATATGGTTATGCCGATTGTGGTCTATTGTTTAAGAATAAGACACAATGCAAGGCTTATCTTGGTTTCTTACGAGTTATTATCGTCGTCTTCATCGACTTCCTCGTAATCGATATATTCATCTTCTTCCTGGTACAAGCGTTCATTTCCTCGGTGAATAGGCTTCGGGCTGTTCTTCCGATTCCAATATCGGTAAGCAACGTACAAGACGGCAAGTAAGATTATAAACTTCATATAGGCAAATATAGGAGATTCTCCTTTAATATGCGGCATAAGTAGAGGTAGAATTCATACTTGTTGTAGTTCAGACCGCTATCGATCGGATAAACTCGGCTTTTAAGTCAGGTATATTCCCCTCGATCGGAAAGGTAAGTAGGAAGCTTTATTTCCCCCATCTTCTCAGACTTAAGTACAATTGAAATGAAAATACTTGAGCTTGAGAATGAACATTAAGAAAAAAGAACTTATTTAATACAGCGAAATACTCGCTCGGGAAAAGGGCGCGCATTTGCGCAAGCTAAAAGATCCATAGAACGAGTAGAGTACAATTTTAATTTCACTAAAAGAATATTCTGATGCTACAAGATGAATTCAAGAAATATGCGGTAAAGCACCTGGGAATGAACTCCGCTCACCTGGAAAAATACATGAATGTATCGGTTCCTAATATCAATAACTTTACACCACAAGTAATCGAAGAGCGCAAGATGAATGTGGTAGGAATGGATGTATTCTCGCGCCTTATGATGGATAGGATTATTTTTCTCGGCGTTCCCGTGACCTACTATGTTGCCAATGTCGTGCAAGCGCAGCTCCTTTTCCTACAATCTACAGATCCCAAGCGAGATATTCAGATGTATATCAATTCTCCGGGTGGATCGGTTATCGATGGCCTCGGGATATACGATACAATGCAATATGTAGCTCCCGATGTAGGAACGATATGCACCGGGCTTGCGGCATCAATGGGAGCAGTGTTACTTGCTGCCGGTACAGCAGGAAAGAGATCGACCTTATTTCATAGTAGGGTTATGATTCATCAACCTTCAGGTGGTATGCAAGGCCAGGTTACAGAGATGGAGATCTCCTATAACTTGATTAAGGGCATGCAGAAAAACCTCTATGATATTCTTGCACATCATACAGGACAGACCTATGAGAAAATAGAAGAAGACTCTAAGCGAGACCACTGGTTGATAGCTTCTGAAGCTAAGGAGTACGGACTCGTCGATGAAGTTATTCAACGCATGGGTTCAGCTGAGGATAAGGCCTAGGAGATAGTGCTGTTCAGCAGAGGAATAAAGTTGATTTGGGTATTACCCAAATCATGCATTAGAAATTGAAGGTAAGCACAAAAGCCTTTGAATACAAGCACTTGCCCGGTGGAATACGACCTCCGGTCGTGCCGATTCTCGGCATTCCACGGGGCTTGCTCGAATTTGGTTCTCACCGTAGTCTTACTACGATTCCGAGCCAAATTCTTGCGCGAGCCCTTGTCTTCTGTGGCTTTTGCACTTCCTTTTGCATTTCTATTGCACGTTTTGGGTATTATATAATTACCGGCATGGAAAGTCGGGTGAGAATTGATACTCAAGCTATCAATAAGGGCAGATTAAACGTTTTGTGGTATTTGCTGTTATAGAGATAGATTGAAATAAAGGATAAATTAATATGTCAAAGTCTAAGGATAACGTGCGTTGTTCTTTCTGTGGAAAAGACAAGAGCGAAACGCTTATACTTATTGCCGGTATTCACGGTCATATATGTGAATCTTGCGTAGAGCAAGCCTATGATATTATTCAGGATGAAATTTTATTTACAGGGGATTCCGATGGGAAGGGAGCACACGCTGCAATGCCCGACTCAATGACACCGGCAGAAATTAAATCTTTCCTTGATGATTACGTCATAGGACAAGATGAAGCAAAGAAATATCTTGCTGTTGCTGTGTACAATCACTACAAGCGGATTAATTCACAGGTGGATAATGATGAGGTGGAGATTGAAAAGTCCAATGTTATGTTTGTCGGACCGACCGGTACAGGAAAAACTCTCCTTGCCAAGACGATAGCCCGCTTCTTGAAAGTACCATTTGCTATTGTAGATGCAACCGTATTTACGGAAGCCGGTTATGTCGGAGAAGATGTCGAGAGCATGCTCAGCAGGCTGCTTCAAGCTTGTGATTACGATGTATCTGCTGCTGAACGAGGAATCGTTTATATCGATGAGCTTGATAAAATTGCAAGAAAATCGGATAACCCTTCGATCACTCGCGACGTGTCCGGAGAAGGAGTTCAGCAGGCATTGTTGAAAATGCTCGAGGGTACTGAGGTAAGTGTCCCGCCGCAAGGAGGAAGAAAACATCCCGAGCAGAAAATGATCAAGGTGAATACGGAGAATATCTTATTTATCTGTGGAGGAGCATTTGACGGGATTGAAAATGATATTGCCCGACGCCTGAACACACAAGTAATCGGATTTAATGCTCAAGATAAGGATGAAATCGATGAGGATAATCTCTTGCAGTACGTGTCGCACAAGGACTTGAAACACTTCGGTCTGATACCGGAATTGCTCGGACGTATCCCGGTCCTCACACACCTGGAAGCGCTTGATAAAAATGCCTTGAAGAAGATTCTTACAGAACCCAAGAATGCATTGATAAAGCAATATCAGAAACTATTTGAGCTTGAGGGTGTAGAACTACACGTTACAGACGGAGCACTAGACTTAATTGTAGAGAAAACGGTAGATCTCGGCCTCGGGGCACGTGGATTGCGCTCTCTCTGTGAAGTCTTGTTGATGGATACCATGTATGAATTGCCGTCCAAGAAAGATAAGATTGATAAATTTAAGATGGACAGGCGATTTGTCGCTGCCAATCTCGATTCAGTCAAGGTTGCTCAACTGAAAGCTGCTTAATGATCGGCTGTATTTCCGATAGCATATACAAGAATATACGATGAACAGATACTTCATAGAGCTCTCCTATGACGGAACTGCTTATGCGGGCTGGCAGATTCAGCCTTCTATTCCGACTGTTCAGGCTATCCTTGAAGAGAAAATGAGTACTCAATGGCGCGAGAGCATAAAACTCACGGGTTGTGGCAGGACGGATGCCGGAGTGCATGCGCGTGGATACTTTGCACATTTTGATACAGAAAAGACGCTGGACAAGGGGATGATGTATAAATTGAATGCATTCCTGCCCGATGATATCGCTGTCCATGCCTTCCACAGGGTGAAAGAGGATGCACACGCGAGATTTGATGCGATTAAACGCAGGTATCGATATTTTATTCACTTTGAGAAGTCGCCTTTCTACAGAAATTATAGCTTTTATATCCCTCATAGAAGGTCTTATCGACTTGATCTTATGTCTGAGTTGACTACTTTGCTCACGGATTATAATGCTTTTAAGCCCTTCTGTAAAGCCGGTGCAGAGGTGAAGCATTACCGTTGTCGGATCGATAATATGTACTGGGAGGTGGATGAAAATAAACGAGTTGCTCGCTTAACCGTGGAGGCCAATCGCTTTCTCCACGGCATGATACGCTTCATCGTAGGCGCTTCCCTGTCCGTTGCAGCCGGTCGGATGTCTCTGATTGAGGTACGCGATAGTATGGATAAGCAGATCGCACTTCCCCTGGCATATAAAGCTCCTGCTTGTGGCCTTTTTCTCGATAAGATTAGCTACCCGTATCTGATTTCTTCGGAATCCTTTCCTTCTTTACCTCAGCTTCCGCAAATGGAGAGCTGAGGATGCTGTGAGAAGAGGGATTTTCTTCATCGTATTTTCTTCTACCCATTATCCCAGCCTCGCGGTTCTCAATCTCAATGAATTGGTAATTACGGAGACGGAACTCAAGCTCATCGCGAGTGCTGCAATCATCGGTGATAAAAGCAGTCCAATAAACGGATAAAGTACGCCCGCAGCGATAGGAATACTGATAACATTATATATTAAGGCAAAAAAGAGATTCTGATGAATGTTTTTCATGACTTTTTTGCTCAATCTCAATGCCTTAACGATTCCGTTGAGGTCGCCCTTGACAAGGGTGACTTCGGAGCTTTCCATCGCAACATCCGTTCCACTGCCCATCGCGATACCGATATCTGCTTGTGCGAGTGCAGGAGCATCGTTAATGCCATCTCCCGCCATGGCGACGACTTGACCTTCAGCTTGTAATTGTTTAACGACATCGCGCTTGTCTTGTGGTAAGCATTCCGCCTCAAAATCCGTAATGCCGACAGCATCAGCGACTACTTGAGCAGTATTTTTATTGTCTCCGGTAAGCATTTTAATATGCACACCCATGTCGCGGATTTTCTTTAATGCCGCTACTGAGCTTTCTTTAATGGCATCGTGTATCGATACATAGCCGGCAATTTTCCCGTTCACGGAAAGGATAGAAACCGTTTTGCCTTGAGCTTGCGCTCCTTGAATTTGATCGGATTCATCAGAATTCAGACTTATTCCCAGCTTTTCCATTAAAGCAAGATTTCCCAGAGCAGCTTTCTTACCATCAATACCAGCTTGTACGCCCATGCCACTCACGGCTTCAAATTCATCAACTTGCGGTCGGGATTCCTGCAGAGAAGGCATTTGCCGCAAGGCATAGTCCACAATTGCTTCACCGAGTGGGTGTTCACTATTTTTATTCAACTGATACATAAAATTAAGCACTTCATCATCGGCAAATGCCTCATTAAGACTGTGTATATCCGCGACGGTGGGATTCCCCTCAGTAATAGTACCGGTCTTGTCAATGATAAGCGTGTCGATGTCGTGGAGCTTCTCTAGCACCTCTGCATCGGAGATAAGCACTCCGGATTGAGCACCTTTGCCGATTCCCACCATGACGGACATCGGTGTCGCAAGGCCTAGCGCGCAAGGACAGGCGATGATAAGCACGGCAATGGCATTGAGAAGCGCAAAGACATAGGCCGGATATGGACCGAATATCGCCCACACAATAAAGGTCACAACGGCGATAATGACTACGACCGGAACGAACCAGGCAGAAATCTTATCGGCAAGCCGTTGAATGGGCGCGCGCGACCTGCTCGCTTCATTCACCATGGCAATTATCTGTGACAGCAATGTCTCGGAACCGACCTTTTCGGCATTTATAGTCAAGGCTGAATTTCCATTAATCGTTCCCGATTTTACCTCATCACCTACGGATTTATGCACCGGAATCGGCTCACCGCTGATCATCGACTCATCTATGGATGAAGAACCTTCAATAACAGAGCCATCGACCGGGACTTTTTCACCGGGTTTTACGAGAAGCGTATCGCCGACCGCGATATCGTCGATAGACACGAGTTCCTGTTTCCCATCGCGTATTCTCGTAGCAGTATTGGGAGCGAGATTGAGGAGCTCCTTAATTGCAAAATTTGTTCTTTCATGTGCACCGGCCTCCATGACTTGACCGAGCAGCACAAGTGTCAAGATAACCGTCGCTGCCTCAAAGTACACGTGCACCGTCCCGTGTTCAGAGAGAAATTGCTCGGGGAAAAAGCCGGGGAAAAGCAAGGCTGCCAGGCTGAATATCCATGCAACACCGGCACCTATCCCGATAAGTGTAAACATATTGAAACTCATCCTGCGTATGCTTGCCCAGGCCCGCTCAAAGAACATCCAACAGGCATAAAAAACAACCGGGATGGAAAGGGCAAGTTGAACCCAATTCCAGGCACTTGGCGAGAGGATATCATACAAGGGATTGCCGGGAATCATCTCAGACATAGCTATGATAAAAATCGGCAATGTAAAAGCAATTGCAATCCAGAGTTTTTTCAATAAACGCTGATATGTACTCGGCTCTTCATCGCTATCCTCTACCGGCATCTTGGGAACGAGATCCATCCCGCAGATAGGACAAGAACCCGGCCCTTCCTGCTCAATTTCAGGATGCATGGGGCAAGTATAGGTATTGGTCTTCGGTTTTTCAATGACTGCTTCCCTTACCAGATCCATGCCACATACCGGACAGCTACCCGGCTTGTCATACATTTTATCTCCCTCGCAACGCATCGGACAGTAATATCGACCGCCTTTGGCATGCTTATGGGCATCGGCTGAATGCTTATGCTGATGCGCAGCATCAGTATGGCCATTAAAATGTGGCTTTTCGCCAGGATTTGTGATGCTGTAATGTGTCTCTGCCAGTCCTTCTTGCAATCTGTCGAGCGCCACATGTTTATCCATCTCTATATCTACTGTACCGGCCTCCAAGTCAACCACCGCATCATTTATCCCATCAATTTCACCGAGTTTTGTTTCCACAGTATTTATGCATCCCTGACAAGACATGCCGTGAACTGCGTAAGTATGTTTCATGCCCGACTTATTCTCGCGATAATCTGGTCCACTGTTATTATCTATAGGCTCGACTCCCGTCAAATTTTTTATCCTGTATTGCGTATCCGATAAGGCTGCCTGTAATACATCCAGTTCAATGTGTTCTTTCATCGTGATTTTAACAGTGCCTTTCGGCAAATCTACCTGCGCAGATTCAATACCTTCAATTGTGCTTAACTTGCGCTCGACCGTATTTTTACAACCGCCGCAGTGCATTCCATCTATCTTATAAGTATGTGTCATAATGCTTCCTTTTAGCTTTAACACAAAGGTATAGGTATCTTTCAATTTACTCTTATACAATTTATGGAAAGAATTGTATAATTCCGGGAACAGGAGGAAGGATTCAAGACAGAACTGTAAGCAAAGAGAGCTAGATCGACCTAGTCTGAAGAATGCGTGATATAACATGAGATGGGCCACGAGCAATATATTGGGAGAATTACAAGCACAATGATAAGAACACCTTCCTCTCAGAATAAATATCCGTGATTAACAAATAGAGTTGAAGGGGTAAGGACTTGATATTTTCCTATAGGAGGAAGCTGAGGAGATAGTAAAGCATAAAACATGAGCTAGATCAGTAGAAATTATGAGGAGAATCAGTTAGTGTCCGAAATTGTAAGAAGTGTAATAAAAAAATTGTATATTGAGGCCTGAGGCGATGTAAATAATGTATTTTAGGTGCATTACAAGGTAATTAAAGAAGTAGTGGCAAGTTGAAAAGACTTCGGTGAAGAATATTTCTGATAAATTTGTCGGAAATAAAAATTGTTATAGATTTGCCTTGGCAACTAAGTGAATGAATGACATTATCAGAACAGAGTGAATACTGTATTAATAATAATAAGAGATGAGAAAGATTTTTGATCGTTTTTGTAAGAGTAAGGCCCTGAGTAAAATGGGGGTAATCTTCTTTGTATTGGCAGCAATATTTCCTGCAATAGCTTATGCGCAATCAAGTGTAAGTGGGGATAATTGGTTAACGAGTCCTGGAGTGATAGGAACAATTGTACTGATAAGTGTAGTTGTGTTGATAGCAGTAGTCATACTGGCTATTCGTTTATCATCCTACTTTGACACCTTGAAGCGGAAGAAGGTAGCTGTTGATAAGCTAGAATTCTCCGAGCGTTTAATAGGTCTTGAGGATGATGAAATAGCAGAAATTCTGAAGCAACGTAAAGAAGCTTTAAACTATAAATTAAGTGGAGACGAGCTCGGAAGCAATAAAGATGCCACGGACAGCAAGGGGAGAATATCCAAGATAACACACGACCCGGATCGGCCACTCTTTGACGAAAAAAAAAAGGGGAGCATAAAGATTAAAACCCCGGAGGAGCTGAAGAAAATCGTAATATGGTTTATCGGCGCTTCTGCATTTTGGTTGATATTCGGGACAACGGTCGGTGAATATCTGGGGATGAAGTTTGTCTGGCCTGAGCTAGACAGTATTCGATGGCTTTCTTTCGGTCGCTTACGTCCGGTACATACCAATACAGTTTTCTGGGGCTGGGCCTCCAATGCGATGATAGGATTGGGGTATTTTGTTGTCGCGAGAACCTCCAATACCAAGTTATATAGTTATAAATGGGCCTGGTGGAGCTGGGCCTTGATCAATATCACCGTACTGCTGGGCAATATATGTCTTATGGCCGGGTATAATAACGGAGGAGGGGAATACAGAGAATATATCTGGCCGGTATTTATCCTATTTGCCATAGGTTTATTCATTACTTTTAGGAATTATTATAAGACAGTAGCAAGTCGGAAAGTATCTGAGATTTATATTTCCAACTGGTATTTATTTGCCGGTTTATTATGGACAATGACGATAGTTGTCATAGCTTATATCCCCAATCTTCAGGTAGGGCTCGGTGAAACGGTTATTCAAGGTTACTACATGCATCAGGGTGTGGGGATGTGGTTTATGACCTTCACACTAGGACTTATATATTACTATTTACCATCCTCACTGAATAAGCCTATCTATTCATATTCTCTAGGTGTGCTCGCATTCTGGACGCAGCTACTATTTTATACGATGATAGGAACGCACCACTTCATATTCAGTCCGCTACCGTGGTGGCTACAGACAGTAGCGATTGTGTTCAGTGTGGGAATGGTCATACCGGTTGTCGCCGGAACAACTAACTTTCTCATGACGATGCGTGGTAGCTGGAGCGAGATAGGGAAGAGTTATGTTTTACCATTTTTCCTCGTGGGCGTAGTCTTTTATTTTGTCGGATCGACACAAGGAAGCTTACAGGCATTCCGCTTTACCAATTTCATCTGGCACTTTACAGACTTTAACGTAGCACACTCACACATGACGATGTACGGTATTATATGCTTTATTTTATGGGCGTGTATATATGCCATATTGCCCAAGATTACGGGAAAGGAGCCGAGTCAGATACTCGTAGGAGCACATTTCTGGCTTGCATTTGTCGGATTATTTGCCTACATGATTTCCATGATGGCCGGTGGTACCTTAAAGGGCTTGAGCTGGATTGCAGGTGAATCATTCATTAACTCAGTAATCTTAATGCAGCCATATTATGTATGGAGAGCAATCGGAGGTTCTATGATGTTGTTGTCACACTTTATCTTTGGATATAATTTCTATACGATGGTTAAGAAACGCAAGGAAATAGAGCTCCCTAAAATAGCAGATTTAGAAGCCGTAGAAACTGTGAATAATTAAAAACAGAAAATATGTTTAATTTCCATAAAGATCATAAAAGCTTAGCCAATACGTCTTTGCTTATATATATAGCCTTAAGTATGCTTGTGTCCGTATTGCCGGCACTTGATTTAATGGAGGCCAAGCCACTTCCATCTATGGAGCCGATGACAGCTCAGGAACAACGTGGCCTTGAAGTATATGTCGCTGAAAATTGTATGGCTTGCCATACTCAACAGGTGAGAAACATTGAGATGGATAAGATGTGGGGTGATAGACCTTCTATTCCATCTGATTATTATTATAGTAAGCAGAAGCCCAACTGGTGGCAGCAATCGCCATCGCTTCTCGGTAGTGAACGTACCGGACCGGATTTAACGAGTATCGGTGATCGTCGCCCCGGAAGAGACTGGCATTTACTGCATTTTTATAATCCGCGTATTGTTGTGGAAGCTTCAGTTATGCCAAGTTATCCGTGGTTTTATGAGAAAAAGGATTCAAGCGAGGTGAGTGATGAGGATGTCGTAGTCCCTATCCCTAAGAAGTATCTCAGCGATACCAATCTCGTCGTTACGGCTACGCAGGAATTACTTGATCTTATTGCTTACCTGAATACCTTGAAACAAGCTTCTCTAGAGAATCCACCAGTTGCTTTCATCCCATCAACACGAGAAGAGGAGAAGGCCGGCGACGGTGGTGAAGCCGGTGGGCTGGATGGTGAAGCATTGTATATGACACACTGCTCCGCTTGTCACCAAGCCAATGGAAAAGGTGTTCCCGGTGCTTTCCCTCCACTGGATGGAAGCCCGATCGTGAATGATGAAAATCCGGAGAAGATGATTAAAATTATCTTGATGGGATATGATGCAAGAGCTGAATATGCGGTCATGACACCATTTGCTGATATTCTCAGTGATGAAGAAATTGCTGCTATTGCCACACATGAGCGGAGTAGCTGGAGTAATGATGCGCCGGAAGTTACTGTAGAAAAAGTAAAAGAAATCCGTAAAATGGTCGAGACCTTGAATCAATAAAAGGTTCGCACACCGACATTTGCGTAAGCGGAAAGAAAGAATGCAAGAATGATATGATGAGTGTTTAATAGATCCAAAATCGTTAAAAATCAAGTGAGATGAAAAATATTAAAAGGATTATAGTTCTGGGAGCCCTCCTCCTAATGCAGTTTCCTGTAGGAATATATGCCTGTGAATTATGTAAAGAAAACCAGCCTGAGTTTTTACAGGGAGTTGTGCATGGAGTAGGACCTCAAGGACCTCTCGATTACATTATTATGTGGACTGCAGCAGTAATTGTTCTTGTATGCTTTGTGCTCTTTGCCAAAGTATTGATCAAGCCGGGAGAAAAAAATGCTGATCATATTAAAAATATCGTAGTTAATAAATAATCACACCATGGCAGAAAAGGAAAAAGGAAGCATAAATATTGCCTTAAGAAAT
This sequence comes from uncultured Saprospiraceae bacterium, assembly GCA_964436125.1. Taxonomy (GTDB): domain Bacteria; phylum Bacteroidota; class Bacteroidia; order Chitinophagales; family Saprospiraceae; genus CAYRFF01. Next base: position 29,751 of record CAYTBT010000026.1, on the reverse strand, counting down.
GCGCTCGATGAATTAAAAGGGGAGAAGAGTATCATTAAAGTATTTCTCGACGATGAAGAATATCCATTTGGGGAATTTGCCTCACCGGTGAAAATACGACTTGATACCACGAGAATGGTGGATGGAAAACATACCTTGAAAATTGTTGCTAAGTCAACCGATGGTTCTGAAGGGATACGGATAATTCCATTTGAGGTGAAAAACGGGCCTACGATAGCCGTTGTGGGCTTGAATGATAATGATGTGGTGAACGAGGAATTTTCTGTTACGATTAATGCTTATGGTAGTGAGCGTAAAGATAAATTTATTATTGTGGGTTCTGAGACACCCAAGGCTATTCCATTCTGGGTATGGCTTATGGTGATTGCATTTATTGCATACGGATTATACTATATAATCATGTACTGGGAGCCCGGTTTATATGAATCATTTTTCTGATGGAAGATAAGAAAGAAATTCTCACAATAGATGAGATCAAGATATTAGTCGATGATTTTTACGGTAAAGTCCGTAAAGATGAATTACTGAAGGATATATTTGAGGAGGTAATACAAGATACCTGGCCTCAACATCTCGATAAAATGTATCGTTTCTGGCAGACGATATTGCTGGGAGAGAGGACGTATTATGGAAGTCCCTTTATGCACCACATCAATTTACCGGTTGAAGAAAAACACTTTAATCGCTGGTTGAGCTTGTTTTACGAGACATTGGACGAGAACTTTGAAGGGGAGAAAGCGGAACAGGCCAAGATGCAGAGTATGCGTATGGCGCAGATGTTCCAATACAAGATACAATACTATCGGGAAAATTCCACTAAACCGATTGTATGACCACGGTGAAGCTGCCGGTGGGCCTCATTGCAGCTTTCCTCTGGATAGGATTTGTGTGTGCAATTAGTTTTCTAGAGTCATGGCTGAAATTCCGTGCTCCCGGTGTAAGCCTATCGGTGGGCCTCGGTATAGGTGAGCTTATGTTCAATGCGCTCAATAAAATTGAGTGGGTTCTCGCAATTGCTATATGCCTTGATATCATCATCGCCGGAGCATTTTATTCCTGGCGGAATATCTTTTACCTGATTACTATTGCCATCCTAGGATTACAGACTTTCTGGCTCTTGCCGGTACTCGAGGAACAGATTAATCTATATTTTCATAGCGGATATATGACCGCACCTGAATATATTCATGACTACTATGTCTATGCAGAGATAGTTAAGTGCATCTGCCTGACCATATTTGGGCTTTCTCTTTTCAAGAATGTGGATGTTCAGAGAACGGATGGAGTAGATTGAAGCTTTTTCTATTGAAGGAAATAAAAAGGTCGTGAGCAAGAGAATAAATTCAATTGAACCGGTATTAATAAATTAGCTTGCGCAAATAACATTTTAAACAAAAGCCAATAAATAAGTGTACTTCATGATATGGATGGGATAAATACGCAAGAGCACCTACAAGACGAGAATGTTCACCTATTGACAGAGAAGAAAAGCTGGCCATGGCATGGCTGGCTGGGGATCGCACTGGCATTATTATTCTGGTATCTGAACTGGAATCTTGATGGACTGAGAACGCACTGGGGCTTCTTCCCGATGTGGCTAGGTTATATACTTACTGTTGACGCCTGGGTTTACGTGCGGACAAATGGACACTCCATCCTTGCTCGCAATTTTAAAATGTTCATTTCGCTCTTTATCGTATCTGCTCCATTTTGGTGGCTCTTTGAGCTCATAGATTTACGCACAGATTACTGGATCTATACCGCTCGACATTTATTTACGGACATAGAGTACTTCACCTTTGCGACGATATGTTTCTGTACGGTGATACCGGCGGTATTTGAGACTACAGAGCTGGTAAATAGCTTTTTTAAAGATAAATCCATGCGCATCTCCTTCAAGGTGTCAGAAAAATCATTGACTACATGGTTTATTGCCGGTATTGTCATGCTTGTACTCACATTGTGGGTACCGCAATATTCAGCGGCATTTCTGTGGATATCTCTGTATCTGATATTTGATATTATCAACTATAAACTCGGTTATCCCAGCCTTATGAGACAGGCAACTCAAGGACGATGGAAAACGATTATATGCCTTGCAATCGGATGTGTTATCTGTGGTTTCTTCTGGGAGATGTGGAACTACTATTCCAATCCCAAGTGGATTTACAATGTTCCATTTGTCGATTTCTGGCATCTCTTTGAAATGCCGGCTCTCGGATATCTCGGTTATATCCCATTTGCCTGGGAAGTTTATGCCCTGTATCATCTCGTGACCGGATTGATATATGGAAGAAAGGAGATGGTGCTGGAGATGGATGAATAACAGAAAATCCTTATTTTAGATTTTCATCCACTTCTTCAGGCATTAATTTTGCTTGTTTCCGAGAGAATATGGACTTTTGTTATGGTCATAATAATATGACTGTCATAAATAAAATATCACCATGAAAGCAAGCAACAAGGAAGCGCAATTTAATATTACACCGGATAAAGGCCTTCAATTGCTCAAGGAAGGGAACTTGAGATATCAACAGAATAAGCAAGTAGAAAAGAATTTTAACCACCAAATCAAATCAACGACACAAGGTCAATTCCCTTATGCGACCATATTGAGCTGTATTGATTCACGAGTGCCTACTGAACTGGTATTTGATCAAGGTCTAGGGGACTTATTCAGTATCCGTGTTGCCGGCAATGTCATTAATGAAGACGTGCTGGGCAGCATGGAATTCGGGGCCAGACTCGCAGGAGCGCATCTCATTGTAGTTATGGGACACACGGGTTGCGGTGCCGTAAAAGGTGCTTGTGATGATGCACAACTTGGAAATCTTACAGGCTTATTATCCAAGATTAAGCCTGCAATAGACCGGGTAGATTCACACCCACATGATGGATCTCTTGCTTTCCGCGATTTAGTGTCCAAGGAAAATGTGGAAGTTGCACTTGAGGAAATTCATAGAAAAAGTCCTATCTTGCAGAAGATGGAGGAAAATGGTGAAATTAAACTTGTCGGTGCGATGTACGACATCAAGACAGGTGCCGTGGAGTTCTATGAATGATCTGAGGAATGGATTTATAGCCTTGCTTCCGCCTCCTACGTGCAAAGGGAACTATTACAGTTTTTCAGCTTCTGGCAGATGCCGCCTCCGGGGAGAAAGGAAAAGTATATAGCTAAAAAACTAATTCGAGGAATTGCCTAAATGAGATTATTATGGAGTGGATACTGTTAGGAATAGTTATAATTCTATTAATTGTGCCGCAGTTTTTTATGGCAAAGCTGTCTGCCCGGAAGCGCTTTTATCTTAAATTGATTGTAGCTCCACTGTTCATCTTGTGGCTATATTTTGAAGCAGGCATTTCATTTTACACAGGAGTAATAGCCGTATTGGTATTGATTGGTTTGTATGCATCTTACAGACAGACTATAATAGCGAAGTAGAATTTTATTTCTATGAACGATAATGAAGCCGATGGGAAATAAGATTGTGGAAGGAAACTTGACATGAATAATCATCTCTAGATTAACTGGAAATATAGAGCTTATTCCCGGAGAATTTATTATGCACTTATGATTGACGAGCTGGATTTACCATCTCCAACCCCTAAATGTCAATCCCCATATCAGGCTTCCAGCTGTCCATGGGAGGAGGAGTTTTGTCGTAGGAATCAGGAAACAGTGGGATTGAAGAATAGTAATTATTTTATCGATTAAACAGAATGAGATCAGCGAGAATAACGCCAAGGTGTCACTTATTAATGCTGCTTTAAGCAGTATACATCAGCTGAATCAGCGTGACAATGCAGAGCTTTACTAATGTCGGCATTCTATTGATTGCAGAAAAAGAGATATCATCTTAGTCGCACACATGCCCCTAACCCATAAAAGGGATGGCCCGCCCGAAAAGATAACATCTCTCAGCGTGTGCATTGTGATGGAGTTTGTGGGATTAGTCATTTTTTTATTTTTATATATATAGGTTCGCACGGCCGTGCGAACCTACGAGAAGTTGTTTTTTTGTTCATCCACATAGGCTTCAATGACGCCTTGCGGCCTCTTTTTTTACGTAATCTAATACGACCTCTCCGAGGTCGGTCCTCCTGTGAACTTATGTGCTAACCTAATTTGACCTCTCCGAGGTCAGTCACCAGGATCAGCTCCTTTCCCTGGATCAGATGACCGAATATTGCCTGGCAAATGGTCGTAAGTCGCCAAAGGCCCCGGTTGAGCCGAAACTATATTCAGTCATATTTCTATTGCATGATTTGGGTATTAAAACGTCGAGTTCCTTGAAAGAATCAGAGCTTAAATAACTAATTCAAATATTGGTATCGAGGATGATTTTAATCGGTTCCATTACGTTTTTCTCTTACAACTTCAACCTCTTCTGAAATTTCCTCATAAGTAGGGGCATTGTCTGCATTAGAACGCAATTTTTCTAGCAAGGCATTAAATTCCATAGGCGATGAATCCTCTTTTATTCTGATTAAATCCATTTTTGCCAGATTCTGTAAGAGCTCTTTAACCTCGGGATTTAATATTTCAATTGTAAGTGTTTCCATACTGTTCTAGTTTCTGTTTATTACTAACGATAATAGCTTTGAGAGAGTTCCGCATATTCGAATGTGGATTAAATGGTGGGCTATTGGGTGGGCAATTACATGAAAGTTAGTAACTTGTCAAATTATCCAGAGAAGCAAGAAAAATGGTTCTCTGGGTTTTTCGTATTTTAGAACAATTAAAATTTCAAGAGATGAAACGATATATCCTAATTATTACATTCATGACTGTTTCCACCATCGCATCTGCACAATACTTTTTTACATCTTCTATTTCTTATGCATGGTATACCTCTGGTGATATGGCGGCTTTTTCAATTGATAATAGACTTGGATATTACTTTTTAGGTAGGTACTTTGGGGGTGTTGGAATAGATTTTACTTATGGTTCAAGATTTATCCCATTTATTACCTATGAAAATGCTACTTCAGTAACTAATGAATATACGTATAATCTCCTATTTGAAGGTTGGAATAGGAAGTTAACAACAGACGTAGGTTGGATTGATACCAGAGCCAAACCGGAAAAGCAAATGCATAAATCTTTGTATATATATTTCGGATATGATTTCTTAAAGAATAAAAATCATCTTTTGAGCTTTTCTTCTGGATTTGCAATTTCACAAAATGAATTGACTTACATAACAGAGGTTCTTCCCGGAAAATTTACCATGCCCTTATTGGAACCCAATATACCTATAAATTTAATTGTCCCGCTTTATACGAGTTTTTGGGATTATGGGCTTATTTTTAGGTTTGATTATTCCTACCAGATAAGCAAAGTCGTGGAAATAGGAGTGCAGGCATCTGCTATCTTTTTTATTGAGTCAGGAGATAGGATATACAGGGGAGGATTGACAGTGAATTTTAATTTTTAAGCAAAGTAGATTGTATGCTGTAGTTTGCATAATAATGAATTATTTTAGAAAACTACGCAGGTTAATAGGTATTACTCTGAGAGCACAAGGTGAAAATAGTAAAGATCGTAGAACATATAGCTGAATTTTTAGGAATTCATCCCGGTACAATTCCACTCCTTCTGATGGGGTGGCCACCGTAGGTGCTCGGGGTGGTTTCCGTACGAACTTACAAGACAATATTCATTCAAGATTCATCCAGTTACGAGTTACGGATCACGAATCACGAGCGCCCCGTAAAACTCAACCCCAACCCGATAGTTTATTGATGTGGATTCGTGTATCGCTTGGCTTTACATCTCTGCCGGACTTACAGCTGTCCGCCCTATCTCCTCATCGTCCATGCGCCCCAGCGCCCACTCGCATAATCAGCTTGCCCATCTTTTGCGAGTTCCAAGAGAAAGTTGTCTTTTTTATCTCTGCACATAGTAACCGTAGATTTAATTTCAATGATTTCACCATATACCTTCATGTTTTCCAATAAGCTTACCACATCTGCTTGTGAAAAATAAGAATGAAATTTTGGGCGATTTACAACTTCAATAAATTCTGAAATTAGCTCGGTACTGAAAAGAATCCTAACTCTATGCTCCTTTATTAAAACGTCAAGTTCCTTGAAAGAATCAGAGATTAAATAACTAATTCAAATATTGGTATCGAGGATGATTTTAATCGGTTCCATTACGTTTTTCTCTTACAACTTCAACCTCTTCTGAAATTTCCTCATAAGTAGGGGCATTGTCTGCATTAGAACGCAATTTTTCTAGCAAGGCATTAAATTCCATAGGCGATGAATCCTCTTTTATTCTGATTAAATCCATTTTTGCCAGATTCTGTAAGAGCTCTTTAACCTCGGGATTTAATATTTCAATTGTAAGTGTTTCCATACTGTTCTAGTTTCTGTTTATTACTAACGATAATAGCTTTGAGAGAGTTCCACATATCCGAATGTGGATTAAATGGCGGGTTATTGGGTGGGCAATTACATGAAAGTTAGTAACTTGTCAAATTATCCAGAGAACCAAGAAAAATGGTTCTCTGGGTTATTCGTATTTTAGAACAATTAAAATTTCAAGAGATGAAACGATATTTACTGATAATCACATTTATAACTGCTTCTACTGTCGTATCCGCACAGCATTTTTTTTCATCGACATACTCTTATGGATGGTTTACCTCGGGTGATGTGCCGGCATTTTCCATTGATAATAGATATGGGTATAATTTTATAGGGAGATTTCATGGTGGGATTGGATTTGATTTCTCGTATAGTTCAAGTTTTATCGGATATATAACCTTTGAAAATGCTACAACTGTTACCAATGAACATACCTATAACTTAATGTGGGAAGGTCTTAATAGAGATTTAACAACAGATGTAGGTTGGATTGACACTAAAGCTAAGCCTGATAAACAAATGCATAAAACATTGTACTTATATCTCGGTTATGACTTTTTAAAAAATTTAAACCATCAATTAAGTTTATCTACCGGCCTTGGCATTTCTATAAATGAGCAATCTTATATTACGGAGGCAATCCCCGGAAAATTTACTTCACCCTTTATTGAACCCAATACTCCAATAACCTTAATTGTCCCACTTTATACGAGTTACTGGGATTATGGGACTATTTTTAGAATTGATTATTCCTATCAGATAAGTGAAATTTTAGGGATAGGAGTGCAGGCATCTGCTATCTTTTTTCAAGAATCAGGAGATAGGATATACAGGGGAGGATTGACAGTGAATTTTAATTTTTAAGCAAAGTAGATTGTATGCTGTAGTTTGCATAATAATGAATTATTTTAGAAAACTACGCAGGTTAATAGGTATTACTCTGAGAGCACAAGGTGAAAATAGTAAAGATCGTAGAACATATAGCTGAATTTTTAGGAATTCATCCCGGTACAATTCCACTCCTTCTGATGGGGTGGCCACCGTAGGTGCTCGGGGTGGTTTCCGTACGAACCTACAAGACAATATTCATTCAAGATTCATCCAGTTACGAGTTACGGAATAAATTGCTAGCACTCGCCCCTTTTTCCCCTAAGGGGATTGCCATCGCTACATTACACAATAACCAGTCACGAATTACCAGTTACGAGTCACGAATACGAGCGTCTCGTAAAACTCAAGCGCATCCTACTACTTTGCTTATATGGATTCGTGTGTGTCCGTTCCGATATATCAGGATCTCTGCTTAATGCAATGTTTATCCATTGTGCTGAATGCCGTAACAATTAGTTTTTTAACCGGTTCGCACCGTTCCGTCCTGAGGGTCTCGCACGGCCGTGCGGATTTACGAGTGAAATTCTTGCAGATTCCTTTTTCCACATCTTTACGCCTTATCACCGTTACGACCTCACCCTATTACCAAGTCTCGACCAGTTAAGAATCACGGAAATTTCATTGCACTTCTGAGACTCTTCAATTTCGTGATTCGGCACTTTATTTAACTATCAGAAATTAATTTCAGTAATCGTTTAAGTTCACTGGTTGTGAGGCTGGCTTTTGAAGACTTGTCGTAGATATCGAGAAGGAAGACTTTTCCTTCCACGACACGGATATAAGTGATAAGCCTCGCACCACCGGATTTCCCTTTACCTTTGGAGGAAATTGCCACTCTAATCTTGTAACATCCCTTACCAAGTGATATTCCAAGAGTAGGATTTTTCTCAAGTTCTTCAATAACAGGAAGCAAGTCTGATTTTAGAGAACGGTATTTTTTAGAGAGTTTTTTATAATTGCGTTGAAATGGTTTAGTGACAATTACCTCATACCTCATTGAGTAGGTCTTTTGCAGATGTGAGTTGTTTTTCTCCTTTTAAGTGTGATCTTACATCATTAAATGCCTCAACTAAGTCGTGAATAACTTTGACTTTTTCATCATCGTTCACCTCTTCCAGCACCTTAACAAAATCAAGATTGTCAAGTAATTCCATAAAAAAAGGAACTTTACTTTCATTTATGTCAATTACTAATTTCATTGCCTAAAATATTTCCGTTTTATAATTGTCATTCCCTCATAATACATCGAGAAACAAACATTCAATCATAATGTAAATCATATTTAAACAAAAATAGTTCCCTGACCAATGGTTTCAAATCCACACGACTCTTCGCCTTCACGACTTTAAAATTTGCACCGTTCCGTCCTGAGGGGCTCGAAGAGCCGTACGAACTTACAAGACAATATTCATTCAAGATTCATCCAGTTACGAGTTACGGATCACGAATCACGAGCGTCTCGTAAAACTCAACCTCATCCCGCCCTGACTTTCATCAAATTTTCCGTCGGCATAGGCGAGATGACCGTTTACCCAGGTCTTTTTAATCCGGCCTTTTAAGGTCTGTCCTTCCAGTGGTGACCAGCCACACTTGTAGAAAATATTGTTTTTGTTGACCTGCCATTCTTCATCGATATCCAGCTCGACAAGATCGGCATAATAGCCTTCCTCAACATAACCGCGATCGTCAATCTCAAATAATTCTGCCGGATCATGACTCATTTTCTGTACGATAAATGGTAATTCAAGTTCGCCACGGTGATAAAATTGCAACATCATCGGTATGCTGTGTTGCACGAGCGGCAATCCCGACGGACAAGTGAGATAAGGGTGCGATTTTTCTTCGGCTGTATGCGGTGCATGATCGGTCGCAATCACCGCAAATTTTCCGTCTTTCAAGCCCTGTAGTAATGCTGCTTTCTGGCCGGCGTCTTTCACCGCGGGATTACATTTTATTTTACTTCCCAGTGTTGCGTATTGACTTGCGTCAAAAGTCAGATGATGCACACATACTTCTGCACTTATCCGCCGGTCCTTTATCGGCAGACTTTCGTCAAATAAGGATAGTTCTTTTTCTGTTGTAATGTGTAAAATATGCAGTCGTGCATTGTGCTTTTTGGCAAGTTCGGCAGCCATGGAAGAAGATTTATAGCAGGCTTCCACATCGCGGATAATCGGATGCATTTCCATGGGGATATTTTCGCCGTATTCTGCCTTGGCCTTTGCGAGGTTTTTTCTTATCGTTTCTTCATCCTCACAATGCGTGGCGATGAGCATATTGACACGAGAGAAAATAGCTTCCAGAGTCTGTTCATTATCGACGAGCATATTTCCGGTACTGGAGCCCATGAATATCTTTAAACCGCAGACTTTGTCGATCGGTGTCTTCAAAACCTCCTCGATATTTTCATTGGAAGTGCCCATGAAGAAGGAATAATTGGCGAGGGAGGATTGAGATGCAATGTCGTATTTGTCCTGCAGTAATTCCTGAGTGATTGCCGGTGGCTTGGTATTGGGCATTTCCATAAAACTGGTTACACCACCGGCAACAGCGGCACGAGATTCGGTATAAATGGTCGCCTTTTGTGTGAGGCCGGGCTCACGGAAATGCACCTGATCATCAATTGCTCCCGGAATGAGAAAATTGCCGTTGAGGTCGTGAATGGCATTTGCGGAAGCTGAAATAACGGTATCTATTTTCACGATGCGCTTATCCTTAATGGCAATGTCGCCCTCAATTATCTCGCCGCGATTAACGATGCGGGCATTTTTCAGTATTGTGTCGTAGTTCATAAGCTCCAAGGTAGAAAATTTACTCCATTTGAGGCAAGAAATGGTAAAAACATTGCGATGGGATTCAGTCAGGACAAAATAATCGGGTTTCTCGGTGGCGGGCAGCTCGGGAAGATGCTGTGTCAGGCGGCGAGTAATCTGGACTTGAATATTCACGTGCTGGATAAGTCACCGGATGATTGCAGAGTATTGAGCATTTATTTCCTGTGAGAGTTGTATAGAAAAATTCCAGGAAGTACGTTTTAAAGACTTTGAAGAAATTCATTGGAAACGTCTATACCGTATCTTAAAGGTACCAAATGACTAGAAATAATAAAATATCTTCAATCCTTGCACAAGTCATTCTTTCACTGCACCTCCACATTATTCAAGTTCAGGCAGAAAGCAAAGAATCCATCGCTGATATAACAATAGCCTGTCTCTTGATCGATTACCATTCCTTCTCCATAGACACTTTTATCCCAGTTGGTTCCCGGTTTATAATCCGGAGGTCGGTACTTCCATAGCTTTCTGCCCGTATGCACATCAAGGCATTGAAGATAAGTGGCACTAAAGTATAATTTATCTTTATATACGATAAAATTATTGGAAAATTCTGCTTCTCCGGTAACTTCAGTTTGCCACAGAAGATTTCCGGTTCCAGCATCGTATGCACATACATAAGAGGGTATTAATGGTTCAGAATTTTTTCGATAGTAACAAAATATAACGTCCTTATACAGATTAATGTCATAAGAAGGTCTATCCACTTTCCATACTAAGCTCCCATCGTCTAGGTCATAGCACAATAAGCGCGTACCGGCAGAGAAAATGACATTATCTTTATACACCACAGGATTTTCCAGCACGACACTATACCCATTATTAAAATCATAATTCACCCACACCACACTATCCCCCGTCAAGTCATAGGCGTAGAAATCTGCGACCTTCGCCCGATTCTTAAACAAGATCCAGTCGTTGCCGTTTTTATATTTGTGGTAGATCACATTCTCTATATCTACTGAGTTTTCTGAACTCTCTTTTAATGTTACTAATGTATCCAATACATGTCCGGATTGAATATCAAGTTTTACAAGCTGGTTTAAGGGCATCCAAGGAACTTGACCCGCAGGATAAAGTACAATATTTACACTTCCATTCACCATATAAAAACGAGGCAAGATATTCATTAATGGAAATTGTCCTTCAGTTGACCATTGTAGTTGACCATTAATTGTATTTATATTATAAATATTTCTGTCACACGATACAAATAAATTATTATCGATTAATGGTTCTGTATATTGAAAGGAAAGCATATCCGGAAGCCCTTTATACTCCCATAATTTTTTTCCGGTTGCTTTTTCAAGTCCCATTATTACCTCCGGATTATTATTATACCACCTGGAAAAATAAACCTTATTCCCATCCATAACGGGATACATTCCTCTACAATGGATAGTATCGGGATGAAGCGGCACCTTCCATATAATTTCAATCGGATATTCTTCTGTAATCTCCGTTGTATCAACGGGATCATCAGGTGGATCTATCGGGGTTTTATGACAACCCCATGTTATACCTGTGAGTAAACAATATACAATGAACGTCAATATTCTCATGATTAATCTCTTTCTTCGGTATAGAAAAAATTATGAAAATCGCCATCATACAGTCTCCTCAGTTTCTCCTTCAAGGCACTATTATTCCGTGCCTGCATATGGGAGGTGTTGTAAAGACGTAAATCTTTTTTGGGATCTATGCCTTCCTTTAAGGTCATATGCGGCAGGTTGCGTTGTGATAATTCCTTTAATACTTCCCCAAGTTACGAAGTTATGATGAGAAAACGGAATATCTATCTTCATTCCTTGCATAAGTCATTCTTTCACTGCACCTCCACATTATTTAAGTTCAGGCATAAAGCAAAGAATCCATCGCTGATATAACAATAGCCTGTCTCTTGATCGATTACCATTCCTTCTCCATAGACACTTTTATCCCAGTTGGTTCCCGGTTTATAATCCGGAGGTCGGTACTTCCATAGCTTTCTGCCCGTATGCACATCAAGGCATTGAAGATAAGTGGCACTAAAGTATAATTTATCTTTATATACGATAAAATTATTGGAAAATTCTGCTTCTCCGGTAACTTCAGTTTGCCACAGAAGATTTCCGGTTCCAGCATCGTATGCACATACATAAGAGGGTATTAATGGTTCAGAATTTTTTCGATAGTAACAAAATATAACGTCCTTATACAGATTAATGTCATAAGAAGGTCTATCCACTTTCCATACTAAGCTCCCGTCATCGAGGTCATAGCACAATAAGCGCGTACCGGCGGAGAAGATGACTTTTCCGTCGTGTACTACTGGCATTTCATGTACTATACTGTTTCCATTATTAATATCATGGACAGACCATATAATACTATCAGTCGTAATGTCAAAAGCATAGAAATCTGCGATTTTACTTCTATTTTTAAAAAGGATCCAATCATGACCATTTTTATATTTATAATATAGTATATTTGCGATTCCGCAGGCGGTTTTTTGATTCCTTTTCATCGTAAATAAAGTATCGATTATCATACCACTTACAGGATCTAGTTGCAAAATATGTTGAAAACTTTGCCACGGCAAGTCAAGTGAACCTAAAATAATTGCAGGTTTGTTCTGAACATTATAAAACCATGCTTCTATTTTTCTATTATACTGGTCACCAGAAAAAATCCACTGTACATCTCCTGTCTCGGTATTAATAGCATGAATTTTATTAGCTGAATATATTAAATAGGTTTTTTCAAATATTGGTTTTATAAATGAATACATAACGAGATTTTCAGCACCTTGATATTTCCATAGAATATTCCCATTATTTTTATTCAATGTAAGAATAACTTCTCCCTGCCCAGCATTGCAAAATTGACGAGAGAAAAAGACCTTTTCTGTTCCGCATATTGGATACATCGATTCACAATAAGTTGTATCCTGACTCAATGGTGTTTTCCATATAATCTCAATCGGATATTCCTCTTCAATGATCGTATCTGTGGTATCGACGGGATCATCCGGTGGATTAATCGGCTTGGGATGACAAGACATTAATAGACTGGATAAAAGAATCGCTAGCAGGTATAAAGAAATATTCATTTTAATTATCTTTTTCATCTGTTTTAAAAAACCAATGGTAGTCACCTTCATACAATCTGAATAACTTCTCCTTCAAGGCACTATTATTCCGTGCCTGCATATGGGAGGTGTTGTAAAGGCGTAAATCTTTTTTGGGATCTATGCCTTCCTTTAAGGTCATATGCGGCAGGTTGCGTTGTGATGGTACGAGGACGATGCCGTCGTTGGGGGTGATGGATACAATTTTTTCATACGTTTTTTTACATAGCCATTCATAAGGAGATGTTCCTTCTCTCTCCGCAACTTCCTGATTGCAATTTTCATTTTTAGGAATGGTAAATTTTCTGCAGTCTCCAAGTTGTGGATCGGGGTCGTGTTTAGGACAACAATCACAGTGTTTTGACCATGTTGCTTCATAAGCCCCGATAAAAACTTGCCATTCATGATCTATCCCTTCAAACCAATCTACTCCTTCTTGAAATGCATGGCTTATTTTCTTATATCTAGGAATCTTAATCCACCAGTCGTAACATTTATAACAAGTTGTTTCATCTAATTCTCCATCAAACCATAAAAGAGGATTATCTAAAATATTCAAAATGTGCAGCCAACAATCACTATTTTTACCAGAAAACTGGTGCTCAAAATATTTACAATTATTCTTTTCATATAAGTTCTCCAAATTTTCCGCCCGTGTTCTATACTCTTCCGCTTTTGCTATGTATTCGAGTTTCCATCCCTTCATGACATCCCATAGATAAAAATCGTAATTTGCACCGAAGTATCCATAGTTCCGGCCGGCATGAACATATGTATTGGGATCATCCATTAGATAATGTAATGTCCTTGCAAATATATGCTCTTGGGGCTCCGTACCATAGAAAGCAATCTTATATACACCTGTATCAACTTGAATACAAGAATTATTTAATTCATCAAGATAAGCAGCACCAACATTATAATCAACAGTTATAGGCTTTACAAACATATTAGTAAGCAAGGTTCCTATAATTGTTGAGGAATATTTACATATTGAGTCGACCGATTTTTCTATCAAATCATAGCTTATCAATTCTGAAGGATCAAGTTTGATATTAGTCAAATTCAATACTTCAATTTTTATATCGTCGAGATTTTCTATGAACTCTGCCGCAGGGCCTAAACCCAACTTCTGACACATGTTTTCCGCAATTTGATACCCAATATTAATATTACTTAATAAATGTGCACCTTGATGAGAAGTATGGAAAGTCACATAGCCGCCTGCTACCTGTTCATTCAAGCTTTCTCCATCTACGCAAACAAGTTGTTGATACATTGCTCTTATCACTAAACCACCTTGACTATGTCCAATTAGGAAGTTTCTCATTGTATCACTACCAGCCCAGTTTGCTTTTCCTCTTATTATATCATCTAGTTCACCACCGGCATTTTCTAGAGGTAATTGTTCATGATAATCCAGCTCTGTGATTGAATTTAACTTTCGTGGTGGAAAATTCAATAAAGTATCAATCACATGTTCACTGGCAAAAGCTGCTCTTCTCCAAGCCAGTGTTGATCCATTTAATCCATGAACCCAAAAGACCCGCCTAAATGTATCTGATTGAGGAACTTGAACAGAATCAGGTGCCGTTATGACAGTCACATCAAGTGCTTCAAGAGAATCTAGTGTGTAATCGTCATCTTGCTCAATAATTTTTTTCCCATCATTATTAAAAGGTGGTGGATATTCATTTTCTTGACTATACACAGTATTACTCAAAAGGAAGACAAGACAGATTATAAAGTATATGGTTTTCATAATATGTAATTTTTTCTAATTCATTGAATGATTATCTTTTGCGTAAAGCTATTACTCTCTGACTGTAAATGGAGAAAATAGACTCCGGGGCTTATTGAATTTAGATTTACAAGTAATCGAGAACTGTAAGCATAGTTTTTACTTTTTATTAAAGTGCCATTCACAGTCCTTATCGTTAAGGTATAACTTCCTTTGAATTTTGCAGGGACTTCTATAGTAAGTCGATCTTGAACGGGGTTAGGAAATACTTGAATAATATTTTGTGTTCTTTCTATTGATTCAACTATGCTGAGTGATTTCTTTTTCTTTGTTGTAGGTTTAGGTGTATACTGTAAATACTGATTATTTTGTAAATATGATGTATCATTTATCGCATAATTGCTATATACCTTATATATTGTCTCACTCAGTGGAATTCCCTTACTCGTAAAATGAACGGTTAAATTATATTCAGCCTTAGGTACTGCAAGGGAATCGTTAATTCTATATACCGCTTTGAATCTTGCTCTGACAAGTTGACCTTGTGCATTAAAATGTTTCCACAGGACATATTGATTATTTATATCATATCTGATGCTCATAGAATCATTGCTTATAATCTGTGCACTATCACTAGTAAGCGTGGTCACACTATATCCTGCACTGATTATACTGTCTATAAGTACTTGTGGAAACCATTTTATTGGATGTTTAAAACCTAAAAACGCGAGTTCTTCTCTCGTATAATGAAACATTGAATTATCGCTTTCCACTGATCTGCCATAATGTACGAGGTTTTCATTCTTATACAGTGACGACCCATTCTCATCGATGACGACTTTATCGTAAAGATTTGACGAGGCATTACTCAATAGCCAGGTATATTCTTTTGTTGTAGTGGACGAACTGTCCGATGCTATACAAAAATATTCATCAACAATATAGTGCTTTGGAATCATCCTGACAACTTCGAGGTCGGTTAATGAGTCTATGGAATAATTATCCGCAATAGCAAATCTGTTATATACTTCATAAGTGCTTTGTATCTCATACATGCACTGTGCATGTACACTTTCTTTTAACAATACAAGAAACATACATACGAAAACCGTAATGAGAAAAATACTTTCACGTTCATATATCCAACATTTTAACCACCGGTGGATAGTCGTGGATAGTCGTGGATAGTCGTGGATAGTTTTTCATAACGCGTGTGTTTTAATGTACTATTACTACAATACTACAGCTTTTTTCTTTAAAATGCAAGGAAATCTTGAATATTTTTATAATATATACAAATGATATCACTTACCAAGACTCTTGTTGTTAGATAAAATAAAAGCTACGTTGATTAAGAAGCCTATCTGGATTTATATACTATCGGTTAAGAAGTTCACTCATTTCTTCCTATAAAGGTACATGAGATATCGGTATTTTCTCCGTTACTGTTGAGAAAAAATAAAATTTTATAGTAGATATTGTTTTATGTGAAATTTATTCCGTAGATTGCAAGCAATCGTTAATTAAATATAAGAAATTATGGACTACAGGACTACAGGACTACAGGATAGATTTATACTACAAAGCGTTTTAATTGTGGTATTTTACTTTGTGACATACTTGAATCCCTTGCTCCTTTATGCTCAACCGGGTACAATAGATGAAGATTCAATTGAAACTTTCCCAGACACCATTTTTTGTGCCGATCCTCCATGCATTGGTGAATGTGAAATATGGAAACTCACGCAGAGTATAGACTGGACATCCCCCACCATCTACACTAGTGGATCACCTTTGTACCTGGGGAATAATGAGAATAATCGATCTGCGTCTCAGGTGTTTTTACCAAATCAAATTATATCGAATAAAAAAATATACATAAAAGGGGGCTTTGCTATAGATATTCCGCTTACTTTTAATAATTGTGAAATAATTATAGACCCCTCAGTCCTCATAATCGTAGATGGAGGATTGAACAATATTATTGTAAATGTAGAGAACACTTTTATCCATGGCACTTATGCTTTATGGTATGCTTTTGATATATTCGATGGCAATACAGTTAAAGTTAGTGATAGTTATATAGAGGATGCTTATGCCGGTTTTATCGCTAGAGGAGGTTCAGTGTTTGAATCAAATAATACCTTGTATAATAGAAATTTGATAAGCATTTGGGCTGACCATGAATTTGAATTTCTTGATGACCCACAAATTATTATCACTGAAAGTCATTTTAACTGTACTTCAGATTTACTTCCTCTGGGGCCTTGGGTGGAGGGTATGTTTGATTTTCCTCCTGATGCTACTTCTTATGCAGCAATTTATAGTATAAATACTGATATTTCGGTAACGGAATTTGATTGTAATTTTTCATCCATCGGTAACCATGCAAATGGTATTCTCTCATTCGGTGGCGATGTTACCGAAATGAATGTACAATTCTACAACATTCAAGAATCTGAAGCATATCAATATCCCTTTGAAGGATACGGGATTGCCATCAACTTGGATAAAATAACAGATTTTCAATCCTATGGCAATTTTCTCAATACGAATGGTTGGGATAGCAATGATATTAAAGACCCAAATTTCAGGAATGTAGATTATCCATTGACCTTAATCGGTGGGTATCTAAATGCAAGGTTCCATTATACGGAAAACTCTATAACATCGGTAAGAGGGACAAGAATTTATCAACTTGAAGTGATTACAAATAAGTTTCAACACTACAGTGATAAAGCCGTGTACTGGTGGAACTCACCCTGGCCTGTTGATGAAGCTGAGATATCACATAATTATTTTTATGGTGATGAGGGATCAACGGGAATATACAGCAGTATGAATACAGGATATGTGAATAGACAATCTGGAATTCCATATTATGTATATAACATCATCTACAATGATTTTTCCGGGTATGGAAGCGGTATTTTATCCATGCAAGACAGGGATCTGAAAATCGCCTATAATGATTATAGCTTGATAGATGTGGCTGCACATGATAGAGGATTAAGAGTTTCAGGAGGTTTAAACGTGAATAGCATCAACAATCAGTTTAGGGCTGCTTCCTCACCTATTGATAAAGGAATAGGTCTAGAATATATCGAAACAGACAATAGCCTTATCCGATGCAATAATGTGAAGAACTGGGGCATCGGATACAACTGGGCAGGAACTAATCATCTCCAGATTCATGCTAATGACGCAATAAATGACTTTCTCGGCTGGCATTATGAGGAGGGTTCAAGTACAGATGTGCAAGATAAAACAAATAACAGGTGGTTCCCAATACATACACTCGATGTGAAAGCAGTACATGAAAGTGGTGGTGCTACAAAAGAAGTATCGAATAGTAAAATAATAGTAGGATCCAATATTTTTCTGACGGAATGGCATCCATCAGATCCTACCTTTGCTTCACCACCTACATTAGTTACCGAAGACTGGATATATAATCCGCAACAACATTGCGGAACAGATACAACCTTCCCTCAAATCCTCTCTGAAGCAGATAGTTTAATCGCTATCGGAAGTGGGCAGGGAACATCATTCCCTATTGCCTATCAGTGGATGCAGGAACTCGATCTCTACAGTAAAATCAGAAATAATGGGCTGACATTCCCTCCTACTTCGGTGTATTATACCTTTGTGGAACAATGTAAAGGAAATAATATCTCCGATTTTTATGATGCTATACAAGAATTTTATCATGCCTTTGATTTTACAGTACAAGAAGCAAGTGATATGGCATCTTTACATAGTGATATAAAAAATTTATATTCCTCTGTGACTTATTATGACAGTCTGTATAAGGCAGGGGCAATTTCCTTCTCTACATTAATTCAACAACGCAATAGTCTGTACCAGCAGGTTGATACCAAGCAACAATCCTTAAACGGCATCATTGATAGCTATCAACAGCATAAGGATGCGGACTTAAACTCGGCATTAAATCTGTTCCAATCTATCAATACTAATAATTATCTTAGTGGTGTATATAAATATGCGTATCAAATCTATGCTCGGTATTTTTTACAACAATTGACTGCTCAAGACTCTTCTACTATATTTTCTTTTGATGGGGCTTGTATAGAACAATATCATGACGCCGCTATGATTTATCAGGCATTATCATGCGCACTAGGGAATATGAATGAATTAGTTTATGGATGTTCCGCACCACAACAGCGTAGTTTAAGAGAACCTGCCTTTTCAATGTATGTCTATCCCAATCCGGTAGAAAATTTATTGTACATCAAGTTTAATAAACCTTATACCGGTGAAATTACGATTCATAAGATAAATGGTATGCTTGTGAAGAAATTGACAGTAAAGAATAAAGTGTCAAGTGAGATTCAGATAGCTGACTTACCGGCAGGCATGTATATACTTTATCCGGAAAATGGAAATATTAAACCCATAAAATTCATCAAGCTATGAAAGAATTAAAGTGTACAATAGGTATTTTCATTGTTCTTACTTTTTTAAGTTTACAAGTGACTGCACAAAATGAAAATGCGAACTGGTTGATTGGGTATAAAGGTGGGGCAAATCCACGTGAGCTTACATATCAAGTAACGTTTAACGATACGGGTATCATTGAACAAAAAGCAATCCCTTTTAATGGGATATGTGGAACTTTGGGTACTAGTGCGAGCTTGTCTGACCCGGAAACAGGGGAACTGCTCCTTTTTTCCAATGGAATGACGATTTATAATAAGGATATGGAAATAATTGATAACGGGAATGAGATTTATCTTACCGATCTTGGGAAGGAGAATATGGAACATGAAATGGGTATAACTTTTCCCTTCAATACTTATTTTTTACCCGATCCGGGAAACAGGAATCAAATTTATTTTTTTAATTCACCGATAAATGGGTTTTTCCCCATAGACATGGAGTCCTATTATTATATTATTAAGCAAGACTCAATGGGGAATTATTCTTTACTTAATCCGGAGGATCCTCATTTTTATACACTGAGTCAAAATCATTTCATGCCCATGTTTATCCAGCATGCCAATGGGCGTGACTGGTGGATTATATGCCTTGGTTTAAGTGGGAAAATCAACTTTTATCTTCTAGATCCGACAGGAGTGCATTATTCACATACGCAGCAGGTGAATGTAAAAACCGGTGGAAGTTACATAGGGTATGGCCTTGGAAATTTTCAGCTGAATTCATCTACATTAAGTTATTTTGTTTTTGATGCTGCATCTGATAATGAGACCTATCCTGAAAATCTGGTGATGATGAAGTTCAACCGATGTACAGGTATGTTTTATGATATCATCAATAAACCGATACATAAGGATTCAATTCCGATAATCGACTTCAATAATACACCGCCACAACTATTGCCTTTTTATGCAACTGCCACATCGCCTGATGGACGATATTTGTTTACTGCAAGCGTTTTTGATATATATCAGTTTGACCTGAGCAGGCCCAATTGGTATAAGTCACGGAAATTAATCTATTCCGTACCTGATACATTGCGATTACAAGCATCATATGGTTTTGGTATACAATCAATGGTTTATGGACAAGACGGTAGGCTTTATATCACGCACGGCACAAGTGATCGATGGATAAGCGTGATTAATAAACCATATCGGCGAGGGAAAGCAGTGGATTTTAAGTTTAAAGCGATAAGCTTGCCGGAAAATATGCTGTATTATTGCACAACACCTTCCACTGTTGATTTTAATATGGGACCTGTTGACGGTAGTCCTTGTGATACTCTGGGACTGGATAATGAGGTAAAGGCTTTATTCCGACATGATATTGTGGATGTGAAGAAAGGGAAAGTGGATTTCTGTGATTTATCGGAATATCATCCGACTAGCTGGACCTGGGATTTTGATGATGGAACAGAATCGCAGGAACAGTATCCGATCCATACTTATACAGAGGAAGGGATTTACCATGTCTGTTTAACGGCATCCAATATCAACGGCTCGGATACCTATTGTGAAGATGTGGTAATTGATGGATTGACCGCTACTATTTCCATTGCAGAATTGCAGATGAAGATCTATCCCAATCCGACAAGCGACGATGTGCTTCATCTTCTCAATCCTGAGAATGTGCGAGGGAAATATGCCATATCGGATATACAAGGGAAGGTAATTAAAATCGGTGAACTCATAGGAAGTAAAAAGCAGAGTATCTCATTGAGTGGATTAAGCCCTGCAGTGTATGTTCTGTCGATAAAAAGTAAAGCCGGAGTATATTCGGAGAAGATTGTGGTGCAGTAACTTCATATTAAACCATGAGATGGGTAAAATTTTACAACCGTTCACAAATTAAATTTATCAAACAATGAGAACTAAGGAAATTATACTTGCATACCTGACCTTGTTGGCTTTAATCAATGTTCAAGTCAATGCCCAGAACGAAAATGCCAACTGGTTAATCGGGTACAAACGAGGTGCACAGGCTCTTGATATTATCTATCAGGTAACAATTAATGACACGGGAATCGTCGAACAAAAAGCAATTCCTTTTAATGGAGCCTGCTTGACTTCAGGTAATAGTGCGACTTATTCAGATCCGGAAACAGGAGAACTGCTCCTTTTTTCCAACGGAATGACGATTTATAATAAGGATATGGAAATTATTGAAAATGGGAATGAACTCTATTTAACTGAATTGGGGATGAAAAGAAAAAACAATAAAAGTGGCATTGTTGGCCCCTTTCATACCTATTTTATCCCTGATCCGGGAAATAAAAATAGGATCTATTTTTTTAATTCACCGGTAATTGGATTTGAACCGATTATAAGTTTAAAATTGTACTATAGCATCATTAAAAAGGACTCTTTAGGAAAATTCCATCTCCTTAATCCGGAAAATCCTATTTTTTATACTCAAAGCCAAAATCATTATATGCCTATGTTTATCCGTCATGCCAACGGTCGCGATTGGTGGATTATCTGCTTTGGTTTAAGTGGCGATATTAACTTTTATATTCTTGATCCCACAGGTGTACACTTCTCGCATCTACAACAAGTTGAGGTAGGTACAATCAGCGATTACATAGGCTACGGGCTAGGCAATTTCCAACATAATTCATCTACGTTAAGTTATTTTGTTTTTGATGCATCATCCGACAATGAGACCTATCCCGAGAATTTAGTAATAATGAAATTTAATCGGTGTACAGGTGAGTTTTATGAGATCATTAATAAGCCGATTCATAAAGATTCTATGCCGATACTAGAATATAGTAATGCAACAGCATTATTAGACTTTCATGCAACATCCACATCTCCTAATGGACGGTATTTGTTTACTGCTAGTGAATTCGATATCTATCAATTTGACTTAAGTCACCCAAACTGGTATAAAACACGAAAAAATATTTACTCCGTCCCGGATTCATTAAGAGGTCAAAGTAGCTATGGTTTTGGGATAGTTTCTATGGTTTATGGGCAAGACGGTAGATTATATGTCACGCATGGCACAAGTGATCGCTGGATAAGTGTAATTAATAAACCTTATCGGCGAGGGAAAGCAGTGGATTTTAAGTTTAAAGCGATAAGTTTACCGGAAAATATGCTGTATTATTGCACAACACCTTCCACTGTTGATTTTAATATGGGACCTGTTGACGGTAGTCCTTGTGATACTCTGGGACTGGATAATGAGGTAAAGGCTTTATTCCGACATGATATTGTGGATGTGAAGAAAGGGAAAGTGGATTTCTGTGATTTATCGGAATATCATCCGACTAGCTGGACCTGGGATTTTGATGATGGAACAGAATCGCAGGAACAGTATCCGATCCATACTTATACAGAGGAAGGGATTTACCATGTCTGTTTAACGGCATCCAATATCAACGGCTCGGATACCTATTGTGAAGATGTGGTAATTGATGGATTGACCGCTACTATTTCCATTGCAGAATTGCAGATGAAGATCTATCCCAATCCGACAAGCGACGATGTGCTTCATCTTCTCAATCCTGAGAATGTGCGAGGGAAATATGCCATATCGGATATACAAGGGAAGGTAATTAAAATCGGTGAACTCATAGGAAGTAAAAAGCAGAGTATCTCATTGAGTGGATTAAGCCCTGCAGTGTATGTTCTGTCGATAAAAAGTAAAGCCGGAGTATATTCGGAGAAGATTGTGGTGCAGTAACTTCATATTAAACCATGAGATGGGTAAAATTTTACAACCGTTCACAAATTAAATTTATCAAACAATGAGAACTAAGGAAATTATACTTGCATACCTGACCTTGTTGGCTTTAATCAATGTTCAAGTCAATGCCCAGAACGAAAATGCCAACTGGTTGATCGGATACAAACGAGGTGCACAGGCTCTTGATATCATCTATCAGGTAACCTTTAACGATACAGGAATTGTCGAACAAAAAGTTATTCCATTTAATGGAACATCAATTTTTGAAGGTAATAGTGCTACATATTCTGACCCTGAGACAGGAGAACTGCTCCTTTTTTCCAACGGAATGACAATATATAATAAGGATATGGAAATTATTGAAAATGGGGATGATATTTATCTGACAGAGTTTTGTAAAAGCTTAAAAGACATTAAGGTGGGAATGTCTTTTCCTTATAAAACTTACTTTATTGCAGCTCCAGGAGATGAAAATCGCATTTATTTTTTTAACTCTCCCATAAATAATGATTTAAGTGAATATATGGACTCATATTATTCTATAATTAAGAAGGATTCAATGGGAAAATATCATTTACTCAACCCGGAGGATCCTATTTTTTACACTAAAACCAAAAATCATTTAATGCCTATGTTTATCAGACACGCCAATGGGCGTGACTGGTGGATTATCTGCCTTGGTTTAAGTGGGAAAATAAGATTTTATCTTCTCGATCCAACCGGAGTTCATTATTCTCATAAACAATCGGTCAATGTAGTCACTAGCGGAGAAAAAATATTAAAAGGCTCAGGAGGAAATTTTCAACTAAATTCAACGATGCTCAGCTATTTTGTTTCTGGTGCAGCATCTGATACTGAGACCTATCCGGAAAATCTAGTGATGATGAAGTTTAATCGGTGCACAGGTATGTTTTATGATTTCATAAATCAAGCGATTCATAAAGATTCACTTCCTACTAGACGTATTACTGAAAATACCACCATACCAATACCTTTAAGAAGTACTGCTACCTCGCCTGATGGACGTTATTTGTTTGTCACTTCTGCATTCGATTTATATCAATTTGACTTAAGTAAACCCAACTGGTATGAGACACGGAAGAATATTTACTCCGTCCCGGATTCTATAAGGGGTCAAAATAACTCTGGCTTTGCTATTTATTCCATGGTTTATGGACAGGATGGTAGGCTGTATATCCCTCACACAGCAAGTGATCGCTGGATAAGTGTGATTAATAAACCTTATCGGCGAGGGAAAGCCGCGGAATTTAAGTTTAAAGCGATAAGATTACCCGAGAATATGCTGTACGTTTGTACTACACCATCGACAGTTGATTTTAATATGGGATCTGTTGACGGTAGTCCTTGTGATACTCTGGGACTGGATAATGAGGTAAAGGCTTTATTCCGACATGATATTGTGGATGTGAAGAAAGGGAAAGTGGATTTCTGTGATTTATCGGAATATCATCCGACTAGCTGGACCTGGGATTTTGATGATGGAACAGAATCGCAGGAACAGTATCCGATCCATACTTATACAGAGGAAGGGATTTACCATGTCTGTTTAACGGCATCCAATATCAACGGCTCGGATACCTATTGTGAAGATGTGGTAATTGATGGATTGACCGCTACTATTTCCATTGCAGAATTGCAGATGAAGATCTATCCCAATCCGACAAGCGACGATGTGCTTCATCTTCTCAATCCTGAGAATGTGCGAGGGAAATATGCCATATCGGATATACAAGGGAAGGTAATTAAAATCGGTGAACTCATAGGAAGTAAAAAGCAGAGTATCTCATTGAGTGGATTAAGCCCTGCAGTGTATGTTCTGTCGATAAAAAGTAAAGCCGGAGTATATTCGGAGAAGATTGTGGTGCAGTAACTTCATATTAAACCATGAGATGGGTAAAATTTTACAACCGTTCACAAATTAAATTTATCAAACAATGAGAACTAAGGAAATTATACTTGCATACCTGACCTTGTTGGCTTTAATCAATGTTCAAGTCAATGCCCAGAACGAAAATGCCAACTGGTTAATCGGGTACAAACGAGGTGCACAGGCTCTTGATATTATCTATCAGGTAACAATTAATGACACGGGAATCGTCGAACAAAAAGCAATTCCTTTTAATGGAGCCTGCTTGACTTCAGGTAATAGTGCGACTTATTCAGATCCGGAAACAGGAGAACTGCTCCTTTTTTCCAACGGAATGACGATTTATAATAAGGATATGGAAATTATTGAAAATGGGAATGAACTCTATTTAACTGAATTGGGGATGAAAAGAAAAAACAATAAAAGTGGCATTGTTGGCCCCTTTCATACCTATTTTATCCCTGATCCGGGAAATAAAAATAGGATCTATTTTTTTAATTCACCGGTAATTGGATTTGAACCGATTATAAGTTTAAAATTGTACTATAGCATCATTAAAAAGGACTCTTTAGGAAAATTCCATCTCCTTAATCCGGAAAATCCTATTTTTTATACTCAAAGCCAAAATCATTATATGCCTATGTTTATCCGTCATGCCAACGGTCGCGATTGGTGGATTATCTGCTTTGGTTTAAGTGGCGATATTAACTTTTATATTCTTGATCCCACAGGTGTACACTTCTCGCATCTACAACAAGTTGAGGTAGGTACAATCAGCGATTACATAGGCTACGGGCTAGGCAATTTCCAACATAATTCATCTACGTTAAGTTATTTTGTTTTTGATGCATCATCCGACAATGAGACCTATCCCGAGAATTTAGTAATAATGAAATTTAATCGGTGTACAGGTGAGTTTTATGAGATCATTAATAAGCCGATTCATAAAGATTCTATGCCGATACTAGAATATAGTAATGCAACAGCATTATTAGACTTTCATGCAACATCCACATCTCCTAATGGACGGTATTTGTTTACTGCTAGTGAATTCGATATCTATCAGTTTGACTTGAGTAAACCTAACTGGTATAAAACAAAGAAAAATATTTATTCTGTTCCGGATTCAGTTAGAGGACAAGCTGCATTTGGATTTGGTATTTTTTCCATGGTTTACGGACAAGACGGTAGGCTTTATATCACGCACGGCACAAGTGATCGATGGATAAGCGTGATTAATAAACCATATCGGCGAGGGAAAGCAGTGGATTTTAAGTTTAAAGCGATAAGCTTGCCGGAAAATATGCTGTATTATTGCACAACACCTTCCACTGTTGATTTTAATATGGGACCTGTTGACGGTAGTCCTTGTGATACTCTGGGACTGGATAATGAGGTAAAGGCTTTATTCCGACATGATATTGTGGATGTGAAGAAAGGGAAAGTGGATTTCTGTGATTTATCGGAATATCATCCGACTAGCTGGACCTGGGATTTTGATGATGGAACAGAATCGCAGGAACAGTATCCGATCCATACTTATACAGAGGAAGGGATTTACCATGTCTGTTTAACGGCATCCAATATCAACGGCTCGGATACCTATTGTGAAGATGTGGTAATTGATGGATTGACCGCTACTATTTCCATTGCAGAATTGCAGATGAAGATCTATCCCAATCCGACAAGCGACGATGTGCTTCATCTTCTCAATCCTGAGAATGTGCGAGGGAAATATGCCATATCGGATATACAAGGGAAGGTAATTAAAATCGGTGAACTCATAGGAAGTAAAAAGCAGAGTATCTCATTGAGTGGATTAAGCCCTGCAGTGTATGTTCTGTCGATAAAAAGTAAAGCCGGAGTATATTCGGAGAAGATTGTGGTGCAATAGGGATGAATTTTCCTCCAGTAAGGTTCTTATTAAAAAACGACTATTTGGCTGTCTGGTAATTTATCGCCTAATACCCAATTCTTACTTACGCCTTTAGAGCGTTGTATGTTTTTGACAATAAGCAATATACCTAAAACGACTACTAGAAAACACTTCTTAAGCTGAACATTCTTAAGAATATCAACAGACAGTTATTGCATATTTCCATAGTTCATAGGCTCCAAGGTAGAAAATTTACTACATTTGAGGCAAGAAATGGAAAAAACATTGCGATGGGATTCAGTCAGGACAAAATAATCGGAATTCTCGGTGGCGGGCAGCTCGGGAAGATGCTGTGTCAGGCGGCGAGTAATCTGGACTTGAATATTCACGTGCTGGATAAGTCACCGGATATGCCGGCCGGGCATCTGTGTAAGAACTTCGTCAGCGGGGATTTTACGAGTTATGCCGATGTGATGGCATTCGGGAAGTCGGTTGATATCCTGACGATTGAGATTGAGAAGGTCAATGTCGAGGCGATGAAGGACTTGCAGGCGGAGGGTGTGAAGGTCTATCCCGATCCACGCGTGCTTGAGATTATCCAGGACAAGGGTTTACAGAAAAACTTTTATGCGGATAATGACCTGCCGACATCGTCTTACGCATTATTTGATTCCAAGGCTGAGATTTTGCAGGAAATTGAGCCTGGGAATATCGAATTCCCATTTGTACAGAAGACGCGGACAGATGGTTATGATGGACGCGGTGTTCAAGTCATCAAGTCTGAGGCTGATGTTGATAAATTATTTGACCTGCCGTCTGTGGTTGAAGTCTGCGTTAACATCGACAAGGAGTTGTCCGTTATTGTCGTGAGGAATGACGACGGAGAAACGGTGACTTATCCACCGGTCGAAATGGTATTTGATCCCGATGCCAATCTCGTGGATTATCTCCTCTGTCCTGCCGATATCGACAAGAGAACCGCGGATGCGCTAGAGGAATTGAGTATCCGGGTGATGGATGCCTACGATTTCAGCGGTATTCTCGCCATTGAGTATTTTCTAGACAGCGATGGCAATATTCTCATTAACGAGGTTGCTCCACGGACGCATAATTCCGGACATCACACGATAGAATCGACCAATTGTTCGCAATTTGAACATCAGTTAAGGGCAATTTTGAATTTGCCTTTAAGGCAAATAGAAATTATACACCCGGCAATCATGGTCAATCTCCTCGGTGAAGAAGGGCATACGGGCGATGCCTATTATGAAGGATTGGGAGATATCTTGAAACAACCGTTTTCTTATGTTCATCTGTATGGGAAAAAACAGACGAGACCTTTCAGAAAGATGGGACACATCACGCGTTTTATCGAGAATAATGAAGAGCCGGCAGCGGTGTCGGCGGAAATTAAATCACTCATTAAAGTAAAAACACAATGAAAGCACAAGTAGGCATAATCATGGGCTCGGATTCCGACCTTAAAGTGATGAAAGATGCGGCGGCGATATTGGATGAACTTCAGGTTCCCTATGAAATAACTGTTGTTTCGGCGCATCGTACACCTGAGCGGATGTTCGCTTACGCAAATGGCGCGCATAAACGCGGCATTAAGGTCATCGTCGCAGGTGCAGGAGGAGCGGCTCACCTGCCGGGAATGGTCGCATCATTGACTCCTTTGCCGGTCATCGGTGTACCGATAAAATCTTCCAATTCCATTGACGGATGGGATTCGGTGCTTTCGATCCTACAGATGCCATCGGGCGTCCCCGTCGCCACCGTCGCCCTCAATGGAGCAAAAAATGCCGGCATCCTCGCCGCACAGATTATCGGATCTGCTTCGGAGGAAGTCCGCAATGCGATTCAAGATTACAAGGCATCACTTCGTGATGGAGTTAAAGAAAAGATTCAGAATCTGAAAGAGCAAGGATATGAGGAACCGGAAATCGGTGACGGGTAATCGGTAATCGGTAATCGGTTGATGAATTATGAATTATGGATTAGAATCAAATCTGTGCTTATCTGCTCAATCAGTGTCATCAGCGTGCTATTAAATTGGATTCAATTTTAAGCAAATACACAAAATTATTGACAAGCCCGGTTTATTTCATGGCACGCAGATAACGCAGATTTAGCTGATTTTCGCTGATCTGGTTACGTTAAAATATGCTATTTTTTACTTTTGATAAAAAGATTTTAAGCACTGCAGAATCAAATCTGTGCTTATCTGCTCAATCAGTGTCATCAGTGTGCTATTAAATTCCATTTAATTTCATGGCACGCAGATAACGCAGATCTAGCTGATTTTCACTGATCTGGTTACGTTAATATATGCTATTTTTTACTTTTGATAAAAAGATTTTAAGCACTGCAGAATTAAATCTGTGCTTATCTGCTCAATCAGTGTCATCAGTGTGCTATTAAATTCCATTT
>CAYTBT010000026.1:0-347 GCA_964436125.1 uncultured Saprospiraceae bacterium | reverse complement strand
GATCTGGTTACGTTAATATATGCTATTTTTTACTTTTGATAAAAAGATTTTAAGCTCAGCAGAATCAAATCTGTGCTTATCTGCTCAATCAGTGTCATCAGCGTGCTATTAAATTCCATTCAATTTTAAGCAAATACACAAAATTATTGACAAGCTCTAAGCAATCTGCATTCAGCATTCAGAAATCAGCAATCGCTTTCCGATTCTAAGATTTCTGATTCCAATGAGCTATCGACTATTAACTAAATTGGAGCGAAAGCGACGCACTATTCATTCTCCTATTTCTCACTCACACCAGTTACGAGTCACGAGTCACGAGTCACGAAACTTTCAACCATTCAACTCTT
>CAYTBT010000025.1:0-47741 GCA_964436125.1 uncultured Saprospiraceae bacterium | reverse complement strand
ATCTGAATGAAGCAAGTCGTACAAAGATACGTCTCTTCCTTCGTTTCTTGAATTATAAACGGGATTTTCTTATCTACTCAGGATGACAAAAGGCATAAATGTGCTTAGTATCAGAAATTTATAGCTTTCACAAATCCATTTACGCCATACTTTTTAACGAGTTGCAGATAATTGCTAGCTTTATTTTTGACTGTGAAGTCACCGACAAGGACTCGATAAAGTGGATTTTCAGATTCCTTATCCTTAACAACAAAGACAGGTTCATTAAAAATACGCTCGAGTTGCGTTTTCCGGGATTGTGCATTTTCTGTCGTACTGAATGCACCGACTTGAATGGTATATTTCTGTGCTGGTGCTTCAGTAGCTATAGAATTTTCTGATGAACTTGGCTTATCCGACTGCACAGGAGCAGAGTATTTTAATGTTGTGGCTGGCTGAATAGTTGTACTTGAGCTTGAAGTCGTAGTAGATGCAAGGGAAGTAGCAGGTTCAGAAGTAGAAATGCTGGTTTCCCGGGCTTGTGGAGTCGGCTGGGTAGCGCTTATATCCGAGGTTCTGCTTGAGCTAGAGCTCGCAGAACCTTGCAAAAACGCGAGAAGCTCACCTTGAGTCAATGAAGTATTTATTCTCCGTAGAACTGTCCCGGAAGGCGCAAGAATTATAATTGCCGGAGCAGTC
Organism: uncultured Saprospiraceae bacterium; assembly: GCA_964436125.1. GTDB lineage: Bacteria > Bacteroidota > Bacteroidia > Chitinophagales > Saprospiraceae > CAYRFF01. The sequence continues at coordinate 47,063 of CAYTBT010000025.1, read as the reverse complement.
TGGATTTTATGATATTTTCGTAGCGTCTCTCCGTCAAAGTAGTGGATATTTACTTTGGAGATGATAAATTTACGAGCGATTATTTCAGCCACTTTCTCATCCTGCCATACGGTTTTCATTTCAGTACAGGCATCATTGTTTTCTTCATAAAAATAGACGACGAGAGGCTTGTCGAGTTTTTGACTGAGCTCTCTACCGGATAGATAGGACTCAGTAAAGTTTATGTGGGTGTCGCCTGATTCCGCATGGATTGACGATGCAATAATTAACAAGCAAAAGAGGCAGAAGAGGAAAAGTAAATGTTTCATGTCAATTCATATTTAATTTTACTTCAATGTTTAACTATCTGATTCATTGTATGATAGCTTAAACAATTATCGTGCCAAAGCAGATTGTTTCCTTGTGGATGTGGGTGTTATAATGTCTGGGTCGTGCTTTTATACCATCTATAATGCGCCTGGATACTGTATAAACGCCTGTAGAACAAGAAATCTGATGTCCTTGCTGCAATATTTTAAGATTACTGATTTAATTAATATATAAGTTCTTGTTACTGTGATTATAGAAAAGAAGAATTAAGGTAGTAAGCAGAGATGGAGAGGCAGGAAAAGGTGAATTAGGCCAATTCATTTTTCAGAAGAAAGGCAGAAAAGGTATATTTGCCGTAGAAAAGCATGTTGCGTTTCACTGGAATAATAAAAGGTAAATATGGATAAAATTAATGCTGCAGTAACGGCGGTAAGTGGCTGGGTTCCGCCAGATTTATTGACCAATGCAGATCTAGAGAAGATGGTAGATACCTCGGATGAATGGATAAGGACGAGGACAGGAATAGAAGAGCGCCATATTCTAAAGGACCCTGATAAAGCGGCTTCTGATATGGGATATGAGGCTGTTACACGCCTGCTAGAGAAGCGAGATATAGGTATTGATGAAGTCGATCTGCTCATCTGCGCTACGGTAACGGGCGATTATGTATTTCCGGATACAGCCAATACCATATTGTATAAGCTCGGTGCAGCCGATAAGCCCTTTGGATTTGATATTAATGCTGCATGTAGTGGTTTTATTTATGCATTCACAACCGCTGCACAATACATCCGATCAGGGATGTACAAGAAAGTGATTGTGGTCGGAGTGGATGTTATGTCGAGAATCATAGATTATGAGGACAGGACGACTTGCGTAATATTTGGAGATGGTGCGGGAGCGGTGCTATTTGAAGCTACAGAAGAGGATTATGGATTTCAAGATGCGATATTGCGATCGGATGGCTACGGAGCGCGGCATTTACACATGAAAGCCGGCGGGTCCTTGCGACCACCGAGCCATGAAACTGTGGAGAAAAGGATGCATTACGTATATCAAGAAGGGAGGCCTGTGTTTAAAGCAGCGATAAAGGGCATGGGATCAACCATCAGTGATTTAATGGAAAGAAATAAGCTTCAGGGAGATGATATCCGGTGGATTGTGCCGCATCAAGCCAATAAACGGATAATTGAGGGCGTCGCGAAGTATCTCGATTTTCCTATGGAGCGCGTAATGCTGAATATTCAGAAATATGGAAATACGACATCGGGAACTATTCCCCTGTGTCTTACTGACTATGAATCGCAGTTACAGAAGGGCGATCATATTATTCTGACGGCATTTGGCGGTGGATACACTTGGGGTTCTGTGCTTGTAAAGTGGAGTTACTCATAAATTGCGTTAAATCCTAGAGATTTTATTATCTTTGTATGATTATTTGACGAAAGTCAGGGAAATTTAAACGAATAGAGAAAAAATATATGGCAACAACTTCAGATATACGCAATGGCTTGTGTATAGAATTTAAGAACGATTTATATACGATAATCGAGTTTCAGCATGTGAAACCGGGAAAGGGGAATGCATTTGTGCGGACAAAGATGAGAAGCTTGACAACGGGGCGGATTCTTGAGAATACATTTCCGGCCGGGCACAAGATTCAAGATATCCGCGTTGAAACGCGCGAGCATCAATTTTTATACAAGGATGATCTCGGTTATCATTTTATGAATACGGAAACCTATGAGCAAGTGCATATTCCCGAGGCGCTCATAGAAAATGCACAATTCCTGAAAGAAGGAGGGAAAGTGAATATTGTTTTCCATGCAGAGGAGAACAAGCCGATAAGTGCAGAATTGCCACCACACCTTGTATTTGAGGTGACTTATACGGAGCCCGGCGTGAAAGGGGATACAGCGACCAATTCATTGAAACCTGCAACAATTGAAACCGGTGCTGAAGTACGTGTGCCACTATTTATTAATCAAGGGGAAAAGATTAAGGTCGATACCCGTACGGGAGATTATATAGAGAGAGCTAAATAGAAGCCCACAATTTAAAAGATTAAAATTTCTACTTATGAATTATAAAGACTTAGCAAAATTAATTGAACTTATCGACGAGTCCAATCTATCTGAATTTAAGATGAAGGATGGGGAATTTTCTGTGCGTATAAGAACAGATAAATATGCGGATAAATCGACTGCTGTAGGGCCTCAAGTTGTTCAGGTCCCACAAGCTCCACCGGCAATTCAGAGTGCAACACCGGCAGAAAGTACTCCGGCCGGAAAAACCGATAAACAAGAGGATGCTGCCCCGGCAACGGAGCAGGAAGACAGTACGGCAGGACTAGTTCAGGTGAAATCTCCGATAGTCGGCACCTTTTATCGCTCTGCCTCACCGGATAAACCACCCTACGTCAAGGTGGGTGACACCATCGGTGAAGGAGATATCGTGTGTATTGTGGAGGCTATGAAATTATTCAATGAGATTGAGTCAGAAGTATCGGGAAAGATTGTGAAAGTTCTCGTTGAGGATGCGACTCCGGTCGAGTATGATCAAGCCTTATTTCTCGTGGACCCACAGGGATAAACTGCCCAGTAGTTTATAGATCTTCAGCGAGCATTACTGAAGCATATCTCGAGATTAATTCATTAATTATATAAACAATTATGTTTAACAAAATACTTATAGCCAATCGCGGCGAGATTGCCCTACGTGTCATACGGACGTGTAAGGAAATGGGAATCAAAACTGTTGCGGTATATTCTACCGCCGATGAGAAGAGCTTGCACGTGCGATTTGCCGATGAAGCCGTATGTATAGGACCTGCGAGCTCTGCAGATTCTTATCTCAGTATTCCCCGTATTATGGCAGCAGTAGAAATCACCAATGCCGATGCCGTGCATCCGGGATATGGTTTCCTTGCTGAGAATGCTGACTTTGCTGAAGTATGTGAGGAATACGGTGTGAAATTTATCGGGCCTTCACCTGAGCAAATCAGGAAAATGGGCGATAAAAGTACTGCCAAAGAAACCATGAAGAAAGCCAAGGTTCCTGTGGTTCCCGGCTCCGGTGGCCTGCTGGAAGACCTTGAGCAAGCCAAAAAACTCGCAGCGGATATCGGCTATCCGGTGATGATAAAGGCCACGGCAGGTGGTGGAGGAAAAGGAATGCGTGAAGTGTGGAAAGAAGAAGATCTTGAGAATGCCTGGAATATGGCCAGGAAAGAGTCCGGAGCCGCATTTGGGAACGATGGACTTTACATAGAGAAACTAATCGAGGAGCCACGGCACATTGAAATACAGATTATCGGTGATCAATATGGAACTGTTGTGCATCTTTCGGAACGCGATTGCTCCATCCAACGACGTCATCAGAAACTCGTAGAAGAGGCGCCCTCTCCATTTATGACGGATAAGTTGAGAAAGAAAATGGGAAATGCTGCGATTAAGGCCGGAAAAGCGATTAACTATGAAGGTCTAGGTACGGTAGAATTTCTCGTTGATAAGCATCGCAAATTTTATTTCATGGAAATGAATACGCGCGTGCAAGTGGAGCATGGCGTAACAGAAGAGGTTATTGAACACGATCTTATTAAAGAGCAGATTAAGGTAGCAGCAGGAGAGAAACTCGATGGGAAAAATTATTTTCCTACAATGCATGCAATTGAGTGCAGGATAAATGCAGAAGATGTCTTTAATAATTTCAGACCTTCTCCGGGCACCATAACATCCTTTCATTCACCCAAAGGTCACGGAGTAAGAGTCGATACGGCTGTCTATGCCGGCTATACTGTGCCACCTTATTACGACTCTATGATTGCAAAGGTGGTCTGCCGGGCTCAGACCCGCGATGAATGTATAAAGAAAATGTCCAGGGCCCTCGATGAATTTATCATTGAAGGAGTGAAAAATACAATTCCTTTTCATCAAGCGCTGATGAATAACGAAGATTTTAAATCCGGTAATTTTAATACGAGCTTCTTGAAAGGTGTGGATATGAAGGAATTTATTAAAAATAATTCTTGACCTTATCTTTGATGGGTATTTTACACGGTATAGCACAATTTTTCACTCTTGAGGTAGGAAATATTATCAAAGCTTGTCGTAGTTGAGGAATCTGATCAAGAATTATGGAATCAAGCTATATTAGCTTCCGCAAATGCTGTTCTCGCTTATGCAATTACATGCCTGAATCAGATTTATGAAAAACTATTTCGGAATACTGCGATTCATTAAGCCTTATAGGAAGGACCTTATACTATCTATAAGCTTCAATATCTTGCTTGCTATATTTTCACTGGTTTCAGTGGCAATGCTGATTCCTATCTTGGATATTATTTTCCAGCAAGTGGAGCCACCTTCTACGCCTATCCCGGCCTACGAGGGACTGGGAAATATCAAAGAGTATTTACAAGCCTTATTAAACCATAAACTCTATGCGTGGAGTTCCACTTACGGGAAAAAGCAACTGTTGTTTTATGTGCTCGTATTCAGTACGATTTTATTCTTCTTCAAGGATTTATTCCGATATCTCGCTGAATATTTTATGGTTAATCTCAAGAATGGGGTACAATTCAATATCAGGAATAAGCTCCATGATAAAATGTTGCAACTCGATTCCTCCTTCCTTACCGAGAGTAAAAAAGGGGATATCATGGCTCGATTATCAACGGACTTACAAGAGATAGAATGGACGATTATTAATTCTATCCAGCGTGTAATCCAAGATCCACTGATGATTATTTCCACGCTAGTGCTCTTGATGCTGATGTCTTGGCAACTGACAGTATATGTCCTTATTTTATTGCCGATTGCCGGCTTGATAATCACTGGGATAGGTCGATTATTAAAAAAGCCATCAAGAAAATCCAAGAAAGAACTCGGGATAATATTATCACTGATTGAGGAACACCTCAGCGCATTGCCCGTAATACATTCTTTTAATGCACAGAAGTACTTTCAAGAAAAATTCACTAGCTCCAATGCCCTTTATAGAAAGCACATGAATACCATGATGCGATTGCAGAAACTTTCATCGCCGCTCGGGGAGTTTATAGGATTTATAGTAATCGCTACGATTATCTGGTATGGCGGAACATTAATCCTCGATGATGGGGCCTTAAAGGCATCGGTTTTTATTACATATATCATTCTCTTTTTCCAGATTATAGCTCCTACTAAGTCATTATCATCGGTTATTTATGAAATAAATAGGGGAGATGCCTCCGCAGAGCGCATATTGACCTTTCTCGCTACAGATGTGAAGGTAAAGGACAAGCCTGATGCGCGCTCAATCAATGAATTTAAAGAAGCGATAGAATTCCACGATGTCGTTTTTGCCTATGAGGATAATCTTGTCCTCGATGGTTTTAATCTTCATATTCCCAAGGGGAAAACCTACGCATTTGTCGGCGAGTCCGGTTCAGGTAAAACAACAATCGCCAATCTCCTTAACCGATTCTACGATGTGAACAAAGGGGGAATTACTATCGATGGCATTGATATCAGAGACTATAAACTCAATGATCTGAGAAAACTTATAAGCTTCATTACACAGGATTCAATTCTCTTCAACGATACAGTACGAAATAATTTACTCATAGGTAAAATGGATGCTACGGATGAAGAGATCGACAGGGCACTGGAACTTGCGCATGCGAGAGACTTTGTCTATGAGAATGAGGAAGGACTTGACTTTATTATCGGAGAATCCGGTGGGAAGTTGAGCGGAGGCCAGAAGCAAAGGCTTGCAATAGCCCGAGCATTATTAAAAGATGCGCCGATACTCGTGCTAGATGAAGCGACATCGGCATTGGATTCCGATTCTGAGAAGAAGATCCAGGAAGCACTGGAAGAAATTATGAAAGGAAGGACTGCAATAGTCATAGCACATCGACTTTCAACGATCCAAGGTGCCGATAAAATTATTGTATTAAATAAAGGTCGGATCATAGAAAATGGCACGCATCGGGAATTATTAAAGCTCGATGGAAGTTATAAACATTACGTAGATTTGCAGAAAATGTAACATTTTAAGCAGATTATGCGTATATTTAAGGCAGGGAAAGATTTATTCAGTATTTCTTGATTGAATATGCCATTCTATGGCGTATTGCCGGAAGCCTTGAATAGGCGACTGTTTATAAGAATCGAGAGAAGGATTCAGTGAGAAAGAACCTTACGGATGATATTGATGATCTTATAGGATGAGAAGGGGAAATAAATATAAATAGGAACAAGTTTAAATAGAGTTGGGCACAATAAATAGAAAGTGTATGCATTTAAAATCTTTTACTTTTTTGCTTTTAGTATCATTTTTTCTCAGTACGGTAAGTGCGCAGATAACTGTATCTGCATCGGTATTGCCGAGCATCGGCGATGTGGATCAACGCATGGAAGTTAATTCAGTTCAAGGGATTGAAGCTGAATATGGCTCAGGAGAAAGTAATGAGATGTATAGATTTGACGGATTGTCCGGTAAAGAGGCAACCTTTCAGAGTTTTATCGCGCCTGAACAAGTGGATGAAAAGGGATATTTCCCGGGAGCAGATCTCGCACGTGTGAGCAGCAATAAACTCTATCAAGAATTGTTGAGTAAAGGGAAAGATGGATTACGCGTTTTAGGTGCCGTTTCACTGAACCCGGTTAAACCTTCTGAGACCTTAAAATGGGAGGTTAATGATACTTATTACCTCATGAAGACACCGATGAACTATCAGGATAATTTTGAGCAAGAAGTGAGTATCTTTTCTACGGTATCCTCTGAATTTTTACCGGATTCAATACTTAATAGCCTTCCGATAGATGTTGATTCATTTAAATTTAAATTTAACATCAAGACACAGAGCTCAATTGATGGCTATGGAAAGTTGTACGTAAATAGTTATGAGCCTGTCGATGTCTTGAGGCAGACTTATTATGAACAGGTTGTCCCACGGATTGAAGCACGCTCACAGTTTTTCCCATGGGTTGATGTAACCGATCTTGTATTGCAGATATATCCACAGATAGGGACTATCTTGCAATCGGATACTTTAAGCGCATACCGATATTACAGCAATGAATCCGGTTTTCCTGTGCTAGAGGCACAGACTGACCTTTCAGGTACCGTGCTTCAATCGATAAACTATAATACGGATGGATTGACAACAGCAATCCCGTTTTTTAAGCCTCAATCCAATGGTTTTGACATTTCCGTGAGCCCCAATCCTTCCGACGGAAAAGTTGTCCTTAAAATGGAGGTAAAACAGCCGGGAGATTACAAGGTGCGCATATTGAATATTATCGGATATCAACTCTGGTCTGAAGAGTATTTTATCTATGATACACGTACGGAAAAACTTGATCTTAGTAATCTGAGACGCGGCACGTATTTTTATAGCCTCGTGAGTCCCGATGGTAAAACACTCGTTACTAAAAGACTTTTGATTGTCGGTGCATAATGAAGTGATATCTGCCATAGAAGCGAAGCTTCCGAGTCCTCTTGATGAGATTTATCTACCTCTTTCCGGTGTACGGGCAAGGATGAAACGCGATGATCTCATTCATCCTGCAATCAGTGGAAATAAATGGCGAAAACTTAAAGGCTTTCTACAGGATGATAGAAGTCCGCTTCTTACCTGCGGTGGACAACATTCCAATCACCTTTATGCATTTGCACATCTTGCCGGCATGATTCCTCAGGATTGTTATTGCATTCTCCGCGGCGAGGATAGATTTAATAGTACAGTTGTGGATGCTCTGGAAAGGAATGGGGTAGAATATCGTTTCTTGAATAATAAGGATTACCGGAAATTGCAGATAGATAAGAATCCACGAGCTTATTTTACGGACTTTCCACAAGGGAAATTCATACCTGAAGGAGGGAATGCGATTGAAGGACTTGTCGGAGTAGAGGAACTGGCCAATGAGCTCAATAAGCAGTGTGAACAAGCAATCTGTTTATGTGCAGCTTGTGGAACGGGAACAAGCATTGCAGGTTTATCGGCAGGATTGGACGCGCGGCATGATCTTGTAGGCGTGAAGTTGTTTAGGGACGGTGGCATTGAGGCCAATGTTCGGAATCTTCTGAATGTTTCCAGTCCGGAAATACGATTCCTTTACGATCGAGAGCTAGGGAGATTTGCCGAAAGGCATAGAGAAATGGAAGCTTATATCGTCCGATTTTATCTGGAAAACGGCATTTTACTTGACCCGATTTATAATGGACGGATGCTTTACCTCATCGATAAATATCTTGAAGAAGGTCGCTTCAATGCAAAGGAGAAAGAACTCGTCTTTTATCACTCCGGTGGATTACATGGATATCAAGCCTATTGTAATCGATACCGCGATTCACGGAAAATATTCACTGCCTTAGTCCATTTAGATATTTTATGACTTTGGCTTGCATAAAACCGTCGGCACGCAATTTGTCTTTAAGCGATTCAGCAGATTCCTCAGAGTCAAATGCCCCTACGGTAAGGACATATTCATGGCTATCCGGCCAATATGCAACGGATAGATCTCCGTATTTCTTCAGCAATTTTAAGCCTGGATCCTTTTCGTTATAAAATGGAATACGCATTACCTCCACGCGATAACTTATGCCGGGAATACGGTCTGCCTCTGTAAATATCGTTGTGCCATTATACTTATATGCATACCTTTTCCCTTCCGGAAATGTATCGGATTGTGCATGTGCGTATATACTCAGGCACAGAAAACTCAATATAAGGATAGAATATTTCATTGGTCGAGGATGTTCTGTGCGATTTTTTCAATAGCAATAGGGTAGTATTCATACTCAAGCGCATGAATTTTCTTTTTTAAACTATCAAGACTTTCATCGGCTGTGATATCGATCTTTTTCTGCAGGATGATATTCCCTTCATCATATTGTGCATTGACATAGTGAATACTTATCCCGGAATGGGATTCTTTATTCTTCAAGATTGCTCGGTGCACTTTGTCACCATACATGCCTTTACCACCATAATCTGGCAATAATGCAGGATGGATATTCAGAATGCGATCCGGATATGCGTCGAGAAGAAAAGGAGGGATTTTCCAGAGGAAACCGGCAAGTGCAATAAGGTCGATATGGGCATTATAGAGAAGTGGAACGATATAATTGAGGTCGTTCATCTGTTCCCTTGAAATGACATGATAGGGAACTTCATGCTTTATAGCTCGTCGGATAACATAGGCATCCGGACGGGAAACAATAATCTGAGCGACATTAATATGTCGATTATCCGCAAAATAATTAATGATGTTCTCCACATTAGAGCCATTACCTGAGGCCCATAAACTTAAATTAACAACTTGTTTCTCGCTCATCGGAGTGCTTCGATTTTATTGGACATAGAGGGATTTATATCAACGAGGATGGCATAAATACGCTTCTTTTCCATCGGCGGAGCGATATTGTAAATACTTACGAGCTCCTGGACCTTGGCATTGGTGATAAAGAAGATATAAGCTGAGTGTGGATTGTCTTTATGCACTGATTGAATAGCCTTTAAAGCCGCAGTAATATTGGATCTACCGGCTTCCGGCTCAGTACTCATGATATCCAGACCTTTCCTGTGATAATTGTACATGGCGATACGCGCCTTCTCGATGGACGGATTAAAAATATCATTGACGAGGGAAAAGCGATTAAAGGTATTTGTTTTATTTCCCCAGCCACCATCACCGGTACGGCCATTGGGGACGGCATTGACAATAGATTCCGCAATTTTAAAATAAGGATCTCCACCGAGCTTGGAAAAGGTATCGAAGTCCATGCCTAGGATCATAAATGCATAATAACTTAAGATTGAAGAGAGATTGTCGGTATAAGAAGTAGTGGTTCTTCTGAGAGGTTGAAACTCCTTGTATGAGAATTTAACTTTTTTATCAATCCAGGAGAAAACCTGTGTTTCATAATCGGTGCCATAGACGGGACGCTTGGTCTGGATATAGAGCTCAGCCTCATAGACAGAACCGCCATCATCCTTTTTAATCGTAAGCATCAAGGAGCCTTTAATTCTTTCTTTGGGCTTAAATGTTACATCGGACCACTGTGTAGAATTCATAAATTCAGTAATCTGCGATTCCAATGTCTGAAATATCTGCCTATCGACTTGTAGTTGAACCTGACTCGGCACAGTGACCTGGACATTCAACTGTAATTCTTGACCGGCAAGGGAAAAAGTACATAGGAAGAAAAGCAAACTGATAAGTACTCTCATAAATTCTGTAACTTTATATAGTGATCCACAAGATGTCCGGCTAGTTCTGCCTTTGACATAAGTGGGAACTGAATTGTTTCATCTGTCTTGGTAACGACGGTCACTTTATTGGTATTGTGGGCAAATCCTGCTCCTTCTTCATGCAACATATTCAAAACAATCATGTCAAAGTTCTTTTTCTGAAGCTTTGCACGGGCATTTTCTATGCCATTTTGGGTTTCCATCGCAAATCCACAGATAAATTGAGACTCAGATTTGTGCTTCCCGAGTGTGTAGGCTATATCCGGATTCCGTACGAGCTCCAGTATCAATTTATCACCGACTTTCTTAATTTTTTCATCGGAGGGATTTTCTACCTTATAATCTGCAACTGCTGCGGCCATAAATGCAGCATCCATTTGTGGAAATAATTCTACAGCATGTGTGTACATCTCCTGAGCGCTCTCCGTATGAATAATATTTATCCCGTGTACGACAGGCCTTATATGTGTAGGGCCGAGAAGTAAGGTGACATCTGCGCCTCGTCGAGCACAAGCATCGGCTATTGCGCAGCCCATTTTGCCTGTAGATCTATTTCCGATAAATCGTACAGGATCGATATTTTCATGTGTCGGTCCAGCTGTTACGAGGATGTTTTTTTGCGTAAGCTGAGATGAGATATCAGCGCCTGAAAAGAATTCTTTCTTGAGAAAATGAACGATATCGGCAGGTTCAGCCATTCTACCTTGACCGATTAATCCAGAGGCGAGCTCGCCATGCGTTGCAGGAATGATGTGGTGATTCCAAGATTTTAAGGTGTCGAGGTTCTGCTTAGTCGCCGGATGTTTATACATATCGCGATCCATAGCAGGTGCAATAGCAATGGGGCACTTAGCCGATAACCAGCATGCCAGGAGCATGGAATCGCAGATCCCGGCGGCCATTTTGGCAAGTGTATTGGCTGTAAGTGGAGCGATAAGCATAATATCCGCCCACAAGCCTAGCTCGACATGACTATTCCATTCACCGGCATCGATGAGCTCGGTATAGACCTTGTTATGTGAAAGGGTAGAAAGAGTAATGGCCGGAATAAATTCCGTTGCAGACGGTGACATGACAACCTTGACAATAGCCCCGGCTTTCTGGAGTTCTCTGACGAGAAAAGCACTTTTATAGGCGGCAATACTTCCCGTAATGCCCAGGAGAATATGTTTATCCTTTAAAGAAGTGCTTTCCATAATGACATACCGATGATTACTTGTTGTGTTCTCTAGCCTCGCTTTCTTTCTCTTCCTCGTCTTTATATCTCCACTCTAGTTCATCATGAAGGAACTCATAAAGAGAGATAACTGCGGGATTGGGAAGTTTTTCATAAAACTTGGAGATTTCAATCTGCTCCTTATTTTCCTGGATTTCCTCTATTGTATCATTCTCTACGGCAAATTCTTCCAGCTTGCCATGTAGTTCTTGCCGGATAAGGTTGATCAAGGACTTGGAACGCTTGGAGCATATCGCTAGCGTTTCATAGATATTGCCGGTAGGCGCGATTAATTCTTTTAAGTCGCGTGGTTGTGTAGTTGCCTCAAGATCTTGAACTCGTGATTTTATATCTGTCATTTTCTAAGTCTTTTATTATTTTTAAGGTCTTTTCCTTGATATTGTTTAAATCTTTTACCTGTGCACTCTTCGGATATTTGTCCATGAATATTTCGTAGAGCGTAAGAACTTCTCTAGCACGTTCTTCTTTTTTACTATACACACTTTTCTTTGTGAGCTGGTATTGCGCCATTACCATTTTGAAACGAATATCTTCTTCATCATTGGTCTCGGGGAAATCTTGCAATACGTGCTCAAATGATTTTACCGCGGACAAGTAATCCTCCATGTCATAATACAATTGTGCAGCTGCAATCGCTTTAGTTTCAAGCTTTTTCCTCAGCTCGTCGATTAACTCATTGCATTTTTCTAGCCTGGAACTATTGGGAAATGTATTTACAAAGAGTTGAAACGCATCAATTGCATCGTGTGTGTATTGCTGATCGAGACGATAATTGGGCGATAGTTTATAGTTGCAATAAGCTGTCATATACAATGCCTCTTCTCTGTGTGGAGAGGTCGCAAATGTATTGGCATATTGCTTAAAATAATACGATGCCAGAATATACTCATACAGATAATAATGCGTATAGGCATATTTAAAATAAAGCTCCTCAGCCTCCGCCTTTCCTTTATAATTATTCAGAACAAGCTCGTACAAGGTCTGTGCTTGCAGAAACTTCCCCTCGTCATAATATTTATTGGCCGCCTTGTATATTTTCTGGGTGTTTCCACTCGCGCGCAACTTTTCAAATTCCGACTTGCATGAACTCACAAGGAACATGCTGCCCAGCAATAATATCGTTACGTAAATGGATAAATTCCCTCCAGTGATTCTCATAAAGCTGCAAAGGTACGTTTTTTCATTCAGATATAAAACACTTTCTAAACGAATTCAGGTTTTATTCTGTTGCTTGCGTTTTATGGACTTATTCTTTTTGCTTCCGCAAATGTCTTTTCTGCAGCAATTCCCTTTTTTCTCGCTATTCTATCTGTTCTGATATACTTTTGGGTGCAATTCCATTGAATTCCTTGATAAATGACTGCTGTAATCTGAGTAGCAGCATACAAGCAGCCAGGATACGTCAGAATGTTTTTAAGACTTATGTAGTTCTACACAGATAAATTGAAGCATAAACGTATGCAATTATTTATCATAAATCACTTTTTATATAGTACCTTATATCGATTTGAAAGGGAAATCCTTATCTGAACTATCAAGCGTGTTATGGCATTATTGTTAATCTCACCATGAAGGCGTAGTCGCACAATATAGCCGGAAGATAAGTCGGCGATCTATAGAGACCTGATGATAAAAAAGCCACATCGATATAATTGACCGATGTGGCGTCGAACCATATCCACCTAATTGAAGAATTCATCTTTTTATCATGGTTTTATTCTAAGCTGTAATTAAGCCCTACGCAATAAGTTCTTCCTGCACGATAAGCGTGATAAGTATATTTCCTGCCGAGGTAAATCTGAGCCTCTTCGCGTACATCATTTAAGATGTTTTTAATCCCGAGGCTGATAGCCCAGCCATTGGAGAGCTTATGGGACAGCTTACAATTCAGGCTGTGAAAAGCTTGCTCATATAGGTCGGGAGTATTATCATAAGAAACGATGAGAAGGCGAGGGCCTTGTACATTGTAGCTCAAGCTTAATTCAGTTTTCTCGTTTTTGTAACTGATGAAAGCATTGACGATATACGGTGATTGACCATACATCGGCCTTATTGCGGGGAAATCGGGATCGAGTCGTCGTTTTTTCTCGAGTTCTTCTTCAGGAATCGCTACTGCGGAGTACACATAAGTATAATTTGCTCCCAGTGTAAAATTCTTTCCGTAGGGGATAAAGTCAAGCTTTTTCCTTAATTCTATCTCCATACCATAGACTTCTCCACTCTCCACATTCATATAATTGAGTTGCTTATCACTCTTGGGGTCAATGACGAGCTCAATGGGGTTTTTAAAATGTTTATAAAATGCACTTAAGGAGAGCAATTCCTCCGATCCGATAAAATATTCCCACCGGATGTCTGTGTTTATAATATTTGTAATTTTTAAATCTTCATTTCCCATGATAATGACATTGCGTATAGGTTCAAACATAGCGATGCTGGAAATCTCACGGAATGAAGGGCGAGCTACCGTTGAGGCGGCATTGATGCGGAGGTTCATTTTGTCAGGAATGAGTTCATAAATTAAGCTTATTGCGGGTAAGATATCGTATTGATGAAGGAGCCTTTCTTCCGGCACTTGATTTCCATCAAATTTCTTTACGAATGATTGAAAATCCAATCTCGTGAACTCTATACGGGCTCCTACCATTGCTTTCAGTCGATCACTTAATGGAATTTGTGCCATACCGTAAGTGCTGAATATCTGCATTCTAGAATTATATTGATTTCTATCTTCGGTTCCGGAGAAGATATATACTCCGCCGGGGTTCTCGGAACTGAAGGCATTATTAGGCGTGATATAATCTGAAAAATCGGCGGCATTGCCACCCTCAGAATACATGAATAGTGAATCTCTGAATTTTCTGGATTTGTGGACATAAGCTAAGCCATATTTCAAGGTAATATCACCTCTGTTGCCACTCTGGATACTCGTAATCATATTTAACTGATTGTCGGAATGAGATTCTTGCATACTGCGGTAGAAACGTGTAGGCAGCCTATCTTCTGAGGCGTCGATAAAGTAAGTCGTATCACCGGTATTCTCGTGAATGTTGTACACATTGTTGATGAAGCGTAGATCTGGTTGATCGAGCCTTGCTTGGGAGAAGGAGCTTATCCATTTAATTTCTGTATTCTTGGTGATTTGATGTTGCCCTTGTAATTGTACCGTGCTGAGACTTCTTGCGGCATAGTTTAAAGTCCTTTCTTGATACGTATCACCGGAGATGGCGAGGACAAGTCCTTCTTGATATCGCGTACTTGAAGTGCCAGTTCTGTTGTGCATAAGGCGTAGAGATAGTCGGTGCTTGTCATTGAAGCGGATGCTCGTATTTATGAGTCCGCCGATAAGTACTTCATCACTATAATAATTATCTATGAGATTGCGATGAATGACAAGTTGATCCGCTCCCGGAATAGTAAGTGATTGCCTTGCGGTGGAGCCGTTCTTATAGCCGGAGTAGTTACGTCCGTAATGAAGACCGATTAAATAACCGAAGTCCTTACTCAAGAATCGGATATTATTTCCGTAGCTCAAGCCGACCTTGTAGTTTAATGGTTTAACAGTCCGGTATGGGACGAGGTTTTCATTCAAGTCCAGGATGGTACTCCTCAATTGATCTGCGCTCTTTTTATTGCTTAAGGCTTCGGTGTATGAAGGTAGATGTTGTAAAGCAGTAGGGAGGTTCCGTAAGCCATTGTCATAGGCAAGCCAGTCAGTAGCACTTCCTCTGTAAGTGAGAAATGATGGATTTAAATTAACTTGTGGGTTATAAGATATTCCGAGCGAAGCTCGGAATATCTCCTTCTCCGGAAAATCCTTGGTTGTGATATTTATGAGTCCGCCTGAAAAGTTTCCCGGTAGCTC
This sequence comes from uncultured Saprospiraceae bacterium, assembly GCA_964436125.1. GTDB lineage: Bacteria > Bacteroidota > Bacteroidia > Chitinophagales > Saprospiraceae > CAYRFF01. Next base: position 31,409 of record CAYTBT010000025.1, on the reverse strand, counting down.
AGGGGAGAAGTTTTTATAGACGATGATATTGTCGATTAGCCGGGAAGGGAAAATGTCCATTTGAATTGTATTCTTATTGGGATTTAAGCCGGGGATTCCTGCGGTGTTTAAAGTTGTTCTTGTGTATCTATTGCCTAGTCCACGGATATAAATATATCTTCCATCGATTACAGAAACCCCTGTTACCCTTTTCATTGCAGCAGCGGCGGTTCCATCACCTCTCCTCGAGATTAGCTCACTAGATATAGCATCAAGAGTTTTAAAGCTGCTTTTTTTTAAGCTTTGGATTGCAATAATGCTATTGTGAAATTGTCTGGCAGTAACGGTCACTTGGTCAATCATGATAGGATTGATTGTCAAGCTTATTGTATCGAGTTGTACATTGGCTTTTTCGGTAAGATGTATTCCTCCGACTCGTTTTTCCTTGAATATCGGTGATTTGCATACGATAGTATAGGTTCCTGATGGGAGATCTGCGATATTGAAATGGCCATCGCTGTCGGTAACAGTGCTTATATCGGAATTCAGAACTGTTACGGTTGCCCCGATGACACTCATGCCTGAATCATCGCAGATAGTACCGGAAATACTAGCCTGCGCAAAAATATTTGCGGAAGCTAATACCATTGTGACACTGAGTAGAAATAGTTTGATACAGTATAATTTTATGTTCTTCATTATTGGGTGAATTTTTAGCTTAAATATGGATTTTCTGCGATAGCTGGTTGCTAGAATGCATACCGTGCAACGCGGAAACAATGAGATATGGCTTGAGGATAGGCCGAAAAATGGAAAGGTGTATAATTGTTACACCTTCCCGGTTGCAATATGAAACTCCTTTGATTACTGATAGATAGTTCCGAGCTTGGTCCAGCCGATAAACCATGGAGTTACCCCGGCTTTAAATGCGCCTTTATATGGAACGTTTTCAATGAACTCTACATCTAGAACCTTGCCTGCATTGTCGGCGATACTGCCACTATTAGGTACGACACCATTGAGCTCTAGGGAATCCGCGTAATTGTGTTTTTTAAAGTATCTTGTAAGGAGTGCTTGCTGCTCTGTGACATCATCAGCAGTAGCATTATTCAAGACAAAGTGATGTGTGGAAACATTGCTTAAGATATTGCCTTCGAATCTCAGGTTTTCTTCTTGCCATTGTCGGTATGAATCTGCTTCACCGAGATATTCTATATCCACGCCTTCTTGATAATTATGGAAGACGGAATTGAAGTATTTTCCCCCGGCATTATCCCTGAAGGAGAGCGCTTTATTGGATCCGTTGCCGATGAAAGTTGCATTGGCAATAAGTGGGATAGAGTAGGGTTTACAAGCTTCACAATCTGAATTCCCACCATCGTGTTCACCGCCTCTGTCACCGGTGCTTAATTGATAAACTAGCCAGAATTGATTGTTTCCTCGCCAACCTTCATCATAATCAATGCCATCATCGCCGCAGAAAGCAGAGACGAGATACGAAGTATTGACTGTTCCACCGAAAAACTCTATACCATCATCTTGGTTTGCAAATACTTCAACGTGGTCAATCTCTGTCTCAGAACCTACTGCAGCAAGTGTGAGGCCGTTGATTTCATTTCCTGCCCCGATATTGGAGCCACCATGTCTTATGGAAACGTAACTAAGGACACCGGAATTGTCGTCTTCTTCATCTCCACCATATAGACCGCGGGTTTCTGAAGTGGGAATGCCTTCAACAACGCTTTCAGTTGTAGCCTTGGCAATGCTTGAATTTCCGAGGATAATTAATCCGCCCCAGAGCCCTTTGGCTTCTTTTCCGAGAGACGATTCATTGCATATACCTTGCACATTACTGTATATTTTATCAGCCTCAGAGGTGAAGATAATCGGCTTAGTTGATGTGCCTCTGGCAATGATCTTGGCACCACGTGCAACGATTAATGCTGAAGCATTCTCTCCCTGACCTGATTTTCCCTTGATTACTGTGCCTGGCTCAATTGTCAGCGTCTGACCTTTATTGACGAAGACAAATCCGTCAAGGATGTATGTCTTGTCATTGGTCCATGTTGTTGTACCGGTGCCTTCTCCTCGGTCGATGACCGTGACCTCCGTGAACGTCCTTTCTACGCCGCCGCATTCAGTGGTAAATTGTTCTTCTTGATAAAGTGTCGCTGTCTCTGTTTTTCCTCCATCCGGATTCTTGTCTATCTCTTCTTTCTTACAAGAACTGAGAAGCATGAATGTGATGCCTACTAGGGCAATTAATACTAAGTTGTACTTTTTCATAAATGTCTTTTTTTGTTTCTTTTTGGTTTTTGATTTCATACCACAAAGGAAAGAAGACAATATTATGTAAAAGTTACCTGAGGATTAAGTAAATGTTAAGTAAAGCAATGCTATGTTATGAGAAGGTTAAGCCGATTAATTAAGGGAAAGAAATCTTTTCAAGTGAGGCTTGTTTTTTGCCGACAGGCTAGAGGTGAATCGTCGATTATCCCGTGAATATGAGGAGAAGGTAGGCCAGAACGCTTGTATCCAATAGCGGTATATAGAAAAGGAGGCTTTTCAGGTGAGCTAGAATAGTATAAAGAATCAGCACGAGTCTAATCTACACCTATGAAGCAATGCATATTTTACCTTTTTAAGGCATGCCTCGTCCTAAAATAGATTTACACAAATCAGCTCCTTTTCCTTCGTAAGAGAAAGGTGGGGAATAGGGCCCTATGTAAAAAAGTCGAATCAAAATTCCTTTCCGAGCTTGGTCCAGCCTATGAACCATGGGCTACTTCCGGTTTTAAATGCACCTTTATAATCTTCGTTTTGGATAATGCCTAGCTCTGTAAATTGATGACCCGCTTGGTCCGCCTTACTACCGACCACAGGAACGAGATTTTCAATACCGGGATCACCATAGTAATTCAAGTCAGAAAGGGCTGTGTTTAGGCTGTCTGCAATTGCGGAAGCATCGCCGGAGGAATTATTGTCTAGGGCAAAAAGTGGGAGTGGAATCTCATCCATTATATTGCTCTTTACAATAAGGTCTTTTTGCGTCCATCGAGTATAAGCATCGACTTCTGAACCATCGTAATTAATATCAATACCATTTTTAAAATTAAGGAAAACAGAGTTGAAAAATTCTCCACCGCCGTTATGCTTAAAACTTGCCACGGAACGCGCCCCATTTCCGATGACTGTAGCATTTAAAATGAAGGGAACTGAGTATGGTGAGCAGAAGGAACAGAGTTCTTTTCCACGGCCATCAGATTCAATGCCACAATCCCCGTTTTTGGACTGATATATCAACCAATACTGGTTCTGACCTCTCCATCCTTCAGTATAATCGAGGCCATCGTCGGCACTGTAGGCCGATACGATATACCTCGTATTAACCATGCCACCATAGATTTGCAATCCATCATCCTGGCTCGCATAAATTTCAATATGATCAATCTGTGTTTTGCTGCCTACACCGGCAAGAATAAGCCCGGCACCATCATAATTATTCAAGTATTCAGCACCGGCATGACGGATAGAGACATATTGAAGGATTCCCGAGTTGTCCTCATAATCGTCTCCGCCATAAACGGCGCGCTTTTCTTTTTGCAGCAAGCCCGGAAGTCGCGCTTCACCGGTTTCAGTTGATATACTAGAGTTCCCTAGGATGACGATCCCGCCCCATAGTCCCTTGGAGCTTGCTGTTAATGCTGATTCATCGCAATAGCCACCCGGACTGCTGTAAATATTATCGACATCTGTCGTGAAGACAATCGGTGCATCAGCGGTACCTTTTGCTATAATTTTGCCGCCGCGTGCAACGATAAGCGCTGAAATATGCTGACCACGCCCGGTCTTTGCCTTGATTACTGTTCCTGGCTCGATAGTTAAGGTCTGCCCTTTATTGACATAGACAAGGCCCTCGAGAATATAGGTTTTGTTATTGGTCCAGGTAGTCGTTCCCGTTCCTTCACCCCGATCCAATACCGTAACATCTGTAACCGTAAGCGTATTCCCGTTACACTCTGTATTATATGTACTTTCAATATATAAGGTAGAAGTATTTACCTGAGCATTGTCGTCAATCGGCTCATTATTGCACGCATTAAAGAGCAATGGGAGAATAAGAAAATATATCAGTATCTTGCCTTGTCTCATCTATCGTATGATTTAAATTTCATCAGAAAATTTCCGTTGATTGAGTCCGATATAGGTAAAACGAGAATATCGGTCAATGTGTTACAGCTTGCAAATTAAAGGAATTTATAGTTCACATTGTTCCTTCTGTGCTGATTATTCTCTGAAATGCTGTTCAGACTATGTGTGGAGTAGAGAAAATCCGATATGGGTATGGGATGAATTGAGTTAAATGCATCCACTTTATGCTTAGCTTCCGCAAATGTCGGCCTCAGCCGGAATTATTTTGCAGCAAATTGAAGAAAAGCTGAATTCTTAGCAGAGAATTACTACCTTTGTGTTCCGTAACAATTCAATTGAAAAGAGCGTATGACTAAGTATATATTTGTTACGGGCGGCGTAACTTCTTCGCTTGGGAAAGGGATAATATCAGCATCACTGGGGAAACTACTTCAATCTCGCGGTTTATCAGTAACAATACAAAAATTTGACCCATATATTAATGTGGATCCAGGCACTTTAAACCCGTATGAACACGGTGAATGTTATGTAACTGACGATGGTGCTGAGACAGATCTCGATCTGGGGCATTATGAACGATTTCTGAATGTATCTACCTCACAAGCCAATAATGTGACGACCGGACGCGTGTATCAATCGGTTATCGATAAAGAAAGGCAAGGACTATATCTGGGGAAAACTGTTCAGGTTATACCACATATTACAGATGAGATTAAGCATCGAGCTCAATTGCTATCAGAATCAGATGATTACGATATTATTATTACTGAACTCGGCGGAACTGTCGGCGACATTGAAAGCTTGCCGTATATAGAGGCATTGCGTCAATTAAGGAATGATATCGGGAAATCCAATTGCCTCGTTATACACCTGACCTTAATTCCTTTTCTCTCTGCAGCCAAGGAGTTAAAAACGAAGCCTACACAGCATTCTGTCAAGGAATTATTGACTTCCGGTGTTCAACCTGAAGTTCTCGTATGCCGTACAGAGTATCCTCTGACAGATGAGATTAAAGAGAAGCTTGCTCTATTCTGCAACGTGGAGAAAAACAGTGTTATTGAGGCAATTGATGCGGAAACAATTTACGATGTACCCTTGCTTATGCTGAAGGAGAATCTCGATAATATTATCCTCGAGAAGATGGGGATTGAATCTCCACATGCACCTCAATTACATAAATGGAAGGAATTCCTCGGTAGGCTCAAGAATCCCACACATGAAGTAAAAATTGCACTTGTTGGGAAGTATAATGAACTACAAGATGCCTATAAGAGCATTTATGAGGCATTTGTGCATGCGGGAGCAGAAAATGAATGCCATGTTATTGTAGAACCACTACATTCAGAATCATTGGAGAAGGAATCCTATGACTTGGAGGATCTGGATAAATACGACGGCTTGCTTATTGCACCGGGATTCGGTGAGCGTGGTGTGGAAGGGAAGTTGAAAGCGATAAAGTACGTCAGAGAAAATAAAATTCCTTTCCTGGGGATCTGCCTGGGCATGCAATGTGCGGTTGTTGAATATGCACAGAACGTTGCCAATATAGATGATGCTCATAGTGCTGAGACGCATCCTTCGGCGGCAAATAAGGTAATTGACCTCATGCCTGAACAGAAACGCATTATAAAGAAAGGCGGCACAATGCGTCTAGGAGCTTATGATTGTGAGATTAAAGAAGGTACGTTGGCAGCTCAAGCTTATAGTGCTTCACGCATCAGCGAGCGTCACAGGCATCGCTATGAATTCAATAATGAATATCGCGATATCCTTGAGGAGGCCGGCTTGATTATTTCAGGTGTTAATCCGGAAGCGGACTTGGTGGAAATAATTGAGGTTAAGGAGCATCCGTGGTTTGTAGGAGTTCAATTTCATCCTGAATTGAAGAGCAGAGTAGTAAAGCCGCATCCCTTGTTTACGGCATTTGTAGGTGCTAATATAGAAAGGAAGAAGGCACGGTAAACACTGCTTAAAAGTAGGAAAAGGAATGAAGAAACAATCTTTAAATGAGCTCGGAAGGATTTCAGAAAGGGAATTTAAACAAGCTAGCAAATTTCCTATCCATCTCGTGCTTGATAACATCCGCAGCGCATATAATGTCGGCGCCTTCTTCAGGACGGCTGATGCATTCAGGGTAGAAAAGCTTCACCTCTGCGGGATAACAGCGCAACCACCACATAAAGAAATATTGAAGACTGCAATCGGAGCTGAGAATACGGTAAGCTGGAAGTATTATGATGATGCACGTGATTGTGTCAAAGAATTGAAAGAAAGCGGTTGTGAAATTGTCGGGGTGGAGCAGACGGATGAGAGCATCGAGTTGCAGACTATCAGGACTTCTATTGAGAAGAAATATGCATTGATATTTGGCAACGAGGTTGACGGTATCTCCGATCCCTTGTTACCTATGCTTGATAAAGCAGTTGAGATCCCGCAATATGGAACCAAGCATTCATTTAATGTAGGCGTGTGCGGGGGAATTGTGCTCTGGCAGTATATGGGAGGCTTCCTAGCCGCAATGAAAGCCGAGGAAGGCAGCGGTATTTGACGAAAGTCAGCGACTTCTGGTGGGAATATGCTATGAATCTCAATGAAAGCTGCTATTTTTGCATGAATTAATAAAAAATGACATATAACTATGGCGATTTCAAAGCACTATAATCCTTCAGAAACTGAGGGGAAGTGGTATTCTTACTGGTGGGAATCGGGATATTTTCATTCTGAGCCTGACGATCGAGAGACATATACTGTTCTTATGCCACCGCCCAATGTTACGGGCGTTCTGCACATGGGGCACATGCTGAATAACACGATTCAAGATGTCTTGATACGTCGGGCGCGATTAAAAGGCTATAATGCTTGCTGGGTGCCTGGTACAGATCATGCATCCATAGCAACGGAGGCCAAGGTTGTGAAGTGGTTAAAGGAGGAAAAAGGCCTAAAAAAGCACGAGATTTCACGTGAGGAATTTATGGATTATGCAATGCAATGGAAGGATAAATATGGTGGCATAATTCTCGATCAATTAAAGAAACTCGGTGCATCATGCGACTGGGAACGCGAGGCATTTACGATGGATGAGAGTAGATCGGAAGCGGTTATCCATGCATTTGTAGATTTATATCGGAAGGGGAAATTGTATCGCGATTATCGGATTGTGCACTGGGATCCTGAAGCGCAGACAGTATTGTCCAATGAAGAAGTGCTGCATACAGAAGAAAATGGTTCTCTCTACTATATAAAATACTATCTTAAAGGTTCTGATGATTACCTTACCATCGCCACTACACGGCCTGAGACTATTATGGCGGATACTGCGGTTGCTGTCCATCCAGCTGATCCACGGTATAAAAACTATGTAGGGAAACAAGTGAAGGTTCCACTTACAGATCGAAGTGTAGAAGTTATTTCTGATGAATATGTCGATAGAGAATTCGGTACAGGGGCTTTGAAGATAACACCGGCACACGATCCCAATGATTATATGATCGGGAAAAAGCATGAGCTGGAGGTCATCGAGATATTTGACGATAGAGCCATTTTAAATGAGAAGGCCGGGAAGGAATTTGATGGTTTAGATAGAGATGAGGCACGGAAGAAAGCTGTTGAAATTCTCAAGTCAGAGGATCTGTTGTTGAAGGTTGAGGATTACACCCATTCCGTGGGAAGAAGTGAAAGGACCAATGCGGTTGTAGAGCCTAAACTTTCCTTGCAGTGGTATGTGGATATGGAAGATATTGCACAACCGGCTTTAAAAGCTGTGATGGAGGATTTCATCCATTTTTTCCCTGAAAAGCAGAAGAATACTTATCGGCATTGGATGGAAAATATCAGGGACTGGTGCATCTCACGACAATTATGGTGGGGACATCGCATACCGGTATGGTATTATCAGGGAAAAGAATTTGTGGCCGAGTCTGCAGAAGAGGCTTTGGATCAGGCACGAGCTCAATTTCAGAATGTGAGCCTTACCCTTGATGATTTACAGCAAGATGAGGACGTTCTGGATACATGGTTTTCGTCATGGTTGTGGCCCATAAGTGTCTTTGATGGGTTTAAAGCGGATAGTGATATTGCGGCATATTATCCTACCAATGTTCTTGTAACAGGTTGGGATATTATTTTCTTATGGGTTGCACGTATGATTATGGCGGGTTATGAGTGGAGAGATCAGATGCCATTTAACGATGTTTATTTTACCGGCATGGTCAGGGATAAGCAGCGGCGGAAAATGAGTAAATCTTTGGGGAATTCTCCGGATGCGCTTAAACTCATCGATCAATACGGCGCTGACGCAGTGCGTTATGGCTTGCTTTCCTTTTCTCCGGCAGGCGGAGATCTGTTATACGATGTACAACTCGTTGAACAAGGACGGAATTTTGCCAATAAAATCTGGAATGCATTCAGGCTTGTAAAGAGTTTTGATGTTGAGGTAGATGCGGAGACGCCTGTAGCACGTGGACTCGCTGTGAACTGGATAAGTGATAGTCTCAATGCTCTGCTTGAAGATATTGAGGAAGAATATGACAAATATAGGCTGTCACAAGTGGCCAAAAAATTATACAGTTTTATTTGGTCAGAGTTCTGTAGCTGGTATCTGGAAATGATTAAGCCGGAATATGGAGAAAAGCTCGATAGCTGGACTTATAACAGGACTGTTGAGGTATTTGAGAAATTGATGATACTTCTACATCCATATATGCCTTTTATAACGGAAGAGATATATCATGGACTGAAAGAGAGAGAAGAAGGCGATGATTGTATCATAGCTACTTATCCTGAGGTAGAGGATTATGATGCAGAGTTCATAAAGACCTTGAATACTTTGAAAACATTGGTGAGTAATATCCGGGAACAGAGAAATTCCAAGGGGATTTCACCGAAGGAGAAGCTTGGACTCAGTATCCTTGAGTCATCGATTGCGATGGATTTATATGCTCCCGAAGGCCGGATGGAATTTATCAAGGATATGGCACATATCAGTGAAATAACCTGGGTAAAGGAGGTCCCTAATAATTCCATTCCATTTGTGTCCGGAACAGAAAAATATTTTCTGGAAGTCGGGGACGTAATTGATGTGAGTGCTGAAAAGGAACGCATTGAAAAGGAGCTTGAACATGCACGCGGGTTCCTCATCAGCGTACAGAAGAAACTCGGCAATGAAAAATTTGTCGAGAATGCTCCTGAGCAAGTAGTTGCTCGCGAGAGGCAGAAGCTCGAGGATGGACGTAAGCGCCTTTCGCGTCTTGAGGAAACACTAGAGAACCTGAACTGATTTATGTTGTCTAGGTGACTCCACCGGGCAATGTCGAGAGGAATCACTTGCTCAGTTGTTATTGTCCGGGAGCGTAGAATGAGGCTTCCGATACAAGTTGTCAGAATTAAAAAAGAGAGCAATTCCGTCTAGGAAAAGCTCTCTTTTCATTAAATCAATTCAGTAATCACTATAAGTCTATCATTGCAATTGAATTGTGCAGAATAAATGAACGGCAATGAATTCAATTTTATCCCGGCATAAAGTGATTATTGTTTAATAAACTTGACTGTACGCGTACCATTCTGCGTGGCGAGCCGTATTAAATATGTGCCTGCCGGCAAATCAGATACATCACGAGATATTGTCTGTTGAAGGACATTGTCATAGTTCTGTATAGAGTGAACCATGCCACTCATATCCGCAATGGTTACAGTTGCATCAGTTGCCGTAGTGAAATTTAATTCAGCGTAAAGAGTACTTGTTGCAACCGGATTAGGATAAATGGTAAATGCTTCTGCCGGAAGTGGACTTTTATCCACTGTAGTTGCAAGTTGTAAATTCAGTTGTATAACGGCTTGAGCTCCTCTCGTATAATACCAATAGTACCGTGGCGTGCCGTTTCCATCTCTGCCATAGATAAATGGAGAAGGTGGCCTTACGATAAGATGATCGAAATTTAAGGCAATGCCTAGTGTGCTATCTTGCAAGAGATTCCATACGATATACCGCGTACCTTTTTCAAGTGGCACAGCACGCATATCCGTAATAGAGGATGCATCGGTAAAAGAATCACCGGCTGCTGTGATAATGTCGCCTTCCGAGCTGCCTGCCAGGGATACATCCTGGAATGCAACTTGAATGAGATTTTCATTGTTAAACGGATCTTGCGAGGCATTTAAGACGATATTACTATAATCAGGTTTAATAGAATCCGGAACCGCAGTTATTAAAATAGTAAGGCTTTTATCGCTTACATCTACATTGTCATCGGTAGTGATATAGCTTACGTCCACACTACCTACTTTGTAATCGTCTTGGAGTTCAACCGGCAATGCATAGATATTCCCTACACCGAAAGTTCCATTATCGCCCGCAGTCGCCCAGCCATTCTGTACCATATTGGACATAGCCATGCTATTTTCTGTAACTTTAAAATAAATTTCAGCCTTGTTGTTTTCGGGGAAATTATCTGCATCATCAGGAAGAACAGTATATCTTATCTTGTAGCTTCCTATAGGAAGATTTTCAGGAACATAGGTTTCGGATATTTCGACGTCGCTTGTTTCTCCTACCGGAATAACAGCATCTGAAATACCTTCGACTGTCCCTACTGTTTCACCTGTTGCAAGATCTATAATGTCAGCGCGTATTCCGATATTATCTTGGGCAACTGCTCCTTGATTAGTGACCGGAACGGAGAAATAGAACGTGTCGTACTGAATAACATAAGTAGGTTGTGCATAGTTTTGTGGCGTATAAAACGGTGCACCATCGACAGCGAGGTCCGTTTCCGGAGCAGCGACGACTTGAATATCATCGACGAGCATAGCATAATAGTCAGATCTGAATTCAATCTTAAACCTAAATTCTGCGGTACCTGCTGCATCGGGGATAAAAACTCTTCTTATCTCGGGATTGTGAATTTCAGTTGTATTGGCATTAAAGATGTTCTCTGTTGTAAGGTTGATTCTCGGCATCCAAGTCGTTCCTCCATCTAGCGAATAGTAAAAGCCTATATATGTGTCTGCTACAGAATTGAGGCCCACGCAGAATTGCCACCATTTGATAGAAACAGGGCCTGAAGTCGACAGATCTATGACAGGAGAGATAAGCTGTCCTCCTATATCGCCATAGGGATAAGTGTCGGGGATTTCGCCATTGGCTAGATAGCGGCCATTGTCCATCAATGCGGCGCCGTTCCCCTTGGTAGGAGAGTCGATTAAAAAGTTTCTGATATCGCCATTGGATTGTGCATCAGGCTCATATTTCCAGAGTGCCGTGTCACTAGTAACGCCGACACTTGTCCACTGTCCGTTGCTGCTAGCAAAGCCATTGCCAAAATCTTCACTCCAGATTACTTCTTCTGAATGGTCATAGAAATAATATATCTGCACATCTTTTGCCGAATTCATATTCTCAAGGACAGGAGAAAATTCATCCAGCATTACAACAAATACCGGGATATCGGAAATGTCATTGGGGTCTTGGAAATTGCTTGGAAATACGGTTTTGACAATAATGACTGCCTTGGCGCCGGCATCGATTGCATTGCTTACTTTGTCAGCAGAATTGCAACCTCCTTCGCGACTATCGTAAAGAAGAACCGCAATTTTGTCCGTTAAATCTTGGCTAATAGGTTCACAGGCTATACTCAGATTTCCTGAAGCATCTGTGATAAACGCAAGTTCACCGGATAGAGTATCATCTACTTCGATAAAGTCTCCGTATTGGGTCGGATGCAAGTGAAAAGTACCTATTCCATCGACGTCCAGGGTCGTCTGGGCATACATAGGCACAGCAAGGCACATACTGAAAAGTATTGCTATACTGTAAATAAATGAATGGGTGTAATTGTATTTCATTACGTCGTGTTTTTAATGAATTAAATGATGATTGTATGATGTCAGCTAATTTATGAAAAGATTAAAAGAATCCTAAATAATAATGGGGGATAGGGCTTGGAATACTACATTCTTTTACAGTTTGGCTATCAGAAGATCGGAGACTTGTTATGGAGTATCAGAATTAAAGTATAATCAAGACCTGCTTAGTCATTTTATGAATTATTATGTCTTGTATTCAGGAATCATGAGAACAGGATTAAAGCTATAAGAATACTCGGCTTTAAACTTGTTGATGTGCTGCTTTAAAAGGTGGTATTTCGATGCAAAGAGAGGTGAATTCCGGAAGATGGAAGTAGGATGAAAGGAGGTAGTAAATAAGAAAGAGCTTCCTTCTTATGAAGAAAGCTCTTTCTTTTAAGCTCATTGCTTAATTTATAAGAATAAAATGAAATTCTTATTGCTTAATGAACTTCACAGTTCTCGTACCTTTCTGCGTAGAAAGTCTTATTAGATAAGCTCCTGCAGGAAGGTTTGATACATCACTGGTAATTGTCTGCTCAAGTACATTTTCATATACATTGATAGATTGTACCATACCGCTCATATCGGCGATAGTAATCGTTGCATCAGTTGCTTCCTTGAACTTAAGATTGGCATTAAGGATACTTCCTACAACAGGGTTTGGATACACGGTGAGTGCCTCTTCCGGTAAAGGAGTTTTATCAACTGTAGAGGCGAGTTGTACGTGCATCTGAACGATACCTTGAGTAGAGCTAGTAAATCCACCATAGTAGCTTGCTTCTGCTGCATCGTAAATGATAGGAGCAAATGTTCTATCAATAGGATTATCAGAATTAAGGCCTATAGCGATCGTACTATCTTGAATGATGTGCCATACAATGTATCGAGTACCATTCTCAAGGCTTACCTGATCTAGTGGATCAAGACTGATTGCATCGAGGAATTCATTTCCGTCTGCAGTAACTAATTGACCTTCAGCAGAACCTTCAAGACTTACATCTTGATATGCTACTTGAATGAAAGATTCCTGGTTAAATGGATCTTGTGTAGCATCTATAGTCAAGTTGCTATAATCTGCGAGTACCGTATCAGCGATAGCTGTTATAAGTACAGTTACGGTTTTATCAGAAACGTCAACTGAATCATTGGAGAATCTGTATGCTACCTGCACATCGCCTATCTTGTAATACTCAGTTACCTGAGCCGGGATAGAATAGATGTTACCTATAGCTTTGGTACTATTACCCGTACCTACATACCATGAATTAACACTAGTTTCTGACATCGCAAATAGATTGTCCGTAACCTTAAAGGTATATTGTCCACCTGTATTATTTTCAGGGAATTCATCTGCTTCTTCAGGAATTACTGTGTAACGTACAGAATATGTTCCTGCTTCAAGATCAGATGGTACATAAGTTTCTGAAATTGATAAATCTACAGTTCCCATAGGAGGTATGATTGTATCACCTATTCCTTCTACGGTATGTAATACATTACCTTCAGCATCGAGAATTTCAGCTCTTAATGTTACATTCTCTTGCGCTTGAGCACCTTTATTTTCTACAGAAGCTGTGAAATAGAAAGTGTCAAAGTCTATAGAGTATGTAGGCTGAGCATAGTTTTTAGGTGTATAGAATGGAGCGCCTGTAATTGCCAGGTCAGTATCAGCAGGCTTCACAAGCTGAACATCATCTACAACCATACCGAAGAGGTCAGAACGGAATTCAATCTTAAATCTGAACTCTGCCGCACCGGCTGCATCCGCAACAAATACTCGTTGAATTTCCGGATTGGCGTAAACCTCGCGCCAGTCATTCTTAGTTGTTAAGTTGACCCGTGCACTCCATGTAGTCCCACCATCAAGAGAGTAGTAAAAACCTACAAATGAATCAGCAAAATCGTTTAAGCCAAATCCAAACTCATACCATCTTACGGTTACCGGACCTGAATTGGATAAATCGATAATCGGAGAAATCAACTGACCTCCTGTATCGCCATATCCTGTAGAAGAATTAAATGGTGGTTCGACCGTTCCTCCCTTGGAAAGATACCAGCCATTATCCATAACTGCAGCTCCGTTGTTCTTAGTCGGTGAGTCAATGAGGAAACTGGAAAAATATCCATGCGTCTGTGCATCCGGTGCATAAGTCCATACAGTAGTATCGACCGCTGTAGCTGATACACTCGTCCATTCTCCATTAGGTCCATCAAAGCCATCAGAGAAATCTTCACTCCAGATAACTTCGACTGAAGTATCGTAAGAGTAATAAATTGAAACGTTACCTGTAGCCCCCGCGATATCACCGAGTGCAGCTCCTACTTCATCGGACATTGCGACGAATACAGGAATGTCAGAGATGTTATTCACATCTTGAAACGGAATTGGGTATGGCGTAGCATTCATATCTAGTACTTGGACAAGAATAACTGCTTTGGCTCCTGCATCGATTGCATTGCTTACCTTAGTGTCCGCATCACAACCATTTCCATGATCATAAAGAATAACGGCAATTTTATCTGTCAAATCTTGTGCTATTGCATCGCAAGCGGTGCCTAGCCCTCCTTGGCTGTTGATAACAAAGCCAAGCTCCCCGGTTAAGGTATCTGTCATACCGAGCATATCTCCATACTGTGTAGGATATAGGTGAAAATTCCCTACACCCTCGACGTCGAGCGTTGTCTGTGCTTGTGTAGGAACCATGAATAAGCTGAACACAGCAGCTAAAATTCCCACGCTAAATAATTTCATGTAGTTGTACTTCATCATAATACTTATTTTGTTTTAAGGATTGATTACTTGAATTAATTAATGAGTGCTAAATTTATGTATATTTTTGATAATATGGTAATGAATGCCCTTATTTTATATTTTATTTACAATTTTTTGTACTTCTGTAGTTATCTGTCCAATGCCCACAGGTACTACTCCCACGTGCTTACAGACGATTTTTCCCGCCATATTGGAAATGCTTGCCGTAAATGACATCGGCATCTCTGCTGCGACAGCCAGGCTTAAGACTGCGATAACTGCATCACCGGCACCGCATACATCTACAATGTCAATAAATTCCGCAGGCATCAAAAGGTGATTATTTCCTTTATGTAGAAATATCCCGTGTTCTGAAAGTGTAATGACACTCATACTATTCTTTAAACGCTCTTCAAGTTCAATTGATGCTTGTTTCAGAGCGGGTACTGTAGGTCTTACCTGTTTTCCCAAGATAGCTGAAAGTTCCTGCAGATTGGGCTTCATGATATCTACACCGGTGTATTCCCAGAAATTGGCGAGCTTCGGATCTACACCTATTGTTGTATTGTATTGATTGAGCTGGTTTAAAACAGCAGGAATAGAGTTTCCGGTAAAAATCCCCTTGTTATAGTCTTGTAGGATTACAATGTCATAATCCTTTTTCTTAAAGGCCACATCAATCTGATTAACAATGTGATTCACTTCATTTTTATCCAAGGCTTTTTTCTCTTCACGATCGACTCGGAGTAAATGCTGTTGCCCCGCCATTGCCCGTGTTTTTAAGCTTGTAATTCGGTCGGCTTGCCGGAGAATATACTCGGTATTTATGCCATATTCCTCAAGGAGCTCTATAAAATGGGCTCCCTCAACATCTTTTCCGATGATACTGATGATATCTACATCAATTCCTAGCTTCTTGAAATTTAAGGCGACATTGCCGGCACCTCCGAGTTTTTCTTCTGTATGTGTATAATCGAGAATAGGAACGGGAGCTTCAGGTGAAATGCGATTGACCTTACCATATAAATATCTATCCAGCATGACATCACCGATAATCAATGCCTTCATCGGCTTTATTCTTTTTAGAAAAAGTTGAAAATCCCTTGTGTCTATCATAAAGTGAGCGAGATTTGGTTATAGATTATGTCGAGCGCATTCCCTTGATCCTTTATGTATAGGCTTAAGCCGGCCTGAATAGTGTCTTTATTGGCTTTAGCTTGCGCAAATGCCTTTTCTAGCTCCCCTTTACGCTTTATTATATAAGCATAGCCGTGCTCGGCAAGTATCTCGGCCTGGAAGGAGCGTTCAATACGAGGCCCATAAAAGAGTGGTATTGCATGGATTGCCGCTTCAGCAACACTGTGAACACCGGCTCCGAATCCACCTCCGATATAGGCGTAATCAAAATATTTATAAATGTGTTTCAAGATTCCTATTTTATCAACAATAAGTACTTTTGACGGTGGAAGGTTTTTTATTTGCGTAAGCTGAGAGTACAGAATCGGCTCAAAGGCCTTAAATGTTTCCATGATCTTATCGATATGGGATGTTGATATCTCATGCGGTACGATGACCATTCCGATATCCTCATTCCGGGAGTTTTCCAGCATAAATTCAGCGAGGATTTCTTCATCGGGCGGCCAGGAACTTCCCGCGATTATATTTATGGTATGTTTCTCCGTTACTTTCTTGATGCGGGGGAAGTCTTTATCTGCATTCGATAGCTGGAGGACGCGATTGATACGGGTGTCACCGCATGCTACTGCATTGCCGTCGGGTCTTGCATTAATAAGCTCGGCACTTTCCTGATCTTGAGTGAAGATCTGGGTAAATAAGGTGAAAATATCAAAAAAACTACCCTGAGGAATACGGAATACTCGATGTGTCGGTTTAAAATAAGCGTTAATAAGGTACAAGGGGATTTCAGCATTCTTTACGCTATGCAGAAAGTTATACCAGAAATCGTATTTGTCAAATACGACAGCTTCCGGTTTTAAAGTCTCCAGAAACAATTTGCTATTTGATTTATAATCCCACGGGAGATACATGTGATAAAGTCTATCAATCTCCTCAGAAGCATGTTCATAGCCCGATGGACTGAAGAAAGTAGTCATTATAGCATAGTCGGGCTTTTCTCGGAGGATCCGCAGGATGAGTGGCATAGCCTGTTCATACTCACCGAGACTTGCAACGTGAACCCACAACCATTTGACGGAAGTCACAGCATCCTCATGATCATCATTCATAGCTTCAGAAGCTTGTTTTTTAATGTGAAGGAGTTGACGATGCCATTCTTTCCTGCCATTTATGAGCTTTTTACTCTTGGCATTAAAGAAGCTGTGGATATATATGGCGAGATGGATACTCGATACGGCTATGGTGTATAGAAAGCGGCTAAACATATCAATAATAATACTGGGAGTCGTCGCGGGAATTGAAATAAATCGGGAGGCTATAATTAAAGAACAAAGTGATAAAATTATCCTTGCGTTTACCGCTTATTTCTTGAAATGTATTGTAGTTGTAAGTGCGAAGACTCTCTGTAAAACCGAGGTTAAATTTAATACCGGCTTTTAAGTTCAGGCGACGATTTGCCGACATATAAGTATATGCTATGTGTGGTTCAATAAAATATCCACCACAGAGCTTGTCATAGCCTTTAATATATGCATCGAGTAGTTGCGTAGCGGTCCTTGAATCGTCTTGTAATCGTATCCATTGCTGGAAATAGCCGATGGAAAGGCCTGTTTCTATGCCGTGTACTCCGGTCGTCTTACTGAAATTAAAAATTTTGCTCCCGTGAAGTCCTATCTGGATGCCACGCATACGCTGGACAACCGTTGCAACTTGTGTATTACTTCCGATGATATGCCCATATTCATCGCGGATATTGCTGAGAGCATCGACCTTGATTCGACGGCCAAAATGGTAGTGAAACACAGGGCCTATTGTCATCAAGGGTTTATGGAAATATATGACGGGCGTTACGCTTAAGGATGAAAATCTTCCGAATCTCTGTTTAAGATCTCCTCCCGGATAGCTTACTCCATAATCCAGTTGCAGTAAAAATGCATTTACGTGTTGAGGCCCTGTCTGTGCACTGATAGGCGTGACACAATAGAGCAGACCAAGACTTATGACAAGGAAAAATCTACGCATTGGATCTTTTATTTATTCCGGCACAAGATATAATAAGTTCTGAACAATTAACAATGTGCAATGAGCAATGAGCAATGAGCAATGAGCAATGAGCAATGAACAATGTGCAATGAGTGATGGATTATGTAGTTTTTCAATAAAGTATAATTTAAACTTGTATAACGCAAGCAGCTAATGGCTAAAGGCCAATGGCTAATGGCAATGAGCAATGAGCAATGAATAATGTACAATGAACAATTAACAATGAGAAATGTGCAATGAGTGATGAATTATGGATTGCTTCAACTTTTCAACCTTTCAACTCTTCAACTAAATCAGCCAATGGCTAAGGGTCAAAAGCTAACAGCTCCGGCGTAGCCGGTGATGGATGATGACTCAAGGCGAGACTACGAGCTCAGCTTGCTGAGAGAGATAACTCGACCTAGTCCGCCGAAGGCGAAATGATGGATTATGGATTATGTAGTTTTTCAATAAAGTATAATTTAATCTCGTATAACGCAAGCAGCTAATGGCTAAAGGCCAATGGCTAATGGCAATGAGCAATGAACAATGTACAATGAACAATTAACAATGAGAAATGTGCAATGAGCGATGGATTATGTAGTTTTTCAATAAAGTATAATTTAAACTCATATAACGCAAGCAGCTAATGGCTAAAGGCCAATCCTTCGGCGTTGAAGGGCCGTGTGAACATTTAAATAATCTAACCTAAAACAATGAATGAGAAGCAGTATGGGATTAATATAAAACGCGACCGAGTTTCTTAGCTATAGCTTGTCGTATTTTAATCAAATTGTTCTGGACTTCAAGTTGAGTAAGGAGTCCATCCTCGTTTTCATCTTTTTGATGCATAGCTATTTTATTTCTGTTGGCTTCGATGAGCTTATCAATTTTACGGAGCTTGAGGTTTAAGATAGCTTGTATCATATCCTTAAGGTAGTTTTGCTCCGGCATTTCTTGTGTCTGGAGCGGCATATCCCATTTTTTCACCCAATTCTCGCTATATTCATAAGGATTACTTAAAAGATCTATGGCTATACCGCGTATTGCAGCATCTTCATGTCGGATAAAATAACTCGAATCAAGAATTTCGCCACTTTCCTCATAGTTCTTTTTATACATTGATAAAATCTTTTGATACCCGTCATTTTCGATATATTGCATCACATCTTGAATATTGATAAGGATATTTTCCCCTATAGTTGTTTCCGTGTCAGACTCGTCTGTATAAACCTGTAAACCGAATTGCAGGAGGACTCTCACGATAGCCTTTTCTTGTGCTTCATCGGATAATTCGGGCATTTTATGCCGGACACTCGTATTTTTCTGCTTTATTTCCTTGAGTGTATTGCGTTCTCGTCTTCGTTGCTCACTTCTTTCCTTCCTCCTCCGTGTTTCCTGGTGGTCTTTAATACTTTTGGCAAGTTCATCGGACAGGAGTTGTTCTTGCACCTCGAGCTTCTCGCTTACTTGCCTTATGTAGAGCGATCTTTTTAATGGATCGGGAATTAATGCAATGGAATTGACAAGGTCTTTAAGAATCCGTACGCGTTCAACGGGATTATCGGCGGCCTTTGCACTATTTTTCTGCAGCTTAAAGAGAAGAAAATCCATGGAATTTTCAGTAATAAATTCCTCAAAGTTTTCCTTGCCCACTTCTTTTATATAGCTATCCGGGTCGTGCTTGTCAGGGAGAGCAACCAGTGAAATATTCAGGTCTTGCGCGAGCATAATATCTATCCCTCGCTCTGCTGCATTGAGCCCTGCATCATCCCCATCATACAAGAGAAGAACATTGTCGGTATATCGTTTAATTAAGCGGACTTGTTCCTCGGTAAGTGATGTACCTGAAGTAGCAACGACGTTCTCAATGCCTTCTTGAGCAAGCGCAATTACGTCCATGTATCCTTCTACGAGTATGCATTGATTTTTACGCCTTACACCATTGCGGGCAAGATGCATTCCGTAGAGAATTTTCCGCTTGTGGTATATTTCGGTTTCCGGCGAATTAATGTACTTAGGTACATTCTTTCTCTTGGACATCGTACGTCCTGCAAATGCCACGACCTTCCCACTCAGATTGTGTATCGGAAAAATAATGCGACCGCGGAAGAAATCTTTCTCATATCTATTCAGTAAGCCGGCTTCTTTCAGCTTGTCGGTGGAGTAGGAGGCCTCTTTTACCTTTTCAATCAGTGCTGTACCGCTTTCCGGTGCATAACCTAGTTGAAATTTCTCAATGGCTGTATCTGTGAGCTGCCTTTCGGCAAAATAGCTCATGCCTATACTTTTCCCTTCTTGGCCGTGAACTAGACAATCGTGATAGAACTCTGCAACGAAATCAGTCAAGACAAATAAGCTTTCCCTCAATCTGGCTTCCTCGGTATCTTCCTGGCGACGATCCTCTTTTATCTCGATATTATATTTCCGGGCAAGATATCTGATGGCTTCAGGAAATGACATCTGCTCGTGCTCCATTAAGAAGTTGACACTGTTTCCTCCTTTGCCGCAACCGAAGCACTTATATATTCCCTTGGTCGGTGAGACGGTAAAGGATGGCGTTTTCTCGTCGTGAAAAGGGCAGAGCCCGATGAGATTGGAGCCGCGTTGTTTTAAATGCACAAATTCCCCTACGACCTCCTCCACAGCGGCAGTATCAAAGACCTCTTGTATTGTCTGTTCTAGGATCATAGGACCTTTTAGCTTATTAGTAGAAAATTTTCTTAAATAGTGAAGAAATAATTTGCACGTTTAAATGATTTCATTTAGCTTTGTCAGCACAAGATATTTAAGAATGTTCTCATAGTGTGTTCGACCTCGTTGTCATCTTCGACAGCGGGGTTTTTTTATGCTGTTTTCGGTCCATATAAAACGTTCATACTAGTCTTCATTCATCATCATTTCAGCGAGTTCATCCGTCATCTCTAGATTGTGAAAAACATTCTGAACATCATCGTCATTATCGAGATCGTCAATGAGATTGAGTACTTGCTTGGCATCGGAGATATCAAGGCTAATCGTATTGGAAGGGATTCTTATCATCTGAGCTTTTTTAGGCTCGATATTCAATTCTTCCAGTTTGCTCTGCATATTTCCGAAGTCTTGAAATGCGATTGTGATTTCCATTTCATTTTCTTCATCATCGTAATCAAAACTTTCAGCACCTGCATCGATTAATTCTAGTTGTAATTCTTCCGCTTGTTCTGCATCGAGATTCTCCAGGACAAAGACGCCTTTCCGCGTGAAGAGATAATCCACGGATCCATTGGTAGCTAGGTTGCCGCCGTACTTGGTAAAAGTTGCCCGGAGATTGGACACGGTGCGGTTGAGGTTATCCGTCGTGCACTCTATAAATACCGCGATGCCGTGCGGTGCATAACCTTCATAAGTAGGTTCCATGTAATCACCGGCATTGCCTTGTTCAGCTTTTTTAATAGCGCGGGTGATATTATCCTTGGGCATATTTTCCCCTTTGGCATTGGCTATGGCAACGCGGAGTCGCGGGTTAAATTCAGGATCGGAATTGCCGCCTTCCTTAACTGCAATTGTAATTTCTTTAACAATCTTGGAGAAAATCTTTGAGCGGCGCTTGTCTTCAGCACCTTTTTTGCGTTTAATCTTTGACCATTTATTATGTCCTGCCATATAGTATAATTTTCTTGCTTTTAATAAGATGTATAATATTTGCTTGCTGCAAGCTGTGTATAAGTGCTTCTTTAATACCGATACATTTATACTTACACTAGCTTGTTGATATTCTATAAATGAGCATTCAAAATATCCACAGATAGGGCTGTAACAGGCTCACTTCTCGTATCGATGAGCTAGCGCAGGGCAAAGGTACGAGGATTTGAGCAAAGTGAAAAGTCGTACCGCATTCAATAAAGCTAAGCTTTCTTGTCCTGGATACAGATAGGGCATTTCTATTGCATGTTTTGGGTAATAGAGAAGCAATGTCTAAGTCGAGATCAAAGAGTGAGGCGACAAGGAAGGATGAAATGGAGAAGTAGGGCAATGAGCTATCGGACACACATTTGCGTAAGCGGACCTATAGATTAAAGGTTGCTCTATATAATTTTTCTTAGGTTAACTGAGTAAACTTATATAACTTAGCATACTAATTAAAAGAAAGCATCAGAAGCATGGGATGGTTTAAACGACTTAAAGACGGTATTCAGACGGCAACGCAGTTCAAGAAGGAAGCGCCGGATGGCTTGTGGAATAAGTGTAAATCCTGCGGGCATCTTGCAACTTCCAAGGAGTTGAGAGAAAATTACTACAAGTGTCCGGAGTGTAATTATCATTATAGAATAGGATCGCAGAAGTACTTTGACCTTCTCTTTGATGATCAGCGTTACCGCAAATTATTTGAGAATTTACGTTCCTACGATTTCTTGAATTTTACGGATTTAAAGTCTTATGAGGACAGACTCGAGACGGCGATAGATAGAACGGACTTGACAGAAGCAATTACCGTTGCAGCCGGAGAAATAGGTACATACGAGATGGTAGTCGCTGCGATGGATTTCAGGTTTATCGGCGGTTCGATGGGCTCGGTAGTCGGCGAGCGGATATCGCGTGCGATAGATTTCTGTATAGAGCATCGGGTTCCCTTGATGATTATTTCTAAGTCCGGTGGAGCCAGGATGATGGAGTCCGCCTTTTCATTGATGCAGATGGCCAAGACGAGCGTGAAGTTGTCACAGATGCAGAAAGAAGGTATTCCCTACCTTTCTTTCATGACAGATCCTACAACAGGAGGAGTAACAGCTTCATACACCATGCTCGGCGATATAAACTTTGCGGAACCGGGCGCATTAATTGGCTTTGCGGGGCCACGTGTAATTAAGGATTTGATAAAAAAGGATTTGCCGGAAGGCTTTCAATCTTCCGAATTTCTCCTGGAACACGGTTTTCTCGACTTTATCATAGACAGAGAAGAGCTTAAGGGAAGGCTTGTGCAGATCCTTGAAATAATCCTGAATTAATTGCGAGGATATTTCCCCTCCTTGATTCAACTTTCTTCAGAAATAAACAAGGTGGAAGCGCTTGTCAAATACGTCAATTTCAGCATATAATTTTTCCCAGAATTCTTGGTCATAGCGGATAAGCCATGATAAGAAATTATCGCGTCGTTCTTGCAAGCTGTTTTCAGGAAAAAGTCGATCTTTGAGTTTTCTGATTTTCTGTAGATCAATGGAAAGTCGATCCTTTTCAGCCTTCATGAGCTTGGATTCAATCTGACCGAGTGTCTTCTGTACGTTTCTTTCCTCTGCACTGACATAACTTTTCAGTGATTTATCTATAGAGGCTGCTTGCAGGCCAATCTCCAGGAATAGCTTGTGGACTTGCTTCCGATAAGCCGATAAGGAAGTCTCGCCATCACCTTGTTCTCTTGTATATTTTTTAATAAGATCCTCTATATCTTTAAGAAGGTCTTCTACGGTAAGATTTAGTTTCTTCAGATCTTTCTGAGAACGTTTATCAACAAGAAGCAGTGAACTTCTCCTTATCAGCATAGGGAAATTAATCCCGAATGCCTCAAATTGCGTTTTCCGTTCCATCCAATACGCGAGTTCTCCGCCACCTCCTATGTAGGCGATATTGGGAAAGATAAACTCTTGATAAATGGGCCGCATAACGACATTGGGACTGAAGCGTTCAGGGTGTTTCTGGATCTCTTCTGCCATGGCTGAGCTGTCAAAGCTTATGTCAGTATCAAGGATGTGATATATGTTATCGTCATAGACTATTCTTTTCCTTCCTTCATCACAGAGGTAGAAGAAATTGATATCCCTGACGTAAGCTTGTTCTTGAAAGCCGGCTTTCTCTAGCTCTGACTGCGTTTCTCTGACATAGGCTGCGCTGAATTGCTTGAGGATTTCCCTGGAAGCTATCGTTGAAAATGATTTTTTGAATTCTAGGTCATCCATCCCCACAACGAGCAGTTCCGTATCCTTAAATAGCTCGTGGATAATTTGACGTGTTGCTTGACCGTAGTTTTCAGCTTTTCTGTAGGTCTCGTTCATTAAATTGAACCATTTATGGGCTCTTTCATCTTCTCCGCAGATTTCCTTGAGCTCATTCAATACTTTATCCATAGATTCCGTGGATAAACGCCCTACGGGACCTGAAGCCGATTCGTCATGCCATTCTAGTTTATTATTGAATATATAAGTGTGATTGATCTCCTCAAAATCATGATCCTCTCCACCACTGATGTAAATAGGCACTACTTTTTTGTCGGGATATGCTTCATTTATGGACTTTGCCGCATTGATTACAGCAATAATCTTATAAATTACATACAGAGGACCGGTAAATAAACAAGGTTGATGTGCTGAAATAATGGTGAATGTATCTTTATCGAGTAGTTTTATAATCTTGGTCTCTCGGTCCGGAGTCAATGCGCCTAACTTCTCATATTGCTTACGCAAAACGGAAACCAAGAGCGCTCTGTCGGTATCGTCGTGTTTCTTGTCCCTGAATACCTTGGCAAAAGTGTCCATTGTTACCGGATACTTAATAAATGGTTCTAGGCGTGGGTCTTCTGTCACATAGGCAATGTCACGGTCAGAAAAATAGGGGACTTTATCAAATGAAATTTTCTCACTCCATGCATCTGCAATCGCTGTCTCTGTATTCATATATTTTACTTATTCGCTACAACACTATGAACAGGTGTAGCATTGATTCTTTGTTCCAAGAAATGGCTTCTCGTATTATGAAAACTCAAGAATCGGTGAATAGTTTAAGGATTCTTGTTTAAGTCGTATTTAATCAGATTTTACCATTAGGTCCACTTCTCTTAAAGGCGTTACCTGGGTGCTAGTTCACCTCTGGGCAATTCTTGGGCTTTGTGCCCGGTGAAATGATAAGTGATAATGAGGCAAACAGCTCTACTTGCGTTGGCCTTCTATGAATGAGAATCCATAAGGACAGATATATAAGCGTCAGAATTGAGCGGAAGGCTAAAAACATATCTTCACGTGAGAACGGATTCGTTTACCCTGTGAAATCATCACATAGTGATGGCATCAAAGATGCATTTCATAGGGTTTACTCTGTGAAATCAGACCCTGTTTTCACCATTGGGACACCCATTTTTTCTTTTGCCACTTTTCCATTGATATGACCGAAAGAAATTCCGCCTTGTCGGAATCAATGGTCGTAAATCGACTATGACTGAGAGTAGTTTCGGACAAGCCCCGTGGAATGCCGAGAATCGGCACGACCGAAGGTCGTATTCCACCGGGCAAGCCGAGACTTCATTCAGTCATGCTTGGCGAACAAGCTATCGCTGGTGAAGCTTCCAATTTTGCAAGCTCTAACGGTGCGGATATCATTCCACTGCTTTTGTTTCCTTAATCAGTTCATGAAGTTCCTCATGTAACTACTGAAAATAGTGCAAAGAGGACTCCTTCTACGGCAGACACGTGAAAGTCTTAAAATACAAAGCCATGGGTGGAATATTGAGTATATAAAATGTGAAGCCCTTGGTATTGAGTGAACATAAACTTCACTTGGCGAGATTATTGACCAAAATTTATGATTTATCTTGTGGAATTCTGCTAAAAATATTCCACACAACAAGTGGTATAAAATGAAGTCAAAACAGATTTGGGTACTAGAGAAATACAAGACATTAATGGTTTAGATTTCTCTTCGGGACACCAAGAATTGAAATTATTTTTATCATAGATAATTGATTTATAGATATTTATAATATTCATAGCTCCCGAATCTTGAAATATGGTGAAAACAGGAGAACGGATTCGATTACCCTGTGAAATCAGACCTTCGATTTATGCCTAAGAGCATAATGTGCTTGTATATTTGATTTACAAGATGCTTCTTGAGTATTCTAAGCAAGCATCCTGTGAACAGATTCTTTAAAAGATAATGATGGACGTGAGGACCGGTGATTACATTAATATTTGTCCCAATTTAAACATTGATAGCTATAGCGAGCTTAGGAGGAACGCATAAGTCTCTAGCGGGTTTGCCGGGAATTAAGAAGGTATTATCTGCAAGACGCCGGAAATCAAATTAAAAGGATACCCCTAAGGTCAATAGGAAGCGAGCGGGAGCAGTATCAAATTCTACATGATGACCATAAAGCACAATATGACTTCCCAGCTTAGATAGATTGCCCTCGTATGACAGGTCGGCATGAAAATTCCATATATCTAGTCCTAATCCCATGACATAGCCAAAGGTCATTTCCTTAAATTCTTGTCTGTAATCTACATCTTTCAGGTTGAAGAAATCCGATTTTCCGTCGATATGGATATGACCTACCGGACCTATGCCTAGGCGTACCGGTCCGATATTTAAACCGAATTGAAGTGGGATATCAATATTCTGATAAGTTTCATCCAGAATATTCAACTTTCCACTGCTTATGTTTTCATAAGAGTAGCTGACGGTCTGCGAATTAAATTGGACTTGCGGCTTCATGAAAAGGAAACCGGACTTAGCGATTACAAATACTCCGAAGTGAAAACCGTAAGTCGCATCCTTGAATGCAAGCTGCGCGACGCCGATGCCATCCGTATTGTGTACGATTACGGCAGATGGGTCGATATTGTAGGAGGATAAACCGCCCAATATCCCAAATTTGACGCTTCTATCATTCTGAGCGGATACACTGACGACGACCAGTGAGAAGAATAAATATAACAGAATGTGCTTTTTCAATTTCATGCAGCTTTTTTTACTACGATACTTTAAAACGCTCATTGCCGATAATTTACTCTTACTATACGGCATTTTAACGTATATTTAAGTTGAATCGATGATTCTTCCGTAAATCGGCCATTAATCCCTTTCTTTCATAAAATCATATTGACTATTACCGCCGATTTCTCTTCCACACAGCAGGTAAAAATATATGGGCTATCTCTATTACCAGCACATACAAGACCAATTTTATAATCTCGCTTATGCATCAGAAAATGGACTGGACCTCCTCCGAAACAATGCCGCAAAGGTAAAGATTTTGATTAATATTATGCGATTTTATCGTTGATTAATATATCAGAAGCTATGAAATAGGGGTAAAATTATAGATTGGGCGCTTTTAAGCAATCCTTCAACCAGGTATAGTATGACGATTCCGCTTTCATTTCATATTGAAGTATGCAGGGAACATCATAAGGGTGAAGATTTTTGATAAGTTCTATGCAGGAATGCAATTTCTCCGAGGAAGTTTTCATTAAGCAGACATATTCCTCATCCTGTGTTTTTTTTCCATTCCATCGGTAAAAGGATAGGATAGGGAAGGCATTTGCGCAAGCTATATAATGCTTATCCAGAAGGAGGTCGAGGCACTTTTTCATAGTATTCTTCTCGGGATAAGTGACATATAAACCAACAATTTTCTCCATTTTAACTAAAGATTTGATTTAGGTGTTTATGACAAATATCGGATTATTCTCTGATTATATTGAATTCTGCTGTGGAAAAGCAGGAAGGGAACGGAACGGAAGAAAAGCGGAAAAAGTGGAGATAATTTAGCATATTTGCAGTCGATAATCACAAGAATATCAATAAAACTAGAAGAAATGAAAAATATAGCAGTAATAGGAGCGGGGACAATGGGAAATGGCATAGCACACGTCTGTGCGATGCATGGACATCGGGTAAATCTTATCGATATCTCTGAGGAAGCGCTCGAGAAAGCAATAAATACGATTATGCGGAATCTAGATCGGATGATAAAGAAGGGGAAAATTGACGGAGAGCGGAAGCAATCTACGCTCGACAATATTTTCACTTATCGCGATATAGAAAAAGGTGTAAGAGAGGCAGAACTTGTGATTGAGGCGGCGACAGAGAATACAGAAATAAAGCTCAATATATTTAAGGAGGTAGATGCTCATGCGCCGGAACAAGCTATTCTTGCGTCCAATACTTCTTCCATTTCCATTACGCAGATTGCGGCTGCAACGACAAGGCCGGAGAAGGTAATAGGGATGCATTTTATGAATCCTGTACCGGTAATGAAACTTGTGGAGGTAATCCGTGGCTACAAAACTACAGATGAAGTTACCGAGACTATTCTCGACTTGTCTCGCAACTTGAACAAAGTGCCTGTGGAAGTGAATGACTATCCCGGCTTTATCGCCAATCGCATTCTTATGCCCATGATTAACGAGGCTATTTTCTCCCTCTATCAAGGTGTTGCTAGCGTGAGCGAGATCGATACAGTAATGAAACTCGGTATGGCACATCCGATGGGGCCGCTTCAGCTTGCAGATTTTATCGGTCTCGATGTCTGTCTCAGTATTATGCGGGTATTGTATGATGGATTTGGGGAGGCGAAGTATGCGCCTTGTCCTTTACTTGTAAATATGGTTACCGCAGGGAATCTCGGTCGGAAATCCGGTGAAGGATTTTATGACTATTCCGGTGGAGGAAAAGAACTTGTGGTAGCGGATAATTTCAAGTAAGGGCTTTCTCGAGTCTTTTTACTGATTAAAAATCATTCTCGTAGAGGGACTGCTTGAAATCATCGAGTTTGCGACGCTCTCGCTTGGTCGGTCGGCCTGCGCCTTTTTCACGGTGTTCTTGAATGCGTGCTTCATTGAACCAGTTCTTGTATTTCCGGTATTCTGAATCCGGTGTGAGGTCTTTGTAGCAGACCTTGGCGATAGTGTAGCTACGACGATTTTTAAGGAGCTTTAATACCTCTACGGTAAGATTATAATCTCCTTTTTTGAACCGGATGATATCGCCGACTTTTACATCGCTGGACGGCTTGGCAGGATGCTTATTAATGGTAACTCTATTGCTTTTGCAAGCCGTGTTGGCCTTGGTGCGCGATTTAAAAAGGCGTACTGCCCACAACCATTTATCGACACGTACTGAATTCATAGATTATAATTTTCTTGGAAGCCCGGGTAGTGAAGGTCGAGCTTTTTCAATTCTTTAAGGATGATTTCTGTCATGAAAAGATCGCGATGGAAGCGGATATCCACGGGAGTAGGATACCAGGGGATTTCACTATTATCCAGGATAAAGCGATAGGCTTTCATATATTCATCCCAGAGCTTTCTTTCTTCCCAATCTTGGGGATTGTGCTTCCAGCGATTATCCGGTTCATCAATTCTTTCCTGTAATTCTATAGCTTGTTGCTCGTAGGAAATATTGAGAAAAAATTTGAGGATAAGTGTCTTATTGTCCTCGATGAGTAAGCGCTCAAATGCATTTATTGATGCCATTCTCCGCCTTACTTGTGCCATGTCAATCCACTTGTGGACGCGCTGAATTAAAATATCCTCATAATGTGAGCGATCAAATATGACTACTTCTCCTCTGCGAGGTGTAGCTTGATGGACACGCCAGAGAAAATCGTGCTCTAGCTCTTCTGCTGTCGGTTGCTTGAATGCTTTTACCCGGACATTGGCTGGGCTAGCTTGCGCAAATATATTTCTTATCGCACCGCTCTTTCCTGCGGCATCCATGCCTTGCAATACAATTAAGACGCTGTGTCCTTTATCCGCTCGGAGTATGTGCAGGTAATCCGCAATCTCTTCCGCACGTCCAGCAATGATGGCCTCTGCGGCTTCTTCAGTCAAATCCGTGTCGAGCAATGTGGGTAAACCAAGCGCTTCATTTATTCCCTTAGGCATACATCTTGGAGCGTTTTACTAGATAAGATTGTAGTATAGGATAAACCCCTTCTCTTATGTCTGTCTTGATAAAGTCAATTTTATATTGAAGGCATTTCTCCTTTATCTCGCTGAGAAACTTCTGCATGTGTTCTGTATAGCGTTGCTTAAATTGCTGTGGCAATAACTTGAGTTGCTGACCGGTCTCAATGTCAGTGAATTTATATGGCTTATTCTCAAAGTCAAAATCAAATTCCGTCTTGTGATCGAGAACGTGAAACAGGATTAACTCGTGCTTTTTATGCTTTAAATGCTGTATTGCATCAAATAACTCCTTGATATTATCCTTCTCGGGGTTGAACATATCAGTGAATAGGATGACAAGGCTTCTCTTGTGGATGCGTTCAGCTATAAGATGTAAGGCTTCCGCAGTTGCGGTTCTTCTTCCGCTTTCAGCTTTTAAAAGAATGTTCTCGAGATAAGAAAGCATCAGTCTGTAGTGCTTGGTACTTGTCTTGGTCCTTGTGCTTAATCGCAATTCGGAATCATAGATGTTGAGCCCAAATGCATCGCGTTGTTTCTGCAATAAATGCATTAAGGATGCTGCAGCTACTGTCGTGAACCTTATCTTATTTATCGGAGTATCTGTACCCGGGCCTACTTCCGGATAGTGCATAGAAGAAGAATTGTCAATAATGATCTGACAACGGAGATTGGTTTCTTCCTCGTATTTTTTTACGAATAACTTATCTGTACGTGCATACACTTTCCAATCGATATTCTTGGTCGGTTCACCTTGATTATATTGATTGTGCTCTGCAAATTCAACTGAAAAACCGTGGTAGGGACTTTTATGTAAACCTATGATAAAGCCTTCTACAACTTGGCTTGCAAGTAATTCAAGATTGTCTATTCGTTTCAGATCTCTTATGTCGAGAATATCCATATTGTGATGTGTCTCCTTATATAAAATTTATGTACCTCCTTGCGCAATGAACTTACACTTGCATTTCTCCTACTGGATAGCTCACCCTACATAAAGCAGCCTATCATCAAGCATAATATATGCGTATTTCCTATGAAGGAGTATGAGATGTTGAGCCGGTTAAATTCCGGGTAATTATGCGGAGATGATTTTCCACCTACCCACAATCTGCGGCTACAATCAAAAATCGCAATATAGCCATCAACTATTACCCGGTGCAACTGATAGGCCGATAGCACAATGCATGGTTTGGGTACTATCAGACATAAAAAAACCGACTTGTTTAATTTACCTTATATCCATCGTAATATATGAAATTTATCAACAAGCCGGTTTCTCTCTATCAATGATTGAGAATAATCAGTTCATCTGAGCATTAATCTTTGCCTGTAAATCAGACTTCGATGCCACACCTACGTGCTTGTCTACGACTTCTCCATCTTTAATGACGAGAAGTGTAGGGATAGAACGGACACCGTATTTCATAGAAATCTCAGGATTGTGATCGACATTTACCTTTCCGATAATTGCCTTGTCACCATATTCCTCGTGTAATTCTTCAATGATCGGGCCTATCATTCTACATGGTCCACACCATTCTGCCCAAAAATCTACCAATACGACTTTGTCACTATCAAGAACAAGTTCTTGAAAATTGCTGTCTGTGAATTCCTTTGCCATTATGAAATAAATTTATTTAGATAAATAATTCGTTTGTTTAACCGCTATATGTAACGCCTTTCTGTAACTATTGTTTTGTTTAAACAAGAAATATCCCGGATAGATATATAAGAATAAGAATATTTGTGACGGAATGGATAAGAATTGTGGTAATACCCAAAACGTGCAATAGAAATGCAAAAGGAAGCACAAAAGCCACAGAAGACAAGGGCTCGCGCAAGAATTTGGCTCGGAATCGTAGTAA
>CAYTBT010000024.1:0-49262 GCA_964436125.1 uncultured Saprospiraceae bacterium | reverse complement strand
TTTTACGTTAAAAACCTGTGAGGTTTCGAAAACCTCACAGGTTTAGCATCGCAGTGAACCTATAACCCCCAGAATGACGCCGAAGTTCTAGCTGATTCCCCCAGATCTGCTCCCACTCAACCGATAAAATAATCAATGTTTAAGTCGATTGAATTTACTCCCGGCCACACAAGCACAAAAAAACTTACTAAAAACCCCATAATCAGCTACGCTGATTATATTCATCGTAAATCGGGCACAGCGATCCATAATTTTCCCATTAAACCGGAAAACTGGCATAGTTTCACCGAAATGGTTAGTAGAAGATAGAAATGAGTATAACAGATGCCGTTGTGATTAGCTTTCAAATTGTATCTTAGCAGACGAATAGTTCTATATTACAATCTTTTGCCTTAGTTGTGATTAGCTTTCAAATTGTATCTTAGCAGACGTAGCGGAGCTTTTACTTTTATGCAGGGAACGTTGTGATTAGCTTTCAAATTGTATCTTAGCAGACGTCTGAACTCTGTATTCTTGTACTTTTTCTAGTTGTGATTAGCTTTCAAATTGTATCTTAGCAGACGCGAACAGCATAAAATTATAGTAGGTCATTGGTTGTGATTAGCTTTCAAATTGTATCTTAGCAGACGGCTCTGAAATTGTGGAACTCTCATCCATCAGTTGTGATTAGCTTTCAAATTGTATCTTAGCAGACGCAATTCGTTCCGAGTTTGAGTATCCGTTCCGTTGTGATTAGCTTTCAAATTGTATCTTAGCAGACGGGGTTTCGACTTACGAACTGGAGCAAAAAGGTTGTGATTAGCTTTCAAATTGTATCTTAGCAGACGGAAAGTGATAAGGCTTTCCGGTACTTTATCGTTGTGATTAGCTTTCAAATTGTATCTTAGCAGACGGTCAGTCTTTGCAGATGCCTATAAGAAACCGTTGTGATTAGCTTTCAAATTGTATCTTAGCAGACGAGGGCGACAGATAACCGTGTCAGCTTCAGCGTTGTGATTAGCTTTCAAATTGTATCTTAGCAGACGGGGTTTCGACTTACGAACTGGAGCAAAAAGGTTGTGATTAGCTTTCAAATTGTATCTTAGCAGACGTCCAAGCAATGGAATGTTATTGTCATTCGTGTTGTGATTAGCTTTCAAATTGTATCTTAGCAGACGTTAAAATGGTATGTCGGGTTTTGTAGCCGTGTTGTGATTAGCTTTCAAATTGTATCTTAGCAGACGACTGCCAATGGAGAGCGTTATACGATTGTAGTTGTGATTAGCTTTCAAATTGTATCTTAGCAGACGAGATTTCACGGAGCAGGACGATGACAAGTAGTTGTGATTAGCTTTCAAATTGTATCTTAGCAGACGTAAACGATTAATTATGGCAGATAAAAAGTAGTTGTGATTAGCTTTCAAATTGTATCTTAGCAGACGTTTAACGCCAATAACCATCCTAACCGTATTGTTGTGATTAGCTTTCAAATTGTATCTTAGCAGACGACGCCTTATTTAACTTATCTTGGTTATTTAGTTGTGATTAGCTTTCAAATTGTATCTTAGCAGACGCCAGATTAATATTGATTCGCTTACGCAAATGTTGTGATTAGCTTTCAAATTGTATCTTAGCAGACGTGCAAGGACTGTTTTTGTCACCGCTCCGGCGTTGTGATTAGCTTTCAAATTGTATCTTAGCAGACGTTTCTTGTTTGCACCCCAAGTTCCATTTTTGTTGTGATTAGCTTTCAAATTGTATCTTAGCAGACGTTTAGGCACTTCAAGTGAGACGGTATGTATGTTGTGATTAGCTTTCAAATTGTATCTTAGCAGACGCTTGAAGTTGATACAACGCTAATAGCAACAGTTGTGATTAGCTTTCAAATTGTATCTTAGCAGACGTTTTCTCCAGTATGAACATTAAAAGAATCTGTTGTGATTAGCTTTCAAATTGTATCTTAGCAGACGCATAGACAATTTACGCAATTCCTCTTCCTCGTTGTGATTAGCTTTCAAATTGTATCTTAGCAGACGTTGAGCGCACAATTTCAGAAACGAAGTACAGTTGTGATTAGCTTTCAAATTGTATCTTAGCAGACGTTCATAGACATAATTGAAATTGCACATGAAGTTGTGATTAGCTTTCAAATTGTATCTTAGCAGACGCCTCTGGATTGAGAACAATGGCGTTTGGCTGTTGTGATTAGCTTTCAAATTGTATCTTAGCAGACGGTGAATGATGCGACAATTACAATAGACACGGTTGTGATTAGCTTTCAAATTGTATCTTAGCAGACGCATTGCCTCCCTTACGGAGTCATTCAAATCGTTGTGATTAGCTTTCAAATTGTATCTTAGCAGACGTGCACATTATGACACGCTTTGCCCTATTCTGTTGTGATTAGCTTTCAAATTGTATCTTAGCAGACGCATAAATTGAGATCGTGCTGTGCATTATTAGTTGTGATTAGCTTTCAAATTGTATCTTAGCAGACGGTACGAAATATAGGTATAAATACACACACAGTTGTGATTAGCTTTCAAATTGTATCTTAGCAGACGTTTGCTGAACAGGTATATGATTACTTTATTGTTGTGATTAGCTTTCAAATTGTATCTTAGCAGACGTTTTTTTTTGTAGCGGCTTGTTGCATAGTCGTTGTGATTAGCTTTCAAATTGTATCTTAGCAGACGTTCATCTGTTACTACTACCTGATATAATCCGTTGTGATTAGCTTTCAAATTGTATCTTAGCAGACGTTGGTTTTGCTCAATTTGTAGGTCAGTTGAGTTGTGATTAGCTTTCAAATTGTATCTTAGCAGACGATATTTGTATCTTACAAGAAAGTTGATGACGTTGTGATTAGCTTTCAAATTGTATCTTAGCAGACGTTTAGGCACTTCAAGTGAGACGGTATGTGTGTTGTGATTAGCTTTCAAATTGTATCTTAGCAGACGTGTTATTGCGGCGGATGGGGAAATAAGCGTGTTGTGATTAGCTTTCAAATTGTATCTTAGCAGACGGTCTCTTCGACAAGAGGTGCTTGACGCGCTGTTGTGATTAGCTTTCAAATTGTATCTTAGCAGACGTAACGACATTATCGAGAAGGGTGCGTTCAAGTTGTGATTAGCTTTCAAATTGTATCTTAGCAGACGGAATGTAAAAGCTGCGGACGAGTTAATGAGGTTGTGATTAGCTTTCAAATTGTATCTTAGCAGACGCCTTACGTCTATCATTCGTATCTTGCAGAAGTTGTGATTAGCTTTCAAATTGTATCTTAGCAGACGTTGGGTAACATCACAAGGCTTCATTACCTCGTTGTGATTAGCTTTCAAATTGTATCTTAGCAGACGACATTAAAGGCAGACACGGGGCTGCTTGCGGTTGTGATTAGCTTTCAAATTGTATCTTAGCAGACGACTTGGTAATGAAAATGATATATTATTAACGTTGTGATTAGCTTTCAAATTGTATCTTAGCAGACGTATCGATGTTGCGCCTGAAGATTGCGACGGGTTGTGATTAGCTTTCAAATTGTATCTTAGCAGACGTCCTGATGCCGACATTAACAGTGTGTTTATGTTGTGATTAGCTTTCAAATTGTA
The DNA here is from genome assembly GCA_964436125.1 of uncultured Saprospiraceae bacterium. Lineage (GTDB taxonomy): Bacteria > Bacteroidota > Bacteroidia > Chitinophagales > Saprospiraceae > CAYRFF01. The sequence continues at coordinate 45,675 of CAYTBT010000024.1, read as the reverse complement.
TCTTAGCAGACGGCTGTGATTACTGTTGCGATTGTACCTTGCGTTGTGATTAGCTTTCAAATTGTATCTTAGCAGACGATGCGCCCAGAAGCTTATAGTTTTGTTTTAGTTGTGATTAGCTTTCAAATTGTATCTTAGCAGACGGGTAGGCAAACACACTATCACAGTTGTGGCGTTGTGATTAGCTTTCAAATTGTATCTTAGCAGACGGGTTGTCATCCTTTGTAGTTTCATGTTGTGGTTGTGATTAGCTTTCAAATTGTATCTTAGCAGACGACAAGCGGAATGCCATGTTTCAAATCGTCAGTTGTGATTAGCTTTCAAATTGTATCTTAGCAGACGTATTCTTGTGTGTGTACGAAATATAGGTATGTTGTGATTAGCTTTCAAATTGTATCTTAGCAGACGAAAAAGCACACCATTCGCATGGTGCGCCCAGTTGTGATTAGCTTTCAAATTGTATCTTAGCAGACGTAAACATTAAATTAAAATTATGAGATTATTGTTGTGATTAGCTTTCAAATTGTATCTTAGCAGACGCGCTTGTCAATTTCCGCTTTTAAAGCCGTCGTTGTGATTAGCTTTCAAATTGTATCTTAGCAGACGTGCGTCCAAAAATACAGAGCCATGACAGTAGTTGTGATTAGCTTTCAAATTGTATCTTAGCAGACGGTATTATTATCGGCTGTGCTATCCCCATACGTTGTGATTAGCTTTCAAATTGTATCTTAGCAGACGAGACGAAAATAATAACACAACGCCTATTGGGTTGTGATTAGCTTTCAAATTGTATCTTAGCAGACGTTAGCTTTACTGAAATATCTGTCGTGATTCGTTGTGATTAGCTTTCAAATTGTATCTTAGCAGACGCACATGAGGAAATTGTTGAGGAAGAGTCCGGTTGTGATTAGCTTTCAAATTGTATCTTAGCAGACGAATATCTCGAGACTTACAATATAAAACATAGTTGTGATTAGCTTTCAAATTGTATCTTAGCAGACGGCCTGATTTATTAGCCTATCAACAATCTCTGTTGTGATTAGCTTTCAAATTGTATCTTAGCAGACGAGAATACACGGCACGTTATAAGGCTCTTATGTTGTGATTAGCTTTCAAATTGTATCTTAGCAGACGAGGCTAATGGCGAAAAGAAATACATTACTGGTTGTGATTAGCTTTCAAATTGTATCTTAGCAGACGTGGCTTTGTGGAAGTTAAACCAGAAGGCAAGTTGTGATTAGCTTTCAAATTGTATCTTAGCAGACGCTTGTTTATTTCTTGGGACAGGTTGCGCACGTTGTGATTAGCTTTCAAATTGTATCTTAGCAGACGTGTATATGATGACGTGAACGGTACACATCTGTTGTGATTAGCTTTCAAATTGTATCTTAGCAGACGTATTCGTTATCAAGATACTTCGCCTTACTGGTTGTGATTAGCTTTCAAATTGTATCTTAGCAGACGCGATTTCTTTTCAGCTCGTAGGTACCAGAGGTTGTGATTAGCTTTCAAATTGTATCTTAGCAGACGCATGGTAAAGCGTACGAGCGGTTTGTGAATGTTGTGATTAGCTTTCAAATTGTATCTTAGCAGACGGGTATAACGGATAATCAGGCGGAGCTATGCGTTGTGATTAGCTTTCAAATTGTATCTTAGCAGACGACCCAAAAATGGGAAAACCCATAATATGGAGTTGTGATTAGCTTTCAAATTGTATCTTAGCAGACGATAAGTGGATTCTTTTCTTTGTCTAAAACTGTTGTGATTAGCTTTCAAATTGTATCTTAGCAGACGTACTTGAACTTGGTATTGAAGATGAAGATGGTTGTGATTAGCTTTCAAATTGTATCTTAGCAGACGATATCGCATCTTCGCAATCTTCAATGCGTCGTTGTGATTAGCTTTCAAATTGTATCTTAGCAGACGTTGATTTGTGGGACGATATGTTTTACGAAAGTTGTGATTAGCTTTCAAATTGTATCTTAGCAGACGATTAGTAAACGGAGTGCCCTATTCGGATCTGTTGTGATTAGCTTTCAAATTGTATCTTAGCAGACGTTCTGTGAATTCAGAAGCAGATTGCCCTTCGTTGTGATTAGCTTTCAAATTGTATCTTAGCAGACGAGTGTGGATGGGATATAAGCGACAGATATTGTTGTGATTAGCTTTCAAATTGTATCTTAGCAGACGTATTAGAATAAAAGAATCAGGGTCGAGACAGTTGTGATTAGCTTTCAAATTGTATCTTAGCAGACGGAAAAAAAATATGGAATAGACTATGGCGTAGTTGTGATTAGCTTTCAAATTGTATCTTAGCAGACGTTTTCTCCAGTATGAACATTAAAAGAATCCGTTGTGATTAGCTTTCAAATTGTATCTTAGCAGACGGGGCGCTTTTGGAGGTTAACACCTACAAAGGTTGTGATTAGCTTTCAAATTGTATCTTAGCAGACGATCCCACTCATCAGCTTTAGTGTACAACCAGTTGTGATTAGCTTTCAAATTGTATCTTAGCAGACGTTTAGCTGATGTCGATAACTTGCCATTTTGGTTGTGATTAGCTTTCAAATTGTATCTTAGCAGACGAATTATGAATACTTATTTAAAGTTATTAAAGTTGTGATTAGCTTTCAAATTGTATCTTAGCAGACGCATAAACGACAGCAATTCAACCTTGACAGTGTTGTGATTAGCTTTCAAATTGTATCTTAGCAGACGGACCAGAAAACTATCGCAAATGTATTAGGAGTTGTGATTAGCTTTCAAATTGTATCTTAGCAGACGGACAGCACAACGGCTACAATTGCACAACATGTTGTGATTAGCTTTCAAATTGTATCTTAGCAGACGCAAATACAAGGATAGTAACGGGGATGAGGTGTTGTGATTAGCTTTCAAATTGTATCTTAGCAGACGTGCGATAGATGGGTTTATGATAACGCTGGGGTTGTGATTAGCTTTCAAATTGTATCTTAGCAGACGTTTAGCTGATGTCGATAACTTGCCATTTTGGTTGTGATTAGCTTTCAAATTGTATCTTAGCAGACGAATTATGAATACTTATTTAAAGTTATTAAAGTTGTGATTAGCTTTCAAATTGTATCTTAGCAGACGCATAAACGACAGCAATTCAACCTTGACAGTGTTGTGATTAGCTTTCAAATTGTATCTTAGCAGACGGACCAGAAAACTATCGCAAATGTATTAGGAGTTGTGATTAGCTTTCAAATTGTATCTTAGCAGACGGACAGCACAACGGCTACAATTGCACAACATGTTGTGATTAGCTTTCAAATTGTATCTTAGCAGACGCAAATACAAGGATAGTAACGGGGATGAGGTGTTGTGATTAGCTTTCAAATTGTATCTTAGCAGACGACTTAAAGTTGAAAAACCAAACTTTAATTTGTTGTGATTAGCTTTCAAATTGTATCTTAGCAGACGTAGAACAGTTGAAATACGGCTTAAAAAAAGGTTGTGATTAGCTTTCAAATTGTATCTTAGCAGACGAACGTTGATACCCTTGTTATTGCACAGCTGGTTGTGATTAGCTTTCAAATTGTATCTTAGCAGACGTAGCACAGGGGAGCTCGACATTTCAAATGGGTTGTGATTAGCTTTCAAATTGTATCTTAGCAGACGTTCCATACAGAAATATAAATCCCGATGGCTGTTGTGATTAGCTTTCAAATTGTATCTTAGCAGACGTCACGTTCGGTGAAGTCGGATTCCTCAAACGTTGTGATTAGCTTTCAAATTGTATCTTAGCAGACGTTTTGCTATAATTTCCGAATAAATAACAGAGTTGTGATTAGCTTTCAAATTGTATCTTAGCAGACGAGCCTATATACACATACAACAAAAAAGGGTGTTGTGATTAGCTTTCAAATTGTATCTTAGCAGACGCTCTATCGTGTACAACACCACAAGATTTACGTTGTGATTAGCTTTCAAATTGTATCTTAGCAGACGAGCTAACTACAACAATCACACGTCGAACTTGTTGTGATTAGCTTTCAAATTGTATCTTAGCAGACGATTTATATGCTGATTTGCTTGAGTCGCAACGTTGTGATTAGCTTTCAAATTGTATCTTAGCAGACGAGCGACAAACAAGGCTATCAACTTAGATGTGTTGTGATTAGCTTTCAAATTGTATCTTAGCAGACGATACCCCCGCACAAGCGGGTGGTATCCAATGCTTTAGCTTAAAATAGTTCGAGTTGTTGTGTAACTGATGGAGGCTTTGTCTGCTTCTTTGTCCTATAGGTCTGCATGCGTTCAAATTGTTTATCCGTGATTCTAAGGATTGCAACTTCTCCCTTCGGAGGGAGTTTTCTCGATACCGTGGTAATATGTGCTTCCGCATTTTCTCTGCTGGGGCAACATCTTATATAAATTGAGTATTGGAATCGCGAGAAGCCATCTTTTTTTAATATGTTGACAAATCGCGTGTAATTCCTCCTATCTGTTTTAGTCTCCTGGGGTAAATCAAAACATACAAATAACCACATAATACGATATCCATTAAACGTTTTCTTATTCATAAAAGCTCGGTAACATAAGTGTCTTATTTTTATTGATTATTATATTCTTTAAGCTGGATGCGCTGAGTTCTATCGCCTTCATTAATGGATATCTCTTTTCTCCCATCTTTACATCTTCTTGTGGGATGGATAAAAGCGTAGCTTTTATAGCTTTATCGCTCAAGTCGATTGACTTCCCATTTTCAAGAAGTATTCTGATTGCCCTGTCAACCCACGGCCTATATGGCTCCATCAGATCATCGGCGAGACAAAATTTATTGTACTTATTGGAGTGGAATAAGCCCAGCATCGGAAATAATCCTGTCTGTACCAAAGCGCGGGCACATAAGCTGCGCAGAATTGCGTAACCATAATTTAAGCCTGCATTGATACCGTTTTCATCCGTATCTCGATGGAAGTTTTCGATAAAGTCGCGATAAAGTCTTGACCAGTAGAATGCCGCGGCTTGCCCTTCATAATTCCTCGTGTCTCCCGGTGAGACTTTCTTGATAAAATAGTTCATCCGATCAATGTCTGAAACATACAAGGACAACAAGTCTGCTTGATTCCGTATTTTCTGCCGAATAATCTCCTGCCATAGACGATCTTTCTGCGCCTGGCTTAATGATATCTGATAATTTACGACTTCGAGCTGTTCCGTATGCGCCTGCATATTATAAAAGAGCCCTGACGGAAGGTGTTTCTTGTCACATTGAACGAGGGCTACATTCTCAGATAAAAGCTCTTGCAATAGCGGCGAGGTTATCGTTATTCTCGGGTTATCGATGACCAGCAATGCCAGGTCCGCAATACTTGCTTTTTTTACCTCATCCTTGTCAGGATATTTTACAAGCAATTGCTTATTCTTTATTGACAGATATGCCGGGTTGCCGAAATATAAGGTGCGCTTCATCCTTGGTTACTCTCCGATTTTTATTATATCTCCGATTGCATTTAAATGGACTTTCCTTAACGACTTTAAATGAGGCAATGATCGGTACCTTTCCCAGACGACACTTTTTAAGGCATTTTCTTTCCTATCCAGCGTAGTTTCAAGATGATGCCTGAAGACATAATAGCTCTTGCTGAATTTCTGAACACGGTAAAGATGTTTACTTATCAATTCTCTGTTCTCCTCTTTAAAGTAATCTTTTCTCTCGAGTTCAAGCCCTAGAATAAATAAATCGTTCTTCTGAATTGAAAACTGAAACTTCCATCCTTTTTCCGGAATATCCCTGCGATCGATAATGGGTGAGAAATCACCTTTATTCTCATAGGAAATTGTTCCCTCGGCAGCGACTTCCCACAGAGATTTAATCCTCTCGTGATAATTTCCCTTTTCATCCTTATATATCAAGGCGTGATGATTACTTCCCGTTTTTACGAAATCAATCGGCTGGAATTCATCATTTTTAAGCATTGGATTCCCCTTGTGGTCACTTTTTGTCCTTATTGCTTCATATTTCCCATCATCGGTAACCGAAATCGTCTTAAGAACGACAGCTTTTTCATTATCGAGATAAATCGGATCATTGAAGTAATCATTAAACGCCTCCTTGAGATTTCCTCCATATTTTGCTATATGTGCATCTATGAGCTTTTTGATTTTTGGGTCGTAAATCTTTTTTACTTGCGCGCTAGTTAATCCGGTTTCTAGCGATACAGATTTTAAAAACTGGTAATCCCATATCTTAACTTTGTGGATGAACTTGCCTTTATATGTTAAGCCGCCTTTTTCAATATTCTTTTTTGCGAAAGCTTGTTGAGGCTTATTGTCATATTCTTCAAGATGAGCCTTAACTCTTTCTTGAATCACCGGACTGACGATATTCTCGACATTCTCGAGCGTAAATTTCTTATTCAAAGCTTCCCAGCGTTTAATTTTTATACGACGGCGCACAGTATCTTCATGCAGTGGGCCTCTGGGGACAATGGTCCTCTGAATTTTATCACTGCCTTGAATTCTGTTAATGGATTCACTTAATCCAAGTTCATCTTTTTTATAAGAAATCAAGATCTTATTCAAGTGTGGCATAACTGCATTTCTCAGATTTTTTATCGGTGCGGGAATTTCTTTATATCCTCCATCATCAGCAAGGAATGCCTTGAGTGTGTATTGTTGTATTTCAGGATTATCCTTTTGCAATTTTTCGATGATTTCTTCTTTTCTCGCCTTGGAGGTGTATTTGTTCTTATACTGGTAGCGTTTATGAAGATTATTAAGGTAGAAGACCATTTTAGGCGTTGTCAACGCGACTACAAGGGCATCGACAGCATGGTGGCGATGGTCGTCGCGCTTGGACCAGTTGTCGGGCACTTCGATATCTTTATAATTTCCCCATTGATCTTTGATTTTTACCATTTTGGTATAACCAATTTTCTGATACTTGGGCAATACTGCTTGCTGTAGAATATGGTTCAGTCCCCATTGATCTCTGAAGAAAGAGGTTAGACCACCACTTGTAGGATAGACCTTGTGTGTAATATGTGACAGAATTTCAATAGCTTTTTTGGAAATGTATTGTGTATCATTAATCTGTCGAGAGAGAAAGCCGGCATCTTCACTTAATTTCTCCCCTGATTTTAATAGATTGTTATATTTTGTCCAGGAAATTTTCCCTGCTCTTTTTCCTTCTGCATAAAGTTTTTCCACTTGTGCTTTATACTGCTCAAATATAGCTGGTACTTTTCCTTTCATAAATTCAAATGCCGTCAATTGACCTTTGTCTTTATTGCAGCTCCTGTGTGCAAGGATTTTATTCTGCATACTGTCATTGAAAGAACGGGATCGCGGAATTATATGCTCAATTTCTGCATTTCCATTGAGGAAGTCAGCCTTGGAAATATTTTGGCCGCAATAGAGGCACTTTTTGTTTGTTTCTTCATATAAAGTATATCGCTGCAGATCTCGGTTATTCACTACAGGCAAGCCAAAATCTTCCTTAAGGACTTTACGATACTTGTCTCTTCTTTTTTCTCTTTGCCTGTTTTTTCGGGTAATTTCTTCCCTTTGTTTGTAGTTGTTCTTTAATTCCCTTGCCAGCTCAACTTTTATCGCATCCGGTTTTCCGTATTTTTCAATAAGCATATTGGTAAGATTAATTACCTGATTTAAAACTTGCTCTACAACGGGGTTCCGTATGCTATTGGGTTTAAGGAGTTCAAGTTTATCTAGGAGTTTCGTTTCAGTTTTGTAACCGGAATGATCGTATCCTGCGGAATTGCAAGCCTCACTATAATTAAGGCCATCGAGTAAATAAGGCATAATGTTCCTCATAGCCTTGGTGCTCAGGCTGCCATATTCACTTGTGTAACCTACATTTTTTGCGATATATTCCGCTTGTTCTTTAGTAAGATGAAATCTATCTTTCAACTTACGGCTCATTGCGTCAACTTCAGGTATTGAGAATGTGATATGCCACAGTTGATATAAGTCAGTATGAATGAAGTTGTTTTCTTTAACTGCGTTCAGGAAATTCTCGATTTTAAGCATGTCAAGTGGTTCTTCTACGCCGCTTTCTTTCAGTTTATCGTATAAATAAAATATCGTTTTATGGGCTTGGAATTCCTCTATGTTGAGTATAACTTCATCTTTCTCATAACCGAGAAATTTTAATAGCCTAGACTTAGTTATTTTACCGGACTTTGTAACAAGGTTTGATCGCGGATCAACAAGATGGTTAAAAAGTTCATTTCGTTCACTTCTGGAGAGTAGTAATTTATCACCGGTATCAATGAGCTGGATCTGAAAATTATTTAATTCCTGGTAAATTCTGGAAACTTGAAAATATGGAGAGCTTTTAGGTGCTACTTTACGACGTTTTTCAAACTGACAATCCTTTATAAGATGCTTCTGACTCTTCAGTGGACGTTGATAAAAGATTATCCTGTTCTTAATTTTATCATATAAAGAGCCTTTGGAACTGTCCTGCATTAAATCGGGATAATACTCTGCTTGTGTGTCCCATATCTTATCAAATTCATCCATATAAGAGCTTCTCAGATAGGTGCGACCTCTTACCTCTTTGTTTACATCTTCCTTTAATTCTTTATAAAGTTGTTGCCCGATAGTTAAATCACCTCTTTGGGATTCATAATTATTGATTTGTTCTTTATACTCTGATAAATTACCATCTGAAGAGAACTTCTTGTTTGAGTTAAATCCTCTCCGTTGATTTAATAGGATAAATACTCTGCCGAGCTCCTTAAGACTAAGTTTATGCTCGACAGCTTTTGCTCTTAATTGATAGAGTTGGATAGGAGGGAGTTTATACATCAGCTCATCAGTAGGAAACATGTCATTTTCCTTTAATATTCGATATAGGTAATCTCTTCTTAACTTAAATCGCTGATTATTACGCCTGATACTTCTGAAAGTCGTACGAGCTTCGTTCTTGCTAGCAGTTTTTCCTTCTACATAATTTCCATGGAAATCTTTGTCTTCCGGAATTATACGTACACCCATTTTTATTATCTCAGGTTCTGTGCCTTCATCAGATTGCTTTATTATAGCATAACCTATTGAATTTACCCCTATGTCGTATCCTATTGTAAGTCCCATATTTGAATTTTTTTTGTACTCTAATTTATTAGTGCTATATTTGTGTTACAATTTAAGCTAATCACAATAAGGATTATTCCGTTGTGAAAACGTACCAGGTGGTGTAGAAATACATCACCTGTTTTTATTTGTGCTTATTTATTGTAACCCGCAAGCTCAACTTTCACTATATACAGAGTACAATATACAATTTAATTTTAATTTAGGGGGTTTACGGCTAGAATTTCTTTTAAATCCTATCTCCTAGAGTATTTTTATCATAGTTCTAGTAGCTGAATGCAGCTATTTTTATGATTTTTTGAAATATAATAGAGCTCATTTTTATGGAGAGAAAATTCCTCCCTTCACTCCATCACCTTCCCTATCGGATACAAGAGATACGATTCCTCTGACCACGGTCCATGTGCGTAAATCCAATGCAATTGCTTGTACGGATTTTCTTGCATTTCCGCTGAGGCGGCTCGTGTTGCTTCAAATTCCTTCTTGAATGCCGGATGTTCATCCAGATAGCTCGCCGCGAGACCTTCAAATACATAGGGGGAGAAATGTTCCTTGCGCTGCAGTATAGCATCAAAATAATTCCAATTAAAGTAGCTGTCTTCTGCCTCCGGTTCCAGAACATGCATGATGAAACGGACCGAGGCTTGATCGGTAGAAACGAGGTAATCACCGGCCTGGAATTCCACGGGTTTTTCTATCGCCTTTAAGCGCGTTTCCGAGTGGAGATAATGTCCTTCATACGCCCGGTCGAGACTTTCATAAGCGGCGAACTTGTAAAAGCGACATCTTATCAATCGATCTTCTTCCAATGTATCGACATCCACATTGTTGAGCTCGAGTAATTGCGCGATATCGTAGCGCGATTGTGGAATGATATATTGCTCCGGCTTTGTGGCTTCTGCCATGGATTTATAGTGGAGATAATACGGAATTTCCTCGGCAAATGGTTCCTCGTGATCGTAATATAGCCGCTCTGCACCGGTAATTTCCGATGGTTTATACTTAGGTCTGTACCCCTTGAAGAGGAGTGTGCTATCTCGCGATGTGTCGAGCTGCCATTGATAATGCCATGTATTTAATTGCCTGTCATAGGCATCTGCCTTGGCTTTATTGGCGATGATTTCAGTCGTGTTTTCCATCGCAAATTCAAGGAGGACATCCATAAATAACTGCGTGCTTTTAACCCGGTCTTTATATGGTTTCAACATGTGCGTTTCCGTCATGAAAGGCAATGCATTGAACAAGGCGGCATAGCCGGTGGAATAGCGCGGTAGATCGAGAAAGGCTTTTATCCCCTTGTCCGGTGTCCTTTCATAAGAATATACATAGGGAATCATCGGATAATTTCCCGCTTCCATTCCCGCATATAATTCAGGTATCATCTCTTCCGACAAATAGTCGGCGATAATGGGATTGGCTTTATCGCGTTGCGTAGCAATCAAGGTGATGACATACTGATAGTCAGATCCATTGGAAGTATGTGTGTCCAGGAAGATATGCGGCTTGCATCTACTGTAAAAACTCACCCATGAACGGGCATTCTTGCTGTCTAGCTTTATAAAATCGCGATTGAGATCATAATTGCGGGCATTTCCACGGAATCCATAGCTCTCCGGACCTATTTGATTGGCACGGCTGGTACTGTTGCGATTGAGCATGCCACCGACATTATAAACAGGAATGATGTAGATGGCTATGGAATCGAGTAGCGCTTCATTTGCGGAAGCTAATACCGATTGACTCCACAACATCGCAGCGGAAATACCACAAGGTTCTCCGGGATGAATGCCATTATTGATAAAAAGGATGAGTTTGCCGGCAGCGCGTTCCTGCTCGGGCGAGAAATCGGGATCGGAGGAAATTTTAAAGACATGCAGAGGCTTGCCGGAATCTGTGGTCCCGATAATCTGAAGCTTGCTTATGTCGGGATATTCTGCTGCGAGATTTTCATAAAAAGGGATCAGATCGGCATATTCTATCGTCGTATTGTGATTATTGAGGAAAGGAATTGACATCATTTGAGCATTTATTGCGTTATAAGTAATGAAAAAGAGAACGAATAAGGAAAATATTTTCATATCTTTTATAATAAAATTAAAGCAAAGGCTATGAAATTCAAATGTACGAAACTTCCACGGGGACTTAAGTCAATTATACAAGGAATCCTCATCTGTAGTCTCTTTATGGCGGGCATTCCGAGTGTAGAAGCGCAATATTTTGGGCGGAATAAGCCGCGATACCAGTCATTTGATTTTCGGGTGCGGAAGAGCAAGCACTTTGAATTGTATAATTATCTGAACAATGCGGATTATCGGCAGGGTTTTCTACGCTGGGCGGAAGACTGGTACACGGTGCACAGTGCATTGCTGGGGGACAGTATATTTGATGACAATCCCATACTTTTATACAATAATCATCCTGAATTTCAACAGACCAATGCGATTTCAGGCGCGATAGGTGTAGGCACCGGCGGAGTTACGGAGGCATTGCGCAACAGGGTTGTCATGCCGCTTGCACTTACTCGACAGCAGACGCATCACGTCATAGGACACGAACTTGTGCATGCCTTTCAATACAGCATGATTTTAAATGAAGATAGTTTATCCTTGAATAATCTCGGAAATCTCCCATTGTGGATGGTTGAAGGGATGGCTGAATATCTGTCGATCGGCCGGCATGATCCCAATACCGCGATGTGGATGCGCGATGCGGTGATTAATGACGATATTCCCACGATTGAGGACTTGAGCAGCGGCCTTTATTTCCCTTATCGCTACGGGGAAGCATTTTGGGCATTTGTGTCGGGCTATTACGGCGATTCTTATATCAAGCCACTCTTTATGGAGACTGCGCGTAGCGGATTGGATTCAGCTTTTATCAAGGTATTGGGTTTAAGCAAAGAACAGTTAAGTAAACTCTGGGCTGAAAGCCTCCGCGCATATTACACGCCCTTGATGAAATCCAAAAAGAAAAAGGCGCATGGCAGTGTCTTGATTCCTCCGGAAGATGGTGCCAGTGCCAATATAGCGCCCGCTATCTCTCCAAATGGAAAATATCTTGCCTACTGGTCGGATAAAAGCCTGCTTTCATTTGATTTATATCTTGCTGATGCACGTACGGGAGAAGTGATAAATACGATTACTCAGTCCTTGACCTGGGATCACTTTGATTATCTGAATTTTATGGAATCTGGTGGTACCTGGTCACCGGATTCTCGGAAGATAGCCTTCATTGTGGTAGAAAAAGGGCGACATGTCCTTGTGGTCAAGGATGCCTTATCGGGCAAGACCTTGCATAAATATAGCCCTCAACGTACCAGGGCGATGTACAGCCCGAGCTGGTCGCCGGATGGAAAGTATATCGTTTATGCCGGTATGGATGAAGGACGCACCAATCTCTATAAGCTCAACTTGCGCACGGGCAATGCTACGAGCCTCACCAATGGTGAATATGCACATATCCAGCCCTCCTGGTCGCCCGATGGCAAGCATATCGTATTTGTCACCGATTATCTGTCGCGGACCAAGTATTATCCGGTTTATGGAAAATGGAATTTTAACCTGGCCATCCTGAATGTGGAAACAGGAGAAATACAAGAGCTCGATATTTTTCCATTTGATAATTTATTTAATCCTGTTTTTACGGCGGGAAATGAGATCTGGTTTATCTCTGATCGGAAAGGTTATAAGAATTTATTCAGTTATAATACGGAGACAGGCCAGCTCTACCAGAGGACGGATGCTGCGGTCGGTGTCTCGGGAATAACGCCTTTTTCGCCGGCTCTTTCCTATGCATCGGGAACGGATAATATCGTTTATAATTCTTATTTTAATAAAAAATATACGCTTATTGCGGCTGATCGCACTTCATTTCCCACTTATCCTGTAAATAGAAATAAGGAAGTGAAAACAGCCGGTATTTTGCCGCCGATAAATACGGGAACGGAGGATGTGGTGAACAGTAATCTCAATCTTTTGAATCGGACGCCGGAAGAGGATGTACATTACTCCACGACCAGGTTTAAACCGCGTTTTAAGCTCGATTATATCTCCGGAAGTACCGGTGCGGGAATTGGGATCGGGAGTTTCGGTACAGGAACTGCCATGGCCGGTGGAATACTCGGCATATTCAGTGATATAACCGGTGATCATCAGATATTTGCCTCTGCGGGCTTGAATGGAGAGATTTACGACTTTGCCGCTGCCGTCCAATATCTGAATAGGAAACATCGCATTCAATGGGGCGTGGGGCTATCGCATATTCCGAGTAGATTGGGTGGTTCCGTGTTGATAAGGAATACGACTTTTTACATCGATGACACACCGATCAGGGGCGATATTATCCGTACGGATATCGTACGCATATTTCAGGACCAAATAGGCCTTTATGCGCAGTATCCTTTCTCTCGATTGCTCAGGGTCGAGGCTGGAATAGGTGCGACTTATCAGTATTATAGAGCGGATCGCTACGAGCAGTATTACACCTATCCATTTGGGCATTATCTCGGGCAACGGAGGCGCCGCATCGATGTGCAGAACAGTATTTACGGGAATTTTCGCTTTGATAAGGGCTTGATTTACAATCTGAACGCGGGATTTGTCGGTGATAACTCTTATATGGGGCCCACCGGACCTATTGCCGGCTGGAGATTCCGCCTTTCGGCAAATAAGTATCTGGGGCTTTACGACTTTTACTCCGTAAATGTGGATCTGAGGAAGTACTTTTACCTTAAACCGCTCACACTTGCTGTCCGCTTGTTCCATTATGGTCGGGTAGGGCAAGATTCTTATGCATTTTATCCTTTTTACATCGGACAGCTCGGCCTGGTACGTGGATTGAACTTTTCCGGGCGAGTACTTGAGCAGAAATTTGGGATAAATGTCTATCAGCTCCTTGGATCCAAGGTTCTTCTCGGTTCTCTTGAGTTGCGATTGCCTTTTACCGGCATAAAGAACCTTGCGCTCATTCCTTTACGCGGTATTTATTCCGATCTTGTGCTCTTCGGAGATGCGGGTACGGCTTTCTTTGACTATGGCGACCTCACAGGTGATGCAGGTGTTCCGAGTACGGCAGAGCCGGTACTTGTAACGACAGCCGGTGTAGCACTGCGCGTAAATTTATTTGGGCTTATCGGTGAACCGTATTATGCCTGGTTTATCCATGACGGGAAAGCAGTGGGAAGTTTTGGCTTTACCTTGATGATTCCGGGATTTTGATTCTTATTTTAATGTGTATTACCCAAAACGTGCAATAGAAATGCAAAAGGAAGTGCAAAAGCCACAGAAGACAAGGGCTCGCGCAAGAATTTGGCTCGGAATCGTAGTAAGACTACGGTGAGAACCAAATTCGAGCAAGTGCTTGTATTCAAAGGCTTTTGTGCTTATCTTCAATTTCTAATGCATGATTTGGGTATTATGTGATTTGGATTTTACCTATCCGGATCCGTCTATTTGAATGTATGATTTGTGTAATAACCCACTTTAAATAAGAAATTACTGAATGATGATTTTGCTGTGGTAAAGTTTATTTTCGGTTCGCACTTCCAGTATATACATCCCGGGAGCTAGATTGTGCCGGAGCCGCAGATTTGCGGAAGCGGGATGATAAGTCTTTAACTTCTGCCCACGCATAGAATAAATACCGACATAAGAAATCGTAGTCGTAGCGGCAATATTCAAGGTAGTGCTGGATGGATTGGGGTAGATATAGAGCTTTTCCCTAGCATCTGAGCGGAGAATGATGCCATTCCCTTCTTCATCCTGGAATGCATTGCCTTCATTGCAAGCAATCGTCACAGAACACTCTGTTGAGCAGCCATTTTCATCGATAATCGTGACCGTAATTTCCACGCTATCGCTGAGAACGGTAACATAAACGACGGAACTATCCGTACTTTTCTCAATTAGGCACTGCCCATTGGTGACTTCCCAGTTGTATTGATATGGTTCTTGACCACCGTTGACATAAACTTGCACCTTGGTGGAGGACCAGCAATCGATATTATCGGGCACTTCGATATAACAATCGATGCCATCGGTCTGCGTAATAACTTGCCGGCCTGTACTGACATTACCACATGCGTCCCGAGCAATCCATATCCGGGTAAGGCCGGGTTTCCCTGTCTGCGTGTAGGGGATCTCGCGGTATGTAATATCGACTTTGCTGCAGTTATCACTTGCGCTTACATCTGCTACCGGAATAGAATCAGTACAGGTAATCGTTACATCTGCCGGTATGCCGGTAAGAATCGGTGGAGTTTTATCGATAAACTTGGCGGTGATTGTGTGTGAATATTTCTCTCCGCATGGATTCTGTATGCTATAAATGTAGTCGATAATTCGAGCAATTCCGTTCTTGCAATTTTCTTGTACCGGAACAATCTCCAGCGATGTCTCCCAGATGGAACAAGGATCGTCAATATCGAGATTGGCAATGGTCAGCCCTTCATCTCCACAGTTCAACCGAATTTCTGTAGCGGAGCTGATATCGCCCAGCTCGGGATGAAAAATGTGCATTTCCGGTGCCGGAATGTCCTTTTTTAACACTTTCTGCCTAAAAATGCGGCTTCCACCACAGATATTCTCGAGTTCCCAGATGCGGATTTCCGAGAAATATTCCGTGCAGGTATTGGCGGGTTTTACCTTGATTAAACGTCCTTCTATAATTGTGTCATAGCAGTGGTCGTAGAGAATAGGAGTGATGTCTTTATCGCTTTCGCAAATGACTTTCTTTGCATTCAGAATCTCTATTGTTATCCTTCTATCGACCATGACAGATTGATGGTAGGTGGCAATGTTTCCGCATGCATCGCTGATTGTTATAATCCGCTCACCGGTATTCTGCTGCTGGCATTTCTCTGTATAATTGAATACATCGGAAAGGATATAAGCCTCTGTGCAATCCAGGAATTCTGTATATTCCGGGAGAGATTGCGGGCAATCGACGGTGATACTGTCCTTAAAATCCTTGATTATCGGTGCTTGTTTATCGATATACTGAACTTTTATCCGCAATTGAGCATGATTTCCGCAATTGTCCACGACATTCCATTCCAGGACATCGGTTTTCACGACCTTATTGATACAATGACCGGATGACGATGAAACGGGTCTGAAATACTGTGCTTTAATTCCCGAACAATCAGAGCTGACGCTTATGGCATCATCGGAATACAGGCGCGATATATCTATGTCGGAATTGCAAGCGATGACGAGGGTATTATCGTCTCCGAGCTGATATCCGGGCAAACTAATTTCCGGTGCTATTGTATCACCGATTGTGTAAATATGAGAAATGCTCGTGGTATTTCCGCAGCGATCGGTAGCCGTATAGGTATATCGGCGTTTTTGTGCTCCCCGGCAATTGTATGTATCGATTGTATCGACCTCAACTTGTACTTTTGGTATGCCGCAATTATCGCTGACATAATATCGGTCGAGTGGGGGAAATTGCTTGCAATTATCTTCCGGAATCTGAATTGTCGGCGGAGTATTATCGACTACGTCGATAAAGAGGACAAATTCTGCCCTGCGACCACAGAGATCACGTGCTGTCCAGATAAATTTCCAATGCTCGAGTCCTGTAGTCGTGCAATTCCCATTACTGAGAAATACCTTATCCAATCGGACTTCTGCATTTCCACAATCACCGATTATATTGACGGATTCTGCATTCCACTTTTCGATATCTTCCGGGAATCCACCGCGGTGGCATTCAACTGTGAGGTGTGCGCTATCGGTGAACTCACCGGCGAGAAATTCCAATACAGGTGCTGTGGTGTCAATCACCGTGATATTTTCTTGCATGGAATTGGAATTGCCGCATTCATCGGTTACGATCCAGGTGCGGACAAGCTCGATTTTTCCATTGTTGCATTGACCGTAATCATCGATATATTCCAGGCTGCTACAACAGCATTCTTCTTCATAGCTGGGTGGAGGAATAAATACATCTCCAGAGCAATATACAACAGTGTCTCGTGGAGTGGATGTAAACTGAGGCGTTATGGTATCGACGACTTCCAATACTAGAAATATACTTGCCGTATTGCCACAGGAGTCTCTTGCTTCCCACAGCAGGCGGTATTGTGTCAGGAAGCCGTCGGTGGAGCAATCCCCCTCGGCAATTTTTGACATAGTGAAGTCAAGGGTAATGCCCGAGCAGACATTTGCGACAGCTACATCATCTACATTAAATTGTGGAAGCTCCCAATCCATCTCGCCGGCATGGCATTGAAACTGTAATGTATCGCCGGAAGTATAGCCGATCAAATCCGGCTTTTTAAAATGTATGCTAGCCGCCGTGGTATCTATGAGGAGAATTGTGCGAGTGCATTGAATTGATGGCTCGTCGATATCCACGGTGCCGTTGAGATTTATATCGTGAAAAAGGGTGTAATTGCGATAAATGTGCATCGGATCGCCGCTGCAACCTTTGCCGGTATCAGTGCTCTGGATCATCGTTGAGGCAAAGTATATACAGGAGGTGTCACCGATCTGAAATCCCGCTGCGAGGAAGTCAGACAGCGTCTCCAGCGTGTCGAGGAGCTCGGTGATACAGCTTATTTTGATTGCCGTATTCTTATCCGGACAGCTCATTGAAATTGGGCAACATTCCGGGCCATTGATAACTTTTATGGAACATTGATGGGAACAAGTATTACCCAAATTGTTGATGTAATTCAGGTCAAGCGTATAAATGCCGGGGCCGTGAATAAGGGCGTAGTTGTCGGTAGTGCTCACAATGGAAGGACCTGACCAATTATATTCAACCTGGCTGATGCCGGCAGGTCCCAATGTGTCCAGAGTGACAAATATCGTATCGATGCGATCATAACACATCGGCGCAGGAGGATTCAGAGAGCAGATAAGCTCATTGGGCAATGGGGTGTTGATGCTTATTTTATCTGTATTGGAAAACCACCAACTATTTATCGTATTGAGATTTCCAAAGCCGACAAAAGTTGAACCGAAATAATTGGTCCAGCTGTGACATGGCATAGTGCAGCCGTTGAGATTGATGTCGGGTTCTCCGGAGCCGGAAGGTACCGTAATCTCGGTATCATCGTAATAGAGGAGAGGATCCGGACTCGATGGACGTATTCTGTTGATGATATATCCATTGAGGAGGAGTTCAGCGTCGTATATCGGGAAATGGAAAACGCCTTGCCGATAATTGAGTACAATAGGGACACTATCGGTGGAGACAATATTTCCCATGCCGTCCAGTCCGTCCCATGGAATACAGATTTCTGTGCCTACGAGGCTGTCATCTACCTGATATGTGAGCAATACATCGGTAGAATTTTCTGTGTAAATACCGTCATTGCCGTTGAGATCAATAAGGACTTCAACTTGTCCGGCACTGGTAGGAATGACATTTACGCAGAGATTTTGGACATTACATCTTTGGATGGACAAGAATTCCAATTTGCCGGGAATTACCGTCTTGTAAATATCGACGGGATCATTGAGAAAAATCGGATATTCAGGAGTTGTGGCATTGGCGAGTTGTACGGATCTTCTATCAAATGCAATATCGCCGGTCTGTCTCGTCCCAAAGCTGTTGAAAGCGATATTAAATGCAGCCGGCTTGAATCCCGAACCGTTAAAGTCAATCTTTGTCACAAATGCCCTGTTACTGTCAATCGGCGATGGTGCGCATGGATAAAAGGCCCCGTTAAATGGCCTTACAGGAAAGCCATAGTCATTTATGGCAAATAATGCCCAGTTATAGGACCAAATACGGCCTTTTTCTGCTGATGGTGTACTTTTACTGCAGTTTGCGACGGTAATATCCCAGAAATCGATGAGGAGGCCTTGACCTTCAAGCCCAGCTTCAAATTGGATATAGTAATTCCCCGCACCGCTCCAGCCTTGGCTCTGTAGATCGGAGCTATTTATGACAATGGGTGTGTATCCATTGCTACCGACAAGAGGTTCCGGACCATTAAATGCCTCTTGCCATGAAGTAATATTGGCAGTCGATGGCTCGATTAAGATAGGGCCATACACGGTATTTCCATTGGGATCTTTGATGACGAATGAAAAGCTCACCTGCGGTGGAAAGGGGCTAGTGATGTTGATGTGCCCGGGACTGAAACCGAGGAAAATACATTCTTTACTCGGGTCCTGAATGTTGATAAACAGTTGTGAATACTTATCCGTACTCCTGAGATGGGCAAAGTTGCCATAGGCGTCGTGATTGATGAGGAGCGCAGCCACGTCAGTTGTGCTGTTGCCTCGGATACTGATAGAATCATTGGGGGCAAGTTCATGTGTTCCTTCTGCGTGGAGAATGCCGAAAGAAAGGATGAATACGAGGAAACTTGAGTATAGTATTTTCATAAATTGTCATTATTTACAGGTATTGCTCTTGATGTATTCAAGCACTGATATTGTTGAGGCGCAGTAAATCTGCTGTCCTTGTGTCTGTAGTGAGCAATAATTAAATGGCTTGTATGGAATACGACTGTATAATTATAAAATCGTGAGCAAATTGCTTCTGTGAAAGTGGTATTATTGCTTTTCCGGGAATATTCAGGGCAACTTTGCCTCTTTAGAGGATTTGATAAGCTCATCTGCATACTTATGGACTATTTTAAGCCATTATGAATAAGGATTTCCGCTAAAGATACAAGCTAGGAAGCAAAATACAGAAGTTTTGAAACTTAGAAATGCAGAAATCCGGAAATTTATGAAGCTTATTGCGTGAAGTTGTGTGTCGATGAGAATTATCCATTGCCTTGCATTAGCCATAGCATACCACATAGGCAGGAATTGAAGATGACCGCATGAAGTCTCGGCTAGATAGGCGGACTATTTATCTGGAGCATTGCAAGATTTGCCTACTAGTGCAAATGCGATTCTTCACCAGCGATTTTAAATGCATCTCTTCCCAGGTACTTTTCAATCAAGCCTATCAAATCCCTGTGTACTGCCGGATTGCCTGCAACGATCTGCTGCGTGAAGAGGTAAGAGGGGCCGGCCTTAAAATTACTGACTATCCCACCGGCTTCACGGACGATGAGAGCACCGGCTGCAACATCCCACGGGTTTAAGCCATATTCAAAGAAAATATCGAATCTTCCGGCTGCTACATAGGCCAGGTCTATCGCCGCAGAGCCCATTCTGCGCAGTCCGCGTGTTTCCTGCATAAGTACTTTTAAAACATCGATATATTCATCGAGATAGTCAAAGTCATGGTATGGAAATCCCGTAGCGAGAAGGGCATTTTCAGTCGTTTTATCCGAGACGCTTATCGGCTCTCCGTTGAGAAAAGCGCCATGACCTTTTCTTGCATAAAAGAGTTCATCGGCGGATATGTGATAGACAATCCCGAGTACAGTTTCATCGTAATGTCTCAAGGCGACACTTACGGAATAAATGGGAATATTGTACAGAAAATTTGTCGTGCCATCAAGGGGATCTACGATCCATTGCCATTCGCCATCTTGATTTACCGTTGTTTCCTCTTCAGTAATAAAAACTGAGGAAGGCAATAATTCAGATAGGCCGGCAACAAGCATTTTCTCAGCTTCCTTGTCAACATAGGATACGAGGCTGTTTTTTCCTTTTATTTCGATCTGTTCCGGGGCAATTTTCCCGGCATTATTCACGATAAAAGTACCTGTTGACCGCACGAGGTCAATTGCCTCTTTATAAATGTGTTCTACCATTTTGACTGTAAATTTATTCCTCAGTTTCAGCGCGTACATCAATGACTTGGGGTATTTCTCGTTTCAAGAGGTTTTCAATACCGGCTTTTAATGTTACTGTGGAGGATGGACAACCACCGCAAGCGCCTTCCATCGTTACGTAAACAACGCCATCTTTATATGATTTTAATTCGATATTGCCGCCGTGGCTGGCTACGCCTGTCTTGATATGCGTCTCGAGCAATTCTTCAATTTTGTTGATAATAATTGCATCATCAACGGAATAATCGACATCTGCTCTTTCCTTGGCCTTTTTTTCTGCTTGTGCCTCGATAAATCCGTCTTTAACCGCCACTTTACCGGCATTGAGGTAAGCCATAATCCAGTTTTTTAAGCGGATTTTAACCTCGTACCAGGAAGTGTTGACATCCTTGGTAATTGTGACGAAATTATTACAGATGAATACCCCTTTTACATAAGGTTTTTCAAATAATTCTGTCGCCATCGGTGACCATTCTTGAGCCCATTCCACATCGGGGAAATCCGCGGTACCTTTGAAAATCATCCGATTGGTAACAAATTTTAAGGTCTCCGGATTGGGTGTTGCTTCTGTAAACAACATTACGGGCGGCAGCTTCTTTTTATTCATGACCTCTGCCATATATAGTTCTTTTAACTGTTTTTCAATACTACTTCACCTGCCTAACAGTAGGTGCATAGCAAGTGTTTTCTCGCAATTATAAATACTTGCGTACAGCTAAGTTAAGATTAAATTGGAGATATTTTTGTAACAAGACACTATTGTCCGTAATTATTGATGATGGGTTGTATCGAATGCGTGGGAATATGCCGACTTCCCATCCATTTTTCAGATAATAGGACAGTCCTATTCCACCGTAGAATCCCATGCCTACATGCGTTTTGTAGCTATATGGCAAGGCGTCTTCACCGACTGTGACAGGTGTTTTATTCATTCCTGCCATTTCTCCTTGTACCGCTTGTAGGACATTTAGGAAAATTCCTCCATTGATACTCAGAATCCAATTTCCTATCGGTTTCTCATATCCTATAATGAGTGGAATATCCAGAGAGCTTATTTTATTGTAATGTTGATGGGTCTGAATACCTATTGTGTAATCGGAAATGGTATCGATGCTTACCTGTTGTTGCCCTCCGATATAAGTTGTGTCGTACTCAATAAGTGGCTTATCAATCCGTGCGTAGGGGTCGATGTAGCGGTATTTCTCCCATTGCCTGAATAGCTCTATACCGGTTCTCAGGCTGAGGCCTTTGTCCCACAATGCACCGATATATACGGCTGCCGATTGATTGTATGTGCCACTCTCTAGCTGTTTTTTATTTTTGTATAAGCTGCTGTACAATGGGTCATTCAATGTGAGATATCTATTGCCATATCCTATGCCTATTCTTGCTTCCGCAAATAGGGAGAAGTGATTTTTCTTAAGATCTATTATCCCGTCTCCAAGGCTGGGAATTGAATTTGTTTTGGAATGTGCAATGAGCTGTTCCGGACTTAGGGCAGGCAGATAGGCCAGCGATTGCATAGAGCTCGTCGAAGCATTGAAATCAGGAATGTTATTGATGTAAGTATCTGTCGGTTCTGATGATTGTCCTTGAGAATCCGATGATGAATTCATCAGATTTTCAGTGAATTGTTCTTTTTCAGAGGTAAAAACAGTGCTTGAAGCAGTTTTTCCATGACTTTTTATGATTCCACCGGAATTAATCATGCTATTTTCAATCTGCGGTGAAAGATTTCCGGCACTTGTCTGTATGTTCACTTCCTTGACGAGGCCATCTAGTGTCCGGGAAGGAGAGTCGGAGGAGGAAGTCGGCGTATCAGAAATACTTTCCCTTCTTGTAGTCTGCTGAAGAATGTCTGAAGGGCTAGATTCTGTACTATGCAGAGCCGGTGATTGCTTGATATCAGAAGTTGAGATGGAGCCATCGGTCAGGGCATTTGCGGAAGCTGATACATCATTAATATTCTCGTGAGAAGGTAGATTTTCTGCTTGAGTATGCTGTGCCTTAACTTTGGGATGGGTATTATTACTCTTTTCAGTCATCGAAGCGATTCTATCTTCACTGGAAGGTGTTTCACTCTGAAGCTGGGGAGAATGTTCTATCTGCCCGGAAGTATGTTCATTTTCCGAGAGGAGTTGTGCGCTGTTCCCCGTCATATTTTTATGCAATGAGGCATTTTCAGGGTACAGGAAGAAAATACCACCTAGAATGAGTAGGGCAGCGAGGATAGTGAAGAGCAATGGAAGCCACGGGCGATTATTGTTCTTCTTGAGATGTGAGGAGATATTATCCCATACCTCAGGAGGCGGCGTCTGTTCAGCGCCCTCGAGCTTGTTGCGGAAGATATTGTCAAAGTTTTCTTGTGTATTCATACTATTAAAGCTTGTAAATGTGATAGATAAGACCTCAACATGCGCTTGGCTTTTACGAGCTGTGATCGCGATGTGCTTTCACCTATGCCCAGCATATCGGCAATTTCTTTATGCTTATATCCTTCAATGGCATAGAGATTAAATACGGTGCGATAGCCTTCCGGTAGTTTCTTAATGACTTGCAGAATTTCTTTTTCTGTCAGTCGTGAAACAGCACTAGGATTCACGGGTTTATCGAACTGACCTTCATAGCCTGCTTTCTCGTGCTGGTTATGCGAGGAGTTAAAGGTCTTGATAGCCGTGCGGACAATTATGGTTTTAATCCACGATCCTATTGTGCCATCGCCGCGATAAGTATCAATCTTATCAAATACTTTAATAAAGCTTTCTTGCAATATGTCTTGAGCCTCAAGTTTATTCACTGCATACCTCAGACAGATGAAGTACATGCCAGGTGCATACCTGTCATAGAGTTCCTTCTGACATCGGTTGTCATTGTTTATACATCCCTGAATTATTTCTTTTTCAGTCACGGTGTAATACTCATTATTATTGCAAGACCTCTCTCAAGAGGGCTTCTGATTATGTAGTGTGCAATTGTTTCTTAAAACGCTGCTTAAGACAATAAAAGTCTAGCGATAAATCTCGTAAAATACTTGATCCTTATCAAATCCTCGTTCATTTATCAGGTAACTTATCATGTCTGTGACCATATCCGGCCAGCCACAGAGATAAAATACGAGCTTTTCTCCGGTTTCAGTGTATTTATCGATGAGCTTAGAGCTGATGTTTTTATCGCAGCCTATCCAGAATTTATCCTTACATACATCAGCTGAATACCGGAAATTGGGTATTTTTTCCATAAGGTCATACATCTCGTCCTTGTATAGCAATTGATGATCGTAATTCACAATGTGGACCAGCTCTATGCGACGTGGGTATATCGTACTGTATTGCAGTGAACGCAGCATGGAGCGGAATGGAGCAATGCCGGCTTCTGTGCAGATCATGATTATCGTTGAATCGGGATCGATATCCATTGTGAAATATCCAGCCGGCCCTTTATATTTTAATTCGTGACCCACTTCAACTTCATCACAGAGATAGGCGGCGCCTTCACCCATTTGATGCTTGGATATGCAGAGTTCAATATCGTGAATATTGCTGGCGTCTTGTGGTGCTGATGCTATGCTATAGCTCCGCCATCGTTCAATACAACGTGTTCCGATAGGTAAGTCCAAGGTGATAAATTGCCCTGGCTCAAAGTCAAAGTACGGCTTGCTTTCCGTCTTGAGATAGAGCGAGGAAATCTCCTTGTTTATCTGCACCTTCTTGGTTACAATAGCCTTTTGCCAGTTCTTCTTCATGATTGCCTATGACTGCCTTGTATAGTAAATTCCTATCTCTATGAAATCGTTCACCGGCGGAGTGTTAAAATCATGGAATTTTATCATGAATCAGCTTTTCTACCCAAGATTGCTTTCACACTGAATATCTCGATTCTGTGCTATCTGTCTCGTGAGCTGAAAAACGACTAGAGCCGGTGATGGGGGGCAAGTAAAAAGGACAAAGTAAAAAGTATAAAGTAAAAAGGACAAAGTAAAACGTAAAAAGTTGCCACTAGTTGTTTGCCTATGTTCATTTACTAGAATTGTTAAGGAGAAAGATAAGGAAACATCAGTCACACTTCATCTATTTTCCTCTTTAAAGTGATGAAAATCGCCACGGTCGGTAAAGTCAAGCCGGGTCACTTGTGATTTATTTCCGCAGGGGAAAATAAGTGCATAGGGATTTTTATTCTGTTTTCAGTCCATTGAAATATGCGCTGCACACATAGCAATTCAGCGGACAGGTAAAAAAGGCAAAATAAGAAGACTTATCACTCGCATGCATTACACCTCTGCTGTAGATCCACTCAGGATTACCGATTCAAGAGGCATAAATCCCTTCAAGCCTTTATCGGCAAAATATTTTTTGGTTTCCTCAGCGCCTCTTAAGGAACTTACGAGGGCAAAGTCGCCTCCCCAAGCTCCGAGGGATTTTACCATTCCCCAGTAATCGGGGAATCTTCTTTCTTTAATCGGGACAAGGTTTAATCTATTTCCGATGAGCTTCTCGTGATCAAGAATTACTGATTCTAATGTCTGTAAGTCATTGGCTTTAATGAATTCGAGACTTAAATCATTAACTTGTTGCAACCACATCTCTGAGGAGGCTTTTTTGCGATACAATGTGATGGCATCCGTGCTGTCTTGCTTCTGTCCTTGGTAAATAAGATAGAGCTTATCGATGTATTCCGGAGTCCAGTCTAGTTTCTGTATTGATGGCCTATTGTCTATCCACTGATAGAGGATGGGGCCATCGGCTGAAGCACAGGCGATATCGTAGCCTGAACCATTGCTTGTTGCGCGCATCAAGTCATAGGGGTCAACATCGGCCCATCGGGCAACAAGTTCGATTAAAGTTGAACTTGTACCCCAGCCATACTCGCGAGGGAAATCAATATTGGTTTTTACTTTCATGCCTTTCCATGTCGATAAGAAATCGGAATTAAGGCTACAAGCTGCGCTCAACAGTTTCGATAAATTGTCGGAGATTGACTCATCGCTAGTTTTTAATGCTTTAAAATCAAAAAGTGAAATGCGCGCTTTAAACCATCTTTCATCATTCTCATAAGCTTCCCAGACGATGTCGCAACCGCGTCCACCGGACACCTTCATTGATTGCCCATGGATTAATGGAATAGCAAAGGCACTTGCGCCGTCGAGAACTGCATATTCTCCGGTTAAGAGTAACTTGCCGTGTGCGTTCATATTTCTTTTAATATGCTTTATTTTGAATTATTTAAACTAGCCGATTCTCGTGATTTATCCAGAAAAAGCTTTACCGAGTGGAAAGATACAGATTTATTTTTAAAGTACGCTTTTGCCTCCTCAGTTTCTTTTTCATTTGCTTTTAAATGATGGAGAATATTAATTAAATGCATTTTCATGTGTCCTTGCTGGATACCTGTGGTAACGAGACTTCTGATGGCGGCAAAGTTCTGTCCGAGCCCCACGGAGGCGATGATTTCCATCAATTCTTCTGCATCGGGATGCTCCAGGAGCTCCAGGGAGCGTTTGGCAATGGGGTGGAGTGCAGTAAGCCCACCGACGGTGCCGATCGATAGTGGGATTTCAAGCCAAAATTTGAATATTCCATCGTCGATGGAACAATCGCTTAAAGAGCTATAAGTTCCATTTCTTGCAGCATAAGTATGTCCTGCGGCTTCAATTGCTCTGAAATCATTGCCGGTGGCAATAACAACGGCATCAATGCCATTAAAAATGCCTTTATTATGGGTTGTGGCACGATAAGTATCGCAATGGGCAATTTTTACAGCCTCGTAAAAGCGCCTGGCAAATTCTTCTCCGGAGAGTTTCTTGGAAGCAGTATTCAACTCTTCAATGGGACAAGAAACTTCCGCTCTCACAATGCATTCCGGGGTATAATTGGAGAGGATTGCCATCAAAATCTCTGTGCCTTGTCCCGCGACAGAATCCGGATAAAGATTACTTAGATAGTCGGGGAGAACATCCCCAAATCTCTCCATGATTGTGTTAATAAAATTTGCTCCCATAGAGTCACAGGTATCGAATTCTGCCCTGAGTTGATACATATTTTCAATAGCGTGGCTGAAATCGAGTAATTCTATGGAGAGTAGTCCTCCACCGCGCTTCTCCATGCTGGCGGTAAGGTCCTTACATTGATTCCTGAGGTATTGAAAAAGTTCCTCCTTGCCCTGCTCCAGATCCGCATAAGGAATCGGACTTTTAAAATGAAGTTGTCCAATCTTTTTCATGCCTAGCACCCGTGCTTGAAAACCACCTCTGTTCATCCAGAACTTAGCGGCAGAAGAAGCAGCTGCAACGACGGAGCTTTCTTCAATAACCATCGGGATACAATAGGTATGCTTATTGATGACATAATTGGGTGATACGCCATAGGGTAGGGGGAAATTACTGACTGTATTTTCACTGAAACCGTCGAGAATTTTCTGCTGCTCCTCGTTCTTGTGCCAGTAACTGGAAAGCTCACGCATAACGGCCTCTGGATCCTTGAAGAAATTTTCAACGAGCCATTTTATCTTGCCGCGCTTACTCAGCTTAGAAAATCCGGTGATTGTCTTTTTACCCATGAAGCATAAATTTATAAAATATAAGCGACCATTAAAAATTCACTTGAGCGATAACCATAAGGATAAATCTTCTGCCCTCTTAAAGTTTAATAGGAATCCAATAATTTTTCAGCCATTCTGTAGCCAAGCATTTGATTGAGGAGAAAGTCTTCCAATGCCTCATAAGAATCTATTGCCCTTTTTAACAGTGCCGATGCTTGACCGTAGATTGCGGGCAATGGGCTCTGTGCTATCAAGCTGTATGCCTGAATATAATCTTGGATTCCGCCGGATATGATGACGGATTCAGTCTGTATATTATGGGGATAGCTTGCGCAAATGTCTATGAGGAATCCCATCATTTCTTGTGCTGAATGGCCGACATAAGAGAAAATGGCATTGTCCTCCTTGAGCTCATTTTTACTCCGCATAAGTTCAAGCTTAGAAAAATTGGTTCCGCCGGCAGCGCTGAAATCAATGGCGGCGAGGGGAAGCTCCAGGAGTGCCTTCATTGACCTGGGACCGTAACCTTGTCCTACTTCTTTTACGATAAGTGGGTAATCTACGTAGTCAAGAAGCTTTTTTATAGTCTTTATCGGAGCGACACTGAATCGATCTCCTTCATCTTGAAGCCATTCTTGAAGTGGATTGACGTGGATTATCATCCCGTCTGCGTCTAGTTGTTTCCGTAAGGCATCGACTTCCTTCATCCTGCCATTTCTGAGATATTCTTCAAGCTGGGCAATGCCAAAGTTTATCATTAATGGGCTTGACTTTCCCATATATTGCCGCACGTCAAAGTCCGGAAGATTATCCGGTTCTTCAAGGAGAATGCGGCAGGAGCCTAAGCCCATTCCCAGCCCGTACCGGCCACAGGCCCTGGCCAGGTTCTTGTTGATTGTGCCTGCCCATTCTGTACCGCCTGTCATACTGCTTACCCATAAGGGGAATTGCATCGTTTTTCCTAGGAATTCAAAGGGCTGAGCAATGTCTTCCTTGCTGACATGTGTCGCAAACATTGGTTCATAATTGATATTCCCCAAGAGCTTTTCTCGCGCTACGCGGGCATCGAATGCCAGGTCTATGTGATCTTTTTTACGGTCTTTCAAGCTTGAATTGATTCTGTGATATCCCTTTTACGGACAATTTTCTGTTTAAAGTGGCAAATTAATGCTTTTCCGATAGAATACGTAAATAATTCACTTTCCGATGTACATAGTTCAGGGAATGAAAGCTGATATTCTATCGGATTTCATAAGGCATAGATAATTAATATGAGTAATGACTTTTGTACATTTGGATTTATAAAACTCAGATATATGAAAAAGAAACTCATCGAGTGTATCCCCAATATCAGCGAAGGTCGTAATCAAGAAGTTATTCATGCAATTACGCAATCCATACAAGCGAGTTACGGTGTACAGCTGTTGAACGTGGACATAGGAGAATCTGCCAATCGCACTGTGTTTACCTTTATAGGTGAACCGGAACACGTAGTTGAAGCGGCTTTTAATATGTATGTTACGGCTTCTTATCTTATTGATATGGAGGAACACAGTGGCGAGCATCCACGGATGGGCGCTGTCGATGTATGCCCTCTTGTGCCATTGAAGAACATAAGTGCAGAAGAGACTCAGGAGTATGCGCTGGAACTAGCGGAGAGAGTAGGAGAGCACTTGGGGATTCCCACTTTTCTTTATGAATATTCCGCTTCAGCAGAACATCGCAAAAATCTTGCAAGTATAAGGAAAGGCGAATACGAAGGACTTGAAGAAAAGTTAAAGAAAAAACGATGGCAGCCCGATTATGGTCCGTCGGAAATGAATTATAGATTCGGTGCAACGGTTATCGGTGTACGCGATTTTTTGATTGCATTTAATGTGAACCTCGATACGGATTCAGTAAGCATAGCTCAGGAAATTGCAGAGGAGATACGCGAAAGCGGAAGACTCGTCGTGGATGAAGCAGGAGAGAAGTATCGCATACCCGGTCAGTGTGAAGGAGTAAAGGCAATCGGCTGGTTCATGGAGGAATTTAATAGTGTTCAGGTTTCAATGAATATTACAGATCTTAATGCATGTGGGATTTATGAGGCCTATGAAGCTTGTCGCGATGAGGCAAGAGCGAGAGGCGTGGAGGTGAATGGCGCAGAGCTTGTGGGACTAGTACCTAAGAACGAATTGCTCTACGCCGGATTGAGCTATCTGTATCGAAGTTCTCGGGAAAAAGGCCTTTCTGACAAGGAATTGATCGATATTGCAGTAAATGAAATGGGCTTAAACTCCGTAAAAGCATTTAAGCCGAGAGAGCGAATACTAGAATATTGTATGAATCCTGTACAGAAAGATAGTGCTGATTATAAACTCGGCAAATATGTAAAAGCGCTTGCTTCTTCACATATTGTTCCCGCCGGCGGCGCTCTAACGGCTGTTGTGGGCTCATTTGCGGCAGCTATAGGCAAAATGATATCGAGCTTCAATAAACTATTATCTGACAAAAAAGCAGAAAAATTCATCTATAAGATGCACAGTAGGAATGCGCGTGAATTCAGTGCATATCTCCTCAGACTTGCCGATAGGGATACTGCGGCATATAAACAATATCTCGATGCCGTGAATCTTCCACAAGATGGATTGAGGGGCGGGGATCTTGCTATGAAGGCTATCGATAATGCTGAGATTTATACGGTCCGCGTCCCTTTTGAAGTTATAAAGTGCGTGAATGAACTTATTTTACTTATCGAGGAGGCAGCTGTCGAGGGCAATGATGGATTGAAACCGGATGCTCTGATTGCTAGCTTGTGTGCTGCTACTGCGGCAAAAGGGGCACTTTTAAATATGCATGTAAACGCGGAAGGACTGGAAAATGAACCCGTGATTAAAAGAATGCTTTATGATGCGGAGAAGATGGAATCTTCTGTCCGAGAAATATCTGATAATCTTTACGATAAATTATATCAGAGAACAAAGCATAGAGCCGGCTCTTGAATGGATATCTCGATTTAAAATAAGCCGTAATGAGCAGATTGATCTTTGTGTTCTGCTAGCCATGCTTGAAGTTCTGTACAATCTTTAAATGGAGGATATATTGCGACAAATGTTGTTCCTAGTGTCTTTTCAATCCACTCCTTATACGCTTCAAATTGCAGTTCCTGATTGGCAAGTTCTTTAATCTTGGCATAATCTGTTGTGAGACTTGCCTTGTGCGGTTCTGTCATGGATACAAGCTTGATTAAACGCAGCATAACTGTGCCGTCGCGCTTTTTGTACTTTATAGGTGCGGTAATACCTCCGACATCGATTGTATCAATGGCAAAGTACACATCGGGATCGAGCTCTCCTACTTCAAAGTATGCATTGCCACTCTTGGGGTTCAGCATGCCTCCACCATTATTATAACTCTGGACATTCTCATAACCGTATTTGCTTACAGCCTGCTTAAAGCTAATAGAGTCGATGACAATAAGATGTCTTATTGAGTCGAGTTTTTTTATAGAATAAGCGAGGTCTTCATCGGTGAGTTCCGGTTTTATGAGAATATGTCTTGTGTGAATATTATTTCCTCTTCTCTCAATAAGTTTAATTAAGTGATAGCCATATTCAGACTTGACGATGTCTGAAATCTCACCTTTGTCAAGATTATACGCAGCGGCTTCATATTCCCTGACAAGTGAACCGCGCTGCATCATTCCGAGATCACCGCCGACTCGAGCTGAAGCATAATCTTGAG
This sequence comes from uncultured Saprospiraceae bacterium, assembly GCA_964436125.1. Taxonomy (GTDB): domain Bacteria; phylum Bacteroidota; class Bacteroidia; order Chitinophagales; family Saprospiraceae; genus CAYRFF01. The sequence goes on along the minus strand of CAYTBT010000024.1, from coordinate 14,630 downwards.
AGTAAATTGAGGCTGCTTCTTTAAAAGTGATATCGCCGGAGAGGATACGCTTTTTAATGTCTTTTAATTTGTCGATAGCTTTCTGTCTTTCATCCTTGCTGATAATGGGCTTGAAGACGAGTTCACTTAACTGCACTTCAGCATTGTAATAGGGTATGCTATCCTCGGGAAGACTCTCAAAGAAGGCTTTGGTCTGTTCCGGTGAAGCCTCGACATTGTCGATTATTTTATTCCGCATCTGCTGGCCGAGTAATTGATCTTTAATTGCATCGCGCATCTGGGATTTTACCTGATCGATTGTCTTTCCATAATACGACTCAAATCTCGCCACGTCATTATTCATCATGCGGAGGATATTGTTAATTCTCGCATCGAGTTGTACTTCTACCTGTGCATCGGTTACAGGAATTGAATCAAGCTTCGCTTGATTTACGAGGAGTTTCTGCGCGATGAGGTTTTTCAGGATTTCACATTTACTTATTTCTTCATCGAGCATTTGATCATGAAGATAGGCATATTGATTCTGCACATCACTATAGAAGATAATTTCTCCACCTACCTTGGCGACGATTTTATCGACGAGTAGATTCTGCTTTTGTCCTTTCACAACGAGTGAAAAGAGGAGACAGCATGTAATGACAATATATTTCTTAAAGCTCATAAATTTAATTTAACCCTTCCTTCCCGGAGCGCTTCCTGGTAAAGATCGTCGCTCGTAGTTTTTAATAATTCCTCCCGGCGTTTATTGAGGATTATGCGCTTAACTTGCGCTTTAACAAGTGGCAAAGGTAATGTTTCTCCTTCAGCAACCATATCTTCAACGTAAATAAATATCTTATTGTCTCCTTCGGTGAGGGTAATCGGTCCCTCATCTTCAAGTTGATCTTGTTCAAGCTCGTCACTATTTATGAGATTTGAGATTGATGCATAATTGAGCCATAAATCGTCTTTCAACCAGCATTGCGTTGTTCCCATGAGACATATACTGTCCAATTCCTCCGCAGATATTGCTCTATCCTCCCATCGCTTGAGAAATAAATCTAGTAGTGGATGTTGCTTACTTATAATGATAAGTTTTACGTTGTAAAACTCTTCGGCTGCCACAAAGTTGTCGGTTTCATGCTCATATACCGCTTTGTATTCTTCCGGACTGATTGTAGAATCCAAGTCGGTCTGGATAAGGTGTTTTTTATAATAGTCCAGCATCAGAGAGGCCTTGTATTCTGAAACAAGTTTTTTGATCTGTGGATTGTCTTTATACATCTCACTGGCTGTTTTTAAAAGCAATTCCTTTCTTATCCAACTCATTTTATATTGATTCAGAAACTGGGTAGAGTCTTCAGCAGATATATCTTGACCAAAGAGAGAGCGAATATCCTTGAGGTACAGTTTATTGTCATCTACTGAAGCAATGACCACTCCGCTTTCCTCAGGTGATTCTTCAATGAGATTGCAAGCAGGTAAGATAAGGATTACAATTAAGCATAGGATGCACAGTGTAAAGTCAGGACGAGGACACGGTGCTTTCTTGTGGGGCATCTGCCACCATAGATTCAGAGTCTTAAATGGCAAGGAATTCTGTATATTAATTCTCCTTATTCTCGACACTTGTTCCTGCATTTTCTTCCATGATTGGGATTAGGTGAAGATTAAGCTATTTCCTTATCCGGACATAAGCTTAATGTGTCAATTTCCTGAAAACAGCCTTGTTTAATTTGAATGGATATCTTGCTTTCAATTTATTAATCCATTGATTTTCCAGCACTTGTTGATAGTCGGAAATGACATAACCTTTGGATTGTTCTAGTGTCTTCCGCTCAGGAGGAAGGATTTCACTCACTTCTTTAAAGCTCAAGACCTGCTTGGCTTTATTCTTGGAGACATCATAGACGTAGGATTGAACCCAGTCAAATCCATCCTTGGAGCTTCCCTTTTCTAAATTGTACGAGCGGTAAGTTACGTGATCGGTGCCATATTTTTCCACAACTTCGGCTGAGCTGTGCTTCTTGACATAATCGACAATGCCTTTCACCTCGTCCATAGGAATATCTTTGAAAGTATAATCTAGTATTACCGCACGTTTATCCCAGCGGTAATCATCGCGGTGATTTTGAAAGTATTTCATTAAACCTAGCGTGTCCTTGGCTGCCTTATCCCAGACTTCTTGCTTTGTTATTTCAAAGAGCAATATACCTTCCTTGTACTCGCGCATAAGATGTCGGTAATCGGGATATTTTTCAGGAAGTTTCTGCTCCGCGTATTGGATTGCAGTCTCCTTTTTAAATTCCTTGAAGAGCTCTTGAATTGCTTCATTCCGATCATTCAACCTTTTTAATCTTATACGATGTCTGCTATGCTTACGCAAATAGTCGTTAAAGTCATTGCCTGTGAAGCTCAATCCTGTCTTCTTGTATGTGATAAGTGTTTTCTTGAAGTCTTGTGGTTCCCAGGTATAGGTAAGGAAACTCGAGTCTAGCTTACTGGTATATGCCTTGAGGTTGCTCTTGTTAACCTGAATCTGGCCTTCTCGGTACACCTTGTTGACGAGCTTGTTAATTGCAATATCGTATCTACCTGAATTTTTAATGTGGTGAATGAGTTCGGCTTTTCTATCGGCGAATTTCTGCTTGGTGGGATTTTCAGCAGACAATCGCTGAATAATATGAAAACCGACTTCCGTTTCAACAATGCCGGAATAGGCGGAATCTTGCGCGATAGAAAAAGCAGCGTCCTCAAATTCCTTGGAGAAGGTATTTACAGCTATGGTCCCGATATATCCACCATTATCAATATGTGCCTTGTCTTCAGAATATTCAGCGACTACATCAGCAAAGCTTTCTCCGGACTGAAGAGCATCGTAAGCTGCTTGAATTTTTTCCTTTGCCTGCTTTAATGCGGCAGGATTGTTTCCTTTGGGCTTGGCGACATATATCTGTGCAATTTTCATTGTTCCACGTGCCGGCCGTATATCGAGGAGCTTGACAATGTGATATCCTGCACTCGTCCTCACGATCCCGCTTGTTTCACCCACCTTTAATGCATATACGACGTTTTCAAGGGCGTAAAAGCCATCGTTAAAAGGAGCGGAGACATAACCTATCACACCATTCTTGTCCACGGTGTTTTTATCTTCTGAGAAACGCGCTACTGCAGTATTGAAATCCATCCCATTTTGCAGAGCTTGATATGCCAATTCTGCTTTTTCGTAGGCACCGCTGGTATCGACATTGATGTCGATAAAAATATGCGCAATCTTTCTGTCTTCCTGCATGCGTTGAAAAACCTCTTTGGCAAGTTTACCCACTACTTCATTATCGATGAGATAACTCTGTGAAATGAGCTCTTTGTAGCCTTGTAGTTCTTTCTTCAGGCTGGGTAAGGTATCCATTTTCTTGTCGAGGGCAGCCAGGACTTTCAATTTAAAGTCCTTGTATAAGTTGAGGTATGCCATAACACTGTCTTTGTCATAGCTGATATTATCCCGATTGTTTTTCTCGTATATATAGGTGAACTCAGACACTGTTACATCCATATCTCCTACGGAGAATAAGATGTCACTCGGATCTTGTGCCCGGGAGAAAGTAATAAAACAAACCGAAAACAATAAGATTAACAGGTTCTTCCTAGAATTCATACGATATAAATCTTTTAAGTACGATGAAAACGTAAACGGCTACAAATGTATTAAAGTATTTTTAAAACTACATTCATTCAATCAAGTCATCTCCGATATCTTTTCTGAATGTCATTCCTTGAAAACTTACCTTATTAACGCCTTTATATGCATTATCTTGCGCTTCTTGTAAGGTATTTCCATAAGCAGATATTGCCATAACACGACCTCCTGCCGTACATAGCTGTCCGTTTATTTGCTTTGTTCCGGCATGAAAAACGATTGCATCGCAAGAATCTACGCCGCTTATGGGGTAGCCTTTCTTGTATTGGACGGGATAACCACCGGAGGCAAGGACGACGCTTACAGCAGCACGTGAATCAATTGAGTTCTTTACATTATGTAAGCTGTGTGTATTACATGCTTTTATAGCCTTAAGAAGATCTCCTTGCATTCTCGGGATTACGACTTGTGTCTCAGGGTCGCCCATCCTACAATTATACTCGATAACATACGGCTCATTATCGACGAGGATTAAGCCAAAGAAAATAAAGCCTAGATAATCGAGTTTTTCTTCTTGAATACCTTTTAAAGTCGGCTCGATTATCTGTTTTTTTACTTTTTCAAGCATCTCTTCATCACAGAATGGCACCGGGCTCACTGAACCCATTCCACCAGTATTCAAACCAGTATCACCTTCACCGATTCTTTTGTAATCCTTGGCCTGTGGTAAAAGAAGGTAATCCTTTCCGTCGGTGAGGATAAAGACTGAAAATTCAATACCGTCGAGAAATTCTTCTATCACCACTTTTTTACTTGCATTCCCAAATTTTCCACCGAACATCTCCTTTAAGTCAGAAATTGCATCCTCTTTACTCTCGTGAATAAGAACTCCCTTGCCCGCGGCAAGGCCGTCGGCTTTAAGGACAATAGGCGTATCTGAATCATGGATAAATTGAATAGCCTCATCGAGCGAGTCCTCGGTAAAACTTTTATATGCTGCCGTGGGAACATTGTATTTCTGCATAAACCCCTTGGCATAATCTTTACTGCCTTCAAGTTGGGCACCTGATTTTCCCGGGCCAAAGAGGATGCAATCGCGTTGAAGCGAAGCTTTTAAATAATCAACTAAGCCATCGACAAGTGGTTGTTCCGGTCCCACAAGGACTACATCGATGGCTTTCTGCTCAATGAAGGATTTTATTTCTTCTTTTTCTTGCAGTATAATATTTTTCCCTAGATCAGCGGTTCCGGCATTGCCGGGTGCGATGTACAAGTTGTCGAGCAAGGATGATTGACGTAGTTTCCAACCGAGTGCATGCTCTCTGCCACCGCTACCAATTAAAAGGACATTCATAGACATTTATTTTTAATGCGAAGATAAGGAAACTTGAATTGCCTAAGAAAATCCGTATCATTGTAAAAATTTTTAATATATGTATGCCTATATCAGTGGTAAGATTGCCGCAAAGAGTCCTACTCAGGCCATTATTGATGTGAATGGGATAGGATATGAGATTAATATAAGCCTTCATACTTATTCAGAACTTGAAGGACATGAATCGGCCAAGCTATGGATACACCTAGCGGTTAAAGAAGATGACATGAGCTTATTCGGATTTGCGAAAGCTGAGGAAAGAACAATGTTCAGGAAACTCATACAAGTATCCGGAATAGGCACTAATACAGCCAGGCTTATTCTCTCAGGCTTGCGCGTGGATGAGGTCAGAGAAGGAATATTGTATGAAGACGTTGCGCTCTTTCAGCAAGTAAAGGGAATAGGGAAAAAGACGGCACAGCGCTTGATTCTCGACCTGAAAGATAAGGTGGATGATATCGGTGGCGGACTTGCATCGCAGAGAAAAAAAGAAACAGGTTCAGACAATAGAGGCTATGAAGAAGCGTTATCAGGGTTGATGATTCTTGGTTATAAAAAGAAGCAAGTAACCAAGGCTTTACAGAAGGTAAGAAGAGAATCAGCTGATGCTCACGCTTCTGGGGAAATAATAAAACTAGCATTAAAGATACTATCTTAAGCACAAAGTTTTACCTTTGCCTGCCTTATGAATTTTTGTTAATGAATACTAAATAATAAAAACCATACGTTCTCAATGCAATATCCAAAAAACAGGGATATCTAATACCGTATGAATGAAGAGAGCTAATGTCGCGCATGAAACATTTTACAACTTCGATTTTTAGTATAATTTGCTTTTTCCAGGTGCTTTTACCGGCATTTATGGGATCCGACTCGAGTCAAGTCCATGCAGGGAATGGATTCGGCGAGCTTATACGTGATAGTATCCCACTGATTAATAAATACGGCGATATAACTCAATGGGAATACTCTAGTCCCTACGATCTAGGGATGCCTAGCAATGTAAAATGGAACGTGGAGTACGACCCGGTCTCCAATCGCTATATCCTCTCCAAGACAGTTGATGGGATGCTTATTGCTCCGCCTACCTACATGACATTTGAGGAGTATATGGATTACAAGGCACAACAGCAAGAGAAAGACTACTTTGACAATCTTGCGGGGATAAAAACCGATACTTATTCAGGTGTAGGCCTGGAAGATCCGCTGAAGCGTTATGTCAGTGATGTGAACTTAATGGAACGCCTATTCGGTGGAACTGATGTGGATATCAGGCCGGATGGTAATCTTGATATTTTACTCGGCTTTAACTATAATAACACCCAGAATCCGAGCTATCCGTTGAGGGCACAACGGAATCTGACATTGGATTTTGATATGGCGATAAACCTGGCTTTGACGGGAAAAATCGGGAAGAAAGTAACCATCAATGCCAATTATAATACAGAGTCTCAATTCAACTTTGATAATCAGATTAATATAAAATTTGATTCAGAGCAATTCAGCGAGGATGACATCATTAAGAATATTGAAGCCGGTAATGTTTCCTTACCCTTAAAGTCCGATCTCATTCAAGGCGCACAGAGTCTATTTGGTCTGCGGACAGATCTGCAGTTTGGGAATTTAAAATTGACCGCATTAATCTCGCAACAGCAGTCGGAACAGAAGTCAATACAGGTTGAAGGAGGGGCGCAGAAGCACTACTTTGAAATACGAGGAGATGAATACGATGAAGACAGGCACTTTTTCCTATCGCATTACAACCGTGGAAGTTATGAGCCTGCCTTGAAGAATCTTCCCCAGATAAATACGCTATTTAAGGTGACGCGGATTGAAGTGTGGGTTACTCATATCGGGGATCATACGGACGATTTACGGGATATTGTGGCATTGGCAGATCTGGGTGAGGCGGAGCGATTTTCTTCTTCTACTGTAGAAGAGAAATTTAAGAAAGCTGTCCCGCCTCATCTCGATGTCTATGGGAATCCACTTCCGTCAAATGATGCCAACAGATTATATGAAACGCTGGTGAATGATCCTATGGCACAAGAAGGTGCTACCGCGATTTCTCGGCTTCAATCACCTGCATACGGCATGGCTCCGGGGCGAGACTTTGAGTTGAAAAGAGCCAGGAAATTGAGCCCCAATGAATTTACCTATCATCCCAAGCTCGGCTTTATCTCGATTAATGTTCCGCTCCGGGCTGATGAAGTGCTTGCGGTGGCCTATGAATACGACTATAATGGAGAAACATATACCGTAGGACAGCTAAGCTCAGAAAATCAAACCGATTCTCTGAATACGGATGTACTCTTTGTAAAATTATTGAAGAGTTCTATTTCCAATGTCGGTTCACCTATGTGGGATCTCATGATGAAGAACGTGTATCCGATAGGTGCATACCAGGCGGATCCCGAGAACTTTTATCTCGATATCTATTATGATGATCCCGGAAAGGGATTTAAGCGTTTTCTTCCCGATGCCGATCCGGGTACAGAGCCCTTGCTACGCTTATTCAATCTCGACCAGTTAAATTCACAGAACGACCCACAACCGGACGGAATGTTTGACTTTGTGCCGGGCGTAACGATTTTACCGCGGTCAGGAAAGGTTATTTTTCCTGTACTGGAGCCATTCGGAGCGCGACTTGAAAAGAAACTGAGTCCCGGGGATTATGAAGAATATAATTATCAGGAACTCTATGATTCTACACTAGTTGATGCGCGGCAATATCAAGCCAAGAATCGATATGTGCTCAAAGGCCATTTTCAATCGAGTGTGAGTTCAGAAATAAACTTGAATGCATTCAATATTCCTAAGGGATCAGTGAGTGTGTCGGCCGGTGGTCGTCAATTGATTGAAGGTGTGGATTATGAAGTAGATTATGGTATCGGAGTGGTACGTATCTTAAATGAATCCCTACTGGCAAGCGGCGTGCCTATTAATGTCTCATTTGAGGAGAATGCCTTGATTTCCTTTCAGCAGAAATCGATGCTCGGCTTGCGTGCAGATTATGCATTAAACAAGCACATGAATATAGGTGCGACGTATATGCACTTATGGGAAAGTCCGACAACACAGAAAGTGAACATAGGAAATGATCCGATAAGCAACAGGATATTTGGGCTGGACTTTAGTTATGAAGATGACGCTCCGTGGCTCACGCGATTTGTCGATGCAATACCATTTATCGATACCAAGGAAAAGTCAAGTATCTCCGTCTATACGGAAGCAGCTTGGTTGAAGCCCGGACATAATAAAGCGATTAACCTCGGTGGAAATGAAGAAGGTGCGGTGTATATCGACGACTTTGAAGGGAGCACCGGAGAGATAACTTTAATGACTCCCCTAGATAGGTGGACCATTGCCTCCATACCGCAGAATGACGCAAGGAACAATAATCCGGATTTCCCTGAATCGGCATTGGATAATGATAGGCGGAGTAATATGAATAGAGCCTTGATTAACTGGTATAGGATTGAAGCGCAATTATCCGGAGGCAGTCAAGGTGATCCATATACGCGGATTGTGTCTCAGGATGAGATATTCCCCAATATGAGTAGGCTTCCCGGTAGATATAGTTATCGGACATTTGATATCGCTTATTACCCTGCTCAGCGAGGGCCGTACAACTTTGATCCACCAGATGGAACGGAATATTCAGCAGGATTGACCGATGAAGGACATCTGCGGGATCCGGAATCGCGGTGGGGTGGAATAATGCGACCATTGACGATAAATAACTTTCAGGCTACCAATATAGAGTATATAGAGTTCTGGGTAATGAACCCATTTATTCCCACAGCTTCCAACAATAATAACCCGCCTTCTTCAGGAGAGTTAGTCATTAACCTCGGTACGATATCTGAAGATATTTTAAAAGATGGAAGACCATCCTTTGAGAACGGATTGCCGGGCCCCAATGAACGTCTGCCACTCGATACAACAAATCTCGGAAGAGTATCTGTCCAGATTCCGTATGTCGATGCATTCTATAACGACCCGGAAGTAAGAAAAGCCCAGGATATAGGATATGATGGATTTACCGATCAGGAAGAGCTTGAGTTTTTTAAGGAGTATGTCGATGCACTTGAAAGTTCAACGCGTATAAGTCTCGATTTTATCAAAGAAGTAAAAGCAGACCCTTCCAATGATAATTACAAGCATTTTTTGGATGAATCATTTGAAAGCTTGCCTGATAATGCATCGCTGCTGGAGCGTTATAAAAGATATAATGGCTCTGAGGGAAACTCCCCTGTAGCACAAGCCAATCAACGGATCTCCAGGGCATTTACAAACCGACCAAACTCTGAGGATATCAATAGTGACTTTACCTCAGATCGGATTGAGTCTTACTTCCTTTATCGCATTCCGATTGAAAGGGAGCCCGGAACCAATCTCTTGAAGCATAATGAGTATGTTATCGATACGGTAAAAGCGGGAAATAATCCCGATGAGGTATGGTATCGATTTAAAGTACCTATCCAGCAATATGATGGGAAGGTAGGGAGTATTCAGGATTTTCGATCGATTCGTTTTGTCCGCCTATATTTACATGACTTCGACAGACCTGTGTTTCTCCGTTTTGCCAAATTTGGACTCGTGCGTAACCAGTGGAGGCGGTGGACCAGAAACCATCTGTTGAGCGAATCAAGTCCGGGCGTACAACCGCCGGATGACAATACGGAATTTGACGTGAATGAAGTCAGTTACGAAGAGAATTCGGAGAAGACCCCTTTTAACTACGTCTTGCCAAAAGGGGTAGAGCGAGAAAGAAACTACCAGACAGCAGTGGCTCAGACTTTTTACAATGAAAAATCCCTTGCGTTAAATGTCTGTAATTTACAAGAAGGGGCCTCGAGAGCGATGTATAAGAACACGCGTCGGGATATCCGCTTGTACAAGAAATTAAAGATGTTTATTCACGCTGAATCGGCCGGTGCCAGACGACTGGAAGATGGAGAGTTGAAGCTCTTTGTAAGAATCGGATCCGACTATACGGAGAACTATTATGAGTACGAGATACCGCTTACCTTATCGGACCCCAATGAGCCCATAGACGATTCTGAGAACGTGTGGCGACCGGAAAATAATCTTGAAATCGTGCTTCAGGAATTTATCGATCTGAAGATCGCTAGAAATAATGCCTCATATCCGATTGAATCGGTCTATGAAGCATCGGATCCCAATTTTCCCACACATACAATAAGGGTAAAAGGAAATCCCAACCTCGGTTATGTGAAAGGTATTATGATAGGTCTGCGCAATACATATAATGAAGGTGGACAGCCGATATGTGCTGAAGTATGGGTAAATGAATTGCGGGTAAGTGGTCTGGATGAACAAGGTGGTGCGGCCGCCGTAGCACAAGTAAATATGCAGCTCGCAGACTTCGGTATTCTTTCCTTGAATGGTAGATACAGTACGATAGGCTGGGGAGGCATAGCAGATCAATTAAGTCAACGATCCAAGGAGGAGTTGATTGAATATGGTGCTTCTACCAATCTGGAATTTGGTAAATTCTTTTCCAAGGAAGCCGGCGTGAAAGTGCCTGTCTATGCACAATATACCAAGTCGATAAGCAAGCCACAATTTGATCCTTATGATCTCGATATTAAATTTAAGGATAAACTGGCCGCCGCTGAAAGCAGTGAGGCACGAGACAGTATCCGCGAGCAAGCTCTGGACGTGACGACGATAAAAACAATCAATGTTACCAATGTTCATATCGACAGCAAGAGCCAGAAGCGCTTGCCATGGAATATCTCCAATTTTACAGCTTCCTATGGCTATACGGAGACCGATATGCGCGACCCACTTATTGAATTGAACAATACGCGTAATCACACGGGAAATCTGACATATAAATATTCCTATGAACCATTGTACATCGAACCATTTGAAAAGGTGATAAAGAGTGAGGAGTATCTTGGATTTATAAAACATCTACACTTTAATTTCCTCCCTAATTCATTTGGCTTTAGTACTACTTTGGATCGATATAAAAACGTAAGGAGATACCGATTCTCCAACCCGGAATTCAGCACCTGGTATGATAAGCGCTTTACCTGGGACAGGCAGTACAGCCTACGCTGGGATTTTACGCGGAACCTGAACCTTGATTTCAGGGCGCAGAATTACGCTGTGATAGATGAACTCGATAAACAGGGAGAAACAATATGGGGTGATCATCCCGCAGTGGATCCATCAACCTATATCTGGAATAATATCAAGGACTTCGGTAGGAATAAGGATTATAATCACACGATTAAAGTTACCTGGAAAGTCCCATTGAAGAATTTCCCTTTCCTCGGATTTATCGATGTACGTGCTCAAGGTACAGCTGATTATGCATGGAATTCGGCCGCTGTCAATGTTGATTCACTGGGAAATACGATACAGAACAGCCAACAATTGAACATCTCTGCCAATCTTAATTTCAGACAATTGTATAGTAAGTGGAGTTATCTTGCCAAGATAGATGGTGGAGGCGGCGGTACAAGTCCGTTCAGAGGACGCCTGGGAGGCCTCGGAGCTGCTGATAAGAAAAAGAAGGAGACGAGAGATCCGACCCTTATCGAAAAGATTATTATAAGACCTTTATTGTCCCTGAGAAGCGCTCGAGCTCAGTATTCGATCGCACATAATTCTGTAGTGCCCGGCTTCTTTCCGGATGCACAATTGTTTGGGCTGGGGAGGAATTTCCAGGCACCGGGATGGAAATATATCCTTGGATTTCAACCGACGGACAGCTGGTTGTATAATAGTGCAAGAAATAAAGGCTGGTTCACAGCTTCACAATTCTTGTCACGGGATTTAATGCGTGGTAAAAAGGTAAACTGGTCGGCAGAAGTGAATCTCGAGCCCTTTAATGATTTTAAGATCGACTTGAATGTCGAGCGGTCGTATAATAAATCATCGACGTATTTATTTAAGAATGAAGATGTTGCCGGATTGGATCCGTACACAGAATTTGCGGAAGCTAATTATCAATTGAACCACAGAAATTCATTTGGCTCATTCAGGATTACATATCTGGCCTTAAATACCTTATTTGAAGGGAATGAATTGTTGGACTTGTCTGCTTTATTTGATGTGGTAGAGGAGAATAGACACATTATTTCGGCACGTTTAAGTCCCACGGGAACACCGCATGAGGAGGAAGGGCCGGAATGGCATGAGGGCTTCGGAAGTAAGCAACAAGAAGTGCTTATTCCTGCGTTCCTATCGGCCTATACCGATCAAGATCCACAGACGATAAGCCTAGATATCTTCAATCAGACACCACGACCAAACTGGACGATAAATTACAATGGATTATCAAAAATAGGAGAGCTGGATAAGATATTCAGGGATTTCTCATTGCGACATTCCTATCAATCGACGCTGACAGTGAATTCCTTCCGTTCCAATGGAATGTACGATACAGAAAACCCGTATTCTGATGACAATAAGAATGCGAGTTATAATTATTATGCTGAATATTATATTCCTGAGGTGGTCATAAATGAAAGTTTTTCCCCGCTCATCGGCTTGCAGATAAGGACGGTAAATGATATTCAGTTTACGGTGGATTATAATAAAGAACGTAATCTGGCTCTGAGTTTCTCCAATTCAATCCTGCACGAGAGGCGGAGTGAAAATATCAGCTTGAACTTCGGTTATCTCATTAAGAATGTAAGTATTCCATGGCTTGCATTTGACTTTGATAAACTAGGTCTGGGCCAGAGGCAGAAGAATATTAATCGTGCAAGGCAGAGAAATCAGAGTAGGGGGCACGACCTCAATATTGCCTGTACTTTCAGATATCAGCGGGATATTACGGTTTCACATCAATTTGACATAGATCAGAATCCTCGGCCGGAAAGGGGAACGCGTACCTATCAGCTCAATCCTACTATTGAGTATGACTTGAACGATAATATGTCCTTGCAGTTGTATTATGAGTACAACTATACATTCCCCGAGACCGGGCAATCCGTACCGGTGACCAATATGCGGGGAGGCTTGAAGCTACGCTTATTCTTGAATAGATAAGTATCGTAGAAATTGGCTCTGATTACGGGAACCATGGATAAGCTACGCGGGTATAGGATTATGTAGTGATTTTAAGTGATACGTCGATGAGTACTAAATGGTTATGGGGCTTGTTAATTGCCATGGCGGTGGCTTTGCTAGGGCTTGTGTCAATCCAGGCATACTGGATTAACTACTCCGTGACGCTTAATCAGGCAAAATTTGATCAGGCTGTCCGTAGTGCACTCAGCAATATCGTTCAGGGCATTGAACGAGAGAGTAGGCAATCACTTCATACTATCGAACGCGGAGATGTGAAACTTCTCGGTCAGAACGGATTGAGCAAGGAGTTCCGGATTAAACAATTGATGAATGAAGTGAAGGATGTGCAGGCTCTGCTCGGTATTATTGACATTAATGAGCTTATTGATGCCCGGTATATCGATAGACTCGTAAAAGTAGAACTTGAGAACCGCGGTATCGAACTCGATTATCACTATGGCATTTATAGCACGCGTAATAAAGCATTTGTTATTATCGATGGGCATAATCAGTACATTCCACCTGCTGATTCCAAGTCATCCGATGTGAATATGAAGATAAAGAGCCAGGATGCTTTATTCAATGCATATTATCAGGCAGATATTTTCCCTTCCATATATGGATCCCAAGCAGTTTTTAAGCTCCATTTTCCCGATCGGACATCGGTCGGCTGGAATGAATCATGGTGGTTGTTGCTCGGCTCAGTGGTTTTTATCCTATTGATTCTACTCGTATTTGCTTACACCTTGTTTACTATCTTACGACAAAAGAAATTGTCGGAGATGAAGAATGATTTTATCAATAATATGACCCATGAGTTTAAGACTCCCATTGCAACTATATCGCTGGCTACCGATTCATTGAGCTCTGAAAGAATACGGGAAAAACCAGAGCTGATGAGCAAGTTTATCAATGTGATAAAACAGGAGAATGCCAGGATGTTGAAACAGGTGGAGAAAGTCTTGCAGATAGCCCTCGTGGACAAGCATAATTTTTCTCTCAGCTTATCGGAAGTGGACATTCATTCTATCATTCAACAAGCAATTAAAAATCAGGGAATGAAAGTGCGACGGCGCGGAGGTAAGCTTTCGATAGATCTTCAAGCTTCTCCTTCTGTCGTGGAAGGTGATGAAACTCACTTGAGTAATATTATCCATAACCTCCTTGAGAATGCCGAGAAATATTCACCTGATGCACCACAGATTGAAATAAAGACATGGTGTGATAAGGACTCCATCCATATCTCAATCAGTGATAAGGGAGTAGGAATGACCAAAGACGAGCAGAAACACATATTTGATAAGTTTTATCGGGTACACTCAGGCAATATTCACGATGTGAAGGGATTTGGGCTGGGATTAAGCTATGTCAAGGCGGTAATTACCGCGCACCAAGGGGAGATAAGTGTTCAATCCAAGAAGGGGCAAGGCACTAGCTTTCATATCAGCTTACCTTACGAACAAGAATGAATATCGTCATAATTTTTTCCTTGCTTCACAATTTTAGATTCATTCAGAGGCGATTATGTGGCTATGCAGCATAGGGTCAGGATTAGTCGCACATTTGGCTACAGCCAAATAT
>CAYTBT010000023.1:0-50159 GCA_964436125.1 uncultured Saprospiraceae bacterium | reverse complement strand
CTAGGTCGAGCTATCTCACTCAGCAAGCTGAGCTCGTAGTCTCGCCTTGAGGCCTTAACCTCAGCCTTAGCCTTAACCTCAGCCTCAGCCTCAGCCTCAGCCTTAACCTCAGCCTTAACCTTAACCTCAGCCTTAGCCTTAACCTAGATATGCTCCTTGATGACTTCCTCGAGATTATATCGAGGGTTTATCTCGAGAATCTTACCATCTCTTCCGATAAGATAAGTTCTGGGGATTGCACGTACGCCATACTTGGCGGCAGCCTTACTATCCCATTTTTTTAGATCGCTGACATGCGTATCCCACTTTAAGTTATCTTGTTTTATGGCGGCTATCCACCGGCTCTTACTTCTTTTCAGAAATTGTTGGATACGCGTTTCATTATTGCCGAGTCGTGCGCGCGTCCGGTCGTCGATTCCATCGAGAGAAACGCTGAATACGGTAAAACCTTGATCTTTATACTTATCGTAGAGTTTTACGACATGAGGATTGGCCTTTCTACATGGACGACACCAGCTTGCCCAGAAATCAAGTAATACGAGTTTCCCGCGGAGATCAGAAAGCCTCATTATTTCTCCTTCGGGATTGGGGAGGGCGATATCCGGTGCTATTGCACCTACTTTAATTTTTGCCTGGCGTTGTTGCTCCGCATATTGCCTGTTAACCTTAGCGATAAAAGAGGCAAATGACTCTTTAAATTCTTTACTTACATCTGCTTTTTCGATATCTGCCTGAATATCCTTATAGACATCGATAAAAGCAGTATTCCCACGGAGAACAGATTGCGCCAATATAGTTTTAATATACACATTATCGCTGGCTTTGATTTTGTTTACGATATCTTGAGCTGAAGGCCTATTCTGTTGAAATCCTTGCATCATCGTCAATAATTCCGTCATAACAGGAGAGCCTTTTACAGTATAAGTAAGACGTGGCAGCTCGTTTAATCTCGAATCTATGCTTATAGTACTCTTTTCATTGCCATCAATAACAAATAATGACTTTTTCGTCCCTATACGGAGTCGGTAGATGCCATTTTCAGGCCTTTGATCAAATTGCAGTGAAAATTCCCCCTCAGCATTAATCGGTCCACTTGTTATGATGCGACTTGAGCGATTATTGAGGTCGTACTTGTCAAAGAAAACCTTGAGATTGGAAGCACCGATAATTTTCCCTTCAATAACGAGTGTATCCTTGTTGACTTTTGCCCCACAAGCCATCATAAGTGGAGCTAATAAATAGATTAAAAACATATTATTCTTTAGCATAAATTAATATTATTTATCGATGATATTTTCTAGACTTTCGCTGTATACTTTCTGCCATTTGTCAATATTTCCCATGGCCTTTCCGTCAATAAGGATATTATCTTCCGTAACTCGACCGAGCTTTAAACAGTCAATTCCTGCTTGATCAGCCATACTTTCTACTTGTTTAAGCATTGCATCGTTAACAGTAAGGATTACTCTACTTTGGCTTTCCCCAAAATAGAAGGAATCTTTTCTACAGCCCTCCATTGATTGCACCTCAAATCCTTTCCTTCCGGCTATTCCACTTTCCATTAAGCTGACAAAAAGGCCCCCATCTGAAATATCGTGCACTGACTTAACACAATCATCCATTATGAGTTTAATAACGAGCCTTTGAAGCTGATATTCTGTTTCAAGATCAAAAGTTGGGGCAGGCGAATGGTCAACTTCTTTATAATATCGAAGATAAGCTGAAGAACTGATATCGTCGTGAATCGGACCTAATAGTAAAATGTGATCACCGGATTTCTTAAAATTGAGTGTCATCTGCTTCTCGATGTCATCCAGTATTCCGAGCATCCCGATTGTCGGAGTAGGGAAAACCGGTACATCTTTACCATCTCGCAATGACTGATTATAGAAGCTGACATTCCCTCCCGTTACTGGAGTATTGAATTTCCTGCATGCATCTCCCATACCTTTGATAGCATTGGCAAACTGGTAATAAACTTCGGGATTGTATGGATTTCCGAAATTTAAACAATTTGTGATTGCAACAGGTCTGGCACCTGTACAAGCTACATTCCTCGCCGCTTCACTGACTGCGATCATAGCACCTTTATACGGGTCAGCATAGACATAGGACGCATTGCAATCGGTACTCATAGCTAGCCCTTTGCCTGTACCTTTTATACGTACCACAGCTGCATCAGAATGTAAGTTGTCGGTCGTGGTATTTCCTCTTACCGTACCGTCATATTGATCTGTAATCCAGTTTTTGGAAGCAATTGAAGGATGAGAAAGCAGAAATCGGCCGATTTTATCAATGTCAGTGTCTTCAGAGACTTGAGAAATATCATATTGCTCGATTTCTTTCATATAAGCAGGTACTTTTGTCTCCCTGTCATAAACCGGCGCGCCACCACCGAGTACCAGTGGATCAGCTTCAACATCGGCAACTAACTCACCGCTTTGATAAAATTTCAGATGCTTGTCATCCGTTACCTCGCCGATCTGTACACAATTCAGATCCCATTTCTCAAATACATCAAGCACCTTTTGTTCCTGTCCTTTCTCAACGACAACGAGCATTCTCTCCTGGCTTTCTGAAAGCAATATCTCGTAAGGCTTCATCCCTTCCTGTCTCGTCGGCACTTTATCGAGATCGATAATCATTCCCGTGCCGGACTTGGCAGACATTTCTGATGTTGAGCAGGTGATTCCCGCTGCACCCATATCTTGCATTCCCACAAGTGCTCCCGTCTGTATAGCTTCAAGGGAGGCTTCTAGCAATAATTTTTCCTGAAATGGATCGCCTACCTGTACAGCAGGTAGATCTTCAGCACTATTTTCAGTTAATTCAGCTGACGCAAATGTCGCTCCGTGTATTCCATCTTTTCCCGTCGATGAACCCACAATAAATACAGGGTTGCCCGGTCCGTCGGCACTCGCAGAAATTGTCTCACCCTTTTTTACTATTCCTACCGACATTGCATTCACCAGAATATTCTGCTGATAGCAAGGCTCAAAGTACACTTCACCACCTACTGTGGGAACACCCAGGCAATTTCCATAATCGCCTATTCCCGATACCACGCCTTTCACGAGATGTTTCATGTGCGGATCATGCGGATCTCCAAAGCGCAATGAGTTTAAGGCAGCAATAGGGCGAGCACCCATGGTAAAGATGTCCCTGTGAATGCCTCCCACGCCCGTAGCGGCTCCTTGGTAAGGTTCAATCGCCGATGGATGATTATGTGATTCTATCTTAAATGCACAAGCAAGATCTCCGCCGATATCGACCAGCCCGGCATTTTCTTCACCGGCACCGACGAGAAGATTCTCGCCTTCATTGGGCAAGGTCTTCAAGTATTTTATGGAATTTTTATAAGAACAGTGTTCAGACCACATTACCGAGAAAATACTTAATTCTGTGAAATTGGGAGTCCGTCCCATGATTTCTATTATCCTCTCATATTCATTCTCATTAAGGCCCAGAGCCTTGGCCGTTGATAAATCAGGCATCATCGCTGTTTCTTCCATGTTGTATTTTTATGCTGATATTATGCTTATCCCCTTAAAGGTGCAAAGATAAGACTTATTCCGATTTATATGCACTATGCCATTGTATTTCAACAATCCGACCATTAACCAATTGTCATATGCAGTATAAATGTCGTCATGAGTATCAGCCATAAAACATCTAGATAATGCCAGTACTCATGCATAAGATGTAGCCGATATCTCAGAATACTTTTCTTTACCGATGGCAATACGGGATACAAGCGCGCTTTACGCAGATACACAAAGTGAAATGGCAATCCCCCGATAACGTGAAGACAATGCACTATGGACAATAAGTAAAGAAAGTATATTCCATTCCGCTGTGAAGTGTGATCGAGTTGAACAAATAATTGCCACCATGCGACACACTGCAGCAGGAAAAAGACAATAATGAGAATGAATACCTGCTGTGACCGCTTCCTATATAAGGCAAATTCCGCACCCTTGCTTCTGTAGATAAGAATACTGACACTGATAAGCAGCAGTGTATTTATGTAAAACATCCACGGTATCGTGTACGACGCAACATCATTTACAATTATCTGATAGGCATAAGCTAGAATAAGCCCTATAAACAAAAAACTGATTGCCCCCAGCAATAAATGGAAAATGAGCCATTTATTCTCCTTTTCATGTTCAATTTCTAGTGGATCTATGCGTTTGTTGCTTGCCATGGTAAATGTATAAGTTGACTTGTTTTGTCACTCAGTAGAACAGAGTTCTATCGCTGCGGTTCAACCGTAAAATGAGCTGGTGTCAAGATGTAGTTCAACTCAACATATCAAATAAAAACATAATATATTGTTGCTTTCTTGCTTTGATCACTTGGTAATTACTTATCTTGTGGATTAAATCTTAATCTCTTTCAATAAAGGTCAATGATATGAAATTTCTTCCATATTCCTTTCTTTTAATGCTGACCTCTTTGTTAATTCTGCCTTCTGTTGTGAGAGCACAGCAAGTGACTTTTCCGGTGGAGGATTATCCGATAATCATTGATAATGAAGAGCTTAAGGAACCATTTATCGGCGGATTTAATCTGGCACAAGCACAGAATATCGACTTGAATAATGACGGAATACTTGATATCGCCGTATTTGACAGAGATGCTGAATATGTAAAGACATTTGTCGGAAGGCAGATAAATGGAGAATATCAATATGTACACGATGCACAATATGAAGGGATATTCCCTCCGATTGTGAATTTTATGAAAATCATCGACTTCAATAGGGATGGAGTAGGGGATTTATTCGTGGGATATAATGGAGCCGGAGTGCCTGGAATAAGAGTGTATCGCGGCCTGCGGACAGGGAATAAATTACACTTTGAATTGATGCAATTTGACGGGCATGAAGATGATGTGCTTACCTATGAATCGTCATCTGGAGCAGACCTGATAATTAACACTTCGCCTATTGATTTACCGGCAATTGATGATGTAGATAATGATGGAGACGTGGATATTCTGACCTTTCAGCCGGGATTCGGCAATGTGTATCTGTTGAAGAATTATGCGGTGGAAAATGGACTGGGAAAGGATACGATCGATCTGAAATTTGCGGATCTGTGTTATGGAAAGTTTTATGAAAGCGATTTGTCACGTGAGATTGTCCTTTCTCCCTCGTCTGAGGATTGTGCGACTGCTTTAATGGAGGAATTGCCGGCCGAAATCCGTCATGCCGGAAGTACAATTACGAGTATTGACCTAAACAATGACGGACTTAAAGATTTATTGATAGGGGATCTCGATTCTGAACATGTTGTTGCTTTAATCAATGGTGGAACGCAAGAGTCTGCCTGGATGGTTGACCAAGACGATTTCTTTCCCTCCGATGATATTCCGATAAAATTAAATTCTTTTCTAGCGACATTTAAGCTGGATATCAATCAAGACGGACAACAGGATATACTCGTTGCCCCCAACTACTTTGTCGGTGCAGCAAGTGTAGATAATCTTCTGTATTATCGATGTGAAATGGAAAATGGAGAGCCTGTTTTTAAGTTTCAGACTACAGATTTTCTTTTAAATCGCCAGATTGACTTGAGTGCCAATGCCGTTCCCACAACTGCTGATATCAACGGCGATGGCGTAATCGATATTCTCGTGGGAACTTATGGGACAATGGATACAGCCGGAAATCGCACACCGGCACTCGTATATTTTGAAAATACGGGAACGGCGGATAATCCGGAATTTACTTTAAAAGACGATGATTTCCTTGAATTGAGTAAAAATACGGCGACGACTTGGGCATTTGCACCGACATTTGGAGATATCGATGGCGATGGTGATATGGATCTTCTAATCGGGGATTTTTATGGTGACCTTTATTTTTATGAAAATATTGCCGGCCCCGGAAAGCCGATGGAATTTGCAGAAATGCTTTATCATTATATGCATATATCGGTCAGTTATTACGCAATTCCTCAGATTTACGACGTGAATGGAGATGGCCTCGGTGATATAATCATAGGCGAGCAAAATGGCAACAGCAATGCTCAAGGTGCTTGTGGAAGTATTGTCTATTTTCAGAACATCGGCACAGAGGGAAATGCAATGTTTAATCCCGATGAAACCAGCGCTCCCAATACGCCTTGCTTCGGCAATGTGTTTACGCGTTATCTCAATACTTCAAGGGCATATACCTCGCCTCAACTACTCGATATAGCCGGTGATTTACGGCTTATCACCGGAGATTATGAGGGAAATATCAGTTATTATTCTGCAAGTCATTCACCGGAAGATATCTTCCCCCTCGAAAAGAAAAACATTGCTCGGCTCAATGTGGGACGCTTCGTTCATCCGCATATAGCTAATCTCGATGCGGACGATAGACTTGAGCTCATTGTCGGCACCAGAGCAGGTGGTATCATTATCTACGAGACTAGCTGGAAGACCGATGGTGAGATTCTGTCGGATGATAGGGTGCTTACGCATGATCTGAAGATTTATCCGGTTCCTGCCCATGAATTCATTATTGTTGAACTCAACACTTCTGACCTGCCTTCCCGGCTACAGATTATCAATTCTGCGGGACAGCTTATTCGGACTTATGAGAATGTGACGACTTCCGTCAAATGCGATGTCGGAAATCTTCCTCAAGGCTTGTATTTTATTCGGGTACTGAATCGAGAGCACATAAGTACGGGAAAATTTATCATTCAGCCTTAAGCATAATCCCGTTTACCGAAGATGAGCCTTCCGACACGGATCATGGTTGAGCCATTTGCGACAGCTAGTTGATAATCACCTGTCATACCCATAGACAAGGTGTCAAAATCTGCCAACTTCTCCGGATATGCATCTTGTATCTGCTTGAAAAAAGTGTGCAGCTTCCCAAATTCCGCAGCAACCTGCTCTTCATTATCCGTAAAAGTGGCCATGCCCATCATGCCCCGGACGCGGACGTAAGGATATTTCTCTGTGGGATCTTGCTTGAATAATTCA
Organism: uncultured Saprospiraceae bacterium; assembly: GCA_964436125.1. Classification (GTDB taxonomy): domain Bacteria; phylum Bacteroidota; class Bacteroidia; order Chitinophagales; family Saprospiraceae; genus CAYRFF01. The sequence continues at coordinate 43,175 of CAYTBT010000023.1, read as the reverse complement.
TCAGCTTCCGCAAATGTAAATCCATGCTTGCTCGATTCATCCGCGATATGAATCTGAATGAGTACATCGACTTTCCTATCAATTTTGCCGGCTTCCTTATTGATGTAGCGGAGGATTTTAAGGCGGTCCACGGAGTGAATAAGATGGACAAATGGAACGATGGATTTCACTTTATTGGACTGTAGGGAGCCGATCATGTGCCAGCGAATGTCTTGCGGCATTTTCTCTACCTTTTCAAGTAATTCCTGAACGCGATTCTCTCCAAAGTCGCGATGTCCACGTTCATAAATCGGCATGATCTTCTCTATCGGATGCGTCTTGGACACGGCAATAAGCGTGACCTTATGCTCGTCTGTCCAGGCTTTTAGGTCTTCGTATGTCTTGTGTTTCATAAATCGATATTATGTCTGTATTATTCTTACAGTACTGAATGGTGAAGTGTTCGATTGATTGTGAATAAGCTTAAAATAAACCGTGGATATGCGCGTCGATCTTATCCGTAATGAGGCTTAAGTCCGAAGATTTGTTCATATAATCCATGCCGGCTACATCGATAATGAGATAATTGCCTTTATCATAGGTGTTTATCCAGTCTTCATATCTCTTATTGAGTCTTTTTAAATAATCAAGGCTGATATTCCCCTCATAATCTCTTCCTCTCGTGTTGATATGGGATACAAGTGTCGCAATATCGGCGCGGAGATAAATAAGGAGGTCAGGCGGCTTGATATTATCCATCATCAGGGCAAATAAGGATCGATAATTATCAAAATCTCTTGAGTTTAAAAGGCCCATATCGTGGAGATTGGGGGCAAATATATATGCATCCTCATAGATTGTTCTATCCTGGATCACCGTTTCAGTGCCTTCTTGAATGAGTTTTATCTGTTTATACCGCGATGTAAGGAAGTAAATCTGCAGGTGAAAAGCCCATCGCATCATGTCGTCATAGAAATCCGACAGATATGGATTGTCAACGGTATCTTCATAATGAACCTCCCAGTCATAAATCTTGCCGAGCTTAGTGCACAGTGTTGTTTTGCCGGCACCGATATTTCCGGCAACCGCTATATGTTTGAAATTTTCCATATTTGGTCGAATGTTTTCTGATAACTATATAAAGACTGCTACATTATCTTTTTTTATAAAGAAAGGGATTATTCCCTTAAATCGAAGGGCAAAATAACCTAAAATACAGAAAATATAAAAAGATAACAGCAATGAGTGATAATGAAACCGTAATTCTGGTCCGTGATTTATGGAAAACTTATATCATGGGAAGTGAAAAAGTACACGCTATACGTGGGATCACACTTGATATTCACAAGAATGAATATGTGGCTTTAATGGGGCCATCCGGATCGGGAAAATCAACCTTGATGAATGTGCTTGGTTGTCTTGATACACCGACAAGCGGAACATATCATCTCAATGGGATAGATGTTTCTCGCATGGACGACAATGAGCTGGCAGCTATCCGTAATCAGGAAATCGGCTTCATTTTCCAGACATTTAACCTCATACCACGACTTTCGTCAATCGATAATGTCGCATTGCCGATGATTTATGCAGGAAAAGGACTCAAAGAACGAAAAGAACGCGCGCGGGAAACACTTGAACTGGTAGGACTTGGAGATAGAATTGAACATAAACCCAATGAACTCAGCGGGGGACAACGTCAGAGAGTTGCAATAGCACGTGCACTAGTTAATGATCCCGCAATCATTCTCGCCGATGAACCTACAGGAAACCTCGATACCAAAACATCTATTGAGGTCATGAGTATCTTTGAAAAAATTCATGAAGCGGGAAATACCGTTATCCTCGTCACACATGAACCGGATATCGCTAAGCATTGTCACAGAATTATAAGCCTGATCGATGGAAAAATCGATAGTGATGTCATCAATGAATCCGTGATAAAGGCGGAAGACTCGGATTATGGGCTGTAGAATTAATGAAGAGCATAAATACAGTGGGACGATACGGGTCTTGTATATTACGGTATTCAAAGATGAATTACTTTATTGAAGAAATCTTTATTATATTTACGATAGAAATATTCTTTCATTTAAATTGAATTATTATGAACTACGGAACTACGGAACTACGGAACTACGGAACTACGGAACTACGGAACTACGGAACTACGGAAGTAGAACTCTTTTTTCAACTTTTTTAATTGTGTTTTCCCTTATAACATTAATTTTACCATCAAGTGTGATGGGGCAGCCTCCTGGAACTGGAGGAGGATATGAGGGTGGTGGGCCTACTTTACCTCCTTATGCTTTCTGTCAAGATGTTTATTCCTATTACTTTTTCAACAATGATAATATATGTAGAGGGCAAATGTGGGCTAAGTTTACTGTAATTAATTCGGACTTCAGAATTAAGGTCGAAGCCAATATAGATGGCGATCCGTTTTATGAAGTTATTGGTTATGCTAATTATGGTACACCTTTTAAATATTATCCGCATTACCCCGAAGGTGAGGGACCAACTACTTTTAAGGTCACTTGTCTATACACATGGGGTACTGAAGGAGTTAAAGATGATAGTAGGGTAAATGTATGTTATCATTATAGAGATGTCAATATTAAACTAGGACTTACTTCAGAATTTAAAATCACCTATTCTGATGGTGAACATGTTTCAGATGATGCCGGAATAACTTCTACTGAAGTGAATGATGTAATTTGCTACCCTCCTTATACCTTACATCCCACAATTGCAATAAATTGCAATACCAATGCAAGTTATTTTCTTGAATATGTGGAGCTGGACTGGGATGGGACTTATATTCAGACCTTGGGGGCAGAAACTGATATCTTCAAGAATAATGGTTGTTTAAGAGAAAACATCCCATTAGGCCACTTTAATCAATATATGAATCAGGTACCATCTATGCATTATCTTGAAGTGCGATTTACAACCATATATGATGGTTGTACCAATATGGATGGCATTAAATTTAAGTCTCGGAGTGATGATTATCCGGTTAATATCTTAGTGAGTGCTACTCAAGATTCCAGAAATTTTTATCCCGGAGAATATGCTCTCGAAAATGATTTAATAGCAGATGGTATTAATTCTACGGATGCGAGTCATACGGAACCTGCTCAAGACGGAGGGATAATATTAACAGGCGTAAGTGAAATTTATCCGGTTCTGGATGATATTCATAATATACAGAATTATGCAGATGCAATTACGATTCAAGTTAATGAATATGATTCTCCATCTGATCCATCTGCAACCCCCATTATTGACCAAACATTTACAAATCCAAGTAATGGAGCTTATGATTATGCTTCCTATAATTTGAATGACATTAAAGCCATAAGTAATTTCTTTCCGGATATTAATTTTCATACAAGAAAGAACTTTTTTATACGAGCTGTCAATTCTAAAGAAACGAATAGTTATAATTACAATAACCCTCCTACTAAAATTTATGAGGTAATTGTTGAAATAAAAACTACTTGTGGTAAAGTGATTTCAGGTAAACAACGCTTTGACATTGAAGATGACCCTATTTTCCCATTAACAGATACTCCTAGTGAAAAGCTGAATATTAATACAGCAATACGGTCTTCAGATAAAAACACGTCAAAAGGATTGCCAGAAATACATTCAGTTCAGATATATAATTTACAAGGGATGTTGATAAACAATTATCGAGATTTACCTAAATTTCATCAATTACAGAAAGACATGAATATGGGAGTGTATTTTCAAGTAATTCAATATGAGGATGGAAGTGCGGAATCCAAGAAACTGTTTATCCGATAATGATGTGCATATGTTGTTATCACGGATATTTTCAATAGTATTAATACTCATAGTTTATAAAGGTGCTTGGGGACAGAATCTTGTCCCCAACCCTTCATTTGAAAAATTTAAGTGTAGTAGGGTAGATACTACACTTGGGTATCTAAGTTATGAGCAATTATCGATTTACTCATGGGAGCAGATTGTGAAACAAGGTGAAATTCAAGTGCCGGATATGTTGTATCCACTTTGGTTCTATGGATATAGTCCGGATATTAATTCAAAGCTTTATCCATATCAATATTATTGTTTAGGTGAGAAGGAAGCACCATTTACAGATCTTTATGATTTTGGAATTCCACAACCATATTCAGGTCTGTTAATGATGGGGCAGACCTCTATAAGTTCAAGCAGACTTATTCCCACGACCCCTATTACAAATTTAAAATCGACTTTACAGAAGGACTCAATTTATAAGATTGAGTTTTTTCTCCTGAGTACGCCATATACCTATTATACGGCAGACGATTTTGGATGGTATTTTTCACCACAGAAAGTAGATACAACAGAATGGGATATGCGTATAGATGAATATCTGAACCCTTTTTATGCAATCTATAGATCCCCCAAAGGCTTACGACTTGATGAAATAAGCGAATGGACTAAATTGACTGCCTGTTATAAGGCACACGGAGGAGAGAAGAGCCTGTATTTTGCATTTGATATAGCGTCAGATAAAGACAGCTTTTTGATTTCTTATCCATATTCTGAAAATATGGAGAAAAGTTTTGAAAAATTTCTCAATACCGCTCCTGAATGGGTAAAATGGGTTGGAAGCTTTGATGAATTCATCTATTACCTTGACTCTGTGAGTGTAAGGAAAGTAAGCTATCCAACTACGATAAGAGATACGATAAGCTTCTGTACGGAGAATCCGGTCTGGCAACTGGATAGTACGAGAATTAAGAATGGAGAAATTTTATGTAGCTATGGTCTGGAATATAGCTGGAATGACGGGGAAGAAAGCCTGTATCGCACATTCCCTGACAGTGGCTTGTATGTGCTGCATACTACATCGAACTGTGGAGAGCATACCTTTCGTTTCACGATACAGGAAAAACAATGTAAGGAATCCGTGTACATTCCTACGGCTTTTACGCCCAATAGCGACGGGATAAATGATGTTTTCCGACCTTTAGGGCTGAATTTCACACCCATAAGCCTTAATATTTATGATAGATGGGGCGCCTTGATATTTCATGGGACGGAAAGTAATATCGCATGGCATGGCATGTATAAAAGTCAGAGAGTTCCCACCGGAGTTTATACATATAAGTTTAAGTATAGAACTGCAGAAGGAAAAATAAAGCTGGAAACCGGAACAATCACGGTATTAAGATAATTGATCATGTTTAGATAAATTTTAATTACTACTTTGTTCATTCCTGCTATATCGGTGTATAGGTGATGGATTTGCTGTAAGCACCTTTACTCTTATGCTATTATCTTGTACTTATCTTCAATTCCCTCAATAAAAAAGCGGGAGAATCCTTACATTAGCATAAAAATACACATGGCAAGAATATACACCAAGACAGGAGACGCAGGGAAAACCTCCTTATTTGGGGGAACCCGATTATCCAAGGATCATATACGCATTGAAGCTTATGGAACTATAGACGAATTAAATTCCTTTGTCGGTTTCTTGAGAGAACAAGTTGATTTACCGGACATGGACACAACACTCAAGCATATCCAGGAGCGACTATTTTCCATAGGAGCAAGTCTCGCCTCCGATCCGGATAAGAATCCACTAGCACCCGATATCAGAGAATCAGACGTCAAAGAGCTTGAAGAGGCAATCGATGCAATGCAAGAAGTACTACCGAAGCTGAGGAGATTTGTATTGCCGGGTGGCAATATACCTGCTTCCGTCGCGCATTTATGCAGAACGGTCTGCCGCAGAGCAGAAAGGAGAATAGTTACACTCGCAGAAGAATCGGAAGTTCAAGATGAAATACTTTCCTATATTAATCGTATGTCAGATTACTTCTTTGTAATTTCGCGCTTTATTGTTCACGAGAAAAAGGATGAGGAGATTACCTGGGAAGCTCGTCCGGAACAAAATTAATTGCTGATGGCCAATTTTTTGAAAGATAACTTGCCCAATATCTTAAAGTACGCTACGGTACTTGCGGTCATTGTATTTATAAGTTTTTTATTCCCTTCTACAAGTGATTTTTCATATAATTACAAGGAAGGGCAGAACTGGACTTATGATGATCTCGTGGCGGAGTTTCAGTTTCCGATATTGAAGCGGAAAGCACAGATTAAGACTGAGAAAGCAGCGATTATACAAGATTTTATCCCATTTTACGACTATCATCACGAAGTGATTGATACGGTATTGCGAGAATTTGATGAAAAATTTAACGAGCTGAAGTCACGCCTTCAATTGCGTGGTGAAAGAACGACGATCACATCACAGCCTAGAGTGTATAAACAACTCGGAGAGCAGATATTGAAGGACCTGTTCAATAATTCATATTTGATCACCATGAATGAGCTGGGACACGACACAACGCAGACAGAACTCATCCGTATCGTCGGAAATACCGGCATAGTTAAAAAAGTGTCGAGGGAAGAATTGACACCACTGAATATCGCCGGCAATATCATTTCCAATAAACTTGCGCAATCGACCCTGAAAGATGCAGGTTATCTCGTTCCCATTATGAACGATGTGGTAAAAATCCACCCCAATACCTATTACAATGCTCAACGCACACAAGATATTCTGCATTCCAAGCTCGCCGATATCTCAACGACGAGAGGAATTGTGGAAAAAGGTGAAACCATTGTCTCCAAAGGGCAGATCGTTTCCCCGGAAGTTTATCAGAAATTATTAAGCTATGAAAATGAATATGTCAATCGCAATGTAGGAGAAAGACGTGATTTTATAGTTTTTCTGGGGCTTATGTTGCTTACAACTCTCATCGTGGGCGTCTATCTGCTCTTCCTGCAGTTCAATGCGCGTGAAGTCTATGATCGATACCTAAGCCTCTTATTTATGTTGCTGTGGATCGTCCTTTATAGTTATCTCGTGTCGGTGATTAACGGCGTGGATAATCTTTCGGTGTATATTATCCCCTTCTGTATTGTCCCTATCCTTGTTATCAACTTCTTTTCGGACCGACTGGCACTTTTTACGCATATCGTAATCATCCTGCTTGCAAGTCTATTAAGTAGTGAAGGACATGAGTTTACTTTCTTACAGATATTTGTCGGTATTGTCACCGTGCTGACCTTCAAGCCGAGCAGGTACTGGGGAAAATTCTTTACCTCGATACTGTTCATATTCCTCGCTTATAGCCTCGGCTATCTCGGCCTCAGTTTAATCAGGGTAGGAAGTATCTATGAATTGGATTGGACACCACTGGTATGGCTCTTTATTTCGTCATTCTTGACGCTACTTGCATTTCCACTCGTTCCATTGCTCGAGCGCATATTTGGATTTACATCAAATATTACCCTGTCTGAACTATCCGATCTTAATCGACCGCTCCTGAAGCGATTGACAACAGAATCTCCCGGCACATTTCAGCACTCGCTCCAGGTATCCAATCTCGGGGAATCCGTCGCGGAAGCCATCGGCGCCAATGCCCTCAGCGTAAAGGTCGGCGCGCTTTATCACGATGTCGGAAAATTGAAGAATCCGGAATATTTTGTCGAGAATCAAGGTGCCTACAATCCTCATGAAGATATCGATTGCAAGGAAAGTGCTCAGATTATTATTGATCATGTTCCCACCGGCATAAAACTTGCCAAGAAACAACATTTGCCTAAGCTGATTATTGATTTTATCCGCACACATCACGGAACGACAAGAGTTGAATACTTTTATAGAAATTACAAAAAAGAAAATCCGGATATCCAGGTCGATCCCGCTGCCTTTACTTATCCCGGACCCAAGCCACAGACTAGAGAGCAAGCTGTGTTAATGATTGCCGATTCCCTGGAGGCTTCCTCACGTAGTTTAAAAAACCCGGATGGACAAGCTATTGATAAGCTGGTCGATAGTATTATTGATGGGAAGATTGAGCGTGAACAATTTGCTGAATCTGATTTAACTTTCCGCGATATTAAAACTTGCAGAGAAGAATTTAAAAAGCTCTTGAGGAGTATGTACCACGTCCGTATTGAATATCCGGAAGAGGAGGAGTAATGGAAGTATAGAGATTCTGTAAATTGAATGAAGCAAGAGGAGCCTCTATTCACCTCCTTGAAAATGCCCTACACTAGAACTATACTTGATGGAATACATTCATACTATTGGTATCAGCTTATTTATCCTTGTAGCAATTATCTTTAAGGGATCGGGCGGTATTTAAGCCGGGAATATTTTCAAGAAAGGGGAATGGTGGGTTGTATTATGATATTTTTGATATAGTAGTATCATAGAAGCGAAGCTTCTATGATACTACATTCACTTTATTTCCTGTCTATGTGCATCTGGTGTCATATATGAAAAGGGTGACCTTGAACCTGAGCTTATTATGCGTTTCCGTTAAAGCAGTGGGGTGATTTTTCTACAGGAAGTCCCGGATGCCCTATTGAGGCAGCATAGAACAAGATAATAAGCAAGCGCATTCAATCTTTAATTACAGGCGTGAATTATGCAATAAAAAGACAAGTATTGAATACAGAGGTAAAAGACAAGATTAGGGAATTGGCCGGGATGATTGTGGATTCTCAGAAAACAATGGTCCTTACCGGCGCCGGCATCTCGACGAATAGTGGTCTGCCGGATTTCCGTTCACAGAGAGGCGGCTTATGGAAGAAGGTCGATCCGATGAAGTTCCTGACACGTCAGTTTCTACTTGAAGAGCCTGAAAAATTTTACAAGCATATTTACAGCAACCCAAGGCTCAAGAAGGATGCAATGCCTCAACCCAATCTCGGTCATAGGATTCTCGCTGAGCTAGAAGAGAGAGGCTTGATTGACGGCATTATAACACAGAATGTCGATCACCTACATCATGGTGCAGGCAGCAATAAGGTGTATGAAGTGCATGGAAATATCAATGATGGCTACTGTATCGATTGCGGGCGGTATATATCAACGAGTGAAATCATAGATAAGGTTGAAGATGGCGAAGTCCCACCTCGGTGTAATCATTGTGGAGGCGTGGTCCGATCTTCAGTAGTGCTATTCGGAGATCCCTTGCCTGAAGCATTTGCGAAAGCTAAAGAAGAGGTAGAAAATGCTTACTTACTTATTGTTATCGGCTCAACATTGATGGTCTCACCGATAAATTCTATTACATTGATGGCCGACAAACTTGCAATAATCAATAATGAAGAGACCAAGCGAGACAGCTACGCATCAATTATTATCCGGGAGGATGCATCCATTGCACTGGAAGAACTGCGGAAGGAGTTGAACAAGCTCGGATAGAAATAAGAAACAGGAATAAAAATTCATCTTATTCCTGTCACCTACATTTTTTACTTGCTGTATGATAGTTTCAGGCTTCCCTAGCCACCGATAAGTTCTTATTGTAATGTGCTATCAATGCATAAGCACCGAAGAGTACCCCACAGAAGAGCAAGTCTCCGATAAGTGTATTCCAGAAAAATGGAAGCCCTGCTTCATAAGCAGTCATTAATCCGGCGGCAGTCTTGGGATAAATGGGCATTGTGAGCCATGCACCGATATTACTGACGAGAAAGAAAATTCCACTTGCAAGAAGTGAGCCCCCGAGAACTCGTGTTATATTTACTTTCTTTAATATCCCCATACCGAGAAGTGTGATGAAGAATACAGCGGCATAAACCCAGATATGGTTCATAAAGCTATACTCATAGCCGCTATAAAATGTTGCGTATAAGATAAGATCTGAGAGAATTACTGCGATAAGCGGAACGAGTATAGCGAGATATTTCTTAGTGAAGTATGCCGCCCCAAACAAAGCCATAGCGCCTATCGGAGTCATATTGGGCCAGTGTGGTAAAAGTCTGCTTAATGCTGCAACAAGGATGATTCCGCAGATTAACATGATGTGTTTTATATTTCCCCTCTTCATATTGTCTGTATTTTATTCAAAGATAAGGATTTTTCAGGAATTTTCCCCTTTTCTCCTTCTATCCTCTGAAAACATTAATTGATTTTGTATAATCGTGGTTCAATTTATACTTAGCTTTTCTGAAGCTTTTCATTGCTTCGTGAAACTCAGATAATTTTATAGCACCAAGATTAATGTATCACAATATGTCACAACCGAGAAATTTCTTTACGATACCTCTGTTTTTAAGCTTATTCATCATCGTTTTTTATAGCCTAGAAACAAGTGCTCAACAATGTTACTGGCAACAGCACGTTGATTATCGCATTGATGTGGACATGAACGTCGAGACACATCAATTTCACGGTGAACAAACTGTCGCTTATACCAATAATTCACCGGACACCCTTCATAAACTGTACATCCACTTGTATTTTAATGCCTTTCAGCCGGGAAGCATGATGGATGAAAGATCGCGTTCCATAGTTGATCCCGATAGACGAGTGAGAGATAGGATTTATCACCTCACACCGGAAGAACAAGGCTATCAACATATTCAGAGCCTTAAACAAGATGGTGAGTCACTGGATTTTCTCGTAGAAGGTACAATATTGAGTGCAGAACTCAATGAAGCCATCATGCCGGGTGAAACCACCGTATTTGCACTTTCTTATGATGCACAAGTGCCGCTACAAGTGAGAAGATCGGGAAGAGATAATGCCGAGGGAATCGATTATTCTATGACACAATGGTATCCCAAGATTGCAGAATATGACAAGTACGGATGGCATCCCACACCTTATGTCGGTCGTGAATTTTATGGCGTGTGGGGAAATTATGAAGTGAATATAACTATCGATAGTGATTATATTATCGGCGCAACCGGATACTTGCAGAATGCCGATGAAATCGGTTACGGATATGATGGTGCTGCGATGAAGCCCTCTACCGATGCGGAATTGCTCACCTGGAGATTTAAAGCAGAAAATGTCCATGATTTTGCCTGGGCTGCCGATCCGGATTATATTCATACGGTAAAAGTTGCCGATTCAGGCGTTGAAATGCACTTTTTCTATCAAAATGATAGCACGATAATCGACAAATGGGAAAAATTACCGACGGCAATGAACGCGGTTTTCTCCTATCTCAATAAGCATAATGGCGTCTATCCTTACGGCAAATATAGCTTCATCCAAGGTGGAGATGGCGGAATGGAATACCCGATGGCAACCTTAATCACCGGAGAACGTAGCTATGGAAGCCTTGTAGGTGTCTCCGTCCATGAATTATTACACTCGTGGTATCAATGCGTATTGGCGACTGATGAAACGCGATATCCATGGATGGATGAAGGATTTACGAGCTATTCATCCTCATTTGTGATGAATCACCTTAAAAAACTTGGACTGCTCGGCGACAGTGAAGCCAGTGACAATCCTTTTCGCCGGAATATAAGAAGGTATGCAAGATTTGCAACGACGGGAATTGAGGAACCGATGGCTACCCCTGCCGACCACTTTAATACCAATGCCGCTTACAGTGTTTCTTCCTACGTGAAGGGTGCCGTATTCCTCCATGGCTTGAAGTATATGATGGGAAAGAAAAGGTATGAAAAAGGAATGTTGAAGTACTTCAATACATGGAAATTTAAGCACCCTGAACCGAGTGATTTTATCCGGATTATGGAGGATGTCTCCGGCCTGGAATTGAGCTGGTATCTCAGCAATATGCTCTACACGCTTAAGGTGCAAGAATATGCAATTGATACGCTTATCTCTACCGGAAATGGAACTTCCTTACTGAAAATGCAGAATAATGGCACATTCCCCATGCCTGTCCATGTTCTCGTGCAACTTAAGGATGGTTCTGAACACTTTTATGCGATTCCGCTGCGGATAATGTTTGGTCATCGGGACTTATCCGATATGAATCAATATGCTTCCGCAAATGTCCTTGAGGATTGGATATGGACGGCTCCCCGACATGAGATTGAACTGCCATTTGACGCAAGTCAGATTGAACAGATTACGCTTGATCCACGGCAAATGCTTCCCGATATCAAGCGGAAGAATAATTATCTCTTTCCACCGGAATCCGGTGAATAGAACACGATGGTAAGTATGCACTCTTGATTATTTATGCTTCTTCCTTTTTGCTCTTTTGTTCAGGAAATCAAGAATGGAAGGATAGCTGTCGTAAATATTCTCTTCTCACAAGAGGGAAGTAAAAAGTACCTATTATTGCAGAAATAATTTTCAAGTGACTGGACAATTTAAGCCTAAAATTTCTAGATAAGCCGATAGATTCTCCTTTTCTTATAAATTGTGAGAAAAATTTCCTATTTTAGTAGATAATTATGAATGCATCGATAAAAAAACAATTTAAGAAAAGCTTATCCATTGTAAAGCTCTTATTGGAAGACGAGGATTTTCTCGATAAGATGGAGCAGATGTCTCGCATTATGATAAGCTGCTTGCGCAATGGAAATGCCATTTATCTAGCCGGTAATGGCGGAAGCGCTGCTCAAGCACAACATCTCGCAGCTGAGCTGAGCGGGAGATTTGAGCTCGATAGACCGCCACTGAATGCTGAAGCTCTACATGTGAATACCTCTTATCTCACCGCAGTGGCCAATGATTATGGCTATGAACATATTTTCTCGAGGATACTGCGTGGCAAAGGGCGGAAAGGCGATGTCTTTATAGCGCTTTCTACGAGTGGAAATAGCTCCAATATTATTCAAGCTGTCGAAGCGGCTACTGCACGCCAGATGACCGTACTTGGTTTTGCCGGCAGGAATGGTGGTGCGCTCAGCGATATGAGCGATGTTACCTTGCGCATTCCCACCGATAATACGGCGCGCATTCAGGAAATTCACTTGATGATAGGGCACTGGCTCTGCGGCACTGTTGAACAAGAGTTATTCGGTGACAATAATCTCGGTGAAGAAGAATGAAAGCATTATTTCTCGATCGCGATGGCGTGATCAATCAAAGGCTTCCCGGTGCGTATGTGACTAAGCCCTCTGAGCTGCATATCCTTGATAAGGTAGCAGAAGCTCTGCACGTACTGAAAGAAAAATATGAGCTTGTCCTCCTCGTCACCAATCAACAAGGAATAGGCAAGAAACTTATGACGCATGAGCAGCTGAAACTCGTTCATGAAACGATGGAAAAAGGGCTGCAATTTACATTCGACCGCATTTATTATTGCCCGTATCTTGCAGAATACCGCCCTTTCTGTCGCAAGCCGCAGCCGGGAATGGCATATCAGGCACAGAAGGATTTTCCCGAGATCGATTTCTTGCAATCTACAATGGTGGGCGATATGGAATCCGATATGCAATTTGCGCAAGCAATGGGAATGACGGCTATTCAGATTACAACGGGACAGGTATCTACGCTGGCTGATGCACATTATCCTTCACTGTATGCTTTCGCAAATGAGTATTCGGGTTGATATAACCCAAATCATGCAATAGAAATTGAAGATAAGCACAAAATCCTGTGAATACAAGCACTTGCTCGAATTTGGTTCTCACCGTAGTCTTACTACGATTCCGAGCCAAATTCTTGCGCGAGCCCTTGTCTTCTGTGGCTTTTGCACTTCCTTTTGCATTTCTATTGCATGGTTTGGGTATTATCCTTGTACTGAAATGTTTAATAGGCCGCAAGATGAGCATTTGCGTAAGCTGATATCATCTGAAGCGTTAAAATGCCCTTAAAATCACGTTAAATGTTCTTAAATCGGAAGCAGAACTACGGAATTGACCTTATATTGCAGAGACAATAATCAATGTATAAATATAACGAACGATGAAGCACACAATTTATCTCATCCTTTTTGCCGGACTTTTTATGCAGAGTTGTACGCAATATAGACCGCTGACGCAGGATCTTATCGAAGATTATGGATGGTCGGAAAATGAGCTCCGGAAAATGCAATTTTACCTGTCGGAGGACATTGTTCTACGGAGAGTGCAGACCGGTGGCCTCACGGAGATTGAGAAAGGTCGGGTAAAGGTCATCGACGGGAAAAAGGTCAATGAAATTGTGTTGAAAGAAGGAACACCGGGTGTGTTGCTGTTTATGCCCAGGGAAAACCGCGTGGCAATCTCATTTGAAGGGAATGGCGATGATAAATTTCTGATGTTCGGTCCCAATCCCGATTTTAATGACCGCTATGTACTCCTCGGTGCGCAGTGGAATGAAAAGCGCGGTATCGTAACTTACGATGGCTCCAAGTGGGTAACCCCGGCATATTCTTCACTTGCCGGTCTGTTAATCGATATGAAGGGGATTAAACGAATTAAGAAAAAGCGCCACGTGGCCGGTGGAAGGACATTGGACTGATGGAACTCACGGTAGGATTTTTACACATCATTGATTCATTTTCTGTACTATTATGAAGTGATGAATGATGAGATAAGCTGCTTCTAAGCCTGATAACTTTAAGCTCAATCCGAGAAAAATGACGGAGCTAGCTTTGTGTTCCTTCCTGCCTTTAGGTTTTATTGCTTCAATCAGGGACTTAAATCTTCAATTACAATCACAAGCACACACGGAGTGATATTTTATAAATGTAAATCGTACATTAGCGCGCTCAACTTTTTGCCCTCACTTTGATTAGATAGGCAGATGATTTTATTAATGACAAAAAGAAGAAAATGCTTGACTTTATTAAGAAATTAGGACTCGAAGAGAATAATGCCGGTACGTGGATAGGTAATCAGCCGCTGAACTCCGGTGACAAAATTGCATCCCATACACCCGTAGACAATTCCTTAATCGGAACGGTAACGACCACTACAGAAGAAGAATACGAGAAAGTTATCCAATCTTCCACTAGTGCCTTTAAGCAATGGCGTACTGTCCCCGCGCCCAAACGCGGAGAAATTATCCGACAACTCGGAAATAAATTAAGAGAGTATAAGGAACCCCTCGGCAAACTCGTCTCCTATGAGATGGGTAAAAGTCTCCAGGAAGGATACGGAGAAGTACAAGAAATGATTGATATCTGCGACTTTGCAGTAGGACTCAGCAGACAGCTTTATGGAAAGACAATGAAGTCGGAAAGACCGGGGCACAGAATGTATGAACAATGGCATCCACTCGGCCCGGTAGGAATAATTACAGCATTTAACTTCCCGGTAGCCGTATGGGCATGGAATTCAGCCATTGCACTAGTCTGCGGAGATGTGAGTATATGGAAACCATCAGAAAAGGTGCCATTATGCAGCGTAGCATGCCAGAATATCCTTATGGAAGTCCTGGCAGAACACGACGATATCCCCAATGAAATTTCCTGTATCGTAAATGGTGCTGTTCCACTAGGAGAAATGATGACTTCCGATAAAAGATTACCGCTTATCTCCGCCACCGGATCGATAAGAATGGGACGTATTGTAGGAGCAGCTGTAGCGCAGAGACTCGGAAAATCAATCCTTGAACTCGGAGGGAATAATGCAATTATCGTATCCGATAAAGCAGATCTCGACCTCGCACTGCCGGGAATTGTCTTCGGAGCTGTGGGAACAGCCGGACAACGTTGTACTACAACGCGTCGCTTGATTGTTCATGAAGATGTTTATGATGATGTGAAAAAGAAATTGAGCAAAGCCTATGAACAAGTCAAAATCGGGAATCCACTTGATGCCGGCAATCACATGGGACCACTTATTGATAAAGATGCCGTTGATGCTTATACATCTGCAATTGAAGAAGTCCGGAAAGAAGGCGGTTCATTCCTCGTTGAAGGTGGCGTCCTTGAAGGCGGAGAATATGACAATGGTTATTACGTAAAACCTTGTATCGCAGAAGTTCGAAATGACTTCAAAATCGTGCAGAAAGAAACTTTTGCCCCGATTCTATATCTCATAAAATATAGTAATCTCGATGATGCAATCGCAATGCATAACGACGTGCCACAAGGCTTATCTTCTGCATTGATGACTACCAGCTTGAGAGAATCGGAATTATTCCTTTCAGCAGCCGGTTCTGACTGCGGTATTGCCAATGTGAATATAGGTACCTCCGGTGCGGAAATCGGTGGCGCATTTGGTGGTGAAAAGGAAACCGGTGGTGGCCGCGAAAGTGGATCGGATGCATGGAAAGCATATATGCGCCGCCAGACCAATACAATTAATTACAGCACTGATTTACCACTTGCTCAAGGTATTGAATTTGATCTGTAAGCTTGAATACTGAGTGCTTATGCCATATAAATAGCGCAGATGACGCTATCTTTTCGGTTTATCAGCTTTTTTAATGCTTTAAGAAGTGCGATATACCGATAATCAATGCATTCCGGTAGAAATGAAAATGAAAGAGTTCCATGAGCTCTTTCATTTTTTTATGCCTTTGCTTTTTTGCCGCCTTCCCGGATGTCAATTAATTTTCTCAATGATAGCTCTGGGAGGAAGAGTAAATAAGATTTATTCGTTGAAGCAGTAAGCTGATCTTGTACTTGAAGCAGCGTTTTTCCTCAATAAATGCTCTTCAATAGGGATAAAACGAGGTTAAGCGATGGAGCTTTTGGCAGATTGAGGTGAAACTTGCCTGAATACATTGCCTTTTAGAAATTTATTGCTACCTTACGTAGAATTAAATCAAGAAAAAATAATACCATGTGGAATCCCCACATAAAAGTATAATAGCCAAGCGCATTTGCCTAAGCTAGTGAATTGAAAGAAGAATGATACATATATGAAGCGATTTTACTTAGTTCTTATAAATTTATTGATATTGACTTGCGCCTTATATGCGCAACCGGCCAATGATAATTGCTCCGGAATGATTGAGGTGACTGCCCTGGATGGCACTTGCAATCCATATAGCTCACAAGGTGCGACCTATGACGTTGTCAATGGAAATTGTGTTACGCCAACCAATATGCCCAATATCTGGTATTCCTTTACAGCGCAAGGACCTGATGTTGAAATAAATGCCAAATTGCCATCAGGACAAGTGAACATCTCCCTCGGATACTGGGAAGGAGGAGAATGTGCCAATAGTGCATGGCGAGGCCTGGCTTGCGACCTTGGTCATCTGGAATATACCGGCTTAACACCGGGCCAGCAATACATTGTAATCTTGTCTTTTAACAATGCAAGTGGTAACGATATAATCTTATGCATAAACAATCCGGAACCCAATGCCCCGGCCAATGATGAGGCTTGTAATGCCGTTTCCATTACACCTGATGGTTCTTGTGAGAACGGTACAACGGTTGATGCTACACCGGACTGGGCAGGAACCTGTCCACCCGAATTTTATGAGCAGTCCGTTTTCTATAAAACGACAATTTCTCCGGGGAATAATACACTTACTGCCGATTTAAACGGCTTTTCAGAAGGAGCGGTGATGATTATCGATTTTCCCAATGATGATTGTAATGCCCAGCCTACTTTACTTGCAGAAGCTTGCGGACCGGCTCCACTGCAGGCAGTAGCACCTGTCACCGAAGGTGAAACATACTGGGTCATCGTGTCCACTTCAGAGGCCAATGAAGGGACATTTACCCTATGCCTTACGGAAAGCGGCCCACCTCCGGGTTGCTCCGATAACGACCTTTGTGCCGATGCCAAAGACATGGGAACCATTACGGCCAATGCAGATTCTGTCTGCGTTACCGGTTGTAATATAGGTGCTACGCCGGATATTGTGATACCCAACTGTATTCCCGCCGGATGGAGTTCTGTTTACTTTAAATTTCGTTCCGATGCTACTTCCAGCAGGGTAACAATTGTCATTAATTCCAATGACCCCAATGTAAATACAATAGCTGTGGCATTAATCCCCGGCTGTAATTCAGGACAATACATAGATTGTGCTCAAGGAGGAAATGGAACTGTCAGCCTGGCCAATGTTTTCATTCAACCCAATACGGATTATATTATCATGGTTGCTACACCGTCAGGTGGAACAGGACACTTTAATACTTGTGTACAGACCTTTAATCCACCGGATGATTATTGTATATCAAGGGACCATAAAGCGGATTCAACGCTTGCAAATTTAAAAGTGGTGGCAACATCGATGGGCTCTCCCTTCTCTGGACCTTATAAGCCTGGAGAAGAAGTGACATTTGAATTTAATATTCCCAATTATAGCGCAACCAATACTATACAATGGCTACAGGCAATTATTCCGGTTTTCGGTGCAGGCTGGGACCCAAGTTCATTTAATGGAGCGGGGAAACCTGTGAACAGCAGCGGACCCAATAGTCATGGGGCAACGTGGCTCTGGTATGAAGCAGGGGAAAACGATTATAATGATCCGGCATCATATTATACAATTTATACAGATACATTGGGGAGGCTAGCAATATGCTATTATACCGACCCCAATTGCCCCAATACAGGAATAAATGCCGGTGATGGACTGCCTGCTGGATGGTATGCCTATAGACCTGGTGGAAGTCCGGCTTGCGTAAATAATGACGATCCCGATGACGGGTATGGAGATGGGTTATCAGGCCCGTGGACCGTAACTTTCACCTTGAAAACAAGACCGATAAGTGGACCGGAAAGCTGTACAGCTACCGGATTTATCGATTGTTCCGTGAAAATGTTTACCTTTTCTGATCAGCAAGTGGGCTGCTGGAACGGCTCTCCACGCCCCAATGCCTGTGCAGGTGATGAATATAAACAAGCCGGTGGTGTGAATAAATGCTGTGAAGGCCCGATTGTCGATGAACTGGAAAAGACGATATGTTCAGGTGAACAGACCGCAATTCAACTCACATCCAATCTCGACCCCAATGTTACTTTTTCATGGACTGTTACAGCACCGCCTAGTGTTACGGGCGCTTCTGCGGGATTCGGACCATTTATCACACAGCAATTAATTAATAATAGCAACACACCGCAGATCGTCATTTATCACGTTACCGGAACCTTGAGCGCATCTGCTTGTGAGGGAATGCCTACGGATATCCCTGTTACCGTCTTGCCTGTGGTTCATGCCGATGCCGGTGAGCCGGTTGAAGGTTGTGCTCAGGTTGACTTTACGCTCGGTGGAGATCCTACTGCTAGTGGAGGAGATGGCGGTCCTTATAGTTATGAATGGAATAATGGAGCCGATAATGTCTCCAATCCGACAGTACAAGTTAACTCTACGACGACCTTTATCGTCACAGTTACGGATAATAATGGTTGTTCTGCAACCGATGAAGTAACTATTGAGGTGAAGGAGGCTGTACTCTTTGATATTGTCGGTGATTCGGTATTCTGCGAGGATGAAGAATTTACCACCTTGAATATCGATCCCATTTCGGGTGCTACTCCGTATAGTGAATATACATGGGAAAACTCCGGAGGCGCTCAATATGACGGAGAAGAAATCATGGCATTTGATGAGGGAACATATACCGTAACGGTAACCGATAAAAATGGCTGTACAGGAACCAATCAGATTAACATCAATATGATCCAATCTCCGGATATCTTAATGACAACCGTGCCGCAAGGAGTCGATTCTATCTGTCCCGGACAGACAGTAGAGATTGCTCCGGTTGTAGTCACAGATCCTATTGAAAATCCGATTTATACCCTGCGATGGGAAACACCGAATGGACCTCTAGGCAATGAGTCTTCAGTTACTGCCACAGATACAGGTACTTATGTAGTGCACGTTACAGACGCATTCGGCTGTATTGCATCGGATTCGATGAGTCTTTCTCTCGCCGAGGTGCCGGAACCCGAGATTATCGGCGATACCGTTATCTGTCCCAATACCGAGACAGTTCTTGCCCTGGATAAAGATTACTCTTCCTATAACTGGAGTACAGGTGAAACTTCACCGACGATTACGGTAAATAGTGAAGGTAATTATTATGTGACCGTGTCTTCTGCTTCCGGATGTACAGGAGTAGCATCGGTACAAGTAGCATTTGCTGAAGTCATCGTCGTCAATGCCGGGCCGGATAAGACATTGACCTGTGACTCGACGGAAATACATCTAGATGGGGGAAACTCTTCCCTCGGAAGTGAATATTCCTACACGTGGACGACAACGGATGGAAATATTGTTTCAGGCGATACTAGCTTGACTCCGATAGTAGATGAAGCCGGTACATATACCTTACATATTGTGAATACGATATCGGGTTGTACAGCAGAAGATGATGTTGTGGTGGATATAGATACGGTGGCACCGCTCGCCGATGCAGGAATGCCACAAGAATTTGATTGCAATACCAAGGTTCTTACCCTGGACGGTTCTGCCTCGAGCTCAGGCAATCAATACAGCTACGCCTGGAATGGCAACCCCGGAAATATTCTGAGTGGAGGAAATACCTTGAACCCGGAAATAGATGAACCGGGTACATATATTCTTACCGTTACCGATAATAGCAATGGCTGTACAGCTGAAGATGAAGTAGAAGTAACAGAATCGCAGGACTTGCCATCGGCGGACGCCGGCGGGGATAGAATGCTGACATGTGATTCCACCTCAATCAGACTTATGGGCACAGCTTCCGGTGGACAAAACCTAAGTTTTCATTGGTCAACAAGCGGTACAGGAAATATCGTATCGGGAGAAACAAGCTTAACACCGATAGTTAATGCACCTGGTGAATACATCCTGGAGGTAACCGATCAAGCCAATGGTTGTAAGCGCTCATCAACCATAAATGTTATCGATTCAACCGATGCTCCTGCAATCGCTCAAGCTCAACAATATATTCTTACTTGTGGTGAGCCACAGGCTGTCCTCGATGCAAGTAATGGTACAGCGAGCTCATCGACCATATCCTATTCATGGACAACTACTGATGGGCATATTTTAGGAGCTACTGATCAGCTTAAAGCAAATGTCGATAGTGCAGGAACTTATACCTTTACGGTTACGGATAAGCTTACCGGTTGCTCCAGCTCTGTGGACTTCCTGGTATCGCTCAATATGACCAAGCCTACAGTAAGTATAACGGGGCCCGACACACTTACCTGTGCACTGAGTACAATTACACTGGATGCTACCGGTTCTTCTAGCGGCAGTAACTTCCAGGGAAATTGGACTGCTTCTGCAGGTGGTGTAGTAAATGGAGATGCAAGTCAATACACCCTTGATGTTACGGAGCCGGGAATTTATACATTTACCGTCGTAAATCTGACCAATGGATGTAAAGATTCCGCTTCTTTCCAGGTTTATGAAATGAAGAATGAACCTAGCATTCAGCCCATAGATGATATTACACTTACTTGTGCCGATCCGGAACAAACAGTTCTAGCTACCGTGAATACAATAGGTACGGCAACATATCAATGGTCAAGCACAGGAAATATTATCGTCGGTCCGAGTAATGAAGCAACGGTGACAGTGAATGCACCGGGAACACTTACTTTAACGGTAAGCGATATGGCCAATTCTTGTACTTCATCAATTGAAGTAAATGTCACTGAAGACAAGGAACCACCGACCGCTGAAGCAGGTGAAAACAAAACTTTGACTTGTAATCAGAATGAAGTTACATTGAATGGAAAGGGAAGCTCGACCGGCAGCAATTACACCTATAGCTGGTCCAGTCCTGACGGCGGAAATATTAAATCCGGCGCCAATACCTTGAATCCCATCGTCGATGTTGCAGCTACTTATGTGTTGACAGTAATCAATACGGATAATGGTTGCTCTTCATCGGATACCGTCCAGGTGATGATCGATGAAAACTTGCCTCAGATCCAATTTGAGAAAGTGGACTCCATAACTTGTATCAATGAAATTGTGACCATCGATGCGAGTAATTCATCCCAAGGGAATAATTACGAGTATGACTGGTCAACGACCGATGGGAAGATCGAGACCGAAAATGGACTTGTTATCACGGTTTCCAAACCAGGAACATATACCCTTACAATTGTAGATACCGAGAATAATTGTACAGCTTCCGCAAATGTCACTGTAGAGCTTGATAAAGTGAAGCCCGTTATAGCAATAGAACCACCGGAAAAATTTGATTGTCAGACAACTTCACTCTATATCGATGCGAGTAATTCCGACAAGGGAAGCAATTTTGTCGCTTCCTGGACAACTGAGAATGGTCGTATTAACAGTGGCGAAGATTCCTATATTCTTGAAGTGGCTAAACCGGGTGTCTATACATTGACCGTAACTAATACCAGAAACGGCTGCTCTACTACCCAATCTGTAACGGTCGATGCAACTAAGGATACACCTGTTGCTGATGTCGGACCTGATTTAGTCTTGACATGTACTGATACTTCATTTACCGTGGACGCGAGCCGTTCTTCCTCCGGAGCTGATTTTGAGGCATTGTGGACAACGACCGATGGGAATATCGTCAGTGGAGCGACGACACTCAGCCCTACAATTAATCAGGGTGGACAATACATCCTAACCATCACCAATACAGTGAATAATTGTATCTCTTCAGATACGTTAACCGTCACTGTGAACCAAGAATATCCGACTGTTTCACTTTCTGTCAATGATGAATTGAATTGCAGGAACAAGACTGTTGTTATATCGGCCGATATCGGAAATGCCGATGATTATGTGATTGAATGGTCCTATGAAGGAAATCTTATCGCAGGTGCAATGGATGCAGAACTCGAGGTAAACAATGGTGGAGTTTATTCAATCAAAGTCGAGAATAAGGAAAGTGGATGTTATAGCATAGCTGATATTGAAGTTATACACGATACAGACATTATCAGTGATGCGCTTGTCGATGTTGTTAATCCTACTTGCGAAGGACAGAATACAGGTTGCTTGCTCATCGATTCTATTGTCGGTGGAGAGAAGCCATTCACAATTTTTATCGATGGCAATGAGAAAGGATTCAGCATGCGCTATTGTGGTATCAATATCGGCGAACACAGCTTTAAAATAGTCGATAACAATGGTTGTGAATTCTCACTGGAGTTTGAGATTAAGTCACCTGCGGATTATTTTGTTTCTATAGGAGATAGTTATGAAATTGAACCGGATGATAGCCTGTATATCGTACTGGAAAGTAATATTCCGGATGA
Organism: uncultured Saprospiraceae bacterium; assembly: GCA_964436125.1. GTDB lineage: Bacteria > Bacteroidota > Bacteroidia > Chitinophagales > Saprospiraceae > CAYRFF01. The sequence continues at coordinate 20,348 of CAYTBT010000023.1, read as the reverse complement.
AAATATTGCTTCCATAATCTGGAAGATAGAAGATGAGGTAGTCTGTGAAGGCTGTGATACCTTATTTATCCAACCGGAAAGCACAACAAGAGTGTGGATAACTATAGTAGATGTCAACGGATGTATATTTGAAGACTTTGCCAATGTACTCGTCAGAGAAAAAATCCGTATCTATGTGCCGAATGCATTTACGCCCAATGGTGATCACATCAATGATGTACTTACCGTATATGGCGACGATGAAGTAGAAGAAATCATATTATTTGAGATATTCGATAGGTGGGGAGAAAGGATTTTTATCCGCGAGAACTTTAAACCCAATGATGAAACGCAGGGCTGGAATGGTTACTTTAATGGTGCCTTGATGCAGCCGGCGGTATTTGTCTATAAGGTTAAAGCGAGACTGGAAGATGGCTCAATAGTACCGGTGAATGGTACGGTTACCTTATTGAATTAAGAGAAGAATATTTTGAACAGCAGCTGGTGTCGATGAAAGGATAGCATGGTATTTGTATTTATCCTTTTTGGTAAGGAAGAACTGTGTATTATGGCATAATATGTAAAGTGAAACTCCTATAGAAGAGATGAAAAAGGAGGAGCGATTACCGTTTAATTAATGGCACTCCTTTTTAACTTTGCAATATAGTGTTGATACATAAAAACTGTATCGGATAAGAAAGAATCTGTGGAGTTTAGGGTTCCGATAAAGGGAATGTGGTAATAAGCAATCGGGGAATAGTTGAAATAGGATAAACCTCCGGAGAAGTAAATTTTCTTAGGGGCGAATGCTGTATAAGGTAAACTATCTGAGCCGCCGATTTGTCGATGAGAGTAAATGATGTATTCCTGGACTCCGGCGATACACAAGCAAAAAATAAAATTAGGTGCTTGTAGATTCTAGAAAAAATAGGCGATCGATAGAAGTAGGATTCAGAGGTAGAGGAACGATGAAATCAACTGTATGAAGAAGAAAAATCGTAAAATGATTCTTTAATTTTTACTGAACGCATCGAGAATCAATAGCCCAAGCACTCGTACATATAATAAGAGATGTACTCAAAGATACGCTACATATTATTATTCCTATTGCTATTAAGCACAACTCGCTATAGCTATGGGCAATGTAGTTTCAATGATACATTGGCCGTTCCGGATCAAGCTACTGAACAGATTTTTCTCAATATAAATGGTGCAATGAATAATGACCTTAGTACCAATGGTGTGTGTGGTGTTAAGTTGAAGTTCAAGCACAGTAATCTCGGTGATTTTATCATAGAGCTGATTTCTCCTGCCGGCGAAATCGTTCCACTGGTGGGACCTGCAGGAATATTCGGCTCGACGGCATTTACCTTGTGGGACGTAACATTTGTGCCATGTGCGATGTCGGCACAACCGGATGTCGGTTTCTCGGCACAGTGGAGTAACGATCAATTTTGGGGATCATTTGGGAATTATACGGGGAGCTATTATCCCTATTCCGGCTGCCTGGAGGATCTTGATACCGGTCCCGTGAATGGAGTATGGACTGTACGGATAAAGGATAATTTTCAATTCGGAACGGGTGAAATACTTGAAGTACAGCTGATTTTCTGTGATCCTACGGGAATTGATTGCGCGCAGTGCGATCCACCTACACTGAAGATGAAAGAAAAGAATATCACTGCATGTATCGGCTCAGAATTGCTTGCTTTAAAACCGAAGCTGAAGATAAACTACAACGATTCTACGGAAATAGGGCTTTATTCTAGCTTTTATGCGGTAGCGAAGCAAGATACAATCATAGAAATGGTAGATAGTGTGGATATGCGGGCTTTCCCCAGCGGTACATATACAATCTGCGGGCTTATAGCCTTGAATGAAGATCTTAATCGCTTTAAGAACTATATAGATACCATGCCTATACCGGAAATTAAAGCTGATCTCAATGGGGAATCTCCGGAATTCTGTGCGGATATAACGCAGAGATGCATGGTAGTTAAAATTAAGGAACCGCCGGATACGATAGAGTTGAGTCATAATATATGCAGGGGAGATACTTTTTATTTCAGAGGGGAAGCATTTGCGGAAGCTGGATTATACCATAGGACATTTCAAGCGGTAGATAATTGTGATACGACCTATGCATTGCGGATTACAGAGACTTATGTCAAGAGTAGGATAAAGAATGCTGGAGATATTACTTGTTACGAGCCGACAATACGCCTGGATGCTTCAAATTCTGTTATTCCTCCACAGAGTACGATAAAATGGTTCACGCAAGACGGGCATATCATCGGAAGCAAGAACGAAGTAGTAATTGAGGTTGATGAGCCGGGGACTTATTCATTTGTCATACATAAATTAAATTGCTCGGATACCGCTTCAATCCAAGTCAAAGAAAATATTGCTAAGCCGGATGTTACTGTAAGTAATGACACAATTACCTGTTTTCAGAGGCAATTAAGATTGCCGGCATTTACAAATGACGCTTATGACTCCTTGAAGTGGAAGGGACCCGGAGGATTCAGTTCTAGGATATTAAGGCCGAGTGTTAATCAGGCGGGCGATTACACCTTAAGAATGACGGGAAGCAATGGTTGCGTAGATTCATTTTCCTTGCATATCTCAGTAGATACCATTGCTCCCGAAGTGCATGCTATTGAGCCGGATTCCATAGCCTGCGAAGCAGAATTGATAAAATTGGACATTAAGGAAGCTTATCGGCAGGATTATAGCTATCGATGGGCTAGTACAGCGGGCTTCATTGCCTTGGTTAAGGATACATTTGCGGAAGCTAAGATTGCAACCTACACCATAGAAGTGATGGATAAAAATAATGGCTGTAAAGGAACTGATGCATTCAGAATAGATACCTTGATTGCATTGCCGGATGTATTGCTGGAAGTGAAGGACACATTGGACTGTTATACTGCAGCGGTACGGATTTTCAATTCCACTACTCCGGACACGATAGGATTTCAATGGACAGGCCCCGCCGGCTTCTCGAGTACTGAACGATCGCCCTATGTCTCAGTACCCGGTACTTACTACTTATCTACGGTAACGGTATCGGGATGTGATGTTGTCGATTCTATCTCTGTTGAAGGAAATTACAGCGTTCCGGATGTAAGCTTAATTATGGATACATTGCATTGTCACGAAGATACGGTATATTTAAAAGCAACTTCTTCCTATAATGTGATATTTGAATGGCATGGGCCTGCCGGATACCACTATACGGGGCCTGTTGCGCCTGCATCTATTCCCGGAGTGTACACGGTTACTGCTACAACATCCGGAGGCTGTAGCAATGAAGCAAGCGATACCTTGAAGGCAGATTTTGACCGATCCGGTATTGCATTGTTCTCAGATACCTTGACATGTGCCGATTCAATCGCAGAAGTTTATTTTATGTCGGGGAAAGTCAATTCATTTTATTGGATTACGAGTGATACGATGATAGTGTACGACTCCTTGTTCACGACAAAGACGGCAGGATATCAATACTTCTATTACGTGGATAGCAATGGGTGCAATAGTATTAAGTATATCTTGACTGATACTAATTATGTAGAGCCCACAGTCCGATACAAGCCATTAAAACTCGATTGCAATGACGATTCAGTCCAATTCTCACTGATAATGTCAGATGCGATTCAGTACTCCTGGAAAGGGCCGATGGGATATACTTCAACTGAAGAAGAACCTTGGGTCAAGCATGCCGGTAATTATTATCTTAAAGCGAAGGGCATAAATGGTTGCTTCCTCTACGATACCATTACTGTACCCTATGATACGATTCCGATGGATATCACGATGCTGGGTGAGGATTTTAATTGTACCAGAGATTCTGTCCGACTGGGGATAAAGGAGCATAAACCTATATTGGAGTATCAATGGGAAGGTCCCGGCAATTACACCTCTACTGAGGCACATCCATATATCGGTAGGACGGGCACCTATTTTGTCACAATAACAGCCGGGAATGCATGTAAAAGTTATGGGTCGATAGAGATTGATTACGATACAATCGCTCCACAAGCAAGCATAATAGGAGATACACTTGAATGCAATAAACCGACGATTACTCTTTATGCTTCCGCAAATGCGCAGGCGACAAAGTTCTCCTGGTATTTTGATGGTTCTCTGATGGATACCGGAGACTCATTGATTACCGGACAAGAAGGAGAATATATGCTCATAGCAGAAGCTCCCAATACTTGTACCGATACCTTGTACTACACTCTGCATTCCCGCGTTCAGTTGCCGGATTTTTCCGTGGATATTGATACGCTTACTTGTGAGATAACAGAAATACGACCTAGCGTAGAAATTGATACCTCTAAGTTGCTGAATTTTTCATGGACAGGTCCATCAGGCTTCAGCTCCGATTCCCTTGAACCGATATTTAATGCTCCGGGAGATTATGAATTCACATTCACCACTTTAAGTGGTTGTGTGGGAGGTGATGTATATACAGTCGTAGAAGATGTATCGACTCCACCGTTAAAACTCAAGGATCATTATCACCTGAATTGCAGTAACCTTACGATAGAACTTGACTCTATTTTGCCGGCTTCAGAGTATTCTATGATGTGGATATTCAACGGAGATACGATAAGAAATCAGACATCATTTCTTATTTCTGAACCTGGTAATCTGGAATTTGCTGCGCAGGGATGGAATGGTTGTGCATTTCAGAAGAAGATGACAGTAACGATTGACACAACGAGCCCCACAGTACATATAGAGGTAGATACGATTACTTGCAGACAGACCAAGGTCAGAGCTGAAATTACAGCTGGCTCAGATTCCTATACTTATTCCTGGAGAGGGCCACATAACTATATATCAACTGATAAAATCCCTACTTTTATTGATCCCGGTGTTTATACCCTGGAGGTTATTGATACCAATGGATGTATGCTCTCCGAGATATTTTCTGTTTATGGAGATACGCTTGCTCCCGTAATTAATCTGCAAGACGGAAGCTTATCTTGTGATGATGGGACTTGTCAACTCAGATTAGGTTCAGCATCGCCGATCGAGACCGTGCGGTGGTTTGGTCCCGGGAACTTCTTTTCGACGGAAAGAAGACCCCTTGTTGATGTAGTAGGAGATTATCATGTTACCGTAATCGCGCCCAATGGTTGTTTCAGCAAGGATACTTTACACGTAGATAATAATCCGGAGTATCCATCTATTCAGGTTCAGGCATATAGCATAGACTGCTATGCGGATACTGTGAAAGTCCGGGTTGTCCCGGAAACGGGAGATGATTATGTCTATGAATGGAAGTTAAATAATGAGCTCATTTCTCGGTCCATATCTCCTATCCTCGATGGGAATGAGATTTACACATTGACCGTAATCGACACATTCAATGGCTGCTTTATCGATACACTTATAGAGTTTAATAAGGACACTTTATTGCCGGTTGTTGATATAATTCAAGAAAACTTTATTCTCTGCGAGAAAGATACTGCATCCTTGACAGTGAAAGATGAATTAATTCAAGATTACTATACCTTTCAATGGTCGGCTGTCGGTAGTGGACGCCTGGTAAGTAATGAAACCTTTCCGCGAGTATGGGTAAAGGGGAAGGGAATATATAAACTAGTACTTACAGATACGAGAAATGGGTGTTCTTATGCCGATACAATCACCATAGATAGCCTCCATTCAAGCCTTAGAACATTAAAATTGAGGATAGAGCCCTTAACTTGTTTTCAGCGGAATGATGGACGGGTGGAGATACTAGAGGTGGTCGGTGGTGAAGCACCCTATAAATTTGCATTTAATAATGCCTTTTTCAGTAAAAATAAGATCTACACAGACCTGGGATTGGGTGAATATACACTTACTGTAAGCGATAGATATGGTTGTATCCTCGATACCCTTATTGTACTGGACGACATACATCTGCCCAGGGTTGAGCTTGCAGGGGATACAATTATCGATGCAGGAACAATTTTACAATTAACACCGAAGATTAATGTGGATACACTAGGCCTGGAAATGCATTGGATGCCAACCACTTCAATCCATTGCCCTACTTGTGCATATACGAGTGCACAGCCGATACATACGACGACATATACATTCTCCGTAGAAGACACAGCCGGATGCCGAGCGAGTGATAGCAGAGAGATAGTCGTGCGAAAAGCAGCAAAGATATATGTGCCTACAGCCTTCAGTCCCAATGGGGATAAGCTCAATGATTATGTGCGACCATTCTTCGGTAATAATATAGCACAAGTTGATGCATTTGAAATTTATGATCGATGGGGCAATCTGATGTTTTCGGTACATAATGTCCCCCGGGGTACATTTGAAAAACTAGCCTGGGATGGAACCGCGTATGGCAAACCATTGAGCCCGCAAGTGTTTACGTATAAGTTGATCTTCACCCTTAAAGATGGAAGGGGATTTGAGAAAGCCGGAACGATAACATTGCTTAAGTAGGGGTAAGGAGCTGTAAATATATTCCTCAGAGAAATTGTGACTCGGATCTAGCTGGTTGCACCTGAGTGGTAAAGGAACTATTGACCGCTGGTGTGGTAATTGTGTGATATGAGTTAAAAGGTAAAATAAATGTTTTAGAATAAAAGTTGTAATCAGCGAAAAGCAATCATTCCGATTCATCGATCACTAGCCATTGCCTGATCTTATCATTTCGAATACAAGTTGCTTAATAGTGTTGAGTAATATCAAGCACCTAGATTTTTTACGGAAGGTCTATCTGGAGATTATTATTACACCAGCTGAGTATAAAACCAATCTTATACCCAAATCATGCAATAGAAATTGAAGATAAGCACAAAAGCCTTTGAATACAAGCACTTGCCCGGTGGAATACGACCTACGGTCGTGCCGTTTCTCGGCATTCCACGGGGCTTGCTCGAATTTGGTTCTCACCATGACTGAATGAAGTCTCGGCTTGCCCGGTGGAATACGACCTACGGTCGTGCCGATTCTCGGCATTCCACGGGGCTTGTCCGAGACCGAGTTGACTGAATGTCAAGTCGATGAAGGAACCTCCTCCGGCGGACTAAAGACCGAGCTCCTGAGAGCAGCTAGTAGTAAAGCTATTAATAGCCTCGGACAGGAGTCCTCGGTTCCCTCATCAATGGTCGATTAACGACCATTGGTTTCAGCATGCTGAAACTTCATTCAGTCATATTTCTATTGCACGTTTTGGGTACTATATAGGTGAAGAGGGCTGCATCACATTATCATTTCTATCTTCCTTATAAATTATCAAAAATATTTCTGTTTTCTTTGTAATGGGTAATGGATAAATCTTCCCATCTTTTATTAATTCGAAGGAAGCATGGTTAAAAAACCGCTTATATTTTTCAATGATTCCTTGTCTGTCTTTCGAATTGAAAAAATCCATCAGCTTTTTACCCGCGTTAGCAGAATAGTCATAATAGATTATTCCGTCTGAATAAAAATAACAAAAGTCTTCCCCATTAAAATGAAGGATAATCGTATCATTAATAGATATATTTATTTTATCTGAAAGGAGAAATACCAAACTATAAGGCTGGGCGAAAGTTTTGGGAACACCTAATCTTATAAACCCAATATAAAGACTATCCTGATTTTGAACCGATAGATTTTCTGCTTTTAGAAATTTATAAATTCTTGGATAGGGATTGCAGCATAACAAAAGCAACAATAAGATAAACCCCCATAAATAATTGACCTTTACCATAGTTTTCATAATTACTGAAAAGTATTTTTATAAGCATTTACTTTCTTCTTAAATTCTTTTGTCGTGCATTCCCAAGAATCTATCGATTTCTGATATTTAAATGCCCTATGTTCAAAATATTTTCTTTGATCTTTCTTAGACGACCCTAATATTGTGCTATAAACGCTTTGCCCACGTTTTAATTTTGCGTCAATCAAATGAGTATCCATTTTGTGTTTATGTTCATGTTCTATTGTGTTAGTAAAATTAAATTTTGTATCGAAATAATCAGATAATAGTTTTCCATCATACAGATATAAAACAATATCGGATGAGGAGAAAGAAGGTTCTTCTAGTTGAACCCCAAAAAGGTTAAACCCAGAATCGTACGAATAATTCCTGACTTCTGCGGCGGGAACACCTTTTGCATGTGGATGGTGAAGAAGATAATATTTCTTAGAAGGATATCTATACACCTCAACCCCCTGAATATAGGGTTGGTTGCCACCATAATATTTAGCAATGGTCTTCAATGCCCCGGTGTTTTGTGAAAAATCGTATTTTGATATCAAGGTGTAATTTTTTGCTCCTGCACTTTTAACCCATACTTCATCTCCTTTTGTATCAACCAACCGAGCTTCTCCACTATTGCTAATTATCCAATGATCAGTAGGCGCCATCCCCGTCGGATCAACCAGCATCACCGGATTATCTAGCACGTAATTATCCGGCGACCAGCCGGGATATTTTCCTGTCAGTGGATCGACCGTTATCCATATAGACCATTTGAGGTTGTAGTAGCGGGCACCGTAATAATAGTTGCCGGTTTCGGCATCCAAAGGTTTGCCGTTGAATTTGTATGGCGAGTTGTTGGAGTTTTTATGTTCTTCTTCCAGGGTCTCGCCGTAAGGGAAATACTCCATATGCTGTGCAATACGGCGGGCGGTGTTGGAGATATAGGTTGAAAATTCTGCCATTTTCTAAAACTACGAAAAAGATTGGAGATGCAAGAGGTTGCAAAGGAACGCAAGAGGAATCGAGCACCAGTGGGGTGGGGAAAGGACCTACCTTCTGGCAGGCAAGCTCGCGCACCAGCGGGGGTAGTCATCGGTAACCGTGAAGGATAAAAATATGCTCAACCAACTGGAAGATATAGCCAAACTGCCCACGTTGATGCAGGCAGAACTTTTTAACGTACTGGACGCTTATCTGAGGGATTTTAAAACAAGTAGGGTTTATGTAAAGTGAGCCTAGGGAGAAAAAACACCTAAAATTTTATGTTTTTAGACCAACTCAAGTTATCTATTGATTTCCATCCACTTCCATCATTTTTTAACCATATCACTCGATTAAACTCCTTGTGTTTCCAATACATTTCTTTTATCTGTAATGTGTCGCCAATGTCTAATTTTGATGTAAGGTCATATAAATCTGATTGGTATTCCAAAAAAGAAGAACCCTTATATATTTCTAAAACCGTTGACCTTAAAGGGGTACCAAGGTTATCAATGATCTTTTCCTGAGTCAGCCCTATTAAATCTTTATCCTTGAAATAATCCTGTCCATCGCAAGCGACCATTGAAAGTAAAAAAAACATTAGTAGTAGGTATTTTTTGAACGTAGCCATTATGGGTCAATTTTAGTATTGTATTGGAGATCAGTTCCCAAATTCTCATTTATCTCCTTTGTCAAAGAACTATTATATTCGTCAATGAGAGGAGCTACCATATTGTTTATATTCTTCTGTTCAACGTTGCCTTGCATTGCAGGCTCAGCCATAATATTGCCTTTCCAACCTTTCTTTTCTCCTCCTCCTTCTATGTATTGATCTGGCAGCCCTAGGAGATGCCCCGTTTCGTGAGGAGCAGAATCGTCTTGTGAAAGTGTCATTCCATTTCTTCCTTTGCCCCGCCATACTCCCTCATCTCCACCTTTTACAAAAGATCTTTTAGAATTGTTATCTACTTCAACATAATTATCCGTGTTAAAAGGATTGTTTTTGCCAGAAAAAAGCCCTGGTTCATTCGAGGGGTCTGAAGGATCGTATTGCTTAACATTAATATCATAAACCACATTATAAGTCTTCCCTGTGGAAGCATCAATATATTTCCACGTATTGCCATTAGCATCTTTGCTCCAGGCATTCATTATATTGGTTTGCATCAATACTGCATTAGCTTTTGTCGCTCCCGATCCATAAATATATATTGTGGTTGAGATTGTTATTGTATTTCCTTTAATAGCAACTCTCGCATCTCTCCCATCCGGGTCTACGAACCTGACCGGATTCCCCAGAACGTAATTATACGGAGACCAACCGGGATATTTTCCCGCCAGCGGATCCACGCTCAACCACCTCCCGATGCTCGCATCATAGTATCGGGCCCCGTAGTCGTAGATATCGGTGAAGCTGTTATACTCTTTACCGCTGTATTTATATCGGGTATCCGATAAGGTGGAATCCTCCTTGTTAAAAAATGTACTGAGTGCTTGCATACCATAAGGATAATAGACCATGCGTTGTAGGACTTCTATTTTAGCCATATTGTCACTGTCAATTTCTGAAGTAATTTTACCGTCTTCATTCTTATCTTGGAACAAGGTAACAATATTTCATAAATAATTCATCTTTTTTGGCTTTTTATGATTTGAGTTTTAAGTTTCATTTTATGGATTTTGGAAGTACGGTAGTAGAGCTCAGAAAACAAAAAGGCATTTCGCAGACCGATTTAGCCACGCAGCTCGGTATTTATATAAATGTATTGGGCAGGTATGAGCGGGACGAAGTAAAGCCGTCCATCGAGATGGCTACCCAACTAGCCGAAGCGCTCGAAGTGTCTTTAGACTATCTGGTAGGCTCTACCGATGTGCTTCTTGAAAAAAGCATTGTAAACCGTGTCCTTGACATCCAAAAACTAAAAGAGGACGAAAAACTTCACGTTTTCGCCCTCCTTGATGCTTTCATCAAGCAAACTAAATTTCAGAGTATTATGTAATGAAAAGTCCTAGTGGGGAGATTGTATCAAACACTTCTTTTAGGGACAGTCAAGGCAATCTTAATTTTACCTCTTTTTTTGATTTTATTAAGCTCGTATCGCTAATTATCAATTTAAGAGTGTTTTGTCCTACTATTTCATACTCATTTAAGTAATTAAACCTTTCATAGCTCTGCAGGACTTCTTCAATGCCATTTTCAAATTTTCTAACCTGAATATATGATTGGCTTGATGCGTTAGAGGGAATGTAGTATATTTTCAGTTTATAAGCCTTATTGGGAACCTTCACTTCTTCAATTACCTTAAAATCAGAATCGAAAAGTGTAAGAGTAGAAAGTTTATAAGTTCCATAAACTAATAAACCTAAAACTATTATTCCCAATCCAATCAATGCCTTTTTCATTCTTACTTGGATTTAAAATATTGAAAACCACCTTTAATCCATTTCTGATCTCTTGGGTCATCTCCATAAGGTGGCAACATTGTTTTTTGCTTTGTATAATATAATCTTCCCCCTCTTGTAAAATTAGGTTTTGGAGTCATTTTATACACCTGCCATTGCGGTTTAGAGGTTCCGGATTTAATCTGATATGCCCCCGCTTGTTCTAAAATAAAGGTTTCCGGAAAAAATCCATAAGAGAGTGAAACAGCACCAAAATGATAATTCCCTATATCTTGGGATTCCATAAGGTTTCCTTGGAACGAAAATTTGGTTTATCCATCATTTGCCAGACCATAAATAGTGTTTTTATTGCTTTTTAAATCCCATTTGCCCCCGGTTTTTACATAATTTTTGAATGTAAAGGGATTCCATAAATTGTCTGCCTCTTCAATATTTTGGTCCAAAGCATTTGTGAAGATTGTATTAGCGTCAATGGTGCCTCCTATTTCGCCTATACGTTTGCCTGTGCCGCCTGTATTTTTATTGTCAGTTCTTTGCTGATTGATTTCCCATTTTGTTGTTCCGTTAGAATGCATATACACACCATCATCTCCATCATCATACACAGCTATAACATCACCCTCTTGATCCACGTGGGTTGATGGTGGTGCAGGAGCCATACCTGTCGGGTCAGTCCAAAACACGGGGTTATTGAAGCCATAGCTATATGGACTCCAGGAAGGCATTTCCGCTGCCAGCGGGTCGACCGTCAACCACCTCCCGATTTCCGGCATATAATAACGTGCGCCGAAGTCGTACATGTCGGTTAAGCTGTTATACTCTTTACCGCTGTATTTATATCGGGTATCCGATAAGGTGGAATCCTCCTTGTTAAAAAATGTACTGAGTGCTTGCATACCATAAGGATAATAGACCATGCGTTGTAGGACTTCTATTTTAGCCATATTGTCACTGTCAATTTCTGAAGTAATTTTACTGTCTTCATTCTTATCTTGGAACAACCCAAAACGCGCAATAGAAATGCAAAAGGAAGTGCAAAAGCCACAGAAGACAAGGGCTCGCGCAAGAATTTGGCTCGGAATCGTAGTAAGACTACGGTGAGAACCAAATTCGAGCAAGCCCCGTGGAATGCCGAGAATCGGCACGACCGTAGGTCGTATTCCACCGGGCAAGTGCTTGTATTCAAAGGCTTTTGTGCTTATCTTCAATTTCTAATGCATGATTTGGGAACAAGGTAACAATATTTCCTAAATAATCCTTGATATAGTATTGGGCATGGTAGTTTGATTCACCGGTTAGCCTCAAGTAGCCATTTTTATGCTTGATGAGATCGACCATTCCATTAAGCAGTTCAAATGAGCCAATATACAAGCGTATATCTCCATCCTTATTCTTATACTTCCGCTTACTGCTATTTGCGGAATAATATATTTCCACAGTTGTATCGTTAGTTGTTATTTGATAAGGAAGATTGAGGAGATTGTAGGAAATTGTCGTATTCTCATCACCGTTTAATAATTGTGGATTACCATTACCGTCATAGTTTTCAAAAGATTGCTGAGCATCATCAAAGCCAATGTTTACACTTCCGTCTTTTACATTTTGCAGCCGAGAATGATCTGAATTATAAGAGTAAATAAGCTTATCGATAATAGAATATATCTGTGGCTGTTGTGGAGGATTCGGGTTGTTTATTGTAGGTCCTTTTCTTTGTAGATGGTGATGATTATTCTTTGCGTTTCTCTCTAATAATTATCCATTGTTCGCCACCATAAGCAGGATAAACAGGGACTAAATAGCAAGAATTTTGCTTGATGTTAATTGACTCATTTAGATAGCCTACAATTTTTTCTTCCCAGTTAAATTCAGTCAATCGAAAATTATTACAACTTTGATATTTGAAATTAGCATCTAAAACTAAATCTCCATTCCAATCCCTATAAATCCTAAACCTGATTTTTCCCTTCTTAATATACACTAATTCTATCCAGTTACCTCCGTCACAACCACCTTTCCAAACAGCCGAAGATGGAACATTTTCAGGTTTTTTTGGGGGAACACAAGAGGGAGAAAAGAACCACCAAAAAAAAGCTAAGCAAAAGACCACTATTAAGACAATAATTAATAATTTCTTTTTCATTTATGTTAATTATTTTTGTAAATTTCACTTGTAGTGGTATTGGTGTTAGGGTTATAATTAACATCGGGGAAGTTATCTTGGAATTCTTCCGCTATATTGTCCGGTGTGGGGATTAGTATCCAAGGGGATTTCTCTTCAACATTTTGATCTTGCTCTACGACATCAGCGGCAAAAGTTCCACAATTGTTTACTGTCAATGAATAAGGCTCTCTATCTTTATTGTATTCAGAATACTGTGGATTACTTTCTTTTAATTTTTTCTGAGCATAATCATTCATTACATCAAAATCTCCTTCAATATATGCTCCTTGAATCCTTCCCCCTTGCCCTGAAGCCTCAGATATTTCTGAAAAGACTTTGTTTAAGGATTCTTGAGTAGGCTTTCCTGTTTTTGGATCAATAACTAAATTTGAAATAGTTATATTTCTTACTATACCTCTTGTACCGTCCTGAGTAGGGTAACGTCCGTATTCATAATACTTAGTCAATCCTGTTTCATTATTAATTAATAAAACTCCTGCGTGACCCAAAGGTAATTTTCCAAACATTGTTTCAGTATGAACTTGGTAGTCAGGGAATACCACTAATACTGCATCTCTACCATCCGGATCAACCAGCATCACCGGATTATTCAATACGTAGTTATACGGCGACCAGCCGGGATATTTCCCCGTCAGTGGATCGACCGTCAACCATCTCCCGATTTCCGGCATATAATATCGTGCGCCGTAGTCGTACATGGGCGTAAGGTAGTGAATTTTTTACAGCTACCCTAAATCCTTCTTTAAGTTGGTTTGTCAGAGCTTTAGTCCAATGTGTAGGGACAGTCAACACAAGACTTTACTCAATCATCGGATATTTGGTGATTTTTCATATAAAAATATTGACTATTTCATATGTTCAGGAATGCTTTTTAATGTTTCCCTTAGACTATTAAAAAATTCATTGTCGAATTTATAATTCTTCTGCATTAAGTTGATTTCAATAATTACTTGGTCTAGGGATTTAAATCTAACTTCTGTGTAAAATAAATCAGCTATTGCTTCTTTGTCCATGGGATTCTTGGAAATGTAGTTCTTAATATCAGTGCATGCTACTTTAAGATATTTGTTTCTTTTCTTAATATCTCCCTGTTTTTCTTCTAACAATGCTTTGAATGTATTCAAAAAAAGCAACTTTTTATAGGGTTTATCAAAGTCTTCGATTATCAAAGATTTAATAAATTGATACCCAGCCTTATAGTTTCTCGTCAATATCAATATCTTTACTTTCAAGTCAACATATTTCATTCTGAGACGTGGACAGTTATCAAATACATTATTAATATGTTGTAGGGCAAAATGCAGATACTTTTCTTGGCCATTTAAGTAGAATTTGTCCAAAAGCATTGAGGCAGTTGAATAGGTTTCCTTACATTCTTGTTTATTCACTGTGCTCTCACAGGCAATAAATAAAGTAAATAAACTGAGAAAGAAAATCGTTGTTTTCATTGCTTTGATTTAAATTAATTATCATGAGGGTTCCAAGTATGAGTAAATGTTTGCGGATAAGGATAGACAAGGTGATATATTACAGGTGTTCTACCAGCATGTTTTTTTACCCACCAACCTCCATTAACTCTAATTTCTGTAAGGTTTTTACTGGGATTTAGATTAGTTGCAGGAATTGAAATAGTTCCCATTTTAAGATTTGTACCTGCACGTTTAAAATAAGTACCACTAGGCGGTCTCAATCCAGAAGTGTAATTTCTGCCTCCATATTTTACAAATAGACTAGAATATGATATTAAAGAGCCGTTAACTTCAGAACTTGAACTTCCTACAGTAGCTGTGATATCAATCCCCTCAAAGGTTTTAATTATGGTATTCTTAGAAATATTAATACTAACATTTGCAGAAATTTGTATATAGCTTCTTGCTCGGACATTAATCAGCTGACTTGTTCCATAGCTACGTCCTACATTACCAGTTACATACCCAATTCTATTAGAAGATTTTACTGGAAAACTAGAATTAAGATTTAAATCGTTTAGAATATCACTTGCAGTAGAGCCAATATATTCATAATTTTTCGGTAAATCGATATCTGATGAAGACGTAACATTATTCAACCATATATATTCTCCTGTTTTTTTATTTTTTACCCAATCATCCGGCGCCATCCCCGTCGGATCAACCAACATCACCGGATTCCCCAGAACGTAATTAAACGGCGACCAGCCGGGATATTTCCCCGCCAGCGGATCCACGCTCAACCACCTCCCGATGCTCGCATCATAGTATCGGGCACCGTAGTCGTACAGGTGCTTGACTTGTTCTTTTCCGTTGTACGTGTATTCATTTTCGGGATTGTACAAGGCGGAATAGTTCAAGGTAAAATGTCCATTATCCGTGTATGAGAAGATATCTTCAGTCATTATGTGTGGGGAAGATAAGGAAAAAATTATAACCTTGAAATTGGAGCATTCTCGTTTTTCAATGGTAGCACTTTCCTTTATTTTTTTTCGCCACTTATTCATTTACCCTGTGAAATAAAACCTTCGGTTTTGGCGGAGCCATTTCACGGGGTAGATAAAAAGTGGCACAAAAATCTAGGAAGTTTCCAATGAAATTTTTGCTGCGCAAAACCGCCGATCCATCTTACCGCTTCATCCTTTTGTTCCTTGATGCTTAGATAATTATTCCATCATGATTGCCAATTCTTCTTTTATTCCTATTCTTTCTTTCTGACCATCTTCGGAACCGCAATTTCGCTCGATGGACGGACTATTTCTGTGGAAACTTCCCCTATAGCTTGTACTTAATCGTTCTGATTTCACAATTTGGCTACTTTACAACTATGAGGATTCACACTACATACCTCGACTTTTTAAATCGGATGATGTTGCACTTGTGCTTTCATCTCAACAGCTAATTGCTGATTGTCTCTCGAGGACCCTTTCACTATTTTTTTCAATGATAGCACCGGCCTGCTCCCTTTGGCACCCATCCTAAATCTAATCCTTCGGGCGGGTTGAGGCAAAGGGAAAAAGAAAGAAAAAAAGCAGAAAGCAAGGCAGGGAAAGGGTTTACGGCTGATTTGGGTAAATGTTGATAACTTTTTGATTTGACCCATTTTTGAGAGCAGAAACGAATGGAAAAGGCAAAAAACAAGCCTTGCCGAACCGCAAGGCTTGTTTTGGTATGGCTTTATTTATCTTTGACCAAACTGTCCAAAAATTCGTAGAACTCTAAAAACTTTGGGTTAAATTCTATATTACTGTACAAGATAGTTTCTTCTTTAAATATTTTTCTATTTCCTAAAAATCCGACAGCTTCTATTATTGGGTAATCCGAAACTGGTGCAGGCTCTACTTTTTTTGACAAAACAATCGTATTTTCTTCGATATATAGACCATTTACAAAATTTAGAAATTTTTGCTTTATGTGTTTATCTCCAATACTTTTATTTATGCCGAAATATTTGCTTTTAATCTGCAATGCTTCATCTGAATAGTAAAAAACATATTCGTTAGCTTCTGTGCTTTTCCAATACTTCACAACTATACTATCTATTTTACTTTGGATTCCCTGTTCTGACTCAACCATATTTAAGGATGTTTTCTCTTTACTTGTAGATTGATTACAAGAAATAGTAAAAGACAATGCTATTATCAATAATGTATTCATAAACCTAATTACCATTTGTCCTTATATTTATTGTAAAGGTTTCGATACAACGGGTCAACTTTAGTTCGACCTGTTTCAGATTCAGTGTATTTCAATAGCGTTCTCATATTAAATCCCTTATAGTCGTCTGTTGTGTTATTCCAAAGTGATTTAAAGTTGATTACATTTTTGTATGCTAATCTATGTGATTTTAGGTGTGGAAAATTTCCCTGCCCTTTCTTTATATGTGAATACCATTCGTGAACTACGATAGAAGATTGAATGTTTTCTACGGTGGTAGAATATGTGTATTTATCTGTCCCTGTAATTCTATCATTCCAACCACTATACATACTTTTGGGTCTTGAGTTCCAACTGCCTCCATCAGAAGCATCGTGATAAATTTTTGAGCCTTCAATACTACTCATACTAAAAGTTTCATCATAAATCTGCTGTCCTTCCAATTGAGAAGCAATATGTGTCCAAATATTTGACTTGGCATCTCCCGACAAACTTCCCCTTTGGTTATCATAAGTATCAGCCCCTTTAGTGGCAAGTAAATCGCTTGCACTCATTTTACTAAAATCAACATCACCGTCATAGATTATCACTTCGCCTGTGTAACCTTCATTGGTTGTTCCTCTATAAGAACCGTCAGAGCCAAACACAGGATTATCCTCCAAAGCATCAACCGCCATTCTGCCATCGGGGTCGATGAATCTAACCGGATTCCCCAGAACGTAATTATACGGCGACCAGCCGGGATATTTTCCCGCCAGCGGATCGACCGTCAACCATCTCCCGATTTCCGGCATATAATATCGTGTGCCGTAGTCGTACAGGTGCTTGACTTGTTCTTTTCCGTTGTACGTGTATTCTGTACCGAGATCATAAGATGCAGTTATATCCCATAGTCCGTCCAGCTCCAATCCAAATGGATAGTATAATGTCCTGCGTATTATCTCCGTTTCTGTACCGGGTAGGAAATTCCCTGCCGGTTCATTATCAATCTTTCCATCACCATTCAAGTCCTCAAAGAATACCACCGTATTCCCCAGGTGATCTTGCAAACGATAACGGTATCGCAGGCTATCTGCATTTTCAATATAAATATATCCATCAGTAAACTTTACTTTCTCCAAGGTGTCATCATAAACCTCATATATTCCGATATAATATCTTGCTTTGCCATTTTCTACGGTCTTGTATTTTTTCCCTGCCGCTGTATAAATTATATCTGTTGCATACGAGCCATTTTTCTTCATCAAGGATGGTAAGTTCAGCAGATTATATGCATATGTCATTTTCCTGCCATTTTCTACTACAGTGTTCCCATTATTATCGTACGTAAATTGGGTTGTCGTTACCGGGAAACCTTTTGCTTGTCCGGGACCCGATGCATTATCCGCAATACCTGTAAGGCGTCCTTGTCCATACGTATAATTTAATAAGTCAATCATTCCGTAAACATTTCCGCTGGGGGATGTACTGATAAGACCGGTTCTCATTAAACTCATTATATCCCCGTCTGTATTATAAGTATAACTAGCAGAATAAGGCTTACTTACCGGCAACCCTGCAATAGAACTCATCATTGAGTTTAGACGATGATCAAGGTCATATGTGAATTCCATGCTTAATAAGCCAAGTTCGCAACCATTGGCATATGTTATCTTGTCTATGTTCAATCCATCATATCTTAATTTTTGTGCATATAAATCCTGATTTAAAGAAAACATCCCATTACTAAAATCTTCAGGATCAATATATTCGAGATCCTGACAACAATTTGTTCTATCCATTATACGCATACTTCCATCGCATAATATAAGTTTTACATCTGCAGCACTTAATCCATCAATACTTATACTAAGAATAGTTGTGTTAACTACAAACAACCCATATGGTGCTGTACCTTGATCATAGTGTACATCGATGAAATTAAATTCAATCCCTAGATTAACTAGGGCATTGTTAATTGATTCTTTTAATTGATTAGCGGGATCAATATAAAGATCTGTGACTTCAAAATTATTCGTAAACAAAACAGCAGTACCATCTATCGATATCCCGGCAATACAATATGCAAATTCTGTAAAAAATTCCTTATTAAAGTGAAAATCACAATTAGACTGAGGTAATTGACATGAAGTTTCTTTTAACTCATTAATTGTTAGTAATCTTCCGGTTGAATCATAAGTGAAATCCTGAGCTTGTAAAAATCCTGAAGTTGTATAGCCCGTAAACTCGGCTTCTAATCTATCATTTTCAGAATAACTATAACCTTTCACTGCTTTTTTATCCCCATTATCATACTTGATATATCTTTTGACAGGACGTTGTAAAAAATCGTAATCAGTGAAAAATTCAGCCATACTAACAGATCCTTTATATGATAATGAATCTTGCATTTTAATTACTCTGCCTGCATCATTATAATTCATATCAACTTTTTCCTCAATATTTATATTAGGGAAAGTATTAGTTATGGTTATTGGTCGGCCTAAATCATCATTCTTAAAATCTTTCTGTAAAAAGCCTAAATTATCATCAAAAGGTAATAACTTAATCTTGGACATATCTACAAATGTTTTATCTCCTTCATAGGTAAATTTCGTTAGCATTTCAGACTGCAAATAAAGATTATCTACGAGTTGATTATCGATTATTTTTTGCTGTTGAACACTTGAAATATCACTTACTTTATAAGTTCCTGTTAATCGATCCAAATTATCATAAGCATTGATGATAATATTTCCATTGGGGTCTTGTACAATTACTTTTCGCCCAAAATCATCATACCAATACGTATAGTTTGTCGATTGCCCTGGTATTTTTTCAGTTCTCAACTTATCCATTTTATTATATGTATAGTCATATACTCGACCTTCCGGTGTTATTATTTGCTGTACACGATTATAGGCGTCATAATTCCATGATGTAATGTTACCTTCGCCACTTTCTTTTGCAACTATATTGCCTATGCTGCTCTTGCATGTTGTTTGTTTTGCGCCATTTGCATCCTCAACTTCTAAACAAGTAAACCCGGATTGACCAATCATATTAACGCCATAGGTAAATATAGTCTCATTATTTACGGCATCAACGGTTCTTTTTTTACGATTTAAAGGGGATGATTCATAAAATATATTACTTTCACCACCCGACAAAGTTGTAATTTTAACCGGACGGAACATCCCATCATATTCAATTGTTTTTAATATCTTATTATCTGTCAATCGTTTTAATACAGTTTTCTTTCCAAAGCCATCAAAATATTGTTTAATAGCAATCGATGGTGTAGCATCAGCATATTTAGTGATTGAAGTAATAGTATTATTACCGGATCCGTAAGAATACTGGTATGCTTGAATAACTCTTCCATTTTGAGATAACTTTTGCCGTAATCTTCCCCTGCTATCATAAAAATATGGGTCTATGATAAAACGTGTGGAATTGAAAATGACAGCTTTCCACATTTATA
>CAYTBT010000022.1:0-52359 GCA_964436125.1 uncultured Saprospiraceae bacterium | reverse complement strand
ACTGCGATGCTAAACCTGTGAGGTTTTCGAAACCTCACAGGTTTTTAACGTAAAATGTATCGGGCTTACACGTGTCCGCCGTAGGAGGAGCCCTTTGGTTGTGCACAATCGGCTCCTTTCCCTATTTTAGGGAAAGGCGGGGGATAGGGTGCAAAAAGAAAGGCGGGAGATAGGGTGCGAAGGCTTACCGATCCTGTGTCACGTTTTTTTTGCGTTCAAAGGGATCCGCCAGAGGCGGACGCGGTCGGCAAGCTTAAACGCTTAATCAACTTCAGTGTCCTTATTACGCTCTTCCCAATATCCGGGTCCTGTCTTAAGTTCATAATTGCCAGTATCGTGATGAGCTCGTCTTTTACATTGTAAATGATACCATAGGGAAATCGATTAGTTAAAAATCTTCTTTCGCTTGGTGTGATTTTGGTTCCTATCGATGGATACTGTTGAATGATGATGAGGACTTTTTCAATCTCGTAGATGAATTCTTCTCCTAATCCGGCTACTTTACTTTCATAATACTCGGCTGCTACAAAAAATTCAGTTCTGGCTTCAGAATGAAATTTTACAATCATTTTCTCACGCGTTCTTTTGCTTCTTTTAACACATCCGATACCTTGTATAAAGAAGAATTACCTGATTTCAATGATTCTTTTCTTTTTTGCACCTCTTTTATCCATGCCTGTTCAATATCAGGATCAATCTCACCATGAATACTGTGCAATAATTCTTCAATTAATCGAACCTTTTGTACTCTATCGAGTCCTAGGGCGGAGTCTTCTATTTCTTTAAAATCAACTGGCATAACTTGTTAAATCTAGATTATTACTATTACCCAAATCATGCATTAGAAATTGAAGATAAGCACAAAAGCCTTTGAATACAAGCACTTGCTCGAATTTGGTTCTCACCGTAGTCTTACTACGATTCCGAGCCAAATTCTTGCGCGAGCCCGGTGGAATACTGCTTGCAGTATGACCTGTGGTCATATTCCACAGGGCGAGCCCTTGTCTTCTGTGGCTTTTGCACTTCCTTTTGCATTTCTATTGCACGTTTTGGGTATTAAAACGTTTTTCTATGATAAATAGTTATGGATAAAAAGTATAAGCGCATTATCGCTCCAATATAGGGAATTTTATTATGGTTTAAAACTCTTCAAGGGTTAGAGCCTCTTGAAGAGTTGGTTTTCGTTCAGAACCTAATGCGACCTCTCCGAGGTCGATCTTCTTGTGTACTTATGTGCTAACCTAATATGACCTCTCCGAGGTCTGACAACAAAAACAGTGGGCTTCAGGAATAGCATTTATTTTTCGTTTGAATGGAACAGATCGGCGGGAATAACGCCTTCGGCGTCATCCTAGGGATTATAGGTTCACTGCGATGCTAAACCTGTGAGGTTTTCGAAACCTCACAGGTTTTTAACGTAAAAGGTGTCGGACTTTTTGCCCTCAAATGTCTTTTTTGACCTGTACCCCAGGTTCCGCACTGCTCCACCTGGGGCTTTGCTATGTCGAGCTTTCAGCCCTTTGGATATGCACAATCGGCTCCTTTCCCTATTTAGGGAAAGGCGGGGGATAGGGTGCGCAGGCTTACTGATCCTTTTTTTCTCGTTCAAGGGATCGCTAAGCTCGAAATGCGTAGCATTGAGAGATTGGTGAGCCCGGTGTATTACAAAAAAGAGAGACGTGGAAAAATTTGACGGAAAATGTGACGGACTTTCACCTGTCCGTCAAATGAGGAGCCCCAGTATCTCATTTCTTAGTTCAGGTAGGGAATTTTCTACTTCTACCTGTCAATCCAATTCTCGATTTCTATTCCTTTTAGTCGCTCAAAGTGCTTTACATTTCTTGTAACAATCGGAAAACCGTTAAATATTGCCGGTGAACCTATCAGAAGATCAAATTCATCCACAATTTTTCCTATTGATTTCAATCTAGCCTTTTCTCTGGCATAGATGTCAAGTGCAGGAAAAATAGGAAGGATCGGAAATTCTGTTATAAATGTTTCAATTGCTTGTCTGTTACTTTCTTTATGTGTACTCTTTTCGACCCCATATTTAAGTTCAGCAACTGTAATCTCAGAAATGCAGCAATTCTTTACTCCGGCTTCATCCATTTTGTCAACTAAACTATATTGACCATTGAGGAAATAAATGCAAATATTTGTGTCAAGCAGATAACTTTTCACAGATCAATAGTTTTCCGTGTAAAGTTCCTATCTTTTCTCAGTTCATCAATGAACTCATCTGAAGATTTGTCAAGGTTAAGTGCGCCATACAGAGATTTCCACGATTCATTTTTAGTTTTTGAATCTGTTTTTAATGATCGGGTAAGTCGATCGATAAGCTCTTTTTTATTCTTCCTACTGAGATTTTTCAATAGTGAATAGTATATGTCCACTAGCTTTTTGTTTATCTCTACTACACTCATATATTTTATGTTATATCAAAGATATGAAAGTATTCCTGATTTAAAAACGTATTTATTGGCTATAAAAGTTTCGTTAAACGATTAATATCTTTGTCGGAATTTTATCTAACACCCATGGTTACCGCCTTCAGTAACCTTATTCGTCCGCCTTCCTTACAGAATCTAATACGACCTCTCCGAGGTCGATCTTCTTGTGAACTTATGTGCTAACCTAATCTGACCTCTCCGAGGTCAGACAACAAAAACAGTGGGCTTGAGGAATAGCATTTCATTTATCGGGTAATCGGAAACAGATCAGCGGGAATCAGCTGTATCAGCGTTCTATCGATGGTGGAATAATGGATATTTCGGCTAAAGGCGTCACACGGTCGGCAATGTTGATCTTGACCGGCTCGGCAATCCTCTGCCCACGCGCTCCCTCTCGTATGTTAGCATTTCCTCGTATGTTAGCATTTCCTCAAAAACCTAGGTTTTTGAGGAAAATTTGAGATATTATATCTTGTATATTTTTAACAAAAGGAAGAGATAGGATGAGCACTTCGCCCCAAGATAACTATTATTATGTATATCGAGATGTTAGAGATTGCACCTATCTCTTTTCTTCTTTTCAGTCTGAATAGTATCTAGTAAACTGACTATAATGTCTGTATTACGCATTTGTACGAGGATAGACTATAAGAAGGATTCCTTTTCTAAATCGTTAGATTATGATTAAATCAGTTATTGGTATTGACATTGCAAAAGATGATTTTTACGCGTGCTTTAAATTTAGGGACGCTAAGGATAAAGTGACTATTAAGGGAACTCGATCCTTTAAAAATTCACTAAAAGGCTTTGAGGATTTCTATGCTTGGGCTCAGCAAAAACACAAAGCCGGTGAATTATGGTTTATCCTGGAAGCTACAGGTGTTTATCATGAACAGTTAACTCATTTCCTTTATGATGAAAAACAAAAGGTGGCTGTAATTCTCGCTAATAAATTGAAAAGCTTTTCTAAGAGCTTTAACATCAAGACTAAAACTGATAAAGTCGATGCGAAAATCATTGCTCAATTTGTCATTGAGAGATCACCCCTTCCATGGAAACCCATGTGTGAGGAGTACAGATATTTACGAGATCTTAATCGTGAAAAACTCGCCTTACAAGAAGCTAAACAACGTGCCAATGCTCAATTACATGCATATCAGCATAGTCATGAAACGCTACAAGAGATTCAGGACTTAAAGCAGAAACAAATCCAGTTCTATGAGGAGTCTATTCAACAGATTAGCACGATGATTAAACAACTTGTTCGCAAGGATAAGCACTTAACTAAATGCTTAAAATATGTAACTTCTATACCGGGAATTGGCTTTGATACAGCAATTACTGTTCTTAGCGAAACGAATGGCTTTGAACTCTTTGAGAACATCAGACAGTTAGTCAGTTATGTCTGACTTGATGTGACCCTCAAACAATCTGGGAGCTACAGTGGTAAATCTAGGATATCTAAAAAAGGGAACGCGCGAATTCGAAAAGCTCTGTATATGCCAGCTTTAAGCACTGCCAAATATAATAATCATCTTAAAAAGTTTTATGAACGTATTCTTAAGAAAAACCCTAAAATAAAGCAAAAAGGTAATGTAGCTGTTATGAGAAAATTATTGATTTTAATGTACACCTTATGGAATAAGCAGGAACTTTTTGATCCAAATTATCAGTGGAAACCTTTTGCCCATAAACAAGAGCAAATAAAACAGCCTGTAAATTCCAAGTAAAAAGTGGGGCCAAAATTGCCCCACACAAGATAGACTTCAATTAATGAAGACTTCTTTTATTTTATAAAGATAAATATTTTTTATGATTTCTCTTGTTTGGTAACATAGTATCTAACTCCCTTCACCTGGTGAAATAAAACCATCAGTTTTGGCGTAGCCATTTCACGGGGTAAAAACCCTTCCGTGATATATATTGTCCCTTCGTGGCATTCGGAATCATTGTTGACGGCGCACCTGAGAAGAATGGAGGATTTATAGGTATACAGCAGCAAACCTATGAACGGGCGAAACCTGTGAGGTTTTCGAAACCTCACAGGTTTTTAACTTAAAATGTGTCGGGCTTTTTTAAAACCCCGGCTTCACCCGGTGAAATGCATCTTCGATGCCATCACTACGTGATGATTTCACTGGGTGAACGAATCCGTTCTTTTGTCTTTCCTGTCGTCAAGACAAAATTCATAGGCTTCCTCCTACGGCGGACAAGTATGAATCCTTTTATAAGGACTTAGACTTTTACGTGTCCAGTAAAGGAGGTGTCGCCTTACTTTTTGTGTACGAAGGATTCATAAGCTAAGGAGACATTCGCAGAATGTCGGGAAGATTGTGAAGCCGTCGTTCAGAACCTAATGCGACCTCTCCGAGGTCGATCTTCTTGTGAACTTATGCGCTAACCTAATCTGACCTCTCCGAGGTCTGACAGCAAAAACAGTGGGCTTGAGGAATAGCAATTATTTTATTAGTTAAGCAGAACCATATCAGCGGAAATCAGCTGAATCAGCGTTGTCAGCGTTCTATTGATGGTAAGGTTCATGATATTTCGACTCGGCAATCCTAGCTCACCCACGAGGCCATCGCAGGCTTACCGATCCTAGGGTACGTTTTTTTGTGTTTTGTGTGAAATTCGCATGCTGTATCGGGCTTACACCTGTCCGCCGTAGGAGGTGCCCTTTTTGTTATCGTGGATGCGCTGAATTGCGAATATGCAAATTTGCTAATCTGCGGTTTTGCAACTTTACGACTTCGCCATAGTATCACCTAGCAAAATCAATTTACGCTGTCAGCTAAAGCTAATAGCTGTCCTGCCTTACGCCTTACGCCTTACGACTTATGACTTATGACTTATGACTTATGACTTACGACTTATGACTTACGACTTATGCCTGCGGCGAAGCCGATTTAGAAATACAATCACCTTGCACGCATTCTTCTCTCCTACCCGATCAACAATCAAGCTTCTCCGTATAAATCCCTACATTTGACAAGCTTTATGGAATTGTAATACTGATGAAGATGAAAAATATATTCATACCGATTGTACTGCTGCTCACTTGTCTGAGTTGCAGTAATATGCCGCTTTCCGGTCATATCACTATGGACAAAGGAAACATAATTCCTTATGTGTATCTGTTGAAGCCCAATTCGATCCGGGATCTTGCTTCTTCCTATTATTGTACAATTATCGATTCAGCACGTATTGACAACAATGGAAATTTTGCCTTTCAAGTCATGCCGGCTCCGGTTGATAATCAGCTCTATCTCCTTGCACTGCAATCTCAGGGAACAAAATTGAAAAACAAACTCGTCAATATCCCTCCGGACAGCAGTAATTATATTCCATTCGTGTACAAAAGTGGAGCTGTGGTAAATATTGATGCCCTCGCTAGCAAATTTATGCAGAGTGCTGAAATCCGCGGTTTGCCGAAAGGCAATGAGCCAATAATGAATCTCATCTCACATCGATCCGCACTCTATGAGAAACACATTGCCCATCTGCCCGAGGTAAATGAGGAAAATCTCCTCGGCATTGAAAAAGCGCAATTCAAGTATAAAAAAGAGCTCATTCAATCCGTCGCCGACGAACCCAATTTTTATCTCCACGCACTTGCATTCCGCTGGGCGAGCATAAGGCACGATTACGAGCGCATACCGGATCTAGTGCAAGCAAGCTGTCGCCAAATGAAGAATTTGAAGCCCGACCATCCGTGGACAGCTGAGGTCTGCAACAAAATAAACAAACTCCCGATATCTGTCGGAGACACATTTCCGGACTTTGCATTGCCGACATTGGCAGGCGATACGATACAATTAAGGTCGCTTCTCGGAGAGAAAATAACTATCATCGATTTATGGGCTACCTGGTGCGCTCCTTGCAGAAGAGAAAATCGGAATATCCTCCTGCCAATGTGGAAAAAGTATCATAATAATGGGCTCCAGATTATCGCCTATGCACTCGATTCCGATAAATCCCGGTGGGCAGCGGCTATAAAGCAGGACGGAACGAATCTGTGGCCGCAGACATCGCATCTGACCGGTGATACTTCACCATTCCTCGACAGAATCCGCGTAAGCACAATCCCCGCTAATTATATCCTCGATAAAAATGGCCGTGTCCTCGCCAAGAACCTCCACGGGAAAGAGCTCCTTGAATGGATAGAAAGGGTAATTGGTAAGCGGTAACGGGTGATCGGTAATCGGTAACGGGTAATCGGTGATCGGTAACGGGTAATCGGTGATCGGTAACGGGTAAACGGCTCATTGTTCATTGCCATTAGCCATTGGCTGATTACGTTATATGCTATTGAGTTGAAAGGTTGAAGAATTGAAGCAATCCATAATTCATCATTTCGCCTCGGCGGACTAGGTCGAGCTATCTCACTCAGCAAGCTGAGCTTGTAGTCTCGCCTTGAGTCATTATCCATTATCCATTGTTCTTTGCTCATTGCACATTGCTCATTGCTCATTGCCATTAGCCATTGGCCATTAGCCATTGGCTGATTACGTTATATGCTATTGAGTTGAAAGGTTGAAAAGTTGAAGCAATCCATAATTCATCATTCCGCCTCGGCGGACTAGGTCGAGCTATCTCACTCAGCAAGCTGAGCTCATAGTCTCGCCTTGAGTCATTACCCATTGTTCATTATCCATTATCCATTGTCCATTGCTCATTGATAATTGCTCATTGAAAATTGCTCATTGCTTATCGTACCGGTCACGAGCGTTGCGCCGAGCCTCATCGCAGCCTTACGGATTACGATCAGCACATTAACAGGTGAGAAATGTGGAGCTAGGGCACAGAACCACTACTCAAATAAAAAGGCAATATCCTCCTCCGTCAACTGCTTTAAAAGACCTTGATCACTGCTGATTACCTCTTCAGAAAGAGCTTGTTTTTTCTCCTGTAAAATGCGGATTTTCTCTTCTATCGTATCTCTGCAGATCATATTATAGGCAAATACATTCTGGTCCTGTCCTATCCTGTGTACTCGATCGATGGCTTGTTGTTGTATGGCCTTATTCCACCAGGGCTCGACGAGGAAAACGTAATTGGCATTGGTGAGGTTGATGCCGGAGTTTCCCGCCATCAGCGACAGGATAAATACGCGGATATCCGAATCCTCAGCTTGAAATTCTGCAACCCGTTTCATCCTTTTCTCCGCGCTTGTTTTTCCGCTGAAACTACGGTAAGTAATTCCTTTCTCGTCCATTTTCTCTTTTAATGCGTCCAATGTTCCTAGAAATTGTGTAAAAATAATGGCTTTACTTTCCGCGAGGTCGGAAGTCAAGGTATCGATAAGATTTTCAATTTTAATGGAGGAAGCAGCGCGATAATCGGGTTCATCCTGCAACAAATGCGGAGAACTGCACAACTGTCGGAGCTTCGTTATCCCTTGCAATACACCGAACTTTGCTTTCTGGAGGCCTTTTTCCTTTATATCTACAAGGACATTCCGTTTAATCATAGCCTTAAGATCCTCATATGCTTGCCTCTGGTCATCCTTCATCTCACACCATAGCACGGTTTCCGTCTTGGCAGGCAAGTCCTTGGCAACTTTTTCCTTTGTCCTCCGCAGCAAGAACGGATCGCTGATGCGCTTCAACAAGTCCATCCGGCCTTCATCATTATCCTTTTCAATCGGGTTGACAAATTGCTTCACAAATTGATTCCGAGAAGGGAACAATTGCGGCAGTAAAAAGTGAAATTGCGGAAACAATTCAGCAATTGAATTCATGATAGGCGTACCGTTGAGTATAATGCGTCGTTTCCCTCGCAATGAGAGGACAGCCTCTGTCTGCTTGGCTTTATAATTTTTAATCCGATGACTTTCATCAAGGACAATGGTTCCCCACGACATTTGCATAAGCTTATCCACATCATTGCGTACAGTCGCATAAGAAGTGATCATAAAATGTGCATCGCTCCCCATAAAATCGGAAATATCGCGATCTTGACCGTGGTAAATATAGAGTTTCAGGTGCGGTGTAAACTTCTCAATCTCGCTTTTCCAGTTATAAATCAAGGAAGCGGGACATATAATCAAAGTCTGCGCGGTCGGATCCGCCTCCTGCCAATATGTCAAGCTACTCAATGCTTGAAGCGTTTTTCCCAGCCCCATATCATCCGCCATCAATGTGCCGGCACCGATTTCAGCCATCATATTAAACCACTCATATCCCTTCTGCTGATAATTACGCAATTCAGCCTGTACCGTTTCCGGCAGTGCATACAATTCATCTTCCGTAGAATTCCATTTTTTCCATTTCTCGAGCCAATCTCCCGGCAATACCTCAACGAGTTCATCGGAGAATTCTTCTTCTGAATCGGATAAAAAGAGCCACTTAGCCAGCCGGACTTCATCGCCCTTAAACTGTCCCATGCGAGCATAAATCCCATATTTGTCCAGCCATTCTTCCGTGAGGATTCCCAGATAATTATCCTTGAGCAAGACAAATTTATTGCCCGAATTCAATGATGATTGCAAGACCTTGTTATTCACGAGCTCCTCCCCGAAGTATGTTTTAAACTCAGCAATAATCACATCTCCATCTGCACCGATAATACTAAAATCACTTTCAACACTGTGTTGTGAAGGCCTGAAATATTGCAACATATCCATCCCTTCCACCGTGAAATTATCCTTCAGCTGATTGTAATAGAAATGAAAGAACCAGTTGTTTTTGGAAGCTTCCGCAAATGTCAGGTAGAATTGATCTTGTCCTTTAAACTTGGGATGTGCTCCACGCATGAAGTCAAGCGATTCTTGCTCCGCTTGCTTATCTCGCAGGTAAACTTTCTGCTTCATCCCTTCCAATACCGTAAACGAGTCGCCTTCTCCTTCTATGTCATAACCATCATATTCCCAGATAGGCACAAAGAGCAGGAGATTGTTGCTTAACTCCGATATCCGTATTTTCATCTCTGCTTCTACGGAGAATTCTTCCACATCATAAATCTTGCTGAAATCGGTGGAATAGGGCTTCAATTGCTCATAATATTTATCCGTAAAGCGCTTGAGACTGATATTTTCTTCTTTATCAAGCTTTTTCAGTAGATTCCAGTCACTTTTACTGAGAAGGTAAAACATATTTCCTTGACGCAATATAGGGCCATTACGTTCAATCTGACTGCTATCATATATCTTATCCCTTATTTCAAAATCAGTTTCAATCTTTACCTTTCCGCGATCTTTATCAAGTTTAAATACGAGTCTGGGGCGTACTGACGGTAGAAAGCCGGCCGGTTCACTTCTATAGCGACCCGATGCATCGCGGTATCGATGATAAACAGACTGTGTGCGTTCCAGAGCTCGAAATATTTTCTGCAGATTTTTGTAGTAATATCTCAATAATTGACGCTCGACATAGGCATCAATACCTGACTTTAAGTTTAAACGGTGGTAATTGCGCTTGTATTTTTCTATTTCAACATCGAGACTGCTGCCAAAAAGCTTATCAATACTCCGGACACCTTCCGTCGTTCTCTGATTAAAATATGTCATCAGGGAAGAGGTAGTACATTTTTTCTTCTTTACGGCATATCGCCCATTCTTCATTTTCCTCTCATAGAAATAAAATGGACATCTTAGTTGCCGAAACTGTGCTGGATCAAATATGAGCTGCATTATGAACTTATTATCTCTTCAGGTATATGCAAATTCCTCTTTTTCAAGATAGTCTGCTCCGATTATTCTTTTCAAGGCGAATTATCCCTCCCGTGGATACAGGTATTCTCCAGTGATTAATCTACATAGTGAATAATGTGCATAAGCCTCAAGCCCACAGCAAGCTCAATGGAAAAATTAAATACCGCGCCTTCCTCAATTACCATCTGCGTACCGGTCTGTGGATCCGGAATTGTCGATTGAGGCACATAAATCTGCTTTCCAAAGTCCGGCGCTATCGATATCTCCGCAAATCCTCCCCACAAATCTCCAAAAGCAAAGTCATATCCGCCGCCCACGGTAATTCCATAAGTGAAGTCTTTTACGAGTGGAGCAAATATCGCATATCTCCCCATGTCTTTCATCAGATTATACTCCAGTCGTCCACCGAGAAAATAGTAGTATCTATTCTCCGTATTGGGACGTACAAAGTACTGCTTCATATAGACGAGCAAAGAAGCATTTCCCAGTCGCGATGGATACCGCACTGCACTATTAAACCCTCCATTGATGTTTTGTCCACCGGAGAATTTCTGCGCACTGCCCCTGATATGATATCCGAGTGATGCACCGAATGCATATTTCTCTGAACTCGCCGACTCAATATAAATATCACCAAAATACGCGAGGAGAAGTGCCCTGTCCCCTCCTTGCATTGACCAGGTCTGATTATTCAATGATGGTCCACCTTTAAACCCAAATGCGTAAGATTGCCCCACGAGCTCCGTTGTATAGAAACTTGTGCATATAATAAATATCGCTAGTATTATTCGCTTCATACTTTTTCCTTTAAGATGGTCAAATATAGGAAAATAGCACAAATTGAAGAGACAAAGGCATAAAATTCCCGATGGAATTGCGCTTTATTCTTGTTTGTCGTGCATTTTCAATCCAGAAGCCGGCAATCATCACAAGACAATTCCGCTTGATCCATATTTCATGGTTCAATGCGTAGTATCTGTCCCGGATAAATAAGGGTTCCATCGAGTTTATTTAATTTGATGATTTTCTTCACGGTCGTATTGTATTTCCTGGAGATATCGTAGAGATTATCCCCTTTTTTCACCGTATAATATCGCGGTTTCCCTTGATAGGGATTATACGGAACGGGATTGGCGACTTTCTGCTTTTCTTCTTTCAGTTCTTTCCGTGAATCTGTATCAAATTCTTTCTCATCGGGAATATTGATCTCAATCTGTTCATCTTTCTCCAGAGATTTGTCCGGTGCTTGCGGAAGAATCGTGTTCTTCTCTGAACGCAATGTCGGCCGGCTTGAAAATAATGCCCAACCACGTAATTTTATCCTCTCTCCTATTGCCGGTTCAGTTCCCATCTCCATTTTATTCTTCCGGTAAAGGCTTTTCAAGCGGATTCCATATTGTTGAGAAATAGAAAACATTGTTTCACCTGTTTTCACATAGTGATATTTCTTCTTTCCACGGAAACCACTGCGTTTTCGCTGCAGATACACCCGCGTACCACTATTCAATTGCTGATCGGCATCATAAAGATGTTCATTGTATTTTAAAATCCGGTTTACCGGGACGTTGAAATCCATGGATAAGCTCCGCGGTGAATCCCCATCTTCAGCAATGACGTATTCCACATCATTTATCTTTAAAATATGAGGAAGGTAGGATTTCTCCATAACAAGTTCAGCATCGGTAATGGGCTTATCATATCTGTACAATTGATAGTCTTCAATTACCTTGATCAAGAGCCTTGCATAACGTGGATTGGTCGCATAACCGGCCTTTAATAATCCATAAGCCCAGCTCCGATAATCCGTAGGATTAAGCCTGAATAGAAAACCATATCTGTAGGCCTTGTCCGGATCCCGCAAGAATTCCGAATGTGCAACATAGCTCTCCTCCGGATTACTATATCGCCGAAAGCACGATTTTATCAATCGTCCATTCCTATAATCATCATCTTTCTTGTAATAAGTTCCGCCGTTCCAATCTCCGCCGCACTTCATCCCGAAATGATTATTGGCAAGGCGTGCAAGGTCGCTGCGCCCGGCATTGGACTCGATTAATCCCTGCGCGAGTTTTATGCTGGCCGGAATGCCTGTGCGTTGCATTTCTTCTATTGCTATATCCTTAAATCGCTGGATATAAGCTTCATAAGCACTATTCTGTGCTTGTATCCCGGAAATTATCGCTAGAAAACAGATAAGGAGGAAACTTCTACGCATAGGAATCTTTTCTTCTGATTTATAAACGTTCTTACATTACAAATATATATAATATATCTTTATCTTGTATTTTTCTCTGAGCTAATTTCTATAAACACGGCATAAAATCTGCTCAAAATGAACGATTTACCTCCTATTATTATTAGTTATAGTGATTTGTTTATGGTGAAAACATAAGTTCTCGTGATACGCTCCGATATGATTCCAAGAGTTATTGAGGAGTGGATTTTATGTTTGCCGCACAATTTTAACAGATTTTCAAGGAAAGATTTTAAAAAGGGAAAAATGGACGATCAGGGTAAAATTCTTGTAGATATCTTGATGAGTTGATGCAGGCACACAATTTTCACAGCTTGAAAGCAAGATTTAGATTTCAGACTGCGATACCAAAATATCTAGTAAAATACATTTTATAACACATTAAAACCAATTTATGAGTAATTTAATCGATATGGTAAAAGGTCAATTATCTGACCAGTTTATTTCACAGCTAGCCGATAAGGTCGGGGGAAGCAAGGAGCAGACAGCAGCAGCAGCTGAAGGAGCAATTTCCACACTTATAGGAGCGCTTTCTAAGAACGTGCAGGATCCACAACAAGCTGAGCAACTAGCGCAAGCACTTGAAAGGGATCACGATGGATCAATCTTGAACAACCTCGGCGGTATGCTGCTGGGAAATCAACAAGCTGCCAATCCAAAGACAACGGATGGTGCTGGAATTCTGAGCCATATACTCGGTGGAAATCTCGGGAATGTTACCGGCATGATATCCAAGCTCAGTGGGCTGAATAAGTCTGGCGCAGGCAGCATTTTATCAACCCTTGCTCCACTTGTGATGGGTGCGCTAGGAAAGCAGAAAAGCCAAGGTAATCTCGGCGCGAGTGGCTTGACTTCATTGCTTACGGGCGCAGTTTCGGAAAAGCAAGGTCAAGATTCCAATTTCGGTATGATTATGAAGTTTCTCGATAGCGATGGCGATGGCAGCGTCCTCAATGAGTTGACAAGCATAGGTTCATCCTTATTGGGTTCCTTTTTTAAGCGATAAGCCGATTTTAATGAAGGATAATACAAGGCCGGGACGCAAGTCTGCGGCCTTTTTCTGTATATAAAACTATCATATATACCTGTGATTGAAGCGCATTTAAGCTTATTTGCCCTCGGTATTCACCTCGACGTACAAGGCGACCATCCATCCCATAAACCGCATAATAAATCCTCGTCCCCCGCTGAAGTCCCTCAACTTTTACATAATCTGATGCCGGTTGTGGATATAAACGCACTTCTCCGGAATAAGGACTCGCCCAGGTTGATGCAGTCCGATTCAGCTCCCGCAAATGGATGACGTCCATCCCATCGCTTTGTTCCTCTGTTCTTATATTATAACCGTTAATCGTCCCGAATATCTCTAACTTTCCATCTCTCAAAAAAACAAATGGAAAGTTGCCCGTTCCACGGTAAGGAATTAATTCAAGCTTCCCTCTTTCCTGAAAATCAGCTAGCTCGAGTAGTGCATAAGCGCTTTCCATCGTAGCATCTTGAAGCTCTTTATCCCCGTACCTCACTTCTTTCACAAAGCTCATCGTCATGAATAACCTACCGCCTAGATAATGCGCAGAGCTGAGCGAAATAAAAGCTCTCGATGAAAGGACCTGCGCGCCACGATATTCGCCTGCAATATAGACAAAGGCATATATCCCCGGCTCTTCGCCGATGGAAATAATCTCGCCCACTTCCGGAACCAATCCACCTATAAAATTCCCCGCGATAATTACTGTATCGCCGGCAATTAAAAGTCGGTTTGCCATGCCACCATAGGAACCCTGAAATGAAATACCATTTATCATGCCTTCTTGAATTGTGTAGAGAAGTATGACCGGATCGGGAAAATGGCCACCATTGTACAGGGAATCATCGCGAGTGATAATGCTGTCGCGGAATTGCCCTGCAATATATAAAGTATCGCCTTTCCAGCCGTAATCACCGATGTGAAAATTATCTATGGAGGGAAATGAATCCACATTTGCGTAAGCTAAATTATCCAGTGTATGCCATAAAAACAATAAACTTTCATCCTGTCCCGAATGAATTACATCACCCTTGAAGTAGAGTTTGCCATGGAGAGAAATGGGCAGCACGAGCCTTCCTTCCGTGATGTGAATCGTCTCCGGAAGCGCGACCAAACCGCCTTCATAATGCGTAAAATCAAGCAGATTAAAATCTCTGTCGGTCAACATGATAAATATGCCATCTGAGGCACGGGTGTTCCGGACAAGCACTTGTCCATCGACCTTTAATTCATTGACATAGCTGCCGAGAATAAGGAAGGAGTTCTCGTATGGCACAAAGTGTGTGATTTCAACCTTATCGACCGGAGATGAAAAAAGCATACTCTTCAATGGATATTTTTTCTCCATTGTCGTTGTAAAAATGAGTGTTGCATTCTGTGGATAAGAATATTCCACGGAATCCCAGGTATAAATGCCATCTCCATACATTACCAGTATTGAGGTGTCGGCATCCTGGATTAATTGCTGAATTTTCTGATCGCCCGTACCGGAAGGAGCGGGTAATATCTCATAATCCTGTCCCGATATGGGAATTATAAAAAGGAGCATGAGAAATACATGGACAATAAGAATTGGCTGTTTAACTTTGCACCACATAGTACAAACATAGACAAATTTATTATGCATAGAATAAGCTATCTTCTTTTCTTGGTGGTAATATTGACAATTGCCTGCAATAATCAAGAGAATGACACCACTACGGAACCCACACAGGATAAAAGGCTGGAATATCTAACCCGGCAGATAGAGAAGGATACGAGCAATGCAGGAC
Organism: uncultured Saprospiraceae bacterium; assembly: GCA_964436125.1. Classification (GTDB taxonomy): domain Bacteria; phylum Bacteroidota; class Bacteroidia; order Chitinophagales; family Saprospiraceae; genus CAYRFF01. The sequence goes on along the minus strand of CAYTBT010000022.1, from coordinate 37,205 downwards.
TTTATTATCAAAGGGCGATGTTTTACTTCAACAACAAGGCCAATAATCTCGCGATTAAGGACATCGACAGAGCGATAGCAAAGGATAGTTCGGTTTTAAAATACTGGTTTACCAAGGCCGACATCCTCCTCAGGGACCTACAATCCAAGGATGCCATTGCCGTGCTCAGAAAAGCCGGTAATCGATTCCCAGATTCCGATGAAGCGCATATCAAGCTTGCGCATTTTCAGTTCATCGTAAAGCAATATCTCCCTGCATTGACCAATCTCAATGTCGTCATCAAGCGCAATCCACAGAATCCAAAAGCTTTTATGGAGAAAGCGCTCATCTATGACGAAATCGGCGATACTGCCAATGCCATGAAAAACTACCAGCGCGTAACTGAGTTGAATGCCGATAATCGAGCCGCATGGATTGCAATGGGTGATATCCTCGCCAATCAAAACAACAAGATCGCACTCAAAATGTATCAGAATGCCATCGATATTGCTCCACAGAAAAAAGATGCATATCTCGCCATAGCCTATTATTACCACCAGAACGGAAAGCTTAAAAGTGCCAAGGAAGAATATAAAAGTATTATCAAGAAGTTTCCTCAATATCCACCTGCACATTTTAACCTGGGTTTACTTTATCTTGAACAAGATTCCGTCAAAAAGGCTTATAATGCATTCAATACGACTATTCTCGTCGATCCCGCAAGTGGAGATGCCTATTTATATCGCGGTATTAGCTCCAAACTTCTCGGCGATACCGCATCTGCCAAGGAGGATTTTATTCAGGCATGGAACCTCCTGCCCAAGGATGACAATCGCGCTACGATAGAACTCAATGCATTGAAGTAATTATTTTTTTGTACCTTGCGTTTATTCAGAAATACCCGGACATTCATTGATGAGAGAAAAACAAGGTTAATAATCCGGCATTGTGGTGATCGATAGGAGGATCTGATCAAGTACCGTAGGAGTCCTATGGATAAAAATTGGGTTCAATGTGCTGCGAAAATTTGATAATCGGCACTATCTATCATTGTGAAACATCGTTTCGGTTTATCATTTATTGAAAAATAATTCCTCTTGCTCATACCTCGATTGTGTGATTCGGGATATTAGTTAATCATTCAAAACATAGAAAATTATGGCAGTATTAAAAGTAATTGAAGTATTATCCAATTCTTCAGAAAGTTGGGAAGATGCAACAAAGAAAGGGATTGAAAAAGTGGCTTCAACAGTAAAAAATGTAAAGTCAGCTTACGTCCAAGATCAGAGTGTTGTCATCGACAACAATAAAGTTACTTCTTACAGAGTCAATCTTAAGGTTACTTTCAGTGTGGACTAGTCTTGTCTTACATCTAGATATAGCCTAGCAAACAATAGGACTATAGTAATTATAAAGGACATATCCTAAGCTACGCTTAGGATATGTCCTTTTCATTTCTCCTGTGTTCAAGTGAACTTCCAGACACAATTATCCATACCAGAAGAATCCATCAGCAATCCATTTCCTCCAGGGCTTTCTCAGCATCCTCTATATTCTGCTCCCACATTTGCCTCTGCGACGGTGCTATACAACTTTCAAAGCTCTTAAGTTCGTCAATATATTCACGATAAGCATCTCGATATGCTCTGCAGTTCACAGGTGTCGGATCTTGTGAATAATTTTGAGTAGCTTCAGAAAGTGCTTGAGCCTCATCCGCAATCTCCTCACTGTAAACAAAGTCTGAACATCTATAGGTCTTATCATCCTCTTTCTGACAGGCATTGATTACAATTATTATCCCTATTGCTAGAATCAAGTTAAATAATCTGACGTTTTTCATGGATTTTCTTTTTATTAAAATAGACATTGCTCACTTTATGAATTAGTATTGCTCTTCAAGAAGATGTAAACATCAATCCCTCAGAATATGACCCAAAATATGCGAAATACCTTCTATCAGAACTCGCTCCGCGCTTCCATGTAATAACCCTGGAAAAGTTTCAGCAGTTCCTTGGTTGATTCCAGCAGATTTTTGGTCTCGAGGAGCAGTCCAAAATACAACTTGGTATTTCTGGCACTATCTTCCGATTCTCTGATATACCTGATATGATCGTGAATCATTTCATAAACCTCCTCCAGCAGATCTTTAATTTCTTCCCGAAGTCGTTCAATGTCTCTGAATTCATATTCATCAAATATCTCGTGCAGCTGCTCAAATAAGTCGTTCAATTCTCCGGAAATCACCTTAAGGTCATCGACCTGAAATTGCTTCAGTGACTTATGTTGATTATTCACATGTTTATGACTGCTCCGTATAATCCGCGACAGGGAACGCACCATCTGATCGAGATAATCCGAGATCAGGACATAAAATTCACCGGCTTCCACCGATCCATTTTTCACCGTTTTCAAGATATAAAATATCTCTGCTTTCAACTCTTCGGCCTCATCCTCAAGGATAGTAATCTTCTTTTTATCCCTCTTTAGCTTCCGCAAATCCTGGTCCGCCAGGTGTTTCAATACTTTACCATACCGCTTGATGATACCATTTAATACACTCGAGATATTGTCCGATGTTCTACCCATTATTTCCTTGGCCGTAAGAATACTTTTCCGTGTAAATCGCTTCTTGCTTTTTTCTTTTTTCATCTTCCTCGTATGTGAAAGTGCACTGCTTATCATCATAATTGCTACTCCGGCTGCAAGTGCAAGCACCATCCATATCCCACCGAACCAGATAAGCGTAGCAATAATTCCCGCTCCGATAAAAGCTCCTATAGCTGTGAGGAACCAGCCGCCGATAACGTTAAATACACCGGCTACACGATACACTGCGCTTTCCCTGTCCCATGCGCGGTCGGCAAGTGAAGTACCCATTGCAACCATAAAAGTTACATAGGTAGTAGATAAGGGCAGCTGGTAATTGGTCCCGATGGAAATCAAAATACTTGCTACAACGAGGTTCACCGATGCACGTACCATATCAAACATCGGTGCGTCAATGCGTTTCTCCTTGGGTACGGGCTTTGGTTTCTGAAATTGTCGTTCAATAGTTTCCTGTACCGATGTAGGGAGAAATACACTTATTGCATCGCCTGCAGCTATAGAATAACGCACAATTGTCCGCGACAGGAAAGTCGGCTTAAACTTCTCCTTTCCTTCTCCTTGTCTGGCAAGGCTCAACTCCGTATCCATTACGTGGCGCGCCTTGGAAGAAAACCATAGTGCGAGTACCATGATTAAGCCGGCAATTACCAGGAAAATCGTCGGTGTGTGGACTTCCCCCGATAATACACTCATGGAGAAATCCGGTGCAGCAATTCCGGAGGCGCTCCAGAAACTCAAAGACTGCCAGGCGGCTATCGGTACACCGATAAAATTCACGAGATCGTTCCCCGCAAAGGCGAGCGCTAGAGCAAATGTTCCGACGACAATGATAACTTTCAGGATATTGATCTTGAATACCGACATCAACATTTGCGCAAGCAAAGTCCAGAAAACTAGATTCATTCCGATGATAAGTAAGGTATTATTGCTGATAAAGTCTTTTACACCATCCGATATAAATGTCATATCTTTCATCCCCTTGAAGACAATGTAAAAGGAAATTGCCGTTAAGGCTACTCCACCGAAAATCGCGCCGAAATACTTTAACTTTTTCTTGAATTGAAAGGTGAATATCAGGCGAGAGATATATTGCACTATGACACCGACGGTAAAAGCCAGTGCGACGGATAAAAATATCGCTACGATTATCATTGTCGCCTTACTCGTATTAATATAGGTGAAGACGTCTCCGATTCCACTTCCGGCTCCCTCTGTAAAAATCTTCAATAAGCCTATCGCTACCGAGGCACCCAAGAGATCAAATACTATCGATACCGTCGTCGATGTAGGCAGGCCAAGTGTATTAAAGAAGTCCAATAACAGGACGTCAGCTATCATTACGGCTATAAATATGATCATAATCTCATCAAAGTAAAACTCACCGGGATTAAATATCCCCTTCCTGGCCACTTCCATCATTCCACTTGAAAAAATTGCACCTACAGCAATACCTATACTTGCTACAATAAGAATTGTGCGGAAGGAAACTGCTCGAGATCCGACGGCGGAATTGAGGAAATTCACTGCATCATTGCTTACTCCGACAATGAGGTCGGCTATTGCGAGAATAACCAGAATCCCGAGCATTATTATATATGGGTTTTCCATAATTCTATTTAGTTTTTATTGGTCTATCTGTTTTCTGTGCACAAAGGTGACATTTTACCCTCAGGCAAGTGAAGATTCTATGTTACCAAATGGTTAACATTTGATTTCAGGGGAGAATATGCTTGTTTTCACGGGATAATATCAAACTACAGTCCGGAGAGTTCGGTCTTAAGTCCGCCCTAGGAGCATCTCTCATCATCGTTACATTTAGTATCAATGGTTTAATATAAGCTACGCTTATATTAATCTTTATTCAGTCAACTTCATTTTCTACTGTGTGCGGCTCCGGCGTATTGGATGATGTGGGCGATGACATCGCTATTCCCTTGGCTTGTGCTTGAGAAAAGCTATATTTGCCTTGAAATTCAGAAATTATCAAGGTCCGGTGATTTTACAATGTGAGATATTTTACTACTCCGGATAAGAGTGAAGAATATTCCCATGAGTTATCAACCGGGAAGGGGACAAAAGTGACAATTGAATAAGCTAAAGTCTCACTTAACAAATCAGCAAAATAAGCTTTATGCCATCTACACACAAGAGCCTCATCGATATATCTTATGGTTCACATCAACGGCAGAAGATGGATATCTATATCCCTTCCACGGCCGGACATAAGCTTCCTGTTGTACTTGCAATTCACGGTGGCCGACTTTTCAAGGGGAAGAAAGAAGACCTCAATGCCAGCGTTATGGCCCTTGTCAGGAACGGTTACGCTGTAATCAATATGAATTACAGGCTTATTGATGCTACGGGTTTATATGAAACACCTATTCCGCATCTGCAGAGCAAGGTAAAAATGAAGGATCAGTTGGCAGATATTGACGCTGCACTGGCTTATGTTTTCAAGAAATCCCGGGAATGGAACCTAAGCAGGGAAAAATGGGCAATTTACGGGCATAGCGCAGGTGCTACGCTTGCTATTCTCTATGGCAATGGGACTTTCCCCAATTCTTCCTTGATTTCTGTCATAGGAAACGTCGCCGGAATGTTGAACACCTCGTATGAGGATGAGTCACAAGTTCAGTTTTTAAACCCTTTGATGGTAGAAGTTTTTTATCGGGCCGTAGGCCTTGAGCCTATCAATGAGAATAAAGTAGAATTTGACAAATTTAGTCCTTTATGGTATACTGCTCATAGTGACAAAGCAAAACCTATCATAAATATACGAGCGGAATATGACGAGGCATTTCCGGATGCGGGAATTGCACAATATGATGCTTATAACCAGATGCTCGAAGACAAGAAAATCCCGCATGAATATAAGCTTATCAGAGGCGCAAGCCATAAGTTCCCTGAGTCCGGCAAATGGGATGAAGTAGCGCAAGCTCTTGCGGATTTCTTTGGATTATATGTAGCTTATCAGGTATAAATGAACGACTATGCTTCTTGTCCAACGAAGAAGACAAAGGTCTTGTATAGCGCGTTGAATCAGCAGGTGAGATAAGCTCTAGCTGAGAATCGGCTGTGGCTATTCCATTTCAGAAAACCATATTTCAAAGCAATGGAGTACTTGTATTAACTGTGCTGGAATTAGAATTTTTCCTCAAAGCTCACTACTTTGCGCATTCAATTGATTCTTGCATTCTTGCTTAAGAATTGCATGTTACAATTTCTTCTACTGACGATAGAATCCCGGTACAAGAGTAGGGATTTCAGCAATGATTAGGCAGTATTTCCTAAGTATTATCTGATGAAAAGTGGCAATAACAAGAGTGGACCACCAGAGTATATGTGGTATTATGTGGAACGCGGCTCCGGACGTCCACTTATCCTTCTCCACGGTATCGGCATGTCTCACATAGCCTGGAATCCGGTAATCGGCAAACTCGCAGAAAAGCGGCACATATTGGCATTTGATATTCCGGGATTCGGTGCTACGCCACCACTTCCGGGCAATCGTATCCCTACGATGCCTCATCTAGCCGCATCATTGAAAGAGACGCTTAGGCAAATCGGCATCACGGAGCCTGTAGATATCGTCGGTAATTCCCTGGGAGGCTATATTGCCCTTGAAGCTGCTAAACAAGGCATTGCGAGGAGTGTTCTAGGTATTTCTCCCGCCGGCCTATGGAAAAATAGCCATACTTTATATGTAAATACTGTTCTGAATATCCTGCTCTATTCGGCTAAGCTTTTACCGGCTTTCCTGGTTCACAATCTCTTGAAAATCCCCCTACTCCGGGAAATACTCCTGACCATTCCGGTTTCTCCGGGCTGCAGTCAGATGCCATCGGAAGATGCAATTAAACTGGCAGATACACTTGCTAGTTCAACAGCATTTAAAGAAACGTACCGCAATACCGGCTATTTTACCGGAGGTAAAGAGCTTGATATTCCCATAACTATTGCCTATGGAACACGGGATTATATCTTGCTTGCCGGTAATCGTACATTTGAAGAATTGCCCTCGCAGACGCTTATTGTCGAGCCCAATGGCTGGGGGCATGTTCCTATGTGGTATGATCCTGAAGGTGTCGCTCAACTCATCCTTGAATCTACGCAATAGTCTCGACCTAAATCGGTCTTTTCTGCTTATTTTTTCTCGAGAATCATAAATAGTTCACTGCCTTGTCTCGGCTTTATGCTATTGTATGCTTCTTCCATCTTGCGTATGTTAAATCGCGGTTCAAAGAGCTTTCTGTACTCTTCTTCTGTGCCTCCGAATGGCGGCACATCATTTCCGAATTCTTTATTAAACAGTAATCCGACGAGTTTGCCGTCTTCTTTTAGGAGTTCTGCTGTATGTTTTACATATTTTTCTCTCTTCCTTGGATCCAATGCACAGAAGAATGTCTGTTCCAGAATCAAGTCGTATTCACCTTTATGAGCAAAGAAATCAGCACATATTACATCGACATTGGGAGAGATGCTGAACTTCTCCTTAGTTTTTTCAACGGCAGTTGCAGAAATATCAAGCAGTGTAATATCCATAAAATCATTTTCGATGAGATATTCAGCTTCATAGGCATTACCACAACCCGGAATAAGGATAGCGGCATCTTTATTCTCGTATTGATCCATATATTCTACAAGCGCAGGTGATGGATATCCGATATCCCAGCCTGTATCACCATCTTGCCAGTGCCGTTCCCAAAATTGCCTCATCAGTGATTGTTCTATAATTGATGAATAGTCTATACCGTCGTGCTCCATGATTTATTCTCTTTACTGATATAACCCAAATCATGCATTAGAAATTGAAGATAAGCACAAAAGCCTTTGAATACAAGCACTTGCTCGAATTTGGTTCTCACCGTAGTCTTACTACGATTCCGAGCCAAATTCTTGCGCGAGCCCTTGTCTTCTGTGGCTTTTGCACTTCCTTTTGCATTTCTATTGCACGTTTTGGCTATAATAAAAATGCTTATTCCCTAAGAAGGTTTTTCCGTTTCTTATGATTTTTCTATTTCATCCTTAAGTTTCGATGTACTTGAACGCAATGCAATAAGATATAGATTAGCATTGTCCCGACAAAATCAATGATGTTCCGCTACAGGCCTACGGGAATTGTAAAATACTACAATATTCATTGTCTTCGTAATAACATCCTTCAAACAGATGAAGTGGAATTATTGTTAAGTCAATGCCTGGAAGCGAAGCTTCCAGGCATTGACTTAACATGAAAGGAAAGAAATTCTACACGATAGGGCATTCTACCAGAAGCATTGATGAATTCATTGCAATACTCCTGCACTACAAAATTGAAGCTCTCGTCGATGTGCGTTCTCTACCCGGTTCAGAGAGGCTTCCACATTTTAACAAAGAAAATCTTGCTCCTGTGCTTGAGGAGAATGGGATTTCTTATATACACCTGAAAGAGCTCGGTGGTTTAAGGCATACGACCAAGGACTCAATCAATAAAGCATGGCACAATAAATCTTTCAGGGGATATGCAGATTATATGCAGACAACAGAATTTAAGGATGGATTAAAAACCTTGATAGGGATTGTTGATAGAGCCAGGACAGCAATTATGTGTGCTGAAGTCCTTCCATGGCGATGCCACCGATCTTTAATCGGCGATGCAATGATTATCCGAGCTTATGAACCTATAGATATCTTTTCTATGAAAAAAGTCAAAAGGAAAAGCTGACAAAATTTGCACGCGTAAGGGGCACAAAAATCTGGTATCCTCCGGAGGCTCTGGAAGAAGAATAAGTCCCTTTATTTCAATACGATTTTATCAATTGCCTTCTGAGCAAGCGGATGATAATTAGGTCTTGCGACATCGTAAATTTCCCTAGCCATCTCCCGGCCTTTATCGGATTTTACCATTTCCTTGTAAAGTGGCTCGAGGAATTTCACTCTTCCTGTCACATAAAGAAATTGCTTCATCGTGGGAAAAGCAGGCGTATAATCCGATTGGATTGCGTGCAAGAACCACATATCTGCGATTTCACTATTCCCCGTAGCTGTAAATTTAAAAGCCTTGTCGAGCTCTTTCATTTGCGCAAAGCTAAGATCTTCAGGTAATTCTCCTAAGAGATGCATCCACTCATAAGTACTCCAGTTATCTGTTTCAAGATCGGCGGCCGGAGTGCCATTGAGATAAGCAGAAACCTGATTATCCACCTGTTCAAATCTCACATTTTCCACACGAGGCATATTCTCGGGTATTCCCGGTCCATAGACCCAGGCATCGATATTAATCGCTTTTTTCCAATCCTCGTGACCGTCAAGGAGATTTTCATTCAGATATTTCAAGAATTTTTCCGTGGACATAGACTGAAAAGCATGCTCATCAAAATATTTATTGAGGAACTCATCAATTCTCACGCGGCCAACAGTCTGTTCTATCAACAACAATAGAGCAGCACCTTTTTCATAAGGGATATCGGTAAAACCTACTCCGGGATGACGTCCTTGGAGCTTAATTTTCAACCAGGTATCCTCGCTATTCTCTCCTATCCTTTCAACATCGGCTTTGAGGTCTTTAGCTCCGAGGTCCCACAGCATAGCCACGTATTCTTTCCCGTGCATGGCCTCTGTAATCCGGCGCTCAAAATAGACGGTGAAGCCCTCGTTAAGCCAGAAATCTTCCCATGTAGCATTGGTAACAAGGTTGCCACTCCAGCTATGTGCAAGCTCGTGAGCGATGAGGTTCACAAGGGATTTATCCCCGGCGAGAATAGTCGGCGTACAGAATGTCAAACGCGGATTCTCCATGCCACCCATCGGGAAGCCGGAAGGCAATACAATGACATCATATCGCCCCCATCGATAATCACCGTACAGGGCTTCTGCGGTATCAACCATGGCACCTATATCGTTGAATTCATTCCATGCTTTATCCAGTATTGCCGGTTCTGCATATACACCGGTGCGCTCATCTATGGCTTTAAATGCGATATCTCCTACTGCAAGGGCTAGCAAGTATGCCGGGATAGCTTGTTCCATTGTAAAATGATAAACACCGGATTCATTGATCTCTTGCGGATTTTCAGCACTCATCAAGGCCAGTAGCCCTTCGGGTACTTTCACCCTTGCATCGTAGGTAAACCGATATCCGGGTCCATCCGGACAAGGAACCCATGAACGGGCAAATATTGACTCGCTCTGCGTATAAAGAAAGGGCGATTCCTTCCTAAATGTCTGCGTGGGATTCAACCACTGAAGTGCAGTTGCATCATCCCCCGTTTTATAGTATATTTTTACCTTTTCTGTACCAGGTTCTAGATGGATTTTCAATGCAGAGCCCATAATAGGATCTGCTTTTTCCAGCTCATAATCTGCATTGCTTCCATCGGGATATTCTACACTATCGATATCTAGATCCCAGGTATCAAAAATTGCATATTCTACTCCTTCATCAGGCTTAATATCCCATGTAGCGCTACCGCTTATCCGACGTTTATCAAAATCCACAGCGATATCAAGGGATAGATGCTCCGGGTGAATCTGAAGTGCATTGGACTGTGAGTGCATGTCCGCAACGGCATGCTGACTAGAATTGTTTTTATCCATTGTTCCATCGTTTTGTGGGCTGTCTATACAGGCAAAAAGGCATAAGCTTAATCCTGCCAATAATCCGATAAGATGGTTTCTCATATTTCCTGTATGGCAAATTTATAATTTGAAAGAAACGAAACTAAGGATTTTCTGAGAGAAGACATAGCAATAGGAGACTTAAGTCATAAATATTGCTCATGGCAAAACGTATTTCCATCCCTTAACCACTGCTTTAAAATTCGCTCTTATGTCTCAGAATAAAAGGGATTATAACATTTATGTCGGCTTAAAAGTGATACATAGCATTCCCATTGCAATAAAGTACATTGCATTCAATCGCATGCAGGATCATGTCCATATTCTGATTACACGTTCTTCAAGCCCGTGCTGTTAAACAACATTCTTTATGCATTCTTGCTCTTCAGCTCATCGCGGATCTCTGTAAGCAATTGCTCTTGAGTAGGACCGGCCGGAGCTTCCTCCTCTTTCTTTTTGAGCTTTTCATATTGTCTGATTACGACAAATATAAAAAATGCAATAATCACAAAATTTATAATTGCTTGAATCAGATTTCCATAAGTAATAATAGCCGCTCCTGCATCTTGAGCTGCTTTCAAAGTCTCATAATTCCCTCCGTCCAATGCAATGAACTTCTGAGTAAAGTCTGTGCCTCCTGTCAATACACCGACAATAGGCATGATTAAATCATTAACCATAGACGTTATTATCGCTTTAAATGCGAGTGCTATTACAAAGGCCGTAGCCATCGCTACTAGATCACCTTTCATTAAAAAGCTCTTAAAATCTTTAATAAACGACATAGAATCTTGTTTTAAGTGATATGATATTTTTCAAATATACTTTCTTAAGCCGAAATCCCAAAACCCGAAAACAATTATGACACAAAAAACCGATATTTTGCACAATTTCTTCTACCTAAACTGGTATTTCTTCGGGATTATTACAAGGTTTAATTCAGAGTGAAATGAATCAGTCATAAGCTACAAGATAGTTCCAATTCCCGATAAATTCTGAGATTTCTGAATTTCTCAATTTCTGGATTCCCGGAACAAAAGCCATGATTTTACAAAAAAGGCAAAAAACAATCGATAAATCATATAAATTTGCTTATACTAGTGCAACTGAAATAGATATTCCTATACATCTATCAATAATATGAATAAATGAAGATCTTAAGCGTCATAAAAGAACTGAAAGAGCTTTAGGATAAAGAATTATCCGGACGTTAAAAATAAAGCAATGGCAACACAGCAAAAGAAGACATATTGGATCGGAGGATTTGCATTTATGGCAGTCCTCTTTCTCGCGATATTTTACCTCTCAAATTTATCTTTATTTCCGGGCTGGGAGAAATATCGACCGATAGTACAACGCCTCAGCATTGCCCTATTTACGCTTTCAATAGTACTCCTGGTAGGCAGATTAATTGAAAAGCTCATCGATTCACAGGCGATTACGGAAGGCTCAAGATATAACCTGATACGGATCACCCGGCTACTAGTAAGTATTTTAGCTATCACAATAATTGTTTCTTTTCTATTCCGCAATCTCTATACAATTCTTGCCGGTGTGGGAATTGTTTCCTTAATTCTGGGTTTTGCCTTGCAAGCTCCCATCACCTCTTTTATAGCTTGGCTGTATATCGTATTCCGTCGCCCCTATCAAGTCGGTGATAGGATTCAGATTGGCACATTTAAGGGCGAGGTAATTGATATCGGTTATCTCGATACAATCATTGAGGAATTCAGTGGGATATATCTTGGCAATGATCGTAAAAGTGGTAGAATTATCCATTTCCCCAATAGTATTATTCTCCGAGAAGAAGTGTTTAATTATTCAGGACAGTATCTTCCATTTATCTGGAATGAAACTTCCGTTCAAATAGCCTATTCGAGTGATCTCGATTATGTTGAGGAATGTTTTCTTAAAGCCGCTATAAGGGATTTCAAGGAACAATACCCCGATATGACGCTTAAGGGAAATGAACCGCAAGTATATTTCCGCGATAATGATCGATCGTGGCTGGAGGCAGTGATTTCTTATCCGGTAGAACCCACCGATACGACAGGGCGCAGGAATAGAATCTTGCGCTATGCCCTGCCGATGCTTAATGCCGATCTGGATAAAGTCCATTTCCCGCAAGGACCTAAAAAGCCGAATCAAAATAATCCTAGTTGAATCAAGAAAATCTATGGACAATCTCTATCCGCAAGTCAGACAATTTATAAGTTCCATAGATACAACTAGTATATCTGAGCACAGAAAGGCAAGGCTTTCTTCCATTATCACACATTTAAAGAAAAAAATAATTTTAACTGCAGATATCCATCTCATATTTATCTGCACGCACAATTCCAGGCGAAGCCATTTTGCTCAGATCTGGGCACAGACACTAGCCGCTTATTTTCATCTTGAGAAGATAAAGGCCTATTCCGGTGGAACAGAAATAACAGCACTTTACCCGACTGTACTTAAATCCCTGGAAAAAATCGGCTTTAAATCAACACTTTTATCAAGCGGAACCAATCCCGTTTATGCAATAAAATATGGAGAAAATGCCCTGTCGATTATCGGCTTTTCCAAGGAATGGAATCATCAGTTCAATCCACAATCTGAGTTCACGACAATCATGACATGTGCACAAGCTGATGCAAGCTGTCCACACATAGCTGGAGCAGAAGCGCGTTTTTCCCTCCCATTTCAAGATCCAAAGGCTTATGACAATTCTCAACAAGAGTCGCAGGAATATCTCAATACCTGTAAACTTATTGCGACAGAAATGTATTACATCTTCTCTCAAATCTAAGCAGACCTATGGCTAGAAAAAGTTTAAGTTTCCTCGATAGAAATCTGACGCTATGGATATTTATCGCCATGGCAATCGGTGTGGGAATCGGATATTTCTTTCCCGGCTTTCCTGAAATCCTCAACAGCTTCAATTCCGGCACAACCAATATCCCTATTGCCATCGGATTAATACTCATGATGTATCCACCGCTGGCAAAAGTCAAGTATTCTCTTCTGCCCAAGGTTTTTAAAAACATCAAGCTCCTATCAATATCTCTCCTACTCAACTGGATTATCGGGCCTGTCCTCATGTTTGTCCTAGCGATAGTTTTCCTACACGATTATCCGGAATATATGGTCGGCTTGATTTTAATCGGTCTGGCTCGATGTATTGCCATGGTGCTTGTGTGGAATGATCTGGCTGAAGGCAGCAGCGAATATGGAGCCGGACTCGTGGCCTTAAATAGCCTCTTTCAGGTATTCGCCTACAGCTTTTATGCATGGCTATTTATCACTGTTTTGCCGCCATATTTTGGATTTGATAGTGCAATCGTCGATATCTCTATCCGGACAATAGCTGAAAGTGTGGCAATTTACCTTGGAATTCCATTTCTCTTGGGGATACTGAGTCGCTTCATCCTAGTGCGCATAAAAGGAGAAGATTGGTATCAGAATACCTTCATTCCTGCGATTTCTCCATTGACTTTAATCGCCCTGCTATTCACGATTGTTATGATGTTCTCTTTAAAAGGAGAGCTCATCGTCGAGATTCCGATGGACGTCGTTATCATTGCTATTCCACTCCTTATTTATTTCACGCTGATGTTCTTCATCGGATTTTTCATCAGCAAAGCAATGGGAACGGAATACGACAAGACGACTTCAGTAGCTTTCACAGCGGCCGGCAACAACTTTGAGCTGGCAATTGCAGTAGCAATAGCGGTATTCGGCTTAAATTCAGGCCAGGCATTTGCCGGTGTGATCGGTCCACTAGTCGAGGTGCCGGCTTTAATCCTTCTTGTAAAAGTATCCTTATGGCTTAAAGAAAAATATATTCCCGCTACCGGTTAAGTACTTGAAATCAACTGCAAAAATCAATCTAGAAAGGCGATTAACCGATACTCTCTTTGGCCTCGCGCCATAAAGCATCCATTTCTTCAAGACTCATTCTGTCAAGTGTTTTCTCGGCGTGATGTTCGATATATCGAAAGCGATTGTGGAATTTTTTGTTGGTGCGAGCAAGTGCCGTTTCCGGTTCCACACCGATAAATCGCGCATAATTAATCAGGCTGAAAAGCACATCGCCATATTCATCTTCCAGTACCTCTTGAGGTGCATCAAGCTTGACTTCATTCTTCAATTCCGCAATCTCTTCCTCGACTTTCGCCCAGACTTCCTCTTTGGTCTCCCACTCAAATCCCACTTGAGCCGTCTTGTCCTGCATGCGATATGCCTTCACAACAGCAGGAAGGGATCTCGGCACACCGCTCAAGACGGATTGTTCTTTCTCTTTCTTGTTTTTCTTTTCCTCAAGCTTGATTTTCTCCCAGTTTGCCTTTACTAGCTCCTCATTGTCAGCTTCTACATCACCGTATATATGTGGATGCCGCCGCACGAGTTTATCACAGAGCGTTTCCATCACATCAGCTATATCAAATTGTCCTTTCTCCTCGCCCATTTTACTATAAAAAACCATGTGCAGCAAGATATCGCCGATCTCTTCCTTAATATTTGCACTATCCTTATTATCTATGGCATCGACTAGCTCATAAGTCTCTTCAATCGTCAGGTTCCGCAGTGATTCCTCGGTCTGTTTTTTATCCCACGGACACAAAGCACGCAATTCCTCCATCGTCTGCAATAAGCGCTTAAAACCAGCAACCTTCTCATCGAGGTTCCTCACTGAAAGCTTTTCATTTAACATAAGCTTGTCTTTAATTTCTTAAAAATTCTTGGTTTGAACTACAAGTAGAAACTTTACCCAATCAGCGATCACTTCGTATGCTTCAGCAGATGCCCCATAAACAACTTCTTGGTCTCGAGATAATCTCTGTTATTCTCCGATGGCTCGATTTCAAGTGGTATTCTTTCATGTACTTTAATCGGACTTCCGTCAAATGCCTTTATTTTATCGGGATTATTGGTGAGGAGGTTAATCTCCTTTATAGAAAGATCCTCCAATATCTCCAGCGCTTTCTCATAAGTCCGCTCATCTGCATCAAATCCCAAGTGAATATTTGCCTCAACGGTATTGAGTCCTTCGTCTTGCAGGTTATATGCCTTGAGCTTGGAAATAATCCCTATCCCTCTACCTTCTTGCCTTAGGTAAATCAATACACCTTCATGCTCAGAAATATACTTCAGGGACAAGTCGAGTTGTTGACCGCAATCGCAACGATCCGAACCCAGCAGATCACCGGTAATACATTCAGAGTGAATCCGTACATTGACGGGCATACTCGTATCAATCCCACTGGTCATAAAAACGAGGTCTGGAGAATATTCCTTCTCGTTATCCGCATAGGCAATAAGGATAAAATTACCGTATTCTGTAGGAATCTGCGCCCTTACTTGTTCTTTCATAAATTCTATTTCTTCCTATACGGAAAGGATAAACGAGTGCTAAATGTTCTCTGTTTTGCTGTCTTATTCCTTTTCTCCTATTGCATTCTTCATTTCAGAACTATTGACAATGGCACAAATCACAAATTACACCTTTGCGACTTCACAACTTTGCAACATTAAACGAGAAAAGCACAACTCTTACCAATTACCCCACATCAGCTAATGGCCGATCACCCATTACCCCTTACCCGTTACCGATTACCCGTTACCCGTTACCCGTTACCCCTTACCCGTTACCGATTACCAAATTTACGACTTACGACTTATTACTTACGACTGCGGCGAAGCCGCCTACTTACGACTGCGGCGAAGAACACACACACATTTGCGCAAGCTAAAAGTGCTTAATATGTGTAGGTATTCCCCGCATAAGAAATTTCCACCGATTCCGTCTCAGCGTCTTCAACACGGCCGATAATATCCGCCTCGATATTGAATGCACGGATGGTCTCCAGTATTTCCTCGGCGTGCATGGGGTCCGTATAAATCTCGAGTCGCGTTCCCATATTAAATACCTGAAACATCTCTTGAAAATCCGTCCCGGACTCTTCCTTAATCATCTGAAAAACAGATGGAATCGGCAAGAGATTATCCTTAATAATCTTTTTCTTCTCGACAAATTTCTTCACCTTGCTATGCGCGCCACCCGTGTTGTGAATAATCCCGTGAATCTGCTCTCCAATGCCATTTTTAAGCAGCTTAGAGAGAACCGGCAGATAGGTTCTCGTCGGAGATAGAAGTAATTCACCCACAGTGTATCGATTTCCGTCAAATGTCACTTCGTCGGTCAATTTTTTGCTCCCGGAATAAACAAGGTCAAGCGGAGTATCCGGAGAAAAAGAAGCAGCCCATTCCCTATACGACTTATCAAGAACATCGTGGCGGGCGGAGGTAAGGCCATTGGAGCCGATACCGCTATTATAGGTATCTTCATAAGTCGATTGTCCATAAGAAGCCAAGCCGATAATCACGTCTCCACCGCGGATGTCGTTAACAATAAGGTCTTTCCTGGCCAAGCGTGCGAATGTCGTATATCCTACATCAATTGTGCGCACAATATCTCCTACATCGGCTGTTTCACCTCCGGCAAGCGTAATATTTACGCCGTACTGCTTCATGAGCTCAATAAAATCGACGCAAGCGCTGATAATAGTGGCGATAATCTCTCCCGTGATAAGATGCTTGTTGCGTCCTATCGTCGAGGAAAGGATAATGTCATCAACACAACCGACACAAGCCATATCATCGATATTCATAACTATAGCATCCTGTGCAATTCCTTTCCACACATCAATATCGCCGGTTTCTTTCCAGTAGAGGTATGCGAGAGAAGTTTTTGTTCCTGCAGTATCGGCATGCATCAGATTACAATAATCCTTATCGCCGGCAACGAGATCCGGAAGAATTTTGCAGAATGCTAGCGGATACAAGCCCTTGTCCAGATCCTTTATCGCCGCATGTACTTCCGACTTGCTCGCCGACACACCTCGCTGTGCATATCTATCTTTATCGCTCATTTTTTCAGGTCTTTTATCTGATTCACGGATAGCTTCACTTCACTCTTCACATTAAGCTCATTTATTAAGTATCTTTACAATACCCATTCTATGCATAAATTAGCTTCCGCAAATGTAAAGGATTCCATCGGATTATCTCTTTTATATAGAAACACATTTTCCATCTGCAGAAATAGGCATGCATAAATATCCCCTCTTCCTCAATTTTTTCCGGCATTAAAGGAATCTTTTCAATCGGACTCATCCTATTGTCAGGTTTCTAAAGAGAGAAAGTAAAAAGGCAGAAAAGCGTACAAATTGCGTCATTCCTATCTTATTGCATGAATTTCAAGCTATTTATCCCCAAAAAAATCAAAGATATTCACATTCCAGAAAAGGATTGGAACGGTTTTTGACCAATGTGCATTAGAATGTTGACAGTTGCTCGTCAACTGTTAAATCAACCTATTTTATAGAATCAAGCCCGGATGTGACCCTCCGGGCTTTTCTATATTAGCTTACTTTTTTATGAAACTTATAGCCCATATTAAACAAATATTCCAAAAAGCTGTATATTGTATTGCATATGGCACTACTAATCGGGTTCTTTTTATTTGCGATTGTGATATCGTTTCTTTGCTCGCTGTGGGAAGCGGTTTTATTGAGTGTAACGCCATCATACGTTGCAGTAAAGAATGATGAAGGCAGTCAGACAGGTAAGCTTCTCAAGAAACAGAAAGACGACATAGATCGTCCTTTATCGGCAATATTAACCTTAAATACGGCGGCTCATACCATAGGAGCAACAGTAGTCGGAGCACAGGCAGCGATATTATGGCCTAATCTCAGCTGGGATATTGCGATATTGGGCTGGGAAGTTGACATACCCATAGCAGCTGTGCTTGTACCGGCATTAATGACAATGGCAATCCTCATCCTTTCCGAGATTATACCGAAGACAATAGGGACAAGTTACTGGAAGTCACTGACAGGCTTTACCGCCAGAGGAGTGAATTTTATCCAGAAGCTATTGCAACCATTTGTCTGGTTAAGCATGCTTTTAACGGGGCTTGTAAAGAAAAACAGCAAGGAAAGTATTTTCAGCAGGAAAGACTTCAGCACAATGGCTTATATCGGAGAGCAGGAAGGGATATTCCGACCTGAAGAATCTGAAATAATCAATAATTTGCTCGCACTTAATCAAGTTACCGCAGAAGCAATTATGACGCCGCGTACCGTTCTCCTCATGGCACCTGCGGATATGACTGTGCAGGAATTCTATAATAAGAATAAGCCTATTACATTCTCTCGGATTCCGGTATATGATGAATCGCGGGATAAAGTCATAGGATTTGTCCTGAAGCACAATCTCTTCAATGCATTACTAGAAGATCATGGCGATATGCCGATCTCAGAATTTGTCCGAGACCTGACCGTAATGCGTGAAGACACACCTATTCAAGAGATATTTGATAAACTCATATCCCAGAGACAACATATAGCACTCATAACTGATGATTATGGAGGCACAGAAGGACTGGTAACGATGGAAGATGTCATAGAGACCTTACTCGGTGAAGAAATTGTCGATGAACTTGACTCCGTAGAAGATTTACAGCAACTAGCCAAGGAACGCGTCAATTATCCCGATCTCGAGGAGGAGGATGACGAGCAAGATGAAGCTGAAGACAAGGGCGACTCTGTGGACAAATAAGCTGACATTTCCACTCGTTCTCTCAATTTTTTTCACCGGAATTTTCTTCTTGTTCTGAATATCTACGGAATTCCATTGCTCAGCTTCCTTCCTCTATGCTAGTCATTCCGACAAGCCGGCTTCCTTCACCAATTCCCCATATCACTTATGGGCAAAATTAAGTCTATCCCATGCTTTACTCCGTACTCCTAAAAATAAGCTGTGAAAAGGGCTTAAATTATTGATAATTTTTTCCTACTTTCGGTCTTCCATTTAAAATAAATGGGTTATCCATAAATGTAGTTTTCCATGACTATAGTTCGGAGTAAATTATAAGATAAACGAGGCGAGAATTTCCGGGGCTCATATACCACAATATAGCTAGAGAAATGCGGTCTTATGCAGAGTAGATAGAGCACTTTAAACTACCATCTGAGTAGTCTGTAAAATGTCAATTACTTGTTATTTTCAAAAAGTGATCAGTTAAAATAATATTGCACCGTATATTTCCGGCGATTCGATAGCTGATGTTGCATATTATCCCATGGAAAGCAATAAAGGTGACTTGCACAGGCATTCTCAAGAGGTCCGCGCACATTCAAGCACCATATATCGGATAATTCAATAATATAGGACATTCGCTCTGAAGGGAAGCCCGAGGAGTTTAAGCAGAAGAAATAAAATATGATACATATAGGCATTATACGTGAAGAAAAGAACCCGCCTGATTCTCGGGTCCCATTAACACCCGAGCAATGTGAAGCATTGGCGAATGGCGGTGAAGTGCAAATAAGTGTTCAAAGTTCAGAAGTACGCTGCTTCTCAGATGAAGCTTATCTCCGGCGAGGGATTCCCGTGCGTGAAGATATTTCTGATTGCGATATATTACTCGGTGTGAAAGAAGTGCCGATTGACAGCCTTATACCCGATAAAACCTATTTCTTCTTTTCCCACACCATCAAAGAACAAGCTTATAATCGTGACTTATTGCGTGCTATTCTCAAGAAAAATATCAATCTGATAGACTACGAAGCGCTGACGGACAAGCATGGGCATCGGCTCATTGCATATGGGAAATATGCCGGGATTGTCGGCGCGCATAATGCTTTATACACCTACGGTGAACGGACGGATTATTTCCATCTTCCCCGGATGAAAGATTGCCCGGATTATGCTTACGCAAAGGCTATTTATTCCGATCTCCGGCTGCCGGCTATGAAAATTATCCTTACGGGGCATGGCAGAGTGGGAAATGGTGCGGCTACTGTCCTCGATGATATGATGATCAAGGCTGTTCAACCGGAGGATTTCCTCAATATGGAGTACGAGCAGCCGGTTTACACACAATTACAGACCGAAGATTACACACGGCATAAGGATGTGGAAAAGGCATTTGACAGAAGTCATTTCAGAGCTCATCCGAGTGCCTATGAGAGCACCTTCGCGCCATTTGCCGAAAGGGGAGACATTATGATAAACGGTATTTTCTGGGACAATAATGCACCACAATTTTTTACCCTGGACGACATCCGCAAGCCAGATTTCAATCTCCGGGTGATTGCGGATATTACTTGTGATATTGCGCCTAAGTCCTCGATTCCGACGACGATACGCGCCTCAAGTATTGCCGATCCGATTTACGGTTTCTCGCGGACCACTCTTGAAGAAGTTGCTCCGCATAGCGAGAAATCTATCGACGTGATGGCTATTGACAATCTCCCCAATGAGCTGCCTATCGATGCGTCGCAGCACTTCGGGGAGCAATTTATACTGCACATTCTCCCGGAATTGGGCAAAATGGATTCTAGTCCTATTATTCAAGGTGCATTGGTCGCTGAAAATGGAAACTTGGGAACGCATTTTACCTATCTGAAAAATTATGTGGAAGGGATTCCTTCTCCGGTGGCTTAAATGCGGGATAAAATTATGAAACCCGATGCACCGCGGGGCACTTTTAAATTATCTGTTGTAAATATCTTGGGGCAAATAATCTCCACAGAGGCCGAACGCAGTATCTATGCCGATACACGTACAACTATCCATCTGGACAACATGCCTTCAGGTGTGTATTTCTTCCGTCTAAAGGCTGAGTACGGCAGAGTGTTTACGAAGCGGTTTATTAAGGAGTAAGAGGCTTTTTACACGTTCTGTAGCTTGAGATTAAACATGTTGCACATTCCATTGTGCAATTTCTACTCATTTTTGCACTTTCTGATATGCAATATATGCCTGTTTATGCACTTTCTGATATGCAATATATGCCTGTTTATGCACTTTCTGATATGCAATATATGCCTGTTTATGCACTTTCTATTGTGCAATATTGGTCAATTCTAGCTTATTTCAGCTTACGCAAATGAAATTTCCACTTAATGCAAATAAAGTCCTATATGCTGGCACCAAGGGTTTTTATTGAGTGTTGTGTATGTGTCCTTAGTTTGCCCATAAATTTTCTCTACAAGATCTCCTTTAACGGTATCTCTGCATTGGCTAATTGGTCTCGATCTATCACTTTCCCGGACTTTATGAGTGTTCTTATTTTAGATGGTACACCTTTAATATTGACATTCATACCGGCAGCTAATTTGCCATCACGGAGCCAAAAAGCGATAAATTTATCCTTGCCGGGATATCTACGCATTACAAAATCGTCAGTATCAGTAAAATCTCCCGTTGTTTCCATCCATATATCGAATTGATCGGAGAAAAAGAAGGGTATCTGATTATAAGGTTTACCCTTTCCTAGCATTGACCGTGCGGCAGCTTCACCCTGTTTTTTGGCAGACATGTGATGCTCCCAGCGAGCTCGTGTACCCAGTGCGGCATTCGGTACATTAGCAACATCTCCGGCGGCATAAACTCCGGCGGCGGAAGTCTGAAGAAACTCATCTGTGATGATTCCTCCCCCATTTTCCGGAGCAGCTATTTCAATGCCTGCATCAGCTGCCGATTTGCTTCGTGGTCTTGCTCCGATACCGAAGACTACTGCATCTGCAGGAATTTGCGTGCCATCAGCTAGTTCTACAGTTTCCACCGATTCCGTCCCATGTAGGGCTTTTACTTCCGAGTCGAGGTGTAGTTGAATACCATGATCTAGATGTGCTTGATAAAAAAACTCAGCTATTTCAGGCCCGACTTGCTTAAGCAGTGGAAGTCGATCACGTCCAATCAAGGAGACTGAAATGCCGTGTTCGTAGGCTGCTGCAGCTACTTCGCAACCGATCCAGCCGGTACCGACAACTGCAACTGATCCGCCGTCTTCCGCAATTTGGTAAAGTGTATCGCGCAGTCGATGTGCGTCTGCAAGTGTACGCAGATAGTGCACACCATCAAGATCGGAACCAGGTCCATCCCAAAGATTGGCAGCAAGTCCTGTGGCTAGTAGCAATTTGTCATAGCCCAGACTTTCCCCGGAAGAAAACTTCACCAAGCCCTGCTCTGTATCGATAGCTGCAACGGGACTGTCCAGGCGCAATTCGATATTTTTATCGGCATAATATTCTTTCTCATTAAAATACAAACTGTGAAAGCCGGGTTTACCATAGAGGTAGTGCTTAGACAATGGTACTTTATCGTATGGCCGATTATTTTCTTCGCTGATAAGAATTATCCTGCAAGTGGGATCCTCATTACGCAGTGTCATTGCTGCCTGGACACCTGCCCGACCGGTTCCGATTATCACCATTGTCTTGTTGTCAGTCATAAAATTTCTTTGGAATTATACATATTTACCGCCTGTTCTACTATTACCGAATCAATAGGGTTACAGTCGATATTGAATGAATATTAATGTAATGTGAAAGTCCTTTGTTCTTCCCGTGTCAGAATTTGACATTCTTGTGGTAATTGTTGTACGTAATTTCGTGTTATGATTTTACGTATCTGCTGCAGACTACCTTATTAAAACAACCGACTATCAAATTCAAATGGCTCAATACTCACAATTTCTACTTTATTGAAATCAATATGAAGTGGATTGAGCAGGTAATTATACTCGCCTTGAACAACAGCGGAAGGTACTTTGAGAATTAAATATTCATTTGCTTCCGCAAATTTATCACCAATCTGTTGCGTAGAATTGGGATGCGGCTTTTCTTCCCAGTCGGAAGGAAGTTTTTCCTTGCTAAGTGTTTTGATCTTAACCGAATCCGGAAATTCAATTGTGACTAATTTATAATTCTTAGGAAGAACACCTAAGGGTATGTGAACAGCTACTTCGACTACACAAAGTGCTCTTGATTGAGCTGTATATAACATGGAAACTCCTTTACTATTCCAGCGACCACCGGCCAGCTTAGCTCCCTTGCCTGATAAATCCTTTTCATGTTTTTCCCGGCTTAAACGATATACAATCATGCAAGAACACCGTATTCAATTCGCATCAGCTCATCTTTAATTAACTCGATGCCAAATGAACTGTCCAACAAATCTTTTGGCTTAATACCGCCCAGGGCAATATTTTTATGTTCGAGCCACGTGTTAAAATTATCCTTGTCCCCAAAAACATCAATTCCTTTCATGTATAAAATCATTACCTCCAATATCTTCTCTGAATAAAGTGAGCTAAAAGTTTTTCCCTCTTTTTTATAGCGTTGAAAAGTTCTTTCAGAAAGATGTAGAAAAGCAGCCCAATCCTGCATATCAAAGGGGCCTTGCATCGCTATCCGATAAAAAGTGTCAAATTCAATGCCTTCTCTTGTAATTTTAATCAGATCCAATATCCGTTGATCGTCTGTAGAATCAATGGAAGCAAGTTCTTCTATATTTTTGCTGCTTAACATTGCTGTTGAGTATAGATTTATGACAAGTGTCGATAATATAACGACAATATGGTAGAAATGTTTTATTCCGGCATAAGCAACCGAAAATATTATTAATTGTACGGAATAAAGCTCAGGGGTTTAAGCTTTTTTTACAAGAGATAATCTTTCAACTCCCTCAATAAATTCAACTGATTCCTCGTCCTGTCGAGATTGTGCTGCGGATAATCGGTGGCATAATATTTATCATCGTTCAAATAATCGGTCAGAAAACGGATTGCCTGCACGTAAATCACCGCCTGAGCCGCTAATTGCATTCCGTCAATCTCTTTTCGGCTCAATGTGTCACTTAGATGACTTAAAAATCCTTTACGCAATGCTGCATAATTCTCGGAACTGAAAATCGGTCCATCACTCGGATCGTCCTCATCCTTGAGATTGGTATATGAGCGGACCATATCTCCGAAGTCATACAAAATCGGTCCACACATCATCGTATCCCAGTCGATAAGCGCTTTAATTTTGTCGGCAGAGTCTTCAGCAAATAAAAAATTACTAATCTTCGGGTCGGCATGGATGAAACGCTGTGGGATACGAGGCAATAATTTATCCCATTCACTCAAAATGTCTCTTTGTTCCTGGATGCTTTTAATCTCTTTATCTGCTTTTTTAATGCGTTCAGGAGAAGCGGTTTTCATGTTCTCGGTAAACTGCCTATAACGATTATTAAAATCGATAAAACCGGGAATAGGCTCTTTTATCTCTTCTTTATCTACATCGGCCAGATAAGAGTGAAACTCACTGAGAAAACTAGCGGCTTTAAATGCTTGTTCAGCAGATTGGACCTTCTGAAATTCCTGTGTATTTTCAATAAAAGGAAGAACACGCCATTGACCATCGGCTATATAATTTCCATCCTTAAAAGGAAGTGGCTTTAATATCTCATGCGGATAATCGCGTTTTTCAAGATGAGATGCTACCAGCTGGATATTTCCCATAATCGCTTCCAGGTTCTGAAAAACATCGGTGTTGATCTTCTGGATGATGTAGCGGTTTCCATTATTCTTTATTAGGTAAGTGCTATTAATATGTCCGGACTTCAATTGCCGGGCATAAAAATCGTCTTCCGCTTCTTGAAATCGGCCGTAAATTTCCTTTATGTCGTCATGTTTCATTTCAGCTAATATACGGAGAGGAATGAAATAATTCATGAGACTTGTGTAATATAGGTTTATATCACTTGGTTAAGCGTAGAGTCCTACGCTTACGGGCTTACTCATGTCGGGTGATCCTACTACTTGTAAGTTAAGGATTAATAAGCTTAGGAGACAATCGCAGAATGTCGGGAAGATTCGTTCAGAATCTAATGCGACCTCTCTGAGGTCAGCCTTCTTGTGGACGTATCTGCTAACCTAATCTGACCTCTCTGAGGTCAGGAATCACAATCGGCTCCTTTTCCTATTTTAGGGAAAGGCGGAGGATAGGGTGCGCAGGCTGCGTGAAACTCGTTTTAAATTTGCCATAGATTCACTATAATTCGCATGAAGTATCGGACTTTCAGCCCTCAATATCTATTGTGACTTGTACCCCAGGTTTCGCTTCGCTCCACCTGGGGCTTTGCTGTGTCGCGCTTTCAGCCCTTTTGGCTATCGCAGATGCGCTGAATCGCGAATACGCAAATTTGCGAATCTGCAATTTTGCACCTTTACTTCAATATCTTTCGGCTCACCAACCTTTCCGCACTTCGTGCTTCAAGCTTAGCGATCCTTTCAACTTTTCAACCTTTCAACTAAAAAGTACATAACAAAATCACATTACGTAGTCAGCCAATGGCTAAAAGCCAAAAGCTAATAGCTGCCGATTACCGATCACCGATTACCCATTACCGATTACCGATTACCGATTAGCTTCACCCATTACCGATTACCCTTCACCCGTTTCCCCACCTTATGTCCACTCACAGCAAAGTACCAGATAAACAAATAGCAAGGTACCAATATCCAGAATGCATTGTGATAGCCTACAGATTCTCCTAGCCATGCCCATATCTGTGGAAGGATTGCTCCACCACCGATACCGATGATGAGCAAGGCCGAGCCTGCCTCAAGGTGCTTACCAAGGCCATCGATAGCAAGCGGCCAGATAGCCGGCCACATAACGGCATTGGCAAAGCCGAGGATGGCGATAAAGAAAATCGAGGTATAACCAGTCGTAAAAATGGCTGCAATAGTAAAGACAATGCCGAGAAGTGCACTTATCCTTAAGGCTGTTTCTTGCGTGAGATACTTCGGGATAAGGACGATGCCCAGTAGATAACCGACAAGCATGCCTATCATGGTGTAGGTCGTAAAATGCTTAGCGACACTGAGGTCGATGCCGATGGATTTCCCGTAAATCTGTATGATGTCTCCCGCCATTACTTCGGCGCCGACGTACAGGAAAATTGCAAGGAAGCCCAGCAATAAATAGGGATAATTCCACCAGTGTTCCCTGTCTTTCACGGGTGCTTCGTCTCCGGTGTCTTCTTCTTTGTTGATGTCGGGCAAACCGGAAAATCGGATGGCAACTGCAAGCACGACCAATACTATCGCCAGCACCACATAAGGCATGATAACTCTTGATGCAAGGTCATCGAGCATAGCTGCTTGCTGTATGGCATTTACTCCTTGCAACTGCGCATTGAATTTATCGATATCCTTGAGAATAATCGCTCCCATAATGAGGGGAGCTATTGCCCCGGCACCTTTATTGCATATTCCCATGATGCTGATGCGTTTAGCGGCACTCTCAATCGGACCGAGGATAGCCACGTAGGGATTGGAAGCCGTCTGTAGCAAGGCCAGGCCTGTCCCGATGACAAATAGACCGGTCAGGAACAAGCCGTAGGTACGGGAATTGGCGGCCGGAATGAAGATAAGTGCTCCTACGGCCATCACGAGCAACCCGATCACCATTCCATTCTTAAACCCTGTTTTCTTCAGTATCCAGGAGGATGGAAATGCCATCACCGCATAGGAAATATAAAAGGCGAATGTCACCCATATTGCCTGAGAGGTCGTCAATTGACATGCTATCTTCA
The DNA here is from genome assembly GCA_964436125.1 of uncultured Saprospiraceae bacterium. Taxonomy (GTDB): domain Bacteria; phylum Bacteroidota; class Bacteroidia; order Chitinophagales; family Saprospiraceae; genus CAYRFF01. Next base: position 10,598 of record CAYTBT010000022.1, on the reverse strand, counting down.
GATATGGAATTAAGGTGCTATTCACCCAGGTAACAAAGCCAAATATAAAAAATAATGCCCCGATAATGATTATCGGTACGAGATAAGGATTCTTCTTTTGCGTAAGCTCATTCATAAACCAATTGCGGATTTTAATTTTCAGGCTACTAACATAGAGAAATTTTCCTAGAAATATCGGATTTCCACATCTCACTCTGTGAATATATGACAACTTTCTTTAACATTTCTTAAAAATAAGCTACATTCACATTACGAGAATTGCAGCAAACTGAAACAGGATTACAAGATGAATATCATCAATAAACTCTTGAAAAATCTAAACCCACAACAGCGGAAATCCGTCACGACGACCGAGGGTTATATCCGTGTTATTGCCGGTGCCGGCTCAGGGAAGACTCGGGCGCTCACCACGCGATATGCCTACATCGTGGAGGCACTCGGCATCAGTGCTTCTCACATTCTCTGCGTCACATTCACCAATAAGGCTGCCCGTGAGATGCGCAATCGCGTCAAGAAACTCATCGGCGGCAACCAGGATCTCGCTTACATCACCACCTATCACGGTTTCTGCGTCCGCGTGCTCCGCGAGGATATCAACAAGCTGATGTACCCACAGAATTTCATCATTCTCGATGTGGAGGACCAGAAAACGATTCTCCGTGATGTCTTTAATGAGCTCGGACTTACGTCACAAGACTTCTCGTTCAAGTACGTTCTGTCTGATATCAGCTTCCGCAAATCCTCACAGGAATATCTCGAGTACGTGCTGGAATCCAAGGCTCAGGAGGGCGATGAAATGCTCGATAAGATCTTTTTCCGCTATCTCGAAAAACAGCAGAGAAATTATGCATTGGACTTCGATGATCTGCTGAATTTCACCTTGTATATCTACGAAAATCACGATGATGTCCTGGAAAAATGGCAAAAGCGATTGCACTACATTCAAGTGGACGAGACACAGGACAGTTCTCCCCTTCAATTTCTGCTCGTCGAGATGTTATCCGCGTATCACGGCAATCTATTTGTCGTCGGCGATCCCGACCAGACCATCTACGAATGGCGCGGAGCAAAGCCGGAGCTGCTCGTGGACTTTGACAAGCGATTTCCTGCTGCCAAGACCATCATAATGAACCAAAACTATCGCTCCACGCCCAATATCCTGAACATTGGGAATCAGATTATCAAGAATAATACCGTGAGAGTCGATAAGGATATGTTCACGCAGAATCCTTCCGGTGTAGATGTCGTGCATTTTCACGCGCGGAGCGACAAGGAGGAAGCCGACTGGATTGCGCAAGAAATTAAAAGACTGGTCAAGGTAGAAGGTGCATCATTCTCGGCATTCGCGGTGCTCTACAGAGCCAATTATCTGTCGAGGAGCATAGAGCAATCCTTGATCAGGGAGAAAATTCCCTATTCGGTCTATGGCGGCATCCGATTCTTTGAGCGGAAAGAGATCAAGGACGTATTGGCATATATTCGATTGATTGAATTCGGAGATGATTTCTCATTTCTACGGATTGTGAACCGACCGAGCAGGCGGCTCGGAAAGAAATGGCTTGAGAAAGTAGCGGCATTTGCCGAAAGGCAGGATAAAAGTCTCTATAATGCATTGAAGGACAATCTCACGGATGATTATATAGGGCGGAAAGGTGCTTATGACTTTGTTGCGTTGATTGAGAAATATCGGAAGGTGAAGGATAAGATGCAGATTTCCGACCTGATAAAGGCGGTGCTGGATGAAGGTGGGCTGGCCGCGTATTATCGGCAAGATGGTGACAGTGGGCGGCTGGAAAATCTGAAGGAGTTACAGAATTCCATTATTCTGCTGGAGAATGAGTATGAGGATGAGCGGCTGGAACTGGCGGAATATCTACAGGAGATTGCCTTGTACACGGATCGCGATGTGGAGGATGAGAGTGTTGAGCGGGTGAAGTTGATGACGATTCATACGTCCAAGGGGCTTGAATTTCCCTATGTTTTCCTCTGTGGGTTTACGGATGGTGTGCTGCCGAGTGCGCGGTCGATTAAGGAGCGTCGTGCCAAGGCTATCGAGGAGGAAAGGCGCTTGACTTATGTGGCTATCACTCGGGCGGAAAAGGCTTTTTATATGACGGAATCGGAGGGTTTTAATTTCAGAACAGGCATGAGTAAATATCCGTCTCGATTCCTATTTGAGATCAGTGAAAATTTCTTTGTCCGTAAGGGTGAGTTGAGCCAGGAACTTATCAATGAAGCGCGTGAGCAGATTGCCTTGAATTCCGGGGAGGAGCCGGTAAAACAAGGTTTTCATGTCGGCGATATTGTGAATCATCCGGTCTGGCAGAATGGCAAGGTGCTTGAAGTGGATGAGGATAAGGGTGTTTATGAAATAAAATTTGATCAATCGGGCAAGGTTAAGCCGATAAACTTCGATTATAAGTTTCTCGATCTGGTGGAGGAAAGTCCGCGGCAGCGGGAGGAAGAGAGGAATTGAGCTAGTGACTGGTGACTGGTGACTCGTAACTCGTGCGGCGCTGACTATATGAGGTAGGTAAAGGCTCGCTGGCGCTCGAGGAGGTAACGGGTAATCGGTAACGCCTTGGTCGTAACTTATTGTAGGGTCGGTTTTAATTGTAATGTTTATCGGTTTACAGCGGCAAACCTACAAACGGGCGAAACCTATGAGGTTTCCGAAAACCTCATAGGTTAACGGAAAATGTGCCGGACTTACAGCCCTTATTATCTATTGTGAAATGTACCCCAGGTTCCGCTTTGCTCCACCTGGGGCTTTGCTATGTCGGGCTTTCAGCCCTTTGGGGAACTCTATTCGGCTCGGCAATGTTTACTGACGCTGTAGGCGTTACATCTGCCCGCGCACATTGCACAACTACGGCTTACCGATCCTGTGTCACGTTATTCGCGTTCAGAAGGATCCGCCAGAGGCGGACGCGGTTGGTGAGCCGGATGTTTGTTTTTTCGGTTCGCACGGCCCTTCGGCAAGTGGTTCCTAGCCTGTCGAAGGGCTCAGGAACCACCGTGCGAACCTACGAGACATCTCTGCTATTGTTAATATACTCGTAGGCATCACAGGATTGGTGAGCCTGCTTTTGTTGGAGAGATCAGCTGAATCATTCCTTAGAAAATTATCAGGACTGTACTGTTTCAGTTTCAATACTTTTATCTCTAGAATAAATGAGTTTGCTCTTTCTTGATATTTCTTTATTGAGTTTTTCATGGTTGAGTGAGTCGTAAGAAACTACATCAACTTTATATGGTATGGGGAGCCGGCCATTAAATGTAATTTTCAAATTGTAAATGAGGTCGGAGTTTATGTTTTCTCCTTTGATGGCGATATCGATGTCGCTTCCGTTTCTCTGTGTTCCGACAGCTCTGCTTCCGAATAGAAACACTTTCTCTATTTCCTCGTATTGATTAAAAGTTTCCAGTAAAAGCTCAAATGTCTTCGTTGAAATACCGTAGGTTTTCATAGGTTTTGTTTTAAGCGTGTTGCCAATTCATTAAGAATACCGGTATATTCATTTACTATCTTTTCATAGACTTTTTCTGAATCATCACTTTTATATGTATGACTCATCAGGTTACGGCTTTCCAACATATCAAGCCATTTCTCTCCATCTTGAACTAAATCGTTCTGAAATGCTTCTTTAATGACGTCCCGTGGATATAGGGCATTAAGCCCTTTTTCATTGAGGAAATCTTTCATCGTTTTCCATGCAAGTTCAAAGGTAAATTCAAATGATTGAATAATACCTGCTTTCTCCAACTGAGAGTGTGATCCTTGCTTTATGGATTCTTCCAAAAAGGTCAATGCATTATCAAGGTTGCTATACCTTTGCTTCCATCGGATTTCCGCATTATCTGCCATAAAGTTCTTGTTGTTCTTTCCATATTTTAACAAGGAAGACATTCTGTAAGTTTCATTTCCGCGATTTAAGTGTGAGAGTGGGATTTCAGTTTTTACCCTTAATCGTTATACAGTCGTCAGTACGTTTATGCGTGTGAGTCATGACTGAAGACACGCTTACACTAGAGGCAGAAATAGGCTATCCATTGCCATAGAGTTCTAGGCTATACTCGGACATAGTTTTCCTGTATCACGCTTAATAAAATCAAGCAATGTTTATGATCTTTACCTGCCCATCATTTGCCGAAAGGCAGAGGCATAGGAGAAGAAATAAATTCTATAAAAGTTTACTCAGCCGCAGTTGCAAATTCCCCTTTGCCATTATTTTCCTGCTCCTTGAAGTTCTTCACGAGCTCCAGTGCATCGGGAATGACGTCGCTACACAAGACGATAAGTGAATTTTTCTGCGCATTATTTATAGCATAAGTAATCGCCTCTTTCTCGGATGGAATAATCCTTATCTCAACATCCTCGCCGGACTTATCAATCCCTTCCTTGAGCAGATTAATCAGCTCCTCCTCAGACTTTCCTCTGAGGTTTTTATCCTGCCTGATAATAATTTTGTCAAACATTGCAGCGGCAATGCTGCCTATCTCACGGGTATCTTCATCCCGGCGATCACCGACACCTGAGATTACACCTACCTTGGATGATGCCTCGACATTGTCAGTGAAATTTTTCAATGCGCGCATTCCAGCCGGATTATGTGCAAAGTCCACCAAGACATCGAAGTTTTCAAAGTTAAACAGGTTCATCCGTCCGGGAGTCTGTGCTGAGGAAGGGATAAAGGTCTGCAATGCCATTTTCATGTCATCGACAGAAATTTCCTGCACATCTGCGGCAATAATAGCCGGCAAGATATTCTGAATCATAAATTCGGCCTTTCCTCCGAATGTCAATGGGATGTCTTCCACGCGCATGATGCGCATTTTCCACACGCCATGACACAGGGTGACATATCCATTTTCATACACAGCAGTAATACCGCCGAGTTTCTGCAGTGCTTTTACGCGTGGATTGTTCTCATCCATAGAAAACAGGGCGAGATTACTATCGATATTTCTCCGCATATCATAAACGAGATCATCGTCTGCATTGAGGATGGCGTAGCCATTGGGCAAGACAGTCTCCGGGATTACGCCTTTGACCTTGGCGAGTTGTTCAATGGTATTAATCCCCTTTAAACCGAGGTGATCACCGGATACATTGGTGACGATTCCGACTTCACACCGTTTAAATCCAAGGCCGGCACGCAAGAGGCCGCCTCGTGCACATTCCAGTACAGCAAAGTTCACCGTGGGGTCTTTCAGGACAAATTCTGCGCTTACCGGTCCTGTGCAATCACCTTTCATAAGTAATTTGTTCTGAATATAGACTCCATCGCTCGTTGTATAACCGACGCGATAGCCTTTCATCTTGGCCATGTGAGCGATGAGGCGCGTAGTCGTGGTCTTGCCATTGGTTCCTGTGACAGCTACAATAGGGATACGACCTGTATCGCCATGTGGATAGAGCTTATCGACGACGGGGGCTGCCACATTTCTCGGCAATCCCACCGTAGGTGCGAGGTGCATTCTGAATCCAGGTCCTGCGTTCACTTCAAGCACTGCGCCACCGGTTTCTTCAAGTGGCTTGCTGATATCACTGGTCATAATATCCACGCCGCATATATCCAGGTCGATAATCTTGGAAATACGCTCAACCATAGCGACATTGGAAGGGTGGACGATATCCGTAACATCTTCGGCCGTTCCACCTGTACTGAGATTGGCAGTGTCTTTTAAAATGAGCATCTCGCCTTTCGGCAAAACGGAATCCTCGGTATATCCCTTGGCAGCGATAATAGACTTGGTAAGGCTGTTTATATTTATCTGCGTAAGTATTTTCTCGTGGCCATAACCTCTCCGTGGGTCTTCATTTACCTTATCTACGAGTTCTCTGATTGTGGATTCACCATCACCGATGACGTGTGCGGGCGTGCGCTTGGCACCGGCGACAAATGTATTGTTGATAACGAGTAAACGATAATCATCACCTTCAATATATTTTTCGATAATTATTCTCCGTGAAACCTCCTTGGCTTCCTTAAATGCTTGTAGAGCATCATCGTAATTCTTCACATTCACGGTAATTCCCCGACCGTGATTACCGCTGATAGGCTTTACCACAAGTGGAAATCCGACATACTCGCATGCCGATTTTAAACTTTTTTCCCTTGTGATGAGATCACCTCTGGGTACTGGGACTTCAGATTGTTCAAGGAGATATTTAGTATCTTCTTTATCGCAGGCAAGTTCAACACCGATATTGCTTGTTTCATTGGTAACGGTAGCTTGAATCCGTTTTTGATTGGTGCCATAACCAAGCTGACAGAGTGAATATTGATTAAGGCGTATCCACGGTATTCCACGTCTTTCTGCCTCCGATATTATTGATCCCGTGCTGGGTCCCAGGCGATATCGTTCACGGATTTCTCGCATCCGCTGGATATCATGTTCAAGCTCGTAATCATCGCCATCGATAAGCGCCTGACATATATCCACAGCAGCCTTGGCCGCATACCGTCCCACCTGTTCAACGATATAGCTGAAAACAACATTATAAACACCCTTTTCACCGTATCCCCTTGTCCTGCCAAATCCCGTATCCATTCCGGCAAGTGTCTGGATTTCAAGGGCTATATGCTCAATAATGTGCCCCATCCAAGTACCATCTTTCACGCGCTGAAAAAATCCACCCGGTTTACCGACGGAGCACCTGTGGCTATACATCGAAGGAAACATCGAAGTCAAGCGTTCATAAAATCCGTCAATTTTATCGGATGGATACTCTTCCATTTCTCCTATATCCAATACCATGACTATTAACTTTGTACGTCGTACGGACCAGTAGTTTGGTCCTCTCATTGCGTTTATTCTTCTTATCTGCATAACCGGAAATTTAAATTAGGTATCCTCCAAATCTAATAAACATTGAAGAATTATTAAAACTTAATAATTAAAACATTTGTCTTACATTTGCGACCGCAAAAATTTAGTTTATGGCAATCAAAGGAACACTCATTCCCATCGGGGGAAATGAAGATAAAGGAAACGAAAAGGACAAAAACGAGAAATATACGCTTGAATATATCCAAGAAGGCATATTATCTCGCGTAGTAAAAGAAAGCGGAGGAAAGGATGCCAAGATTATTATAATTCCCACGGCATCGAGTATTCCCATTGAAGTAAGCGAGATTTATCTGGAGGCTTTTGGGAAATTGGGCTGTACGGACCTGGAAGTATTTGATATCAGAAGCAAGGAAGATGCGGACAAACCGGAATTTCTCAAGCTAATGACTGAGGCAGATTGTGTTATGTTTTCCGGTGGTGACCAATCCCGTATTGTCGAACATATAAGTGGAACTATTCTCGAGAGTATTATTAAAGATAGTTACAGGAACAAGGATTTTGTCCTTGCCGGAACGAGTGCCGGCGCCATGTGCATGAGTGAAGAAATGATAGCCGGCGGAGGATATGAAGAGGTATTTATTAAAGGAGCCGTGCGCATGGGGAAAGGTATGGGCTTTAATCCCAAGTTAATCATAGACTCTCATTTCATTCAGCGACGTAGATTTGGTCGTCTGACTGAAGCCGTGGCCAAGTTTCCACATCTTATCGGCATAGGACTAGCCGAAGACACCGGTCTGGTCATTAAGAATGGCAGAGATTGTGAAGTTATCGGTTCCGGTATGATGGTTCTGCTCGACGCAAGGAATTTGACACATAATAACGAGTCTGTCCTTAAAGATGGTGCTCCCATGTCTATTACCAATCTAAAAACACATATCCTCGCATCAGGTGATACGATAAAGCTCGGCAAGGAATTCAAGATTGCGATAAGTAATCCCGCCAAGCAAAAGAAGGAAACCATCTCGTAAAACGGAAGTAAAAGCTTCTCCTCCTCAACAGTAAGCAATACCCTGAGTGCTATGCTGAGCGGCATCGAGATGTCCTAAGTCATAAGGATTAAGTAAAAAATTTATCTCCATCCCTCAGCTGAGCTTGTTTCCTAAAACAAGGGCATGGAATAAGCAATAATACTATCCCATACAATTCTATTCCCCTCTTACTAATGGCACCGATTCTTTAAAGTGAATAAAACAAGCCCCAAGAGCAAAGCTCTTGGGGCTTGTTTTATTCCTCCATCTATATGAATAAGGGTCTAGCTCTTGACAAATTTCTTCATCACAGCTCCATTATCCGTAATAATTTTCAAGTAATACACTCCCATCGGCATAGATTCTATGTTTATCTTCCTTGTATTTCCGGTACTTTTCAACATAACCGAACCATTCATATTAAGCACTTCCGTAGAAAGAATCTCTTGATCACCACCTATATATAAGGTATGGGAAACGGGATTGGGATACAAGACAAGTTCCGACGCAGTATTTCCTCTCATATAAGCTGATTGTACAATACTATAGCTGTATGCTCCATCTATATCTACTTGCATAATCCTATAATAGTTCTTTCCGGGTATTGCCGTTTCATCGGAATAGTTATACATATTGGGAGCACGTAAATGTCCGGTAGTCCCCACCGAAGCTACACGGCTTAAAGTTGACCATGAAACACCGTCAAGAGAACGTTGTACAAGAAAATAATCGTTATTTATTTCCTCCGATGTTTCCCAGACTAGATTTATTCCCTTATCGCTTGCTTCAGCAGTAAATGAAACCCAGTTTACAGGTAATGGATCTTGAAATGGCTGATCGACACAAGGCGTTACATCTGTAGTAGTACCATTAATTAACACCGTCCATTCATGGATATCAAAGGTGGGATTTGACTGTGTAATACCACTTGCCCTTGTAACAATATCAGCGTCATATTCCCAGTCTTTTCCACTTCAATCTACACCGATAATACCGAATATATCAATCCTATTTCCAGCTGCATCTTGTAACTCTAATACATCATCGCCATTAAAATTCACTACATTAGTATTTTCGACCGCACCAATACAATTATTGAGATCATAATAACCGGAAGGTGCCGTAGTATAAACATAGCATTTCCCTGGCGTTAAAATAGTAGTAGTAGGAATAGTTTTTTCTGCGCCTGCCGTTGGATGTCCATTTGCATATTTTAATAGCTTCCATCCCGATACATCTACATCTGTAGTACCACGGTTACAGATTTCAAGTAATCTATACTGATGATTACCAGAACCAGATGGATCCGCAATTTCTGTAATCAAGACACTACTCTGTGCATACATAAACACAGGCATGCTGATAAGTATAAAAAGTTGTAAGAGGTTCTTCATATTCAAGTAATTTAAGTGTGTAATTATATCTCATTTTCTACAAACAAATGGCTTCCTTATTCTATGTAAAAAAGCCCTCTATACTCAAATATAACAAAATACTTCATACTTAATTAAGAATTTAAGGCAAAAATCTCTCGCAGGCGAGCCTCCCGATCTTATCTGCTCAGCTTACTCCTTGTATATTTTCACTTCTTTAAGCTTTGTCATGTCCTCGCCCACTTCAGAAGTTCTATATCCGCGATACATGCCATCTGTATTAAAAGGAAGCGCGATATTTCCTGCCGCATCAACGCCGATCAGTCCGCCATCACCACCGAGCTCAATTACGCGTTTATGGATCACTTCATCGGCCGCTTCTTTTAATGACATTCCTTTATACTCCATCAAGCAGGAAACATCATAGGCAACGACACCGCGTATAAAGTATTCGCCGGTTCCGGTACAACTTATCGCACAAGTCTTATTATATGCATAAGTTCCGGCACCGATAATCGGACTATCTCCTATTCTGCCCCAGTGCTTATTAGTAAGTCCGCCCGTGGAGGTTGCCGCGGCGATATTCCCATCTTTATCGCATGCCACGGCGCCTACAGTACCGAATTTATTATCATGCAATCGGCTGTGATCCAGCTCAAATCTCTTTGTATCCTTAATGGCGAGCCATTGTTTATGTCGATATTCATCGTAGAAATATGCCGGCTCCTTCATTTCATAGCCGAGCTCTCTTGCAAAGTCCATAGCCCCTTTTCCTGCGAGAAAGACATGTCCACTTTTCGTTAATACATCACGGGCAAGGGAAATCGGATTTTTCACCCCTGTAATCAATGAAACCGCACCGGCCTTTCTCGTCGCACCATCCATCATTGCGGCATCCATCTCATGTTTTCCTTCATGTGTAAACACGCTCCCTTTTCCTGCATTGAATAAAGGTGAATCTTCCAGTTCATTTACCGCCTTTTCCACGGCATCCATTGCAGATTCACCTGCCTCAAGCAACGTATATCCCTTATCAAGGGCATTCTCAAGCGCCGTCCTGTATCTTTTCTCCTTTTCAGCACTCATTTTTTCCCGCAATATCGTGCCGGCTCCTCCATGAATAACAATTGTATATCTTCCCATATCTTTTTAATTAAATTGAGCTGTGAATTTAGCATTTTCCTATGGATTTATTGCCTTTCGGCAAATGCTTTCTCCATCTCCTAGGCTCATACATACCCAAACAATGCAATAGAAATGCAAAAGGAAGTGCAAAAGCCACAGAAGACAAGGGCTCGCCCTGTGGAATATGACCACAGGTCATACTGCAAGCAGTATTCCACCGGGCTCGCGCAAGAATTTGGCTCGGAATCGTAGTAAGAGAAGAGCCTCGGACAGG
>CAYTBT010000021.1:0-52912 GCA_964436125.1 uncultured Saprospiraceae bacterium | reverse complement strand
ACTTTACAACTTTACGACTTTACAACTTTACAACTTTACAACTTTACAACTTTACTAATTTTCCACTACCGATAACGAGGGAAAAACTAAGCTAGGCGAGCATATATCAAGATATTTTCTCCTTACAATCCCTTTGCTTTCCGAATACTCATTATATTTGGGCAACAAAAAGCATAAATACATGGCCGACACTGCGGATGAAAACTCGACACAAGCCACTCCTGAGCCTAAGGAGAAGAAAATGGCAATGCATACCAAGATACTCCTAGGATTATTCATAGGTGTACTGGCCGGAATAGCTTGTAGTTTAACATTGGGTGCCGACAATGAAGGCCTTTTATGGTTTGTTGAGAACATAACACAACCACTAGGAAATCTATGGTTGCGGCTCCTCTTAATGATTGTCGTCCCCCTCGTTTTCTCTGCATTAATCCTGGGAATAGCCGGCTTGGGAAACATAAAAAAGCTAGGTCGCATAGGATTAAAGACACTTGCCTATACTATTGTAATCTCTGCCTTATCGGTAATCATAGGCTTAACACTCGTGAATCTTGTACAACCCGGAGAACGCATAAATCCGGAAGTAGCCGCAGAGCTCGAGGCGCGATATGGTACTGATGCGAGTTCACAAGTAGGAACAGCCCGGCAAGCCAAGGCAGAGATGGATAAAAAACAAGTACCTGTCATCACACAGATTGTGGATAAGCTTATCCCGGAGAACCCTTTTGATTCCTTGACCGGTACACCGGACCTCTTACACATTATGTTTTTTGCCCTCGTTCTCGGAATAGCGTCGACATTAATTCCCAAGGATACTGCCAAGCCTTTCTTGGGCTTCTTCGACGCCTTATTTGAGATATCAGTAAAGATTATCAATGCCATCATGTGGCTTGCTCCTTATGCGGTAGCTTTCCTTGTTTTCAGTAGTATCGCATCATTCGGGATGGAGTTGTTGGTTGCCTTGATGTGGTTTATTCTCGTTGTACTCGGTGGGCTACTCATTCATGCTGTAGTGGTTTATTCCGCATCGGTGTATTTCCTTTCGGCACTAAATCCACTAGATTTTATCAAGAAATTAAGAACAACAGCAATCACCGCTTTTTCTACCTCTTCCTCCAATGCCACTTTACCTACCGTATTGAAAGAATCTAGGGAAAACCTCGGTGTACCTGAGGAAGTCAATTCATTCGTCTTAACTATCGGTGCTACGGCCAATCAGAATGGAACCGCCTTGTATGAAGGTATCACCATTATCTTCCTCGCGCAACTTGCAGGTGTAGATTTAAGTATCGGACAGCAGATAGGAATTGCATACCTTGCTATTCTCGGTGGAATCGGTACGGCGGGCGTACCAGGAGGTTCAATACCCTATATCATCGTCATTCTAGCAAGCATAGGAGTTGATCCTGCCCTAATTGCCATTATACTGGGTGTAGATAGAATACTTGATATGTGCAGAACAGCCGTAAATGTCATCGGTGATGCAACAGCAGCAACATTTATTGCACGTTCAGAAGGATATCACCTCAATGGAGAATTACGACCACCACGCAAATAATAAAAAATGGATTGGATTCAGTTAGTCTTTGATTTTATCCTGCATGTCGATGATCATTTGCTTGAGATTGTAACACAATACGGAGTGTGGACCTATGTCATACTATTCCTGATAGTATTTGCAGAAACGGGCTTTGTCGTCACGCCATTTCTTCCAGGAGATTCTCTCCTATTTGCTGCAGGCGCGCTTGCGGCGACAGGAGCACTCAACCCACTTTTATTAATTATTGTGCTCTTTATAGCCGCTGTACTCGGTGACTCTGTCAATTATTCAGCCGGCTCTTATTTTGGTATTAAGGTTTTCCGGAAAGACGCGCGCATCTTTAAACTCAAGTATCTGCATAAAACCGAGGAGTTCTTTGAAAAATATGGCGGGAAAACAATTGTCATTGCGAGATTTGTCCCTATTGTACGTACTTATGCCCCATTTGTGGCAGGTGCATCAAGCATGCACTATCCGCGTTTTATCCTCTTCAATGTCCTCGGCGGAGCTTTATGGGTCGGCCTTTTTGTTACGGTGGGCTATCTCTTTGGGAATCTACCGATTGTAAAAGAGAATTTTAGTATTGCTGTATTTGCAATAATCGGGATTTCTCTGATTCCCTTACTTGTAGAATTCCTCCGTAACATGATGAAGAAAAAGCCACTATCCGAGTAATTCAATGCCAATACCGCATTTTTCTAGCTTAATATGTTGAGTAGATCCTTCGCTTCTTACTCGCATTTATACTCTCGTGTCATAGTGAAAATAGGCACAAGGAAATAAGATTGTGTCATTTCACTGTAATCCAGGACAAGAGTATATGAATTTATTATGAAAGTTTTAGGAAAAATTCTTAATTTGCGTAAGCTAAGGGAAAGCAATCAAACATACGGACTAAATTTTAAGATAAAAACCTAACACTTATCTTGTATATATTGGCCAATTTAAGTATTAGGCTGAAAATTTTTAATGCATCGTTGCAACATAAGAATTTATTGTCCGTTACTTATTTTTAACCACCCTAGCAAATCATATAATAGAGAAAAATATGTTCAGCAAAGCTTGCGAATATGGCATAAAGTCGATGATATATCTAGCACGTAAGGAAGAAAAGGGAAGTCCCATACGGCTGAAGGACGTAGCGAAGGAAATTCATTCCCCGGAAGCCTTTACGGCAAAGACCTTACAAATGTTAACCAAGGGGGGACTCCTCAACTCGAGTAAGGGGCCGACAGGTGGATTTGAGCTTGCGCGTCCCAGTAAGGATATACGCCTTATGGAAATTGTCAAGGTCATTGATGGAGATGATATTTTCACAAGTTGTGTGCTCGGACTCGATCAATGTAGTTCAGCAAGACCCTGCCCTGTTCATCATAAATACTCACCGGTAAAGGCCGAGTTTAAAAACATCTTCTATAAGACAAGTCTCGCAGATGTCTCAAATGATGTGGAAGTCGGCAAAACTTTTCTAAGCTGGGAATAGTTATTAAACCATAGATAAAGGACATTTTTGTCGGGAATTATAATCTCTGTGTAAAATTTTACGCATAAGTCTTTCGACATTATAGAAAAATATGGTCTTTATCCGATAAAGGGATAACTTCGTCCGAAATTCCAAAGGATTGAAACAACATTCAGGAAAATAGCATGTTTTAAGACGAGGAAATAGGAGAAGCAAATTAAATAACTATAAAAATTATACAACAATATATGAGCAATCAAGATAGACCACAGATGGCACCGATTGAAGTAGGAAAAACATTCAAGACATTTGCCATAACGAGAAAGAAAGGAATGGAAATGCCGACACATCATGCTACGCAAGAAGTTGTAGTGAATGTACATGAAGGAATAGGCATTTTACAGATTGATGGAGAAGAAATAACGCTTCAAGCCGGTGATGCGCGCATTATACCGGCGGGAAAGCCACATTCATTACGCTTAGTAGAAGATTTTAAGGCAACAGGTGCAATGGCATTGGATGCTGAAATCAACTTTGAATAAATAAATAATCATAAATTTAAACCAATGAAATATACATCAGATAAAATTATAGGTGAAATAGTTGCAGAGGATTACCGCACGGCAAAGGTTTTCAAAAAGCATGGGATTGATTTCTGTTGCTCCGGAAACCGTAATCTAGGACAAGCATGTGCTGAGAAAAACCTCGACACAGAAGCAGTAGCACAAGAGCTAGAAGATATCCAGAAGGCTACAGACACGGACAATACTGATTTTCAGTCTTGGCCACTAGATTTACTTGCTGATTACATCGAGAAGAAACACCATCGATACGTCGAGCAACAGATTCCGGTTCTCCAAGGCTACTTAAATAAGATCAATCGCGTTCATGGTGCTAGACACCCTGAACTTGCTGAAATTGAAGAGCGCTTTAATGCTGCAGCACAAGAATTCTCAGCACACATGAAAAAAGAAGAGCTTATGCTTTTCCCGCAGATCAGAAAAATTGCTACCGGACAAGAACCCTCTAGATCTGTAAGTGGTCCGATCAAGCAGATGATGGCAGAGCACGATACAGAAGGCGAGCAATTCAGACGTATAGCGGAATTGAGCAACAATTACACTGCGCCGATGGATGCTTGCAATACGTACAGAGTAGCATTTGGTCTCTTGGAAGAATTTGAAGATGACTTGCATCGCCATATTCACCTTGAGAATAACGTTTTGTTTCCAAAGTCCATTGAGCTTGAGGAGACAAGAAGCGCTGTAAATGCGTAATATTTGTCTGAAACGGATATATGAAGATGCATCATCGGATGATGGTTATCGCGTGCTTGTAGATAGGCTCTGGCCTCGTGGAATATCCAAGGAAAGAGCCGCGCTAGATGAGTGGTTAAAAGAAATCGCTCCATCAACGGCCTTACGCAAGTGGTTTGGGCATAAGCCTGAGCGTTACGCAGAGTTTAAACAGCGATATAAAGCTGAATTGGATGATAAGAAAGATAGTCTGGATCATCTGTGCGACATCGCTGATAAAGAGAAGCTCACGCTATTATTCGGTGCCAAGAATGAAACACAGAATCAAGCTGTTGTGCTGAAAGAAGTCCTTGAAGCAACAGTCTAAAAAGTGTAAAATTGAAATGCGGCTCATCTTGTAACAGGATGAGTAATAGAGTGCTTATTTTTCCATTCCTTGGGGAAGGATTTATGAACATCCGACATGTTGACTATACCATGTTTCACGATTGTTCATAAGGAGAATAAGTTTATCTCTGTGAGTATTTTTCATAACTATTTGTTGGATAGAGGCTCGAGTGGTACCTACTGCTCGGGCTTTTTTATTTTACTTGCTTAAGTATATTCACCTTAGGTTTACTCGACTCGTCATTTTCTTGCACGTCCCATAGATTATCAAGTGGACTTACAGGCCAAATCACCTAAATCGGATATTGTGTGAGATACAAGGGCAAGAAAATAAGCTCAAAATATTTGCGAAAGCTTGTGAATTCTCTACTTTTATCAAAAATTTCAACCTATGCGATACATTCTACTTTTTTTCACGACTATCGGCTTTCTCAGTATTCAAGCCCAGACTCATATCGATGATGATATTGCAGCATTACGTTGCTCTGAGAAGGGGCATGCTGCGGCATTATTAACTATACAAGCAAGTGAGAGCACAAGTAATTACGATGTAAAACACTATAGAATTGCGCTGCAAGTCGATCCTGCGGTTGAATATCTATACGGGCAAGTAAAACCGACTTTTACGGCATTAAAGCCGCTAGACAAGATTGTCTTTGATTTTTCAGATCAGATGACCATAAACAAGGTACAACAAGGGACGAAGACCTTAAATTACTCACAAGCAGACAATCAATTAATTATTGAGCTCCCCAAGACCATTGCAGCTGGGGAAACGGCGAGTTTAAGCATAGATTATGAAGGGAATCCGGAGGCAACAGGGTTCCGTTCCTTTGAGCAGACCACACATAATGGAGCACCGATAATATGGACACTTTCGGAGCCATTTGGTTCCAGAGACTGGTGGCCTAACAAGCTAGACAACAGAGATAAAGCGGACAGTATCGACATTTA
The DNA here is from genome assembly GCA_964436125.1 of uncultured Saprospiraceae bacterium. Taxonomy (GTDB): domain Bacteria; phylum Bacteroidota; class Bacteroidia; order Chitinophagales; family Saprospiraceae; genus CAYRFF01. The sequence continues at coordinate 47,313 of CAYTBT010000021.1, read as the reverse complement.
CATCACAGCACCTGAGGAATATATCTCGGTTGCCAATGGCAAGATAGTAGGCAAGACTACTTCAGCCGGCTTAACGACGACACACTGGTCGCACTCCTATCCTATCTCATCTTACCTCGTAGCATTTGCCGTAAGTAATTTTGCTTCCTATACCGATACCATTTCCCTCGATGAAGCAGACATTCAATTTCCATTTGTCAATTATGTTTATCCCGAGGATTCTGCCTTCGTCCATACGCGGACAGAAGTAACGATACCGATGATAAAATTCTTCAGTAAGACATTTGAGCCATATCCATATCATACAGAAAAGTATGGACATTGTCAATTTGGCTGGGGTGGCGGAATGGAACACACGACAATTTCCTTCATGGGCGGCTTTTCAAGAAGTTTAATTGCGCATGAGCTCGGGCATCAATGGTTTGGGGACAAGGTGACTTGTGCTTCATGGCAGGACATCTGGCTCAACGAGGGATTTGCTAGTTACCTCAACGCCCTTGTTATCGAGCACTTTGATGGTCAAGACGCCTTTGATACCTTTAAGGAAAGGGAAATAGATTTTATCACCTCGCGACCGGGTGGCTCTGTGTACGTTCCTGCGGAAGATACCTTGAATATTAATCGTGTTTTTAACAGTCGATTGACGTATAGCAAAGGTGAGATGGTCTTGCATTTATTGCGCATCAAGCTGGGCGATAGCCTTTTCTTTGAGGGATTACAGAAATATCTTGACGCGCCGGATCTTGCCTTTGGTACCGCATATACCGGAGACTTAAAGAAGCAGCTCGAAGCTGTTTCCGGCCAAGAACTCGATGAATTTTTTCAAGATTGGATTTATGGTCAGGGCTATCCATCGTATGTCGCAGAATGGTACCAAGATGCCGACGGCATAGTTAATATCACGCTATCTCAGACACAATCACATCCATCCGTTTCCTTCTTTGAGGCGCCGATAAAGCTACGCTTTATCAGTGAAAGTGACGAGTCCGTCGTGAAGCAAGTCTCCAATACCGAAAACGGGCAAAAGTTTCAACTTAAAATACCCTTTCAGGTAATCGACGTTCAATTTGACCCACATTCTGATCTTATTTCGGCCGATAATGTGGTAAAACTTGTTACCGGTGTTTCTACCGCAAGTCTCGATGAATTATATCTTTATCCCAATCCAGCCAGGGAGCTCATCCATCTCAGCGGAACGCTTGCTCATAAAATAAAGTCCTATAAAATATACGACATTATGGGAAATGAGCTATGTAGTGCAGCTGTCCGCAATAAAAGGATTGAGATGCTTGATCTTCAACCGGGCTTGTACTTTATTCATCTTATATCTGCCGATGGACAAATCGTAAGAAAGGTCATGAAGCAATAGAATTCTTATCTATTACTCCCAGGCTTTAACAGGGCATTTTACACGAGTAAGTGTGGTGTTTTACCGGGAAGAAAATAATAATTTATATCAGGACATAGAGTAAACAATTAACTCTGTAGTCCTTTTATATCTATTGTATCTAATCAAGGATGTGAATTATTGATTCAAAGATTGGTATTTCATTTCCCTGTCTTTAAGGCAAGGGATATTGAGTAGAAGACTTCACGTATAGACAAGCAAAACATTAAATTATGGATTTAAAAGAATTTTTAAGTCAGATTTTTTTAGACAATACTTATGGCGCGTACATCTGGGCCGCGGCTTGGATTGTTGCGGCACTGTTATTTAAAAACCTTATCGCCAATACGCTGGTGAATATTCTTGCTCGTTTTTTCAAGAAACGGCTGTACGGCGTAAGTGCAGAGAAACTCAGAAGCATTATCAGTAAATCCATTGCAATATTCATCTTCATCTGTGCAATATATATTGCCGCCTCTTATCTTCATTTTCCCGATCAATGGGAACTGGTTTCGGTGAAGGAATTTGGCTTAAAATGGATTATTTATATCCTTTATGGCATTGTGTTTGGCATATCGCTCACGATTATTTTCATCAAGCTTGTCGAGTGTATTGGGTTGATTGCTGAGAGCAAATATGCTGAAGAAGAAGTAAAGCCTCATCGAGCACAGATATTGCCATTCGCCACTGATTTAACCAAGGTTATTGTCGGTATCATCGGTGGATTAATCATCTTAAGCACGCTTTTCAAGGTCAATGTGGCGACATTTGTGGCAGGTCTAGGTATCGGTGGACTTGCGATTGCACTTGCAGCCAAGGAAACCCTGGAAAATCTCCTTGGATCTTTTATCATTTACTTTGATAAGCCATTTGAGATCGGTGAGTTCATAAAGGTAGGTGGTGATTATTATACCGTAGAAAAAGTCGGCTTACGGAGTACGCGTTTACGCACCTTGCAGCAGAGTCGCATGACCATGCCCAATAAAACACTTGTGGCGAGCAATATCGACAACTATACCTTGCGTACTTTCCGCCGGGCAGATCGGATTGTTCAATTGTCCAGAGATACTTCTCACACTCAATTAATGGGAATTATCAATGACTTGAAGACCTTTCTCGGCGATCATCATCTGATTATTGCAGACTCTTATTATGTCAATTTCCACGAGATCGGCTCCAGTTCACTCGATATGCGTGTCCAATATTACGTGGACACCGACCAGTGGGAGGTTTACCTCGAGGTCGTAGAAGAAGTGAATCTCAAGATTCTAGAACTCATTGAAACGCACGATTCACAGCTTGCTTTCCCTACGAGAAATATGAATATTCTTACCGATGGTCTCACGGAGTCATAATATTAGCCTGTAGAGCGGCAAGGTTCTATCGCGATGTAGCTTATAAAACTAGCTTCCGCAAATGTCGCTCCCGGTTCCTATACCCGACTTTACCTAAGCATCAGAGGAAGGCCTGGATAGCTACATTTCCCGGTCCATACACAATTATGACCGCTGAAAATGCCATCATAATCAAGTCGTATTCCCAGCCATATTTATTTGCCCAGTACTTGCTGTGGTACGTAAATAACTGAAGATACAATGTCCCCATCATCAGTAAAATTATTCCTATTCCTGCCCACTGCGCAAGGAAACCGAGAAGCATTCCCAGCGCAGCCAGAAATTCAGCTATTGCAACAAAGTATGTCATAGGTACCGATAAATTATGCCCCTCAGCAAATTTCTTTACATCTTCCAGTTTATGCCGTGCTTCATGTAGAAATGCAACAAAAAGCAATATCCGGACAAATAATAAGACGACATCCTCAACTATCGACGGAAATGTCATATCAAATACTCCTATTTCAATCATATTCTCTGAATTTTATTCTATAATTCACTTTATTTCCTACGATGTTCACATTCAGCTCAACCTTTCACGCTGAAAGCACAATCCACATTCGATTTTCGGAATTAACACAAATCTCAACATGACACCTCGCACTCAATGTCCCCATAAGCTAAATATACATAAAACATATAGAAAACGGCTGATTCACGAGCAGAAAAGTGATTTGCTAGGTGATTTAAACCGGATAAAGCCAAGATATCCGCACCCACATTTGCCGAAAGGCATTGTTAAATAGCATAAATAGCAATTCACTCCATTTAACAAAATACGCCTAAATGCGTTAATATGTACGATATAAACACCGATAAAACACAAAATATGAGCATTAAGGTTGAAGAAAAGAAGCAGCAATCTATCGGCTTCAGAAGTATAGTAGAGCGGCAACGAGAATTCTTTAGAAGTGGGCTAAGCAAAGAAATACGGTTTCGCAAGAAGCAATTAAAAAAGTTAAAAGCTTGCTTGAAAGCACATGAATCAGACTTGTACGAGGCTATTTATAAGGACTTCAAGAAATCAGAATTTGACACTTATACTACTGAGCTTGCCCTAGTGTACAGCGATATAAATGAAGCCATTAAAAAGGTAAGTCGCTGGAGCAAGAAAAAGTCTGTGGGGACCAATATGTTGAACTTTCCGGCGAAGAGTTATATCCTACCTGAGCCTCTCGGTGTTTCACTTGTTATCGGTGCGTGGAATTATCCATATCAATTATCGCTAGCTCCGGTAATTGCTGCTATGGCAGCCGGTTGTACGATCGTCTTAAAACCGAGTGAAATTCCGACGCATACAAGTGCAATAATGGCAACAATAATCGGCGAGGCATTTGATCCGGCGTATTTTACCGTGGTAGAAGGTGCTGTCGCAGAGACCAATACACTTCTGGAAGAAAAATTTGATAAAATATTTTTCACGGGCAGTCCGCGGGTCGGGCGCATTATATATCAAGCTGCTGCGCGTCATCTCACACCGGTAACACTTGAGCTCGGAGGGAAAAGCCCGGCTTTCATCACTGAATCCTGCAATCTCAAGATGACGGCTCGGCGGCTTGTATGGGCAAAGTTCCTCAACGCAGGTCAGACATGTATTGCTCCGGATTATCTCCTCGTCCATAAAGACATAAAGCAAGCTTTTCTCGATGCAATAATCCATGAAATTGAGGCCTCGCATTTTTCTTATGAAAACGGTAATTACGTTCAGATTATCAACGATAAAAACCTTCAGAGGCTTGTAAATTATCTTGATAAGGAGAAAATATATTACGGAGGACAATGGGATGAGGAAAGCCGATACCTCGAGCCGACGATAATGACTGATGTTACATTTGACGATAAGGTTATGGAAGAGGAGATATTTGGACCTATTCTACCGATTATTGATTATGATGACCTATCGCAGGCAATAAATATGGTAAATAAACTGCCTCGACCTTTATCTTGCTACGTTTTTACCTCGCAGAAAGAGCTTAAGAATCGCGTTTTGCAGGAAATATCATTTGGCGGAGGAGCGGTAAATGAAGCCGTCATGCATATCACCAATCCCAAGCTCCCATTCGGTGGTGTAGGCAATAGTGGAATCGGAAACTATCACGGAGAAGCGGGGTTTAAGGTGTTTACACATTATAAAAGTATATTGGACAAGCCGACATGGCTAGAACTCGGCTTAAAATATTTCCCGCATTCCCTGAAGAAATTAAAGCTTATTCGATGGATTATGGAATAAAATAACAACACGGACTTTATAAGTAAGGGAAAAGGCTATCGGGTGTTTACATAAAAGGTGTAAATCACACTATAAGAATAGGTGATTCGACGGCCTGAAGAAGAATAATTAAACAAGAAAGCTCATTAATATAATAGAACTATGAAGAAACTACTTTTTATTATCACTTTATTTCTAGCTGCTACTCCATACACGAGCGAAGCACAGATTCTGAACAGACTCCAGAACAAACTTGAAGATAAACTCGCCGATAAAATGGCGGAGAAAATGATCGAGAAAATGGATAGCAGCACTGTGAACGACAAGTCGGATGTGCCGGATTTAAGACCTGAATACAACTTTAATCTCATGATTCACTATGTCTCCTTTTCTTCTGATGACAAAAACGATAAAACCAATATGGATATGTGGTTTTCCGATGAAGGATATATCGGCATGAAAACTGAAAAAGATGCGCCATTCGTCGTGATGGATGGAGGGCGGATGACGACATTTCAGGAAAAGGAAAGCTCCTACATGTCAATCAGTTTTGAGAACTTCGGTCGCTATTCAGTAGAAGACGACACAGAAACAAATGAAGACGATAATTACACCTTCGAAAAGATAGGGACGGAAAACATCCTGGATTATCCCTGTGATGTGTATAAGTCAGAAAGCGATGAAAATAGTGCCAGGATCTGGGTGACTCAATCTTTAAGCACAGGAAATATGTTGACAAATTTTGCTGCATTGCTACGCAATCGTGATTTAGCCTCTGCTCCTTCTACCGGTGTGATGTTGAAAATGATTTCAACAGAAAAAGAAAGTGGTGACACCTTTACCATGAAAGCTACAGAAGTTGACAAAACGCATAAGTCGATAAAAACTTCAGATTACGATAGTGGATTTGGCTTCTAGAAGACCTGACAGCATATAACTTAAAAATAAGATCAAACAATAATAAACAAGAGCGGAAATCAGGAAGAAAATATGCCCTAAGCAGGTATAGAAACCCTGATTTCTGTTGTTTATTATGCATAAAGAACAATTCCACTTACTTTGTACTCTCTACTTTCAATGCTCATTCACGATTATCCACATCATGAACTGTTTCATTCCAGCACCGTAACATCGCCTTGATAGGTATGCACTTCTCCCTTTACATCCGTAATGGTTATTTTATACATATACACGCCTTGAAGCACCTTCGCCCCCTTAAACCTTCCATCCCACTGTGAATTTATTTCCGTACCACTATAAATAAGTGCGCCCCAGCGATCGTATATCGCTATGGATTGTTCCTGCTTTCCATTGCCCATCGGATAAAAGAAATCATTAATTCCATCGCCATTGGGAGAGAAAGCGCTCGGCACATAATACGTATAAATAGGCTGAATAAGGATTGATTTACTTGCGGTATCTATGCAATCCCATTCATTCTGCACACTCAAGGTCACGAGATAGGTGCCGGGCTCCTCATACCTATGACGACCATCACGCGTATATGCTGCACCGCCATCACCGTATCTCCATTCCCACGCACTTCCATCTTGCGATTCATTGATAAATTGTATGGTATTATGCACATCTGCAACAGGTGGATTCATCGTAAAAGCAGCCGTAGGACTAGGATAAACACTGATAAAATCAGGCTTCTGCACTGTATTTGCGCAAGCTTTATCACTTGTTACCGTAAGAGAAACTGAAATATGCTTAGCGGTGTTCACCCCGGTATAGCAAGCTACAATTTCCTCTCCTGTTTTCTGACTTCCGTCACTGAAATGCCATTGGCGGCTGACAATTTCTCCGCTTGCAATTGTGCTTATATCTTCTAGCTTAGCGCAAATGGAATCGCAACCTATAAGATCTGTCCCGGCAAAATCAACCAGAGGAAGTGGATTCACCCGTACGTGTTGCATTAATGAATCGGTACAACCCGCTACTTCAATGACCAGAAGCACCTGATAATCGCCCGCTTCTGTATATGTATATGTAGGATTCTGTTCCTCCGAGAAATTCCCATCCCCAAATTCCCAATGCCAACTATCCGGTGCCGGTTCTGTCAAATCCGTAAATCGTGTAAGTTCACCGAGACATACTTCCGTCGCCTCAAATCCTATTGAAGGCAACACGCCCAACCGTATTGTCATCGTTGTATCGTCCACGCATCCATTCTCATTGCGTACCCTAAGACTAACCGGATATGTTCCAGGACCCTGAAACGTATAGGCAGCATTTTTACCATTCAGATCGACAGTGCCATCCCCATCAATATCCCATTCCCAGGAAAGGATATTGCCCGGTGTTTTCCCTATAAGTTCAACCGCATAGCTCATACAACTATCCTCTACAACAAAAGAAGCAAGTGGTGCAGCATGCACAACAACCTCTTTAGTCAGACTATCCACGCAATTTTTGTCCGAGGTAACTCGTAAACTTACTTGATATGTGCCGGGTTCATCATAAATGTGGAGCGGGGCTCTTTCAACGCTCATCGTTCCATCTCCAAAATCCCATTGGTATTCCTTAATCGTACTTTCAAAGTCTGTGGAATTGTTGACAAATTGCATCCCTTCTCCCACACACACATCCTCCGCAGTAAAATCAACTTTCAGCGATTTGTTAATATAAATTTTCTTCTCTATAGAATCAATACATTCACCGGATGTCACATATAATTTAACAATATAACTTCCACTATCCGCATAATAATGCACCGGATTAGGGGCAGTAGATGTATCTCCATCTCCGAAGTGCCATTCCCAGGTATCGGGAGCAGGCTCTGTTCTATCAAAGAAATGCGTCCAATTTCCAAAACATGCATCCTGTACATCAAATGCTGCCGTAAAACCCTCATAGAGACTTACTTGAAAGACAGTGTCATCGATACACCCCTGGGCATTGATAACTTGAAGATGTACTTCATAATCGCCCGGTGCTTGAAAATCATGCGTAAATTCCGAGGTATTGTAATCTATGCTTCCGTCATTACCGATATCCCATTCTCTACTTATAATGGAACCAGCAGACTTATCGATAAACCTTACTTCATAACTCTGACAGCTGTCTTCAATAATCGCTGAAGCCAAGGGAAGGGGGAATACTTCTACCTTCTGTGTATCTCTATCTACACAAGCATTGTCAGTTGCACCTTGCAATATCACCTCGTAAATTCCCGAATCGGCATAGACATGATTTCCATCGCGATTGTTGCCCACATTACCATCTCCATAGTCCCACTGCCATTCAGCAACTGTAATGCCTTGTGTACTTGTTGTATTCATAAACTGAACTTCAGTGCCGTAGCAGACATCATCTACTGTAAAACTTACATCCGGCGTGGGGAAAACAGTAATTTTATGTTCCATAGTGTCAGCACAATTCCCCGATCCCACAATAAGTTGCACGGTATATTCGCCGGCATTTGTATAGATGTGCTGGGGATTCTGATCTGTCGATTTCGTTCCATCCCCAAGATCCCAGTGCCAGGCAGGAGGAGTGGGCGTAGAATTATCGATAAATATCGCTGTATCTCCCAGACATACATCTTGCACTTCAAATTCTGCATTGGGCATTGTGCCCAGCGTGATTGTTATTGTCGTATCATCTTTACAGCCATCTTCTGTTACGACATACAAGCTTATCGGATAAGTCCCTGCCCCCGGAAATGTATGATCAAGCCTCGTCGTGTCAAAATCTATATTGCCATCCTCATCAATATCCCAGCCTATGCTTTTTATATTCCCCGTTGAATTGTCAATCAATGTAACATCATAGCTCAAGCAATTGCTTTCGATAAGAAAGCTTGAAGTAGGAGCGGCATATACTTCAACAGATTGCGTATCAACATCCACACAGCCACTTGCAGTAGCAGCACTTAAAATAACCTCATAAGTACCGGGTTCTGCATAAAAATGTGTCGTATCGCGGACATCACTCATTGAACCATCGCCAAAATCCCAATGCCAGATCACCGTATCTATACCACCGGGAATCGTCGTGGTATTTGCGAAAGCTATTGTATCTCCATAACAGATATCAGCGGCAGTAAAACTCGCCTTCGGAGCCGGCTTCACTGTTATCGTTTTCGTCACCTCCTGCTCACAACCGCCGGCAGTAATCTTTAAATGTACGTCATAAGTGCCCGGATTACTATAATAATGGCTTGGGTTCTGCTCTGTGCTCGTCTGTCCATCGCCGAAATCCCATTCCCATTTCTCCGGAACAGGACTTGAAAGGTCTTTGAAGTAAATAGAATCTCCGAGGCATGCATCACTACTCTCAAATGCTGCCGTAGCAGTAACCCCAAGCGTCACGGATCGTGTCAACTCGCTTTTGCAGCCGTTTATATTGGTGACCGTCAAGGTGATTTCATAGGTTCCGGAATCCGGATAAGTATGACTTACCACTGGTGCGGTATAATCTATAGTGCCATCACTATCCACATCCCATTCCCAGCCGATTATCTCGCCGACTGTTTCATCTTCGAGCACAACGGTATATCCCATGCAATTGCTTGTTATGGAGAATTCAATCGGTGGATTCAAAAAGACCTCAACCTCCTGCGTTATACTGTCAATACATCCTTCTGCACTCGTAACGACAAGAGTTACCTCAAATTCATCCGGATATTCATAGGTATGAATAGGATTTTGTTCCGTACTCGTCTGTCCATCACCGAAATCCCAGTACCAACTAAGACCTCCACCTCCGCCTTGGATGCTTGAATTATTAACAAATATCATCGGAAAGCCAAAACAGACATCCTCAGCCAGGAAATCTGCTTCAGGAATAGGAAAAACCTCAACTTCATGGGTGATTGAGTCCTTACACCCACCGGATCCCACAAGCAATTTAACAGTATATATTCCAGGTGTAGAGTAACTATGCGTAGGATTCTGCAAGGTCGATGTACTTCCGTCCCCAAAGTCCCAGCTCCATTCATCGATGGTGCCATAACTTATTGTCGATGCATCCTGAAACTGTATTTCTTCTCCTACACATAATTCTTCATAGGTAAATTCCGCCTCTGGATAAGCATGAATGAGAATTGTATATGTTGCTAGCTCTGACTGACAACCGTCTCTTCCTATGATATACAGGCTAGCATCGTATTCTCCCGGCGCTGTATATGTATGCGTAGGATTCTGTAGAGTGGACGTACTTCCATCTCCAAAGTCCCAATGCCATTCTTCTATAGTCGCAAAAGAATATGAACTATCGACAAATGCTACGGTCCCGCCTTCACAAAGACTCGTACTCAAGGTATCGACACTGAATTCTGCAACATTCTGTGTACAGAAACGCTGCAAATTGCGATCCCCACCTGTCGCCCCGGTAAAACCCCAGTAAGAAAGTGTATCTCCTGCAAATATCTCGGCTACTATATCAACTACCGCCGATACGCGGAGTTCTTCATCGACATACGCCGCTAGTGTCGTGCTGGTCGGATCCCATGTAACCCTTAAAGTATGCCATAGCCCGTCTTCGATATCCGGTTCATCCTTGATAGCCATTACCGGCCCCGCAATATTCTCAGGCGCATTGTGGTCGATAACACCATTAACCTGTATTGCAATATGATCATAGCTAGGATCATGATGAGTGCCATTCATATATGTATCAATAGTCACCGCTATGGAAGGACTTATCCCCATTATTCCCATTCCTCCTCCGGCAGCACCGACGCTCGTATTGATATTCTGTAGCGCAAATGCTATACCATCTGCTCCTCCTATGTCGATATTCCCCAGATATATATCAAATCTAAAGTCAAATGGCTCGTTCAGAGAGATTTTATTCACATTCCACACTGAGCCGTGTTTATTATTCACGGATGGCGTCAAAGTATAGCAATTACAATCATCCTTACTCGCGTCTCCATTCACCTTGTATTGTGCGTTCACTTGCATTAACACACAGAAACTCATTAAAATCGCAAGAACACTTATAAGCTTATGTTTCTTTCCTGTAATCGTCATAAATAATCCACTATTCTGAAAGCAATTGTATATTTCCCTGAATGCAACTAAGACTCCCCTATTCCCCGTGAAACAATCCCTCTTCTCATTCTTTTATAATGTTTCATCATTCATAAATTTACAGCTTCATCTCACACTCTAGCACACTCAGGCTTAAAGATAAGAATTATCAAAGAAAATTAAAGTCCGTGCCTTCTTCAAGCCTTTTTTAATCTGACTTTCGTCAAATGTCTGATCGTTTCCAATGATTCTCCTCCTTTATCTAGAAAGAAGAGCGCATTCGTCCTGATAATGCTGCTTATTTAAATCCCCGACCTATAAACTTGGATATGCGGCTATCCCGGGCATTTGAATTTTATCTATCCAATCGAATAAGTGCTTTATCTCTACATACCACTCATTGCTCAGTTAAATAAGCCCCTTCTCACTTTCAGAAAATTTACCCTTTCAACAATTATTGTTAATAATATCTAAATTTGATAGGTTGGAGTAGATATGGAGTAAGATGTCAATTTATATTTTCTTCTCTTTTCCTTTTTTGCCCATGTATTTTACTGTCTTTTTTACCTAGATGACGAGATAGCGAAGCCATGTGATCAATGCATACTTCACCGGATCGAACAAAGGGCGAGAAATTTCCAAAATTTCTCAAGATGCTATGCAGAACAAGCAGGCAGTGCGAGTCGAAGTGAAATTTTTGCTGCGCAAAAACCGCTCAGGGTAACGACTAAGGAAAGATGGCCACCTTTTAATTTTTACTCTTGACTATTGCCATTCTACTTTGACGTAGTCGGCTTAAAATGCTCTTTAACCATAGGCATAACCCGTGTACCGAATAACTCAATTGTCTTCATCATCTGCTTATGTGAAGGTCCACCCACATCGAGATGGGCAATATATTGATCAATGTCAAATATCTCCAGCGTTCTGATGAGTTTCTCCGCAACATATTCCGGCTCACCCATATACAATGCGCCATCTGCACTCATACCGGCCTTAAAACTCTCCGGATTGTATGAACCGCCCCAGCCTCGTTCCTTCCCGATTTTATTCATTGCATAGGCATATCGTGGATAGTAATTCTCCATTATATCCTCTTCTGAATCACCGAGAAAAGTATGAGAATGCACACCGATTTTCATTTCATTGGGATCGTGTCCATATTGTACAAAAGCGTTTTTATAATAATCGATAAGCGGCTTAAACTTAGCTGGGTTACCGCCTATTATCGCAAATACGATCGGGAGTCCCAATCTCGCTGCTCGCAATACTGAATTGGGTGTACCACCTACCGCTATGCTTACAGGGATTTTCCTTTCCGGTCGTGGATAGACCGTCTGATTTACTATCGGTGCACGGAATTCCCCCTCCCAATTCACTACTTCATTATCTCTTATCTTCAGAAGAAGTTCCAGCTTCTCCTCAAAGAGCTCATTATAATCCTGTAACTTGTATCCAAATAATGGAAAAGACTCAATAAAACTGCCACGGCCCGCCATTATCTCAGCACGTTGACCTGAAACGAGATCCACCATGGCAAAGTCCTGATACAACTTAACCGGATCAGCCGAACTGATGACATTTACGCCGCTCGATAATTTTATCTGCTTCGTTACCGTCGCTAGCATTGCCAGCATTATCTCCGGAGCAGGTACCGCATAATCTTCTCGATGATGCTCTCCCATCGCAAATAAATCTATCCCGAGTTCATCAGCCAGTTTGACTTCTTCTATTATCTCTTTAAGCCTTTCTGAGGAACTCTGATATTTTTTGGTCTGAAGATTGTAATGTACATCCCCAAACATTCCTATTCCTATTTCCATAATACTACATTTATTTCCCTACTATATGAAAGAAAACCTAACCGCACTTTATTGGATATTCTCATCCTTCAACTAACGCTACGAAATATGTCGAAGACGGCATAGATTTTCCTTTTTATCATAAATACTACCATTCCGGATAAAGTTGTCAAACTCTATTTCTTTACTCATCTGTGAATCTGGAGCATTGTATGATCCGTGGAAAAGACTATTCTTCTTTATCCAAGAATCGGCTTGTAAAAGTAGGCTCATTTCCTGCCATTTTAAGGAAGATATCAAGTGGAACCACCTCATATTCCGGTCCGAGTTTATCCAATATAGTTTTTACTCGTTCAATGCTGTTCCATTCCCGTACGTGAATAAGCAAGAAATACGGTCGCTTTTTGTTCAGCTGCGCAAGCTCTTTTAAATCATCTACAACGCGCTCGATACTTCTGTCTTCATCCAGGTAATAATCAAAGGAAACAAATGGCCTTCCTTTATGTGACCAGAATGTATATGACGGCGCATATCCATTCACAAATCCAATGGCCTCAGGCATATATTTATAATAGGCTTTCACGATATCCTTGGGCAATTCCGTATTTCCTACAACCGTCGATCCCTCTGAATAATCCATGGTCTCAAAAATATTCAAGTCCAATGAATCCATATAATCAGCTGCCAGTTTGATCATATCGGGAAGATATTCCTCCGGAATCTGCTTTGGATACATATAACCGGGACCAGAAAGTGCACCGATAAACAGGTCATTATCCGTTGCAGTACTGTAGAAATATTCAAGGAAGACCGGATTCATCCACAACATATTCATCGTTACTTCATAAGCATAGGGAATTGATCCTCGACCGGGTTTATGCCAGGCCCCCAGCCCCAGTCCATCTGTCTGCAGACAAGCTATGTAAATCTTTTTTTCCGGCACATACTCCTTCCCCGGCACGAGATTATGATTATTTTCATAAGAAAACCCCGGTGAAGGTGGCGTAATACTCGTAAAACTAAGATTGGGAAAGGTATTTAAGCCTTCAACGCGGAGTGCATGCTGCGATGTAAGCGTAACGTACTCTCTCTCAAGGTCCTTGGCATAACTGTGCCATCCCATTACCATTGAAAGGGGTTCCATGCTCCCCAGAATCTTATCCGCTAGTGCATATTCAGCTGTATCTGAAGGCCGCGTAGATAAATCGACAAAGAAAGCGCCTCGAGCTACGCCGAAGTCTGCAATTCCCGGCTGCATTTTATCGCCTGCTACGCCACCCATCCAGATAATATACTTGTGATTACACGCATCCCAATATTTCTCATAGGCCCACTTAAATATCTCTGCGTCGTTCATCCCGGCAAATCGCCCCCTGAAATCTTCGACCTCTTTCAAGCCTGCATTCTTCATCATCGGTACCATATCCGGACTTACTACTACCGCTTTCCGCAGGCCGGCAAGCGTAAATGCGACGTCTAGCGATGTGCGGACTTCCGGATCCCATACAATATAACCATGAATGTGTTTTTTGAACTGCTTCAGTGCAGCCTGTGGGCTTGTCAATTTCTTGAAAGCATAACCAAGTTCTTTCTTGTAAAAACGAAATAATGGCTTCGTAAATGCAAAGTCCCAGCTCTCCGGATACAGGAAATAGAGATTGGGCTTATCGGTATTCACGATGCCTTGCAAGCTGATAAGAAAAGCATTCTGTGGAAGCTTTCCATCTATCTCCCAGTTATCCTCAAGTTCCATATAATAAGCGGTCTGTGCGTCTTCCCTACGAAATACATATTTCAAGCCTTCCCCTGGGCGACTTTTCCGCTCAACTGTTAAGCTCAAGCTCGTCCCATCATCAGAAAGCGTGTAGGTCTCTGTCGTATATACCATTGTACGACCTTGTGAAATCAGTACGGGATACTTTGATTCTACTTTTAAAACCTTTCCCGGCTCAATCCATTCCGCACTCACTTCCTTTGTTGAACCCGGAATCATAGAAACGCCCATAAATACGCTCGTAGGCCACAATCTATCCCCCACTTCTACAGTAGTTTCTTTTCCATCAAGCGAGACACGCATGCTATCCACCGTTGCATAGCGGTTTCCCCACTGCTGTATAATTTCAATATCAGCTTCCGCAAATTTTATATCGAGGGATGCAGTTCTGTACAATATAAGCGAGCTCGATGCCGGCACAAGCCTCCATTGGCCGCTTATAGTAGGCGCCTTCTGACTATGTGCAGAATAAGAAAAGAAGAATAAAAGGGCAAGAGTAACATATTTGCGTAAGCTCATGGATTAAATAGGTTTATGAAGCCCTTAAGATACAATTCCAATCCCAATTGTAAAATATTCTATCTAAAAATGCGCTCTGCAGGTAAAAGGAAACTATCCATGATTACAGGACAGAATAGGGACTAAAGCTAGGAAAATAATACATCAATCACCGATAAATGGCTTCATCTCCTCATTGATATCCTTCCGCAGCTCCATCAGATGTTGTGCATAAGACTCCAATTTCCTTTCCTCTTCAGAATTGGGCTCCCAATGTGGCACGGGGGTCGGCTTGCCTTGGTCATCCAGCGCAACGAATACAATTACGCAGTGCGTCGTCTTTACATAATCGCCCTCGGTAACATCCTTGCAGAAAACATCCACAGCGATATGCATACTCGTCGTTCCGGTATAAATAATCCGGGATTCCACGCGCACCAATGCTCCTATCTTTATCGGTTTATAAAATCGTATGCCACCGACATAAACCGTTACACAATAGGTTTCAGCCCATTTGCTAGCACAAGCATAGGCGGCCTGATCAATCCATTTCATCACTACTCCACCGTGTACATTTCCACCGAAATTCACATCTTGTGGCTCGCTGATAAATTGGAAAGATATCCGTGCTTTTTCTGCTTGAGATTCCATAGGCGTAAAATTTAAACATCTGACTTATAATGCACTTGAAACTTGTGCTATACTTCTATTGTTTTATAATGGCATAAAATTTTCTCCCGAGACTCACTATTGATACTCCTTATCCTATTAATCCTGGAAATAATCGGAATAAATTAAACTCTGTCATAATTGACTTTACTAGATGTGAAGTCGTCCGGAAATTTCCCCAAGGTTTCTAAGAGACTGAACTCAGGGCACAGCTTGTTCAGAAGCTTATATTGAGCAGTCCGTCTCCCACACATTATTAAAGACAAGTTTATCTCTGCACGGATGCCTCTACCCAATTGCCTTGCCTACAATGAGTTAAATTTCATTATAATACTGCTCCTTTTCACTCCTGGTCCTCATGGCAACCACAAATCAATCCTACTTATCTAGTCCTCCATAGCGACAATCTCATCATAATCGTAACCGGCTCGGTCCAGGGCTCGCTTGGCTGCTTTCAAGGCGTAATCTGCTTTATTATGTGGATGTACCGGCACCTCCTTAAGCTGTCTAAGCTTACTCAATATTTCATCTGTGTCAGACGCAGTAAGCTTTTCACAAGCTTCGTACATCCCGCCTTCTTCTTCCTCGAGAATATCGTGTTTTTCCATCACGTAATTAATGACTTTCACGAGCTCCGGGCTCGGCGGAACTACCATCAATGATGTCAATGCACCGTGATCGCGTCTGAGTTTCAATGCAAGAGGAAGCGGAGTATCCTTATTGGCCTTCTGGGCAGCCGGAAACAACACTCGCTCTTCCATCTTAATATGTTTCAACAAACCGGTGCGAAACTGGTGATAGAGCTCAAGATCGATATTGTGTATATCCTTAGTTGCTTCAGCAAGCAATGCCTCAATGCGTCGATGATCTTGTGTAAAAAACTGATATATTGCTTTATTCATAAAATTCCTATTTACTTCCTCCAAAGAAAAGAAATAAGACACATTCACACAAGTTGCTTACAACACGACGGTAAAGAATTTACCATCTCAGGACTTAATCCAGCGGTGCTTCCGTTGCAATGGACATGCGATTCCAGCCATTTATAGCCACAATCCCCATAATCAGCGCACTGAGCTCTTCCTCACTGAATTCTTCCGCAGCTGCCCTGTACACATCGTCCGGCACATGATTATCCGCAACCAGAGTCAAGGCTTCTGTAAAAGCAAGCGCCGCTCGTTCTCTATCGGAATATAATTCCGTCTCTCTCCACGCATCCAAGAGGAAAAGCCTCTGCGCCGTCTCGCCCTCCTTCATCGCATCTCGACTATGCATATTAAGGCAATAAGCACAGCCGTTCAACTGCGATGCCCGCATTTTCACTAGCTCGTATAGTGATTTCTCCAGGCCACTTTCCTGTACGTATTTCTCCACCGCATACATTGCCCTATACGCTTTAGGAGCGACCTCCGACATATTCATCCTTTTCATAATATATTTATTTGACTTGTATTAATATCTGTAAAACGGTGGGGAAAAAGACTTGTTTATCATCATTCTGTTATATTTAGCTTCCGCAAATGTCTCTCTCGGCACCTTTGACCTAGTGATTCCTCATTTTGCCGTTATTACCCAAAACATGCAATAGAAATGCAAAAGGAAGTACAAAAGCCAAAGAAGACAAGGGCTCGCGCAAGAATTTGGCTCGGAATCGTAGTAAGGTAAAATCCTCAGGCAGGAGCCTTCGGTTCCCTCCTCAATGGTCGATTTACGACCATTGGTCTCGCCTCGGCTTCACCTTGACGAGACTTCAGTCGGTCATGGTGAGAACCAAATTCGAGCAAGTGCTTGTATTCACAGGCTTCTGTGCTTATCTTCAATTTCTATTGTATGATTTGGGTATTAAATAAAATTATCCACTCGATTTCCATGAAATTCATCCTATTCACTTTATTTCCGCAATATACTCTCCACTTTCTCATATTCTGCATCAATCTCAGAATTAGGCTGATAGGTAAACTTTGAGACGAGGAGATTGGTGATAAGGGAAAGGCTGAAGCCCGGTATCATTTCATACCAATCCTTCAATGGGTGATCGAGATAAACCCATAGCAATACCGTTAAGCCACCTACGATCATCCCGGCAAGCGCTCCTTGCCAGCTCGATTTCTTATTCAATAAAGCAAGCATAATCAAAGGACCAAATGCCGACCCGAATCCTGCCCAAGCATTCCCCACGAGATTTAAGATATTATCCTGCGGATGAAGAGCCAGGAGGAATGCTATTGCGGCTACAAAGAGAACCGACAAGCGACTATTGATTAGGAGTTCTTTTGCGGAAGCTTGTGGTCGTATAAAAGCCTTGTAAATATCCTCGGTCAATGAACTAGACGTAACGAGAAGCTGCGATGAAATAGTGCTCATGACCGCAGCGAGAATTGCAGACAAAAGGAATCCACCGATCAATGGATGAAACAACACCCGTGCAAAGTAGATAAAAATCGTCTCTGCTTCAATCCGCGATTGATCAAATATCGCCATTGTCTCCGTATCAAATTTCATGAGATATGCTATTCCGATCAAGCCTATGCAGAGCGCTCCACAGACCGTCAGCACCATCCAACTTATGCCGATGCGCTTCGCTTTAAGGAGATCGGCTGGTTTATCGATTGCCATAAATCGCACGAGAATATGTGGCTGGCCAAAATACCCTAAGCCCCATGCAAGCAAGGATATTATACTGACAGCCGTCGTACCTTGAAACAGATTGAGATAATCCGCACCCTTCTGTTGAATTAAATTCAATGTCTCTTCAGTACCACCGATCTGGTAAATCGCAACTATAGGCACGATAATTAAAGCCAATACCATAATCGTACCTTGAACAAAATCCGTCAAACTTACCGCCAAAAAACCACCAAGGAATGTATAGAGCACCACAACCAGACTCGTTATCCATAAGCCCGATGAATAACTCATCCCAAATGCCGACTCAAAAAGCTTTCCTCCTGCCACCATTCCGGCTGATGTGTACAATGTAAAAAAGATAAGGATAAAAATAGATGAACTTATTTTTAAGAGATGATTCTTGTTCTTGTACCTATTCTCAAAGAAAACCGGAAGCGTTATTGCATTCTGTGCTACCTCCGTATATACACGGAGCCGAGGCGCAATCACGACATAATTGAGATATGCACCTATCGTCAGGCCGATTGCAATCCAGGCGCTCGACAATCCGATAAAATACATCGCACCGGGCAATCCCATCAACAACCAGCCACTCATATCAGCAGCACCGGCTGACAAAGCTGTCACAGCAGCTCCCAATTTTCGGCCACCGATGAGAAATTCTTCTGAATTGCTCGTGGACTTCCGATAGGAATAAACACCTATTGCCAGCATAAGCAAGAGGTAAGCCCATATCGATATTGCTTCATAAATCTGCATAGTTTCCTTTTTCAGAAGTTGAAATTAAGAAAAATTACTAAAATTCTTTATCCCTCGCCTTATCCGGACCTTTAAACGCCGTCAGTAGGTGTACCATAAAATTCCGGGAACCAAATACATTGGGCTGCTTTCATTGAACGTTTTAAGCTGTTTTCCTATTCCATAAAAAAAGGCAGAGCAGTAATACCCGTATCATAATAATTCATTGCGATTTCACTTATTGTTTATCAGAATTGGCTTAAAATAGCGGAGAAAGATAAAGTTTACACAGTGAAATCGATTAAAAATAAAGCATCATGAAAGCAGTGCGATTTGTCGGCATAAATAGGCCACTTGAAATGCAAGAAATACCGATCCCCGACATCCAGAGCGGCGATATCCTCGTACAAGTAAAAGCAGCCGGAATATGTCATTCTGATGCCCACTATCGAGCAGGCGTATCACCGGTGAGTCATATCCCATTGACATTCGGTCATGAAGTATCGGGGATTATTGTTGATATCGGTTCAGAAGTGAGTCACGTAAAGCCCGGAGATCGCGTAAGCCTCCACTACCTCATAAGCTGCGGTGATTGCTATTATTGCTCTACCGGAAATGAACAATTCTGTCCTCACGGGAAGATGATAGGGCATCACACAGATGGTGGATATGCAGAATACATAGCGGTTCCGGCGCGGAATGCCATACGACTGCCGGAGGAAATTCCATTTGAAGAAGGGGCGACGCTTATGTGTGCATCAGCTACGGCATATCACGCTTTATTGAAGGCGAGGATAAAGCCCGGCGATAGAGTTGCCATTTACGGAGTCGGCGGTCTAGGGCAGTCTGCGATTCAACTCGCATCTACATTTGGCGCTCCGGAGGTTTATGCTGTGGACATCAATAAATCCAAGCTCAATCTCGCTTCTGCACAAGGTGCAATTCCCATTAATGCAGCCGAAGTCGATGCGGTAGAAAAAATAAAAAGTCTTGCGGGACGCCATGGAGTCGATGTAGCAATTGAGTTAATCGGGCTTCCGCTGACACAGAAACAAGCGCTCCAGTCTGTCGGTCCGATGGGACGCGTTGTCCTCGTAGGCCTTTCGGCCGATGACCTTTCAGTAAGAACTTATTCTGAGATCATAGGAAATGAAGTCGAGCTCATAGGATCCAATGATCATCGGCTCAGCGAATTACCGCATTTGATTGACTTTGCTCAGAAGAAAATGCTCGATACTTCATCAATTGTCTCTGAAACTATTCCTCTCGATGCCGATAGCATCAACGCAGTGCTCGACAGGATGGATAAACATGATAATACCGGCGTGCGCACGGTAATTACTCCGTAAAGCAAGTGCGTATCAACCGATAGATGGGATTTACAATCTAGATTGACGGCATAGCTTACCGCCACAACTAGAATTCCACCATAAGCCTGACATTGAAGCGCCTTGACGTGAGGTAATTAGGAACGCGATAATAGCGCTTGAAAACGGTTTTTATCCAGGTATTGGAAACCTCGTTTTCTTTATCCATAAGATTGTACACTTCAAGACCTATCCATACTCTACGCATAAATCTCAATGGATGCATCGGCTTTTCTTTCAACATATCTTCATCCCAAAGAAGATAAGAAAAGCCAACATCCATACGGTGATATAAATCATACCTGTATGTATTGCGATAAACGCGATTGGAGCCACGGAGACCATAAGGAAGGCCGGTTGCAATTGTAAACTGGACGTGAGCGCGGAGATTTTCATTTCCCGGCATATAGTCCTGAAAAAACATAGAAAGATTAAACAACTGGTCCGTGGGACGAGGGACGTTCTTTACATTGGTCCCTTCCGTTGAACCTATTTCCCGTACTTTATGCTGTACACCGAGCAGTCTCTCGCGTGCACGGAGAAAAGAAAGGTTAATCCAGCTCTCTGCACCTGGCACAAATTCGCCATTGAGTCGTAGATCGAGCCCCATAACATGCCCTACTGCATCATTTTTTCCACTATACCGGATCCGGACATTATCTATATCGTAGGAAACAAGGTCCCACAACTTCTTGTAGTAAGCCTCGGCGATAAGCCTGAATTGCCGTGGAAAAGCGTCTCCCATACGGAAGTCATAGGTCCACCCCAGTACGACATGAGCCGACTTCTGTGCTTCCAATGCCGTGTTTAAACTTCCGTCCGGCCTCTGCATCTCGCGATAGAAAGGTTGTTGTGCATATAAACCTGTGCTGAACTTAAAAGTCATGTCTCTCTCCCATAATACGGGCTTCAGAATAACTTGTGCGCGTGGACTCAAGAGAAGTTCATCGTTTAAGGTCCTGTAATTTGCCCGGATACCTGCGGTAAGATTCACGTCCAGCATTTGCGTAAGCTGAGACCATGTATCTTGAATATAGGAAGTCAGGATTGTCGCCTGGGGAGAATTTGTCGATTTATATACTTTGTTGAGGTAAAGATGTTCCTCGTCATAAGGAAGAGAATAGAGGGCTGAATCAATGCGCTCCCACTCATTTAACCTTCCGACAAATGTCTGGTATTCCGCAGCAACTCCCCACTGAATAAAATGGGATGAATTACTGCATGTCTCAAGCTCATAACCGCCTTTATGCCCACTGCGTATAATTGCAAAGTTGAGAAAATTACGCGCATATCTATGTTGAACGCCATTCCCGAGTACTCCCACTTCTTTCTCGACATTGTTCTCCAGATCCATCTCAATCTGACTCAGTCGATATGCGCCTATGATATCGTAGGCAACTTTTTCATGGCTATCTTGATAAGAGGAGTAAAAGCGCAGAAAATAGTTCTTGGATTTATCCGGCACATAAGTAAATGACAGTCCCGCAAGTCGCGTCGTAAAATCATCTGCTTCCCGACCGTCAAATGCCGTTGTCAACTTTAAGTTATAGTTTATCATCCCAAATGAAGTGGCCTGACTCACCGGCTCAAATTGATAGCTGCTCTTGTTGTAATTAAGCAGGAGATCTACCTCCCAATTCTCGTTTAAATCATAACGTAAAAAGCTCTGTATATCGATAAAAGTCGGCAGATATTCACCTTTAATATCCAGAGAATTCAGTAGATAAGTAGTCGTTTTATAGCGCGCTCCTATCAAATATTGAAAATCTTGGTTCTCCTGTTTCTTATCTATACTACCTTCTACATGCACCGATCCGCCGAGCAGGCTCGCATCTGCTGAAGCCTTTAAGCTATCCGGCCTCTTGTAATGAATATCAAGCACAGAGGATAATTTATCCCCATAACGCGCCTCAAATCCTCCCGAAGAGAAGCTCAAGGTGCTGATTAAATCGGGATTGGGCAAGGAAAGGCCTTCTTGCTGTCCCTGACGCACAAGTTGTGGTCTGTAAATCTTAAAACCATTGAGATAGACGAGATTCTCATCGTAATTTCCACCGCGTACATTATATTGCGAGCTCAATTCTCCGCCGGTACCGGATGAAGCACCCAATGCAATATACGGAAGTGCACTTTCAATATTTCCACTGATTGCAGGCAGATATTTCATCGACTCCGCCCTTTCAACAATCATTCCGCGTTCCATCGCATCCTTTTTCACCACGACAACCTCAAGTTCTGATCCTACCGGCGCAAGTTCGACGTCTATGCGCTTCATTGCGCCTGCTTTCAAGGCTTCTACAGGAATTTTAACTTCTTGGTAGCCAAGGCGGGAGAAAACAATCGTCAAGTCTGTTTTTACAGGGACAATAATGCGGTACAGGCCTTTGCTATCCGTCTCAACAGTCTGCTTGTTCACATCACTATGCACGGCGACATAGGCGAGCACATTTCCCGTAGCCACGTCCGTAACCTGACCTTCTATCGTTGCGGTAGGAAGTTCTTGAGCATTGATTTCTATGCTTCCGCAGGCAATCAGTGCCAATACCAGAAATAATGATGCTATATTAAACGAAATAGCTTTTATTTTTCTCAATTGCCTTAAATTCTTCAATGGTAATCTTCGGATCCTCTGATTTGAAAATACTGCTGCCGGCGACGAGCACATCAGCTCCTGCCTCCAGGATTTTTTCTGCATTGTGCAGTCCCACGCCGCCATCGACCTCAATCAAGCAGGACAGATTGCGCCGAGTTATCTCTGCAGAGAGCATACTTATCTTCTTAAGAGTGCGATAGATGAACTTCTGTCCACCGAATCCGGGATCGACCGACATTACAAGGACGAGATCCAGGTCCTCTAGCACATCAAATACCATTCCTACGGGTGTATGCGGATTAATTGCAACGCCCGCTTTCATGTCATTGGCTTTAATCTGTTGTACAACGCGGTGCAAGTGAGTGCAAGCTTCCTCATGTACGGTCAATATATCTGCTCCAGCTTCCGCAAATGCTTTCACATATCTACCCGGATTTTCTATCATCAGATGTGTGTCGAGTACCTTGGTCGATAGCTTATTTATAGCTTTAATCAGAGGCATCCCAAAAGTAATATTGGGAACAAAATTTCCGTCCATCACGTCCAGATGAAGCCAGTCAGCTTGCGATTGATTTACCGTGTCAATTTCCTCATTGAGCTTACTGAAATCGCAGGCAAGTAAGGAAGGGGCAACTAAGTGATCCATTTTTATAGGTGTTTTATGATTATGCTTAGGTTTTATCCTTAGGATAAGAATTAATTATACAACGGAACAAAGATATAAAACAACATACATTGCGGCAATAATATTATCCCGGTTTCAATATAGCTGAAGCTCGTTTATCCCCAATAATGATTTCAATGTTGATGCTTATGGAGCTTATAAGTCACTTCCTGACTCGCCATAATCTACTACACAAGCGATTCCGGACTTTAGGTCATGACTCTGCCAATATAGCCTACACATACTCGACAGATTCCGGATCCAGCAATGGTTTATTCAAGAGTGCACGATAAACTTGCGCGGTCGTCAATACGTCTTTTTCACAGTATGTTTTAATGCGCTCCACGTCCCCTTCTTCATGATAAACACGCCCCACTTCACTTCCATCAATATCATCCTTGGGTGAAGGGATTCCCATCACTGCTGCAAGTAGGTCCAATGATGTATAATGTTTATAGTCCCCAAATTTCCATAGATTCATCGTATCAACGATATAATCCAGCTCCCAGGGCTTCTTCCCGTGTATATTTAAGGCACCGGGCAAGTCAATGTGATGTGCCAGCATTCTCCGACAGATATACGGAATATCAAACTCCTTAATGTTATGCCCACAAAAGCCTTTTTTATCTGTATCAGAATAGGATTGCTCGACAATCCCTGCAAATCTAATGAGAATCTCCTTTTCGGTTCCCGTACATGATGTTATCCGCATTTTCCGTCCCCCATCGGTGAAAAACCCGAGGGAAATACATACTATCTTCCCAAATTCGGACAGTATAGCGGCTCTGTTCTGATATATTTCAGCTGCTTCTACATCGGTATAATTATCTTTATCTTCTGCTTGCCATCGTGACTTTTTCTTCCACAATGTCTTCCATCGATCATCGAGTTCATTGTAATCGGCTTTCTGACTCACGGTCTCAATATCGAGAAATAAAAGGTTTCGACTCATAAATTCTGTTCTATGATTATCAATTCATAATGCCCTCTCATAAATGACTTTATAGAAGGCAATTAACGCAGTTTCTTATAAAAATTACCTAAACGTATATCGTTCGAGTACATTAATGTGCTATCCTCAAGTCCAGGAACATCTTCTTTATAACAGCGTAAAGATATCAATAATCTCGCAGAAACTAATTATGTAGTGAACTTACTCCTTTCGCAGTAAAGAATTCCAATATCTATAAACTCAGATATCCGGCAATTCGGGAAAAGGTGGGTCAGGTGGAATAAAACAATTTTACTGTATCATTGCCTGTAAATGAAGAACGATGGGCAAAAAGTCACCTTGAGATTCTGTCGTACAAGAATTTAGCCTCAAAGACAGAGGATAATCATCTGCGATAAATCCACCTTCATCATCCCATCACGACAAAGCGGCAATAGCAAGGATTGGACCGACATTTGCGGAAGCTAGATCAAGCTCAAGTTAATCAAAAACACGCTTCTAAAAAATTTTATCTATCAACATTTTTACTATTCAGGAATTCATCCTCTATATTTATGCGGAAATTGGTGAATTTATTTTTCACAAAATCTAACAAAATGGCTCGGAAGGGGAATCTCTTAGGAACGATTGCAGTAATTGCTATGATTATATTATTACTCGTGAATGCGTATCTGCTGTATAATAATTTTAATCAGAAGAAAATCATAGAACAACAAAAGGAGCAGGTTATTGCAACCAATAATTTAAAGCTCAGTCTTGAAAAGGAATATTATAAAGCTCTTTCGGACCTAGAAGAATTGCGTGGGAGCAATGATGAACTCAACGAGATGATTGAAGAACAAAAGACACTGCTCAAAGAACAGAAGACACAGATAATACAGCTTATTCAAGAAAATAAAAATCTAGACTATGTCCGCCAAAAGATCAAGGAAATGAAGCTTGAAGCGGAGGCTTATCTCCAGGAGATAAGATCCTTAAAGAAGAAAAATGCTGAATTGACGGCAAGTAACAGCCTGCTCCGCGCCAAGCAGGATTCCTTGAAGCTAGCCTTTACTGAACAAGTTTCAAAGAGCGACTCTCTCGAAGCACTGAACAAGTCAACTTCCATTGAAAAACAGCGCATAGAGAAGAAGAATAAAGAGTTGCACAAGAAGGTTAAAAAGGCTGCTGCGATTGATGTCGTTGAAATTGAAGCCAAAGGGTATAAGATTGCCCGCGACGGGGACTTGAAACGGAGAAGGCGTGCCAAGAATGTTGACCTTATCGAGGTCTGCTTTGAAACTACTGCCAATGAAATTGCTGAACAAGGCACAGAGACTTTTTACATCCGGATTATCGATCCCCTCGGGAAGACAATGGCAGTGAATAGTAGCGGATCAGGTGTATTGACAGAACTTGAAGGGGAAACTCAAGTACGCTATACTAAGTCAACGCGCATGCGCTACAATCAATCACCGGCTGTCGGTTGCATTCAGTGGCGCCCTGAAATACATTTTACTGAAGGGATATATGAAGTCGAGATATACAATAAAGGATATCTCGTCGGCAAAACGACCTTTAATCTGAGATAAACTTCTGCAATGTGAGCTATGCTTATGGACTAGGTTCAACTTGATGAAAAATTATCGATTTGTTTCCTTCCTCATTGCAGCCTGAAATGTGAAATGCTCAGCCTTAAAATTGTGTCTAGCTTGATTACTTATCAGAGCATAAGTGCTTCACAAAGAGCTACCGGTGCTAGGTATAAAATGTAAATAAGCTGTGGTCCGGGGAATAATCAGGGTCGGGGATTTGGAAAATTCCACACTAAGTGCTACCATTATAACATTAATTCACCTAATCATTCTATGGCAAATCAAGAAATTCAATCTGAAAAGCCTTCGGCAAAGGAGCTAGATAAACCGATAGATCTCAGCATCGGGGAAGCACTCGTCCCGGTAATTGTGCTTATAGCTATGCTATTCTACAATGTCTTTTTTGCCTTCGGAGATAGCGCACTCGGCGGGAGTAATCAATTTATTCTTATACTCGGTGCTGCGATTGCTGCTATCGTAGGTTTCAACAATGGGGTTTCATTCCATAAAATGCTGGAAGAAATATCAGCGAATATACAATCTACTGCAGGTGCTATTCTTATTTTATTAATGGTCGGCGCACTTGCCGGCACCTGGTTGATCAGTGGTATTATTCCGACGATGATTTACTATGGTTTACAGATTTTAAATCCGACTATATTCCTGGTTTCAACTGTTGTTATCTGTTGCATAGTATCACTTGCTACGGGAAGTAGCTGGACGACATCAGCAACTGTAGGCATTGCTTTAATCGGCATCTCCAAGGCACTCCACGTGCCGGTCAGTATGACAGCGGGAGCAATACTTTCCGGTGCTTACTTCGGTGACAAAATCTCTCCATTAAGTGACACGACCAATCTAGCTCCGGCGATGGCGGGAACAGATTTATTTACGCACATAAGATATATGTTGTACACTACGACACCGACAATTATTATCACGGTAATAGCTTTCATAATCATCGGATTTAATCTCGATGTAGGCGGCGATATCGACACACATGTCCTACTTCAGTCCATAGAAAATTCAATAAATGTAAGTCCGTGGCTATTTGTCGTACCGCTACTAGTTATCTTTATGATTATAAGGAAAACTCCACCGCTCATTGCTTTATTGCTCGGTGTGCTTCTGGGCGGGCTTGGAGCATTAATTTTTCAACCTGAAATTGTCGCTTCGCTCGGAAATAGTACAGAATTGACCTTTAACAGTGCCTACAAAGGTATTATGAACAGTATTACCGTTGAGAGTTCAATTCCCACCGAAAATGAAGCATTGAAAGGCTTATTCACTGCCGGTGGAATGGTCGGGATGTTGAATACAGTATGGCTTATACTCTGCGCAATGACCTTCGGCGGTGTTATGGAGGCAATCGGTGCATTGACAACAATCAGCAATGCTCTGCTCAATCTGTTTCACACGGTATTCGGTTTATTTCTCAGTACGGTTATCAGCTGTCTGGCATTAAACATTACAGCAAGCGATCAATACCTTGCAATCGTAATTCCGGGTAAAATGTACGACAAAGCGTTTAGGGATAAAGGCCTCGCTCCGGAGAATCTATCGCGGACACTGGAAGATAGTGGTACGGTTACATCGGCTCTTGTTCCATGGAATACCTGTGGGGCTTATCACAGCGGTGTATTGGGAGTTGATACCTTAAATTATTTTGTGTACGCTATTTTTAATTGGCTCAGCCTGTTCATGACCTTGATTTTTGCCGCTTTTCACATAAAAATCCGGGAACTTTCAGGTGCAAAGTAATCTTGTCAGATATCATTCTGAGGGCAATATGCTCGATGAGTGGTAATTCAGTTGTTAAGTCTTCTCTAGAATTTTCCGGCACAAGTTTACAAGATAATTTTATACGACTCAAGCATATTTATCATCGACGTCCTTCGCAATATCTATTGAAGTAGAAAGCATCCTAGCACCACTTTTCACAAGCACAGATTAATGCTTATAAAGTCCAGAATACAGCATAAACTATTTATCTCTATTCATAATGTCGGGAAATAAGCAATATATTTATATATTTGGTACGACTATTGACTATGACCATCATTTTCAGTGAAACCCGAGTGTGCAGGAATGCTGGTGTCTCGAGAATTGATTCAGGGGATTTCACCGGAAACAAAGAATTCTCATCAATTATCGATGAGTACCGGTTAATAGCTTATTCATTAAGAAATATTCATATCCGGTCAAGCATTAAACCGGAGCAAACTAGTTCAGTCTATGAAATTATTTAAACGCAAAAGTATCGATGAATTACAGAAGGAGGCATTTGTTGAAGACGACCAATCTCTCAACCGGAGTCTTACCGCAGGGAATGTTGTTCTTCTGGGAATAGGTGCAATTATCGGCGCGGGAATATTTGTGATTGCAGGTCCCGCAGCGGCAATGTATGCAGGGCCCGGAGTTACGATTTCCTTTATTATAGCCGGACTCGCCTGTTTATTTGCAGGACTCTGTTATGCTGAATTTACCGCCATGATTCCTATCGCAGGAAGTGCATACACGTATGGATATGCCACATTAGGAGAATTCATAGCTTGGATAATCGGCTGGGATCTCATCCTGGAGTATCTATTTGCCGCTTCCACGGTTGCAGTGGGCTGGTCAGGCTATTTTGTATCTTTTATAGAAAAGACATTTGGTGTTAATCTACCCGATGCATGGACAACAGCTCCTTTCAGTTATGTTGATGGAGAATTTGTTCAAGAAGGGATTATCAACTTACCTGCCATGTTTCTCATCTTGTGTTTAACGGGTTTACTTGTTCTGGGCATAAGAGAATCTGCGCGATTTAACAACATTATAGTTTATGTGAAGGTCACGGTATTAATCTTGGTCATTGTCTTTGGTTTTCAATACGTAGAATCTACCAACTGGACACCATTTATTCCTGAAAACACGGGAACATTTGGTGAATATGGCTGGAGCGGAATAATCCGAGCTGCCGGTGTAGTTTTCTTTGCCTTTATCGGCTTTGATGCGGTTACAACTGCGGCTCAAGAAGTAAAGAACCCACAGAAAGCCATGCCAATCGGAATATTCGGAGCGCTGGCAATCTGTACGGTACTCTACATTCTTGTTTCACTGGTCTTAACGGGGCTTGTACACTATACAGAACTCAATGTACCGGATTCAGTATTTCACGCCATCGATGCAACCGGCGCACTTGACTGGCTCGGTTACTTAATTAATATTGCCGCTATTGCCGGACTGGCATCTGTAGTGCTTGTGATGCTCATGGGGCAACCACGGATTTTTTACACCATGGCAAAAGATGGCTTGCTCCCCTCTTATTTTGGGAAAGTACATCCCAAATACAAGACACCAGCTCATTCAACTGTGCTTACCGGCCTTGTAGCGGCATTGATTGCCGGCTTCTTCCCTATCGGTTTACTCGGTGAGCTCGTTTCTATAGGAACTCTGCTCGCCTTCACCATTGTAAGTGCCGGAGTATTGTACCTTCGATATAAAGAGCCGGACAGAAATCGACCTTTTAAGGCTCCGCTTGTGCCATTGGTTCCGATTCTCTCTATCTTAATCTGTGGATATCTGATGTTTAGCCTTCCATTTGACACGTGGCTACGTCTCATTATCTGGATGGCAATAGGGGTTATTATTTATTTCACATATAGCATTAAGCATAGTCATATACGCCACCCGGAGAAGAATAAAGCTTCCGCAAATGAGGCTCCCAATGAATAATAAACACCTGAAGAATCAATCCGAAGATATGTTTCCGAGGATACAGAAAAGCTAAGCTTATGATCAATATTTCAGATGGCTTAAAGCTCATTCTAGCAATCCTTTTATTTCTGTGTCTGCTGGATATGCCCTATGGCTATTTCCAATTTGTGAGAATCAGTGCACTTATTGTATTTGCGACATTTGCTTATGAAGCTTATAAAGCCGGTCGGGAAAGGGAGATGTTTTTACTGGCAGGCCTAGCATTACTTTTTCAACCATTTTTCAAGATTTCATTGGGTAGAACAATGTGGAACATAGTCGATATCATCGTAGGAATCGGTTTATTACTATGGTTGTGGCAGTCGAGACAAGATAGCAAGCCGGATAGAAGATAAGTTTAAAAGCAGTTTACCAGTCAAAATACACAACATGTGGGATGCCTTGAGCGGACTTTACAAGTGCATCGTCTATGCATAATAACTAAAATAAGAGCAGCTAGCAAGCTGATAATTTGCCGCTTACTGCTTTAATAATCTCCTGCCCTGTCGCCACAGCATTATCGATAGAATGCATTAGTTTACACCGGGAACCATCACAGGGCAACAAGGCATTTATCCCTCCTCACTAATACTAATACCAAATAAATGAATTAACCGCATCCACCTTTGCGGAAGCTAAAGCACATTATTCAACACAAAGGTGCTTCCCATCTTACACATGCAGATCATCAGCGAGGTCGATTTCACTCTGCAACATCGGTTCATCGATATGCGCCTTACAAGCCTCGGTAGAAAGGGCATTTTTCATTGCCAGCCACATAATAAAAATAGCCCATACTGCAAGGATCACCACTCCCCATCCCAGTGGAATAAGTCCGAGATTACCTGCCTCTTGCGATGGATATGGGTAAACGCCGAGATAACTAATAACACTCAAACCGACAATCCATATCAAGACCCAATAACCTGCTTTTAATTCGAGCGGAGGGGTCGTCCCTTTATTCACATATTCATTGATGATGAATATCGCATATCCGACAATTATCGCAATAGCAATGGGCTTTATCGTATTCCAGCCTGACCAGTACACGATGAGATTGGTCGCCAGGAAGCCGAGGAAGGCCATTAACTTAATCATGGGAAGTTTAAATGGCCGCTTGTGATTGGGTAATTGTTTCCGCATGGCAAGTACGACGAGTGGTCCGGAACCAAATGACAGGATTGTACACGTCGTTACGAATCCTACGAGTTGCTCCCAGCTAGGGAATGCAAAGAAGAAGAAACTTCCGGCAACAAAGGTCAAGATAAGACTCACCCATGGAACCCCTTTGGAATTCACCTTGGCAAGGACTTCAGGTGCATTCTTGTTCTTTCCCATTGCATAGGACAGTCGCGAGGTTACTGTCGTATAAATCAAGCCGGTATCAGCCGGTGAAATAAATGCATCGGCATAGAGAATAACTACGAGAAAAGTAAGTCCCATCGTACCTGCAAGTGCTGCCAGTGGACCGAATTCTACCGGAATATCTCCAAAGGAAATACTTGTACCGATATGCGCCCATCCATTCTCTAGTGCGTCTAATGGTAGAATGCCTATAAAAGCAATCTGCAGAAGCACATATATGACTAGCGTAAGTAATATCGATCCTATCACGGCGATAGGAACATTTCTACTCGGGTTCTTCGTCTCACCGGCCAGCTCAACACCTTGTCTGAAACCGAGAAATGAAAAGACAACTCCCGCTGTTGCAACTGCGGAGAACACTCCCTCTACACCTCGCGGAAAGAATCCTCCTGCCTCGACATTCTTAAAGTGCTCGATATTAAATGCACTGATCATAAAGACAGCAATTACGAGAATAATGACAAATATTTTCCACCACACCAGCGCATTATTCAAGCGCATAAACCATTTTATTCCATAGACATTCACGACGACAAATATTCCGAGCAATAGCACTGCAACAAAATATCCCAAGGTCGTTAAAACGGGATGTCCATCAACGAGATGTTGCACCTGAAACCAATCCGGCAGATAGCTATTGGCATACTGCATGGCTGCAAGTACTTCTATCGCGGTCGTCGATGCTGCCGCCATCCAGGTTAGCCAGCCTAAAGTGTAACTATTAAAAGAGCCAAATGAAAAGTGTGGATAGCGTATTACTCCACCTGATACGGGAAACATTGTGCCCAGCTCGGCATAACAAAGGGCGATAAATATCATTAATATTCCCCCTATCGCCCAAGAGAATATCGAGCCCGGTCCCGCAATTTCAGCTGCTTCCAATGCTCCGAATAACCAGCCCGAGCCAATAATCGAGCCGACGGAAGCAAATAATAAGCCAATAACTCCTATTTCTCGCTTCAGGCTTGAACCTGAGGAGGTATTTTTTGTAGTGGGTTTTGCCATTTGTCTAATCTATTTATGCTGTCGAAGAAAAATATCCTCCCAAATGTATATTATTTTCAGCGTTGGACAAAACAAATGTTTTCTTCATCCGGTCAAAAAGAATACTTCAGCACAAAAAAAATAGGCACACAAGGTGTTGTATGCCTACATTCTTCCTATTCTTGAATAAGTCAGAAATAAATCTAAATCACCAGCATATCGACAAGTTCATTCACGTCAAGTTGAGCAAGTCTATCATAATCAAGGGTATTCTCAATTACGGTTTTCTGTTGCTTTTCAGAAAATATTCTTGCGAGATTCACTTTAAATTTCTCTATGAGCTGTGGGAAGCCTTCTTCTCTCCGGCGTTTATGGCCGATGGGATATTCTACAAGGACTTCATCGAGTACAGTACCATCCGTAAATTCAATGGTAAGACCATTGGCAATGGAGCGTTTTTCAGGATCGTGATAATCGCGAGTAAATTGTGGATCTTCCACGCATTGCATTTTGGCACGCAGTGCATCTATACGCGGATCGGCTGCCACCTGATCTTCATAATCTGCTGCAGTCAACCGACCGAATATTAAAGGAACTGCAATCATGTACTGAATACAATGATCTCTATCTGCAGGATTATCCAGCGGTCCTTGTTTATCAATAATCCGTATAGCGGCCTCGTGCGTGCGCACGGTAATCTTGGCAATATCATCCGTACTTCTGCCCATTTCATTCAGCTTATCGTGCAATGTCATTGCTGCTTCTGCTGCTGTCTGTGCGTGGAACTCTGCAGGAAATGAGATTTTAAACAAGATATTTTCCATCACATAAGAGCCATAATCGCGTTGGAAGCTAAATTCATCGCCATTAAAGGAGACATCATAAAAGCCCCAGGTATCGGCGGTCAATACAGAAGGATAGCCCATTTCACCGGTCTTTGCGATAAGTGCAAGTCGCACGGCTCTTGAAGTAGCGTCACCTGCAGCCCAGGATTTCCGGCTACCGGTATTGGGTGCATGGCGATAAGTACGCAATGCCTGCCCATCGACAAATACATGGGACAAGGCATTAATCAATTCTTCTCTGCTCAAGCCTATCAACTTCCCTACAACTGCCGTTGAAGCAAGCTTAACGAGAATAACATGATCAAGTCCTACGGCATTGAAGGAATTTTCCAGCGCCATGACACCTTGAATTTCATGTGCCATAATCATCCCTTCCAGCACTTGTTTCATTTTCAATGGTTCTTTCCCTTCTGCAATGCGCGTCCTGGATAGCCAGTCCGCGGTCGCAAGTATTCCACCGAGATTATCGGAAGGATGTCCCCATTCTGCCGCAAGCCATGTATCATTGAAGTCAAGCCATCGGATTATCGCACCGATATTAAATGCCGCTTGTACAGGATCGAGTTGATAAGGCGTACCGGGGACTTTGGCACCATTGGGCACATAAGTCCCGGGGACAATAGGCCCCAGCATCTTGGTACAAGCCGGATAAGTTAAAGCTTCCAGTCCACAACCTATGGTATCGAGAAAGCAATAATGCGCTGTTTTCCATGCGAGATCATTTTCAATCTCATAATTTAAAACATAATCTGCTATATCCACAAGCACTTTATCGGGTTGTGGTCTTTCATTGGAAATATGTGATGACATAAAATCTTTTTTTAGGTATTAATTATCTTTTCTCAATCGGGATGAATTCCTTATCCTCAGGGCCTGTATAATTGGCACTTGGGCGGATAATTTTTCCATCTTGTCTTTGTTCGATGACGTGTGCACTCCATCCTGTGCAACGCGATACGACAAAGAGTGGTGTAAACATCAAGGTAGGCACTCCCATCTGATGGTAAGCAACTGCAGAAAACCAATCGAGATTGGGGAACATCTTTTTCTCATCCCACATAACTGTCTCCAGCCTTTCTGCAACATCGTAAAGCAAAGTGTCGCCGGCCTCCTTGGAAAGTTCTCTGGCGATGCCTTTGATGATTTCATTGCGCGGATCGGAAATCGTATAAACCGGATGGCCGAAACCGATGATGATTTCTTTCCTGGCAAGGCGTTCTTTAATATCTTTCTCTGCTTCATCTGCTGAATTGTATCGGCTCTGGATGCTGAAGGCGACTTCATTGGCGCCACCGTGTTTAGGTCCACGCAATGCACCTATGGCACCAGTTATCGCAGAATACATATCAGAGCCGGTTCCTGCAATGACACGGCTTGTAAAGGTCGATGCATTAAATTCGTGTTCAGCATAAAGAATCAATGATGTCTGCATCGCTTTCACCCAGCTTTCTGAGGGCTTCTCGCCGTGCAGAAGGTGGAGGAAATGCCCTCCGATAGTA
Organism: uncultured Saprospiraceae bacterium; assembly: GCA_964436125.1. Classification (GTDB taxonomy): domain Bacteria; phylum Bacteroidota; class Bacteroidia; order Chitinophagales; family Saprospiraceae; genus CAYRFF01. The sequence goes on along the minus strand of CAYTBT010000021.1, from coordinate 12,652 downwards.
TCGTCGTCCGTTTCAACTTCAATTTCTTTTCCATTGTGTGTGTAGTGATACCAATAAAGGAGTGCAGAACCAAATGAAGCGAGTAATTTATCAGCGATATCTCTTGCCTCGGCAATCTGGTGGTCATCATTTTCCGGAAGTAATGTCCCCAATACAGATACAGAGGTACGCAATACATCCATAGGGTGTGCGGCAGCCGGAATATTCTTTAAGGCATCTTTCAACAGTTGTGGAAGACCATGCAGTGATTTCAATTTGCTTTTATATGCCTTGAGTTGGGCCTGGGTAGGCAAGCTTCCATGAATCAAGAGATAAGCAACTCCTTCAAATTCTGCATGGGCTGCCAGGTCATATATGTCATAACCTCTGTAATGTAAATCATTCCCACTCTTCCCTACGGTACACAATGCGGTATTCCCGGCTGCGACACCGGATAATGCCACGCTCTTCTTAGGTTTAAATTTCTTCTGTTTATCTGCCATTTTTCTTCTGTTTAAATAAATTATCCAATTTTTCTTCATACTCATAGTAGCCGATGCTCTCGTAGAGTTCTTTTCTCGTCTGCATAGTATCGAGTACATTCTTCTGTGTCCCTTCTTTGCGGAGATGTGTGTACACATTCAAGGCCGCTTTATTGGCTGCGCGGAATGCCGATAGCGGATATAAAGCGATACCCACGCCTGCTTCTCTCAACTGTTCCACGGTGTACATCTCTATTTTGCCAAACTCGGTGATATTGGCGAGTACGGGGATTCCTGTAGCTTCCACAAATTTTCTGTAGTAAGATAAGTCAGGTACAGCTTCCGCAAATATAAAGTCTGCGCCCACATTTGCGTAAGCTACTGCACGCTCCAAAGTCTTCTCGAAGCCTTCAACCGCAAATGCATCTGTTCTGGCACCTATCACAAAATTCTCATCCGTGCGGGCATCGACTGCAGATTTCAGGCGGTCAACCATCTCTTCCTTGGAGACGATCTCCTTATTGGGTCGATGGCCACAACGCTTAGCGCCTACCTGATCCTCGATATGCAAGGCCGCTGCCCCGGCTTTTATCAGAGACTTCACCGTGCGCGCAATGTTAAAAGCAGACGGTCCGAATCCCGTGTCCACATCAACCATAATGGGAAGGTCCGTGACATTGGTGATACGGCGGAGATCGATGAGAACATCCTCGAGATTGGTAATGCCGAGATCGGGAATGCCGAGTGAACCGGCCGCCACACCGCCGCCGGACAGGTAAATTGCATTAAAGCCGGCTTGCTCTGCAAGTAATGCATGATTGGCATTGATGGTTCCCACGACCTGAAGTGGTTTCTCTGCTTCCATTGCCTTGCGGAATCGCAATCCTGCGGAAGTCGGTAAATTTGTATTTTCCATTTTTCTTCTTTCTTGTAATTTAACTCTGTCCTCTGTGTCAATCTTTCCCCTGCCTTAGGAGGTGTTTTCACCTTCTTTTCTAAGGGATTATTACAATGCAAGGCCGTCCTTGCGGCTTGCAAATATAGCTTATTTATAGCGTTTTATGTACAGAAATGCCCGGAAATCTTTTCAAGTCCATCGCTAAGGGGTAAACCCGGGAAAATATGACAATGCAGCAACATGATTTCTCCGTAAATGAGGGAAAATCCTACCATAAAATGACTCGAGAGGGATAAATATGTAAATTTGTCCCTTAATCCGGTCAAAATCTATTGCACAATATGTCGAGATCCATAAAACACCCATCTGAAATCCATATCGATGATTATCAATATGCGCTCCCCGATGAACGCATAGCTCGTTATCCACTAGAAGAAAGAGATAGATCCAAGCTCCTTATCTATAAGTCCGGAGAGATTGAAGAGGACATATATCGCAATATCGCGGAGCATATTCCCGCCGGAAGTTTGTTGTTTTTCAATCAAGCCAAGGTTGTCCATGCACGACTTCATTTTTACAAATCGACGGGCGGCCACATAGAAGTTTTCTGCCTTGAGCCGGGTAAACGCTATACAGACATTACCACTGCAATGGCGCAGGAGGATGAGATTTACTGGAAATGTCTATTACGTGGAGCGGCAAAATGGAAGGACGATAATCCGATTACAATGGAGGCCCGATTTACAACAGCAGATGGAGTGCAAGATATGATTAAGGCTAGTGCCGAAAAGATCGCTCGTGACGGGAATGCTTTTCTCATTTATTTCCGATGGAAAACTACTTCCGGAGAACATCTGAGTTTCTCAGAATTCCTTGAGCACGCGGGGAATATTCCTATCCCGCCCTATTTAAAACGGAAGGCGGAAGCCTCCGATGAAGAGCGGTATCAGACGATATTTGCAAGAAGGGAAGGCAGTGTGGCCGCACCTACCGCAGCACTCCATTTCACCGATTATGTGCTGAAAGATCTGGAGGAGCACGATATTAAAAGGGAACGCCTGACGCTTCATGTAGGAGCCGGAACATTTATGCCTGTCAAATCCGAGACAATGTCCGGCCATCAGATGCATGCGGAATGGATTGAGTTTTCACTACATCTTCTCCATCGCATCGCAGAGCAATTGCGTAGTGGTCAGAAAAAAATAAGCATTGGTACAACTTCAGCTAGAACGATCGAAAGCCTGTACTGGATAGGCGTTCAGCTCCTCCGCGGTGAATGGGATAAAAGTCAAGCCATTGCAGTATCTCAATGGTATCCTTATGAACGATCGGATGATTACGCTCCGGAGGAGGCCATAAATGCGCTTATGGATTATTTCCATCAACAGAATATCGATAAATTTATCACGCGCACCAGGCTTATTATTGCTCCGACTTATGAATTTAAACTTATCGATGGTCTTATCACCAATTTTCACCAACCGGCATCCACTTTACTTCTGATGATTGCGGCGCTTGTGGGCGAGGATTGGAAAGAAATTTACGATTATGCACTTGAGCACGAATTCCGATTTCTAAGCTATGGTGATGGTAGTTTATTGTGGAAGCAATAAGGCGCAATTATTGAGGGAAAAGGTAGAATATAACTTCTCGTAAATTATTTTTCCTGAGTTGAGAGGCCGGCCGGGGTTTCAAGCATTAACTGGTTTATAATTTCTGCTATTGAATCCGGTGGCATAGCAAATTTCACGTAGGAATGTCCGTACCCACTGCTTGACCAGTCATTGCTTCCATCTGTATGGACTTGAATCTTTCCATTTACACTATTAAAATAAGGTTTTACTCCTTTGGCTGCGATAAGTATAGCCGATTGATCCCAACTTCTTCTGCCGAGTGAATCTCCGTCCGTCTTATCCATAACTATAGCATAAGCATCTCTTAAAGGATTCTTCCCTTTTTCCCCTTGTTTCAGCAGCGGCAATCCGGTAAAAATTTGCTTTCCTATCTCAAATCCCGTAAATATGATACGTGTAGGCCATTGTTCTGCTACTTTCTGCGCTGCTTGCGCATCTTTGTACATATTAAACTCCTTTCCACTCGGGAATTCACCTCCCATACATACGAGCTTATCGACTTTTTTCATTACGAGGTCGCGACCATTTAAGCGCGAATATTCATCCGGTTCTGATTGCAGGAGCTTGGCGAGGTTATTCAGGAAGCCGACGGATACAATCGTAAGGCTGCTATCCTCTTGTGCAGATAACACTTGCCGGTAAATCTCTACAGATCCGGGAACATCATCATTATTCCGGAGGTCATGTGGATATGATTGCATGAGGCTGTCTGTCCAATGGAATTCATCGCGTAGTGATGGAGCGCCACTCTTGGGAATACCTATCGGAATATCCGGTCTTCCCCAGTAGGTGTTTATAACATCGAGTACACTTGCTACACCGGGATATTTATTGTCGGCTACGGTAGCCAATATTTTCACTTCTCCTGCATCTTCAAGCGCGTGGAGCATTGTCAATGCAGCAACATCATCACAAGAAGGCCCGATATCCGAGTCAAATATGATGAGTTTACCCTGTACTTCTGTTTTTCTATTCTTACAAGATTGCAATCCAAGTCCTAAAAATATTATACCGATAAGTACCGGAATAATTACCTGCCGCAGATGTTTCTCGTTTCTCATAATCTTCAGTTGTTTCACGATAGCTGACCTTTTACGCGCAACAACATCTATAAGCCAAAGTTTCTGAGCAACGGCCGATTATCTTCACAATCGTACCAGGCAAGGCCGGGAGCAGGGATATTTTTGTGATTAATTTGGCGATAATTGGCTTAAAAGGAGGGGTTTTTTATCTTAGTGTTCAATTAATTCAATCAGGAAAGATTGGAGCAAGGAAAGCTATTTGCGAAAGCTAAAAAGTGCGCATTCAGCAGTGTTTCAACTAGAAAGCAACTTGCAATCTAAGATGCAGCCAGAATGGGAAAAATACGGGAATATAGATAGAACTGTACACTCTTCAGCTGAAATAGCCTACCGGAAACCGATTGCAATTTTTCCTATAAAGTCACATATCAATAAAAATAAATCTATGGTTAACAAAATTAGCTTATTTATACTGAGTATTTTCTTGGCTTTTAATGTCTCAGGCCAGGTGGATCTCATTAAATCACTGGAGGAGAATCACAGTGCCAATTCAAAAGAGGGCTTCCACTTTACAACAGTCATTAACGTAGAATCCACGAGCGTCAAGAACCAAGGTCGGAGCGGTACATGCTGGAGTTACTCCGGAAACTCATTTCTCGAGTCAGAAATGTTGCGTGCCGGTCTCGCACCGGTTGATTTATCGGAAGTTTACACGGCGCGTTGCGTATATCTTGAGAAGGCAAAAAATTATGTCCGTCTTCACGGTCACATGAAATATGGTGATGGAGGCGAGTTACACGACGTGATAAATATGCTGGAAAAGTACGGTGCAGTTCCGCAGAGTGTTTATGACGGCTTGAATTACGGGACTACAATCAATAGATTCGGGGAAATGCAAGCTGCATTAAAAGGATTTATCGATGGAATCATTAAGAATAAGAACGGGAAACTCACAGAGAACTGGGTAAAGGCATTTGATGCTGTACTCGATGCTTATCTAGGCAAGGTTCCGGAGGAATTTACCTACAAAGGCAAAACTTATACGCCACAATCATTTGCCAAGGAGGTTGTAGGCCTTAATCCCGATAATTATATCGAGGTAGGCAATATTCCCGATCAAGCACTTTACACCAATGTCTTTCTACCTGTACCGGACAACTGGAGCTTTGACTATATTTATAATGTAAAGATGAACGACCTCATCAGCATTATTGACAATGCTCTACAAAATGGCTATTCAGTAGGCTGGGCTACTGATGTCAGTGAAAGATATTTCAGCTGGAAAAATGGAATAGCCTATGTGCCGGAGCTTACCTACTATCAGATGACACCTAGCGAACGTAAACACATGTTCAGCAAGCCGCATGATGAACGCGAAATTACTCCGGAAATGCGACAGATTGCATTTGATAATTATAAGACTACGGATGATCACGGTATGCATATCATCGGAATGGCCAAGGATCAAAACGGTAAAGAATATTATATCGTCAAGAATTCCTGGGGCACACACAATGATTATAATGGTTATCTCTATGTTACTAAGGCGTATGTAAAATACAAGACTATCGCTCTCCTTGTGAATAGAAATGCTTTACCGCAAGGTATTGCGATGAAATAATGAATTTGATCATAAAATAGTTGAGGCTGAGCTTGAGCTTGAGTGAATCCGTAATACGCGATAAACTCAGTACGACGCGGATAATCTGTGATGAGTAAGAAGCTTTTAATACGCAAGAGGGCTCATCAATCTTTCCTCACTTCGTACTTCAAGCTTAGCTTTTCTTTATAACTTCATTCATTCACATCTACAAGCAATATCGGCCCACATCCTCAATTCCTTATATTTTAATAAACTTCTTGCTGGCAAGCATCTCCTCAGCATAGATCTTCACATAATATTTCCCTGGCAATAATTCATTGATATTCAATGTGAATTTATTTGTCGAAGTGTCCTTATACGTCCTTATCAGTCTGCCTAAATTATCAATAATCTGTACTTTATTGAACTTTGTCTCCGCAGAAATCGTAAGTACATCCCTTGCAGGATTAGGAAAAATATGCAGCTCATAATCAACTTTTTCGGCTTCCACACTCGTAGGACTTGAACAATGTGTATGCTTGCTGAGGTATTGCCATATCATTTTATTATAAAATGGTTTTAACCAGGCATGTGCAAGTCCCTCGACCTTATAAAAAACGACATCAGCATCATCATCCCCATGTGGATAAATTATCCTTTCTACTTTATGTCCTTGAATTAAACTCGATAAGGTATCTCGTATGGGAATTGTATCACAATAGTTGTTCTTAATCCAAAATCGCAGTGTAGAATCCACGCCTGTGCCCCACCCGGGCAAAGAAGGCTCTTCAATTCCCACTTTAAGGTCATTGGTTCCGCATAAATGGATTACCGGCACTGCTCTCCTAGGTTGAAACGGTGGCTCCATTAAACTACCTATTGCACCTGCTGCAACGGCAAATGCTGCAAACCTGGAATTGGAGACAAGTGCCATCCGTTCTGTCATAAAGCCACCCATCGAAAAGCCGCAGATGTAAATCCTACAGGGATCAATCGCATAATTTGCGGAAGCAGTATCAACTATTGCATTTAAAAAGCCGACATCATCTACTCCTTTGTTTGGATGAATACCGAATGCACCTGCGTAAGAGTTCCATGTCCGCATACCATCGAGAATAGGAATGAAACAGTGAAAAACAAGGGCATTTGGGACTAATAGAATGATATTGGCGGTATCGGCTATGGATTGAAAGCCGATATTTTTAAAATTCTTTGCGCTGTCGCCCATTCCATGTAAAGTAACCAGTAATGAGGCAGGATTATCCGGGTTATAGCCTTCCGGCAAATAAATCCAGTAATCGCGCTCGATATCATCGTGCATCATTGTTCTATGTGACCACTGCGCATGGGATTGCGTGAAGAAAATAAGGCAGAAAATTATCGAAAGTGCAGGTACAAGTATATTCCTCATAAAAAATTCTAATGATTATTTCACATAAAGTTATAGTGTCGTCTTCCAAAAATAAAATGCAGGAAACGATTTTCTCTGAATAAGCACTAGATTTATACGTAATCCGTGCTCAATTCCGCTACTTCACCACCAGCACCTTCTCCCCTTTTTCAGCTATCCGTCCTATAGGCCGGAGGAAATCTGCACATCCACCGTCTCCTAATACAGCTTGAACCTCCCCCACACCTTCAGCAGCAACAGCAATTACAAGGCCGCCATTGGTGTGGGTCGGGCAAGAGCTGGAAGGCTTCCATCATATTTACACCGGCTTCCAGCTTCACCTTATCGCCGTATCCTTTCCAGTTTCTATATTAATCAGCGGATAAAAAAGATAATAATAGGAAGGCGATAAGAGCCAATTCCACTTTTTTATAAATTTTTCGACTATTTTTTAGTGGACCTTAGTCCGGTTAATCATTGAGAAAACAGCCAAATACGAGAGACGTACGCTAGGTGGTGTAAAAGGACAGCAAAGGCGGGATTAACCGCCTTTACTTCCTTCCGATTTATAATTTAAATGCTCCTCTATTTTTCAATATGAACCCTCTCTTGAAGGTAGAAAACAAGACTAATACCCGCTGCAATTATAATGTTTTTTAAAAAAAATGAAGCAAGAACTTGCTTATATAAAAGGGTTTGATGGAAAATTAAATTCCAGACTAGCTCAAGTGCTATCAAGCATATCAGTAATAAAAGTATTCTCTTAAGAAATGTTAGCATCAAATGTTGTTTCATTGACCTTATTTCTTTTAAAAATTACTGTGCCCCGCCTCCAATAGCTCTAACAATTCCGGCACTTAATGACGATTTGATTGTACCACCAACCATAATTTCAAGAAGTTCTCCTCCTACATCTTCACCATTTTCTATACGGTCTGCATTTTGAAATATCCAAACATAAGTATTTAACAAACCTCCAACCATATCAGCTAATATAGGGAAATTATCAACATTAGTAGTCACAGAATCAATAGCTCCGTTGGTATTGAGAAAGTAATGTGGATTGGCATCATAGTCCCAATTAATCCATAAATCCTTACTATGTGAGATTAGTCCAATAGAAGAACCAACTATTATTTGCCCTAGACTTGAATCATTTTTACCATTAATATTTGTTGAATATAATTTATTATAACCTGCTATGTATTTTGATTGAATAGTTGTTGCATTCATTGTTGAGTCAAATATATCCGCTTTAAAGTCATTTAATAATTCAAACTCTTTTTGATTAATAAAATCCATGGATAACAAAGTTAAATATAGTGTATCAATTAAATTATCAATTGCATTACATTCAGGAGTTGAAAGATGGCCTACTATGTCAAGATCTTGAGATGTACAATAATTCAAAAGCACATTGTTATATTTGTTTGTTGGTTTAGTATTGATGTAATTCAATATAATTGTTGATAGAGTTTGTGACAAGTCTGATGTATCAGATAAGCTAGGGAAACAATTTTCAATTACTTTATTGTGAAGTTCCCCGAAATTCAAGGTATTATAGGCCTTACCATCAACTCGGATTTTGATTTCATCTAAACTTCTAAATTCAGATGAAGAATCACTGGCGTTAACAATTTGTCTATCTTCTTTTGTACAAGATAAAATAATTATTCCTAATAATGTAAGAAAATATAACTTTTTCATGATTATAATTTTTTTAAATAACTCCTACTTTTTGTTCATGCAGTGTTCAGAATGTCTACTGCATCTTTGAAGGAAGGTACAACTGCAAATCTACACACACACAATCTTATTTGTCATGATACTGTCATATTTCAAAAAGCTGATAAAATAACTTAATAAGTAAAGGGCTTGCCCTCAACCAAAGCAAAAAAGAGGAATTTTAGCTATGCTTATGAACCAATTTTAGTAATAGAATACCATCATTTCACCACCAGCACCTTCTCCCCTTTCTCAGCTATCCGTCCTATCGGTCGGAGGAAATCTGCACATCCACCGTCTCCTAATACAGCTTGAACCTCCTCCACCCCTTCAGCAGCAACAGCAATTAAAAGGCCGCCATTGGTCTGTGGGTCGGGCAATAATTGAAAGGCTTCCATCATATTTACACCGGATTCCAGCTTTACCTTATCGCCGTATCCTTTCCAGTTCCTATATGTCGCATCGGGAATAACATTCTGTGAGAGATATCTTTCAATTCCCGGCAACTTCGGCACCTGTGCATATTTAATTTCAGCGGACAAACCGGAATTTTCCGCCATTTCAATCAGGTGTCCGGCGAGTCCGAATCCCGTCACATCGGTCATTGCATTTACTGCATGGATTTCCCCCAGCGCGGTGCCGATATCGTTTAATTTGACGAGTTGGGCATATAATAATTGCAAGTCTTCCTCTTCAATCACATCTCTTTTGGCCGCTGTCGCAAATACGCCGACGCCTATTGGCTTAGTGAGGAAAAGCAAGTCTCCTGCTTGTGCTTGATTGTTCTGTTTGAGATGTTTTACTGCAACTTTACCGTTCACCGATAAGCCGAATATGGGTTCAGGTGTATCGATGCTGTGTCCACCTGCAAGTGGGATATGAGCTTGCGCACAGATTTCCCTGGCACCACGCATCACATCATTGGCAGCTTCGATAGGCAGTTTTTCTATCGGCCAGCCGAGTATTGCCAGAGACATCAGCGGAGTACCGCCCATTGCATAGACATCGCTTATTGCATTGGCGGCTGCAACTTTACCGAAGGTAAAGGGGTCATCGACAATCGGTGTAAAAAAATCCGTGGTTGCAATGAGAGCCTCTTCATCATTCAGTTGATAAACTGCTGCATCATCACTGGCGGAATTCCCCACAAGTAAGTTCTTAAATTCATTTTTATCAACCGTAGTATCACTTTTCAGTATTTCATCGAGTACTTGCGGGGCAATCTTACAACCGCAACCTGCTCCGTGAGCGTATTTGGTAAGTTTAATATGTTTCTCCGACATGTAATTCCTTCATTTTCTCAATTAAAATATCAGCATTGGCAGCAGCATCGGTATTGGGAAGTTCAATTTCAGCAATTGGTTCTTGGAACAAGGTACTTTTCCGATAGTATTTATCGTAGTAAGAAATAAGAATCTCAAATGCGCTTGCAATGTCTCCTTCATCGAGATATTTCAAGGTATTCTTAGTCTGAAGGCCGCCGAGTCGCTTCTGTATGCGCTTTACCGCCGCCTTGAGCTTTTCCTTATCGAAGTTTCCGTATTCCTCAACAACCTTTTTTACCCGTTCCTCCAGTGATACTTCAATATGAACCCGCTCTGCTGCTTTCATCTGATTGAAAAAGAGATAATTGATATTCACTTGCCCTATGCGGTTGCTTTCACTCTCCACCCATATAGGCTTATCGCCATACATTTGCGTAAGCTTATATAATTTCATAGCGAGCATATTCTCAAAGTGCTGAATACCGGGCTGAGGCGGTAAACCCAGTGCACCGAATGCCGATCCTCTATGACCGGCTATGCCTTCAAGATCGAGAATGGGTTCATTGCGCTCAGCCAGTGCGTGCAAAATTTCCGTCTTGCCACTTCCCGTAAATCCACTCAAAATCCGGAGATTATGCGGCGCTTCAAATTGTTGTAAAACCCAATTCCTGAAGCTTTTATAACCGCCCTTCAAGGTAAAAACTTTAAAGCCATAGAGGTCGAGGAGCCAGGCAATCGCCGCACTCCGCATCCCACCGCGCCAGCAATGCACGAGCACCGTCTTAGAATCTCTTTCATGCAATCGTTTCTCGACGGTATTCACCATTTCCCGCATCTTGGGTCCGAAATAGTCCAAGCCAATCTTTATGGCGGCTTCCCTACTCTGCTTCTTATAGGTTGTGCCGACCACCTTCCGCTCTTCATCGTCAAATAATGGAAGCGAAATTGCACCGGGAATATGCGCATGCTCATACTCCGAGGGACTACGCACATCTAGGACAAGATAATCTTCTGCTAATGCTATAAAATCGTCTATTTCTATGGCTTTCATGCTGCAAAGGTATGAATTTTTCTCGTGCATCTCAATAAAGTTTCACCAATTAAGATAGCTTCAAAAAGGCGCAAGACTCCTGATTTCCGGTAGATTGAATTAGCAGAATTGAAAAAATCTGATTACCTTGGCAGCCAACTTTTATAGCTTAGGCAAATAAGCAAAAACATATTCCTACACTAGATAATTGACACAATGAATAGAAGTAAATTCCTGGACCTCAGTTATGATGAATTAATACAATTGGGTAAGGAGAAAAACGCAGAATATCTAAATAATCCACCATTCCCAAATATGTACTTTGACGACTTTTTCAACGAAGTTGAACTCAAGAAAGTACTCGCTGAATTTCCTGAATTAGGAGACAAAAAGGACATAAAATTTGAGAATCCCAATGAAGTTAAGCTTGCAAGTCGCGGAGAATATAAATTTGGTCCTCAGGCAACGGAATTTGCGCATTTTCTCAATTCGCAGCCATTTCTCGAGTTTCTGAGCGCACTGACCGGCATCCCCAATCTCATGCCGGATCCATACTTTGAAGGCGGTGGATTTCATCAGATTAAACCCGGTGGCTTCTTGAAAATCCACGCTGATTTCAACAAGCACAGAATGACGGGACTAGACAGAAGACTCAATGTCCTCGTCTATCTCAATGAAGACTGGGATGAAAGTTATGGCGGCCACTTTGAGCTATGGGATACTGAAATGAAAGGCTGCGTGACCAAGATGTTACCACTATTTAACAGAATGGCATTGTTCTCAACAACGGATTTCTCTTATCACGGTCATCCGGATAAATTGACTTGTCCACCGGACCGGAGCAGGAAGTCTATGGCCTTCTACTATTACACTAAGGGACGTCCGGCTGAAGAAGTTGTGCAGGGAAAAGAATCGCGGATTAATACAAAATTTGTCGCGAGAAAAGGCAGTGATTCCGGGAAGATGAAAACCTATAACTCGGTTGTTTCCTTCATGCAGGACATCTGCCCGCCCATTCTCCTCAGGGCGTGGAAGAACAGGAAGAGATAAGCTAAGGCTAAGGCTAAGGCTAAGGTTGAGGTCTCAAGGCGAGACTACGAGCTCAGCTTACTGAGTGAGATAGCTCGACCTAGTCCGCCGTAGGCGTGATAAAGGTTGAGGTTGAGGCTGGTAATTTTCTTCATCGTAATATTGCAATATTACAATGAACTTAATTTACAACGTACCGTCTTTACGACGCTTAAACAGGTGTTGTCCTGAGTTTATCGAAGGGCTCAGCGCAGCACTTTACAGGTTCACACCCCTATAATTCTGTTCCTGAGACCTCTCATATTTCCAAACAAGTAAAAAATAAAAATTGTTTTTTTTTATAAAACATTTGCCAATGTCATAAATAAATTATACCTTTCACAGCAATTATATTAATAATTAAAATCATGAGATATAAAAACTTACGGACTTACGGACCTAGTTAAAGAAACGAAGCTGTATATTAAGGCTCCATTTATAGCTTTTTTATTTTTCTTCTGTTTCTCCTTCCCATTGCAAGCTCAAATTCCCGGTGATGGTTGTTTTTATATCACCTTAACCTGTAATCAAGGACAATTTCAATATGAATTCAATCCGGGACCTATTAATATCAGCG
>CAYTBT010000020.1:0-53053 GCA_964436125.1 uncultured Saprospiraceae bacterium | reverse complement strand
GGGGGTGAGGCGAAGTGGATTTGTTCTTTCGCCTCGCTCTACTCTACCAACTTTAAAATAATTAAAGAAAATCCGTATATTGGAAAAAATTATAATCTTATGCCATGGCACACATTCAGCGGTCATCCGCTACAGCAACCACTTGCAGAGCTTGTCCGCGATACGATTAAGCGCGAAAAAAAGCAAGGATATAAACTCAAGGTGTGTATCGGCACCGACTCGCAGGTAAAATCCGATCACATCAGATTTGCGACAGTTATTGTTTTTCTGCGTGAAAAGCGCGGCGGCTTTATGTATGTCAATCACGACGTGATGGATGCGCATAACATCAGCCTTAAAGAGCGAATGATTCTCGAGGTTTCCAAGTCCATTGAAGTCGCTTATGAAATATGCCCCATTCTCGACGAGGAAAACGTTGATCTGGAAGTTCATGCGGATATCAATACCGACCCGACATGCGAGTCCCATATTGCATTGAAAGAGGCGATGGGATATATAAAAAGTATGGGATATTGCTTTAAAGCCAAGCCGGACGCATTTGCCAGTTCAGCATGTGCCGACAAAATGGTCTGAATCCATATTTGCCGTAAGGCATCCTATTATACTGATAATAGATCATCTATCGGTAAATCTCCGGCATTCATAGAAAGCCTCCACAGTTTTATGAATAAATTCTTACATTTGCGCCGACATAAATGATTTGATGGGATGAGGAGCCATGTTTTCTCACTCTCAAGAATAAATTTTTGAATAATGAAAACTGTCATAGCAAGCTTGTTAATGGTCAGCGCAATAGCTTACACAAATTACGCACAGATGAATAAAATTTCCTTCACAGAATACGATCTTGACAATGGATTGCACGTGATTCTTCACGAGGACCACAGCACACCTATTGTTGCCGTGAGCGTGATGTACCACGTGGGCTCTAAGAATGAACTACCAAATAGAACGGGATTCGCTCACTTCTTTGAGCATCTGCTCTTTGAAGGGTCCAAGTACATCGACCGCGGAGAATTCAGTAAGTATGTGGAAAAAGCCGGCGGTGTCTTGAATGCCAATACCACCCAGGACAGAACGTATTATTATGAAATCCTCCCTTCCAATCAGCTTGCACTCGGTCTATGGCTTGAGTCTGAGCGTATGATGCATGCCAAGGTCGATTCCGTAGGGATTGAGACACAGCGCAAGGTCGTAAAAGAAGAACGCAGACAACGCATTGAAAACCGACCTTATGGCAGTGTATTTATTGAAATTTTTAAACGCGCTTTCAAGCACCATCCATACAAGTGGCCTGTCATAGGCTATATGGCTCACCTCAATGCGGCGACAGAAGAGAATTACAAGAACTTTTACAAGATGTTTTACGTACCGAATAATGCGGTGCTGACTATTGCAGGAGACATCAATATTGAAAAAACAAAACAATTAATCAAAAAGTATTTTGGTCCCATCCCAAGGGGAACTATGGATATGCGATTCCCGGATGTCGATGAAGGCCTCTTGCAACATGAAATCAGAGATACTATTTACGATAATATTCAATTACCGGCTGTGATCGAGGCTTATCGCGCACCTAAAATGAATTCAGAGGATTTTTATGCAATCGATATGGTATCGCGTGTATTGAGTCGTGGAGAAAGCTCGAGAATGTATAGAGATATTGTCGATAAAAAGCAATTGGCACTGCAGGTGTTCAACTTTGCTTATGGACTTGAAGACGAGGGCTTATCTATCGTATTTGGCATTGCCAATATGGGTGTCGATCCCCACGATCTCGAAGTAGCCATGAATGAGGAAATCAAGAAAATCAAGACTGACTTAATCTCAGAAAGAGAATATCAGAAGCTCCAGAACCAGATTGAAGCCAGCTTTGTCGAAAGTAATTCTTCAATGGCCGGTATCGCTTCTAGCCTTGCCAAGTATTATACATTCTATCACGATACCGATATGATAAATAAGGAAATTCAGAAATACAAGGCAGTCAGCCGGGAAGATATGCGCGCTGCTGCTAGAAAATATCTGAATAAAAACAACAGAGTTGTCCTTTACTATCTCCCAATGGCTCAGAAAGAAGAAGTTCAATAAAATAATTATAACATAATATATCAAAGGGAAATATCATGAAATATTTTGCTCAATACATCTGCCTAGTTCTATTGCTCACGCTCACGCAGTGCACACCTAAAAATGCAAATAAAACGATGACTACTCAGAATAAAACTGCCGTGGATAATACGGTGAGTCAAGATTTCAGAAAATCTGCACCGAAACCGGGACCTGCACCAGAGATTCACATCGGTGATTTTTCAAATTTTACTCTCGATAATGGGCTCAAGGTTATTGTCGTTGAAAATCACCAGCGACCATTGGTCTCCTATTCTATAAGAATTGATAGAGATCCTATCCTACAAGGGGACAAGGCAGGTTATATCGGTATTGCCGGCCAGCTTCTCGAGTCCGGAACCACACATCGTACCAAGGCGGAAATCGATGAGGATATTGATTTTATCGGTGGAAGTTTAAGCACCTCGGGGACTCATGTATCCGGACAATCTTTGACTAAGTTCTCAGAGCAATTGCTCGATCTCATGCAAGATATTCTCCTCAATCCTTCTTTCCCTGAAGATGAATTCCAAAAGATTAAAAAGCAGATGATCTCCGGAATTGCTGCTCAGATGGCCAATCCAAACGCAATCTCAAGCAATATTTCCGATATGGTCGTTTACGGAAAAGATTTCCCTTACGGAGAATTCCCCACCAAAGAAAGCATCGAAAACATCACTCTCGAGGATGTTAAAAACTATTACAACACCTATTTCAAGCCCAATATCTCCTACTTGATTATCGTAGGTGACATAAGTGTTGAGAAAGCTCGCAAGCAGGCTCAGAAATACTTCGGTAACTGGGAAAAAAGTGATGTACCGGAGCATCAATACACCTTGCCTCAAGCCCCGGAGACAAGAAAAGTCGTCTTTGTCGATAAACCGGGAGCTGTTCAATCAGTCATTAAAGTTGCATATCCCGTAGAACTTCACCTCGGTGACGACGATTATCTTGCAGCAAAGCTTATGAATACTATTCTCGGCGGTGGAACTTTCAGTGGCTATCTCATGCAGAACCTCCGTGAAGACAAAGGCTATACCTATGGTGCACGCTCTCAATTAAGCGCTGATGAGCTAGTCGGAAAATTTGTCGCTTATGCCAGCGTACGCAATGAAGTAACGGATAGTTCTGTTGTAGAATTCCTCCGAGAACTCAACAGAATCAAGTCTCAGAAAGTAGATAAAGCGCATCTACAACTTGCCAAAAATGCAATGATAGGCCGCTTCTCAAGATCATTGGAAAGTCCTTCAACGGTTGCTATGCAAGCCTATAATATCTTTAAATACAACTTGCCTAAAGACTACTATCAAACCTATCTCCAGAGATTGAGTAAGGTCTCCATCGAGGATGTATATGCTGCAGCACAGAAGTATATCAAGCCGGAACACGCCTATATCACCGTTGTAGGAAATAAAAAAGCAGTAGCTGACAAGCTGAAGCACTTTTCCGGCACACAGAGCATCGATTTTTATACTCCAACAGGAGAAAAAGTACAAAAAATAGATAAGGAAATCCCTTACGGATTACGCCCTGCCAAAGTTCTGGATGATTACACGTCTGCTATCGGTGGACATATCCCTGTGTTTCGTATTAATACAGTTCTCCGTGAATCTGAATTACACATGATGGGAAGAACGTTTAAGGCAGTTGAAATGGTTGTTCAACCCAATAAGTACAAGCAAGTTATTAAGATGAACGGACAGGTCATCCAAGAGGCTGTGTACAATGATAGCATTGGTATCTTAAAATCCATGCGCGGCACTAAGAAAATGACGGAGGATGATCTGAGAACCTATCGCCGCAAGGCCAATCTCTTCCTCGAGAATAAGTATGACCAGTATGGTAGTTATGAAAAATGGGGAGCAAAACTCGAGCTCGTTTCCTATGCAATGGTCGATGGAGAAGAAGCCTATAAGATGAAAATTACGTATAAAGACGGTGATATCCAATACGATTACTATTCTACCGAAACAGGCCTTAAATTAATGGAAAGCAGAACTGTTGAAGGACCCGGTGGAAAGAAAGTAGTAGTAAAAACCAAATTTAAGGATTACCGAAAGGTAAATGATGTTCTATTCCCTTTTAAGGTTATTACCGAAGGTCTTACACCTACGCCGATGATTATTGAAACCACTAAGCTCATCGCCAATTATGACTTTGAAGATGGTACCTTCAATGTGGAAGAATAAGCATTTTAATTGAATCATGTTATTTCATCATAGCCTTATGTTTTAATTATGCTTACGCAAAAGAAGATTCAGATATTTGTTACCGGCGGGACATTTGATAAAGAGTATAATTTCATCACAGGTAAACTCTTTTTTAAAGATACACACCTGCATGAAATGATGGAACGCGGTCGCTCAACATTACATGTTGACATCATGACTTTAATGATGATTGACAGTCTTGATATGACCGATGCAGAGCGCAATGTCATTAATTATAATTGTGAGAAATCATCTGCGGAACAGATTCTCATTACACATGGCACCGATAGAATGGTGGAGACTGCGCAATATCTCGCCGAAAACAGTAAATTATCCGATAAGACCATTGTGTTGACCGGGGCAATGGTCCCCTATGCCTTTGGAACCTCATCGGATGGATTCTTTAATCTGGGAAGTACGCTCGCTTACTGCCAGTCGATGGATCCGGGCGTCTATATATCGATGAACGGTAGGTGTTATGACTGGGATAATGTACGTAAAAATCGGAAGACAGGCTTCTTTGAGTTAAAGGATAAATCCTAGAAGCGGCATATTTACCGTAATTATAGAAAGAAAATGGGAGTAGCATTTCTCTATATAGTAAACCAATTGATATAAAAGTATAATGTATATCAAGTTTTTAGGCTGTAATTGTCAATTATTTCTATTTTTGCCTTGAGCAAATATATTATCATCATGAATATCAGGATTTTTACACTTTCACTATTAATCTTTCTAGGCATAAATATCCATTTATCCGCTCAGGATTCAGGCACTATACCACGCGACGGATTGAGTATCCGTATCGTAAAAATCGGATATCAAGCACCGTATATCCAAGATAAATTTGGGCTGCGCAATTTCGGAACCGGCTTTGAGATCGGATACAATTATCGCTTGAACGATAATTTCACCTTGTACGCTCCCTTGAAATTTTCTGTAGCTCAGTTATACGACAATCAAGAATATTCCAGGATGATAGGGCTCGACGTACTGATGCGCGGTTTTTTAAAAAGGGACAGGGAATCCTTGTGGAATCCATATATCCTCGGGGGCCTTGGCTTAACTTATGAAGGCAATTCCGGCGCACATGGATCTATCCCACTAGGTGTAGGAATGGGATTAAACCTGAATTCATCCACACAATTGAACCTCGATCTTTCATACCGTATCGGCCTAGCGCAGAAACGCTCAGCAATCCAAGTAGGCTTGGGAGTAACAAGCTTCTTCGGGAAGATAGAACAAGAAAAACAAGATACTCTTATCACAATGCACAAGGATTCTGATGGAGATGGCGTCGTTGATGAACTCGATCTATGTCCCGGACAGAAAGGCTTGAAAGAATTTAATGGATGTCCGGATATTGATGGAGACGGCGTCCCAGATTATAAAGACGATTGCCCTGAGACGCCGGGTCCCAAAGAATTTAACGGTTGTCCCGATACAGATGGCGACGGCATCCCGGATAAAAATGATGAATGCCCTACAGAAATAGGCCCCAAAGAAAATAATGGCTGTCCTCTCCCATCCAGCATCGACAGCGACCAGGATGGCGTACCGGATCAGCTCGATGAATGTCCTGAACAAGCCGGTCCTCAGGAACTATCTGGTTGCCCTGATTCCGATGGCGATGGAGTGGCTGATATCCATGATGACTGCCCTGAGATGTATGGTGCCAAGGAGCATAATGGATGCCCTGATTCCGATGGTGATGGTATAATTGATTCCAAGGATCTCTGCCCCAATTCTCCGGGACCTAAATCCAATTACGGTTGCCCTGAAATAGAGAAAGAGGATAAGCAAGCCTTAAATATCGCTATGGAAGCCGTTCAATTTGAGACCGCCAAGGCTACTTTAAAATTCAGTTCATTCAAGATCCTCGATGATATTGTGCGAATTATGAATAAATATCCTGATTACAATCTCCGTATTATCGGTCATACCGATAATGTAGGAAGCTCGCAAGCCAATCTCCGATTGTCGGAAAATCGGGCGCGTTCTTGTTATGAATATATCGCATCCAGAGGTATTCCTACATCGCGCTTGTCTTATGTAGGTTATGGAGAGTCGCAACCACGCGCCTCCAATGCTACTCCGGAAGGCAGAGCCAAGAATAGACGGGTTGAATTCAATCTGTATATCAGGAAATAAGAAAAAAATGAACAATCACTAACTAGGAAATAGGCTTTTTATTACTTTTGCAGTCCTACTAAGCACAAAGAGTAGAGAGTTAATTAAAAGTGATGCCCAGGTGGTGGAACTGGTAGACACGCAGGACTTAAAATCCTGTGGCCATTGCGGCCGTGCGGGTTCGATTCCCGCCCCGGGCACATTTTTCTTTCCATAGAAGGCATTAATCGACATTTTTATGTCTTTCCGTAGCTATTACTACAATATTTCTGAGTTACTGTCTATCTTAAGCGACCTATGATAAAATGGATTCCCAATATTCTTACAAGCCTTAATCTATGCTTCGGGATATGTGCCATCGTATTGCTCGATCCGCTATGGAGCACAATATGCATCCTCATAAGCGGCTTATGCGATATATTGGACGGATTTTCAGCAAGAAAACTCGGCGTAAGCTCGGAAATCGGGAAGGAACTCGATTCATTTGCCGATTTAATTACATTTGGTTTTGCTCCTGTTTTTATCTTACAAGGCCTTATCCCATTTCCACTTATTCTCAATATCCTCATTCTGGCAACCGCGAGTTTATGTGCTGCCTTCAGACTCGCACGATACAACACAATGGAGTCCTCCCCATTTTTTATCGGCTTGCCATCCCCCGCACACGGCCTCATTATTATGGGATTGGTACTTACAGATATCAGCAGTATAGACCTCCATTATTCTACTTATGCAATTCTTGCTATTATCTGTGCATTACTGATGGTAAGCAATATCCGATTTCCAAGCTTTAAATCGATAAAACCATTTCCCTCTTCCCTTTATCCTATTCTCATCGGCTTCCTTATAGGTCTCACATGCCTTTTTTGGCAGCCTGAGTTTACATTATTTGCTGGAATGGCTTCATACATCATCAGTTCTATAATAATTAATCTTTTCCAGAATAATGTTTCGTAATTATTAGCTCTACTTTAAAAAGTCTTACATACCTTTGCAAAAAATTTAGTTATGGAGTTCAATTTCTTAGATTTTCTCAGTGCATTTCTGATTCTATTCTCAGTAATCGATATTTTGGGATCAATTCCGGTGGTCATATCAATCAAGGAAAAGGGACGCCGGGTTTATTCCGGTAAAGCAGCGATAATTTCCGGAATAGTAATGATAATTTTTCTCTTTGTCGGAGAATCTCTACTTCACCTTATCGGAGTGGACGTCAAATCATTTGCAATAGCTGGTGGAATCATAATTTTCCTCATCGGAATAGAAATGATCCTTGGCATAACTATATTTAAGGATGAGGTGGGCAACACCGATAGTACCGTAGTTCCTATCGCTTTTCCATTAATAGCAGGAGCCGGGACACTGACGACAATTTTATCTCTGAAGGCTGAATTCGGCAATACCACTATTATTGCAGCAATCATTGTCAACATGATTGTTGTCTTTGCCGTATTGAAATCCTCCGGGTATATCTCTCGGAAGCTCGGGAAAGGCGGAATGTCCGTACTGCGAAAAGTATTTGGGATTATTCTCCTTGCAATCGCAATTAAATTAATCCTGAAATTCCTGGGCCTGTAATTCGCCTTTCTCCTCTTGAAATCGCAATGCCTTTCGGCAAATATTTTTCACTATGGAAGAGCTATTTAAGCCTCGACTTCGCTTGAGAAGTCCGTGTTACTCAAGCACTCAGGATTGTCAATCTCCTATAAATCACAATAAGACACATAAAAATACTCTGTACGAAAATGCTATGTACAAAAATGAGCTTTATTGTCGGTGATTACTATCAGAAAAATGAAATGTTTTCTTATGCATCGACATTGGCATACTTGGCATTGCGTTCAATGAATTCTCTCCTAGGTGGCACTTCATCGCCCATAAGCATACTGAACACCCTGTCAGCCTCAATCGCATCATCAATTGTAACCTTGCGGAGTATCCTACTTTCCGGATCCATTGTTGTATCCCACAGCTGCTCCGCATTCATCTCACCGAGTCCTTTATAGCGCTGAATTTTCACTGAACCATCATTAAGCCCTTTACCTATTCTTGCAACAGCCTCTTTTCGCTCTTCTTCTGTCCAGGCATATTGAAAGGATTTACCCTTATGAATTTTATACAGAGGTGGAGCCGCGATATATACATATCCTTTCTCAATCAAGGATTTCATGTATCGAAACATAAAGGTAAGAATCAAGGTAGTGATGTGACTGCCATCAACATCGGCATCCGTCATAATAATAATTTTATGATATCGAAGCTTATCAACATTGAGGACTCTTTCACCATCCTCATTTTCTTCAATGCGTACACCGAGTGCCGTAAAAATATTCTTTATCTCATCATTCTCATAAATCTTGTGCTCAAGTGCTTTCTCCACATTGAGGATTTTTCCTTTCAAGGGGAGAATTGCTTGAAAGAATCTATCGCGACCTTGTTTAGCCGTACCACCTGCTGAATCTCCCTCAACGAGGAATATCTCGGATTCTGCAGGGTCTTTACTGGAGCAATCGGAGAGTTTCCCCGGCAAGCCGGCTCCGCTCATTACGTTTTTGCGTTGAACTATTTCTCGTGCTTTCCGAGCTGCATGTCTTGCTGTTGCCGCTATAATCACCTTGTCGATGATACGCTTAGCATTCTTGGGATGTTCTTCCAGATAATGTTTTAAAACCTCTCCTACACAACGAGAAACAATACCGGTAACCTCGGAATTCCCCAGTTCGCCCTTAGTCTGACCTTTAAATTGTGGATCCGGGACTTTTACAGCAATAATTGCCGTCATCCCTTCCCTGAAATCCTCGCCTGCAACTTTAAATTTTAATTTATCAAAGAAACCATTTGCTTCAGCATACTTCTTAAATTCGCGGTTTATGGCTCGCTTGAAACCATTGACGTGTGTTCCTCCCTCGTGCGTCTTAATATTATTGACAAATGAGAAAATGTTCTCTGAATACCCTGTATTGTACTGCATAGCTACCTGCACCTCTACATGCTCTTCACTACCCTCAACATAAATCGGCTCTTGTAGCAAAGGTGTTCTTGAAGCATCGAGATACTGAACAAATTCTACAAGGCCTCCTTCAGAATGATATTCTTCATGAAGATATTCTCCATCATCCCCTTTTTCTCTTTCATCCGTTAAAGTGAGTCGCAGCCCTTTGTTCAAGAATGCCACCTCCTGCATCCGCGTAGCTAGAGTATTAAAGTTAAAGATGAGCGTTTCAAATATTTCAGCATCCGGTTTAAATGTGATTATTGTTCCGGTATGGTCCGATTCTCCGATAATCTCGACCTCAGAGGTAGGTTTACCTTCAGAATACGTTTGCTTATATATTTTTCCATTTCTACTCACCTTGGCTACTAGGTAATCAGATAAAGCGTTCACACAGGATACTCCGACTCCGTGTAATCCACCGGAAACTTTATAGGTGTTTTTATCAAATTTCCCACCGGCATGAAGTACTGTCATCACTACTTCCAGTGCCGACTTTTTTAACTTCTTATGCTCTCCTACTGGAATACCTCGTCCATTGTCAGAAACACTCAAGGAATTGTCTTCATGAATTGTAATATCAATCTGTGAACAATATCCTGCTAGGTGCTCATCTATAGAGTTATCTATAACCTCCCATACGAGATGATGTAGGCCTTTTACATCTGTTGATCCGATATACATCGCCGGCCTTTTCCGTACCGCTTCCAATCCTTCAAGTGCCGTAATATTCGACGCTTCGTAATTTCCGTTTCCTTGATTCTCTGCCATAAATTTTTTACTTATAATGATGAGCGAAGGTAAGCTTTTTTATCGACTTTTCACAGTCTGGATACCTTTATACCTATAATATTAATTCCTGCACTAATATTTGCTTAAATAGCTCTTATATCCAGCGTTATGATGTACTAAATGCCTTAATTTTTACCGCAATTCCGTTTTTATCTGTAAAACTCCGATAGCGCACTTATCCCCACCTTCCCTTCAGGGGGAATAAAGCTTAGCCGCGCCCTGAAAACTGGGATAAACATCTCAGTCAGGGGAAGATACGATAAAATACTTCAAGCTAGTGATCAAAAACTATGTACCAGAAAATAAGGCTATAAAAAATCAACCAATCTGTCCCGAAGGAAAATATATGTCCTGTATTCAACTCGATGCAGGGCTGTATATCAGCTTCGCTGATATTGACCCCATAAGGACAACATAACGGAAATTTTTTATCGAATCAGACTTTTCCATGTTCTTAATGAAAACTGTGCCGTACATACAGGGACCCAGCTTGAGAGCAGATATTGAGGGAGAGAAGTTGAGCGCATCTCGCACGCAGAATGTGCCCGCATTCCTTTCTCCTTCTCCCATAATGCAAGAAAGGCCATTCATTCCGAATGCCCTTTCTTATGTGGGAGATGAAGGATTCGAACCTACGACCCCCTGCTTGTAAGGCAGGTGCTCTAAACCAACTGAGCTAATCTCCCTTAATACTATACTATGAAAACCGAGGCAAAGATATACACTTCTCTATTTCTTGCAAGCGATTTTTAAGATTTTTTTATTTTTTCTCCTTCGTTTCCTCGATGTTCCTTATTTATTCTGTCTTCTGCTCCCTATTTTAAAAAAGTTTCCATTGCTTCATTGCTTTCTCTTCACATCGACGCGATCATATCCATGCATGAGGTATTTCACTCTAGCAATTCAGTGTAGTAATTATTCTCTTAGCTCTATATCATACTATTTTTCAAAAAGTTTCCGTTTTCCTATCCACTTTACAAGATATAATCATATATTAGTGAATATTTTAATATGTATGGCTCGACAAGAAGTAAAATATAAGAAAATAGGTAAATGGATTACCCGCGGAGCAATTGGCTTTGTTGCACTCAGTGCCATACTTGTAATTTCACTTCAGCTTCTCGAGCCTACTATAGGGAAACAAGCTATCAAAAAGCTCCAAGAGCAATTAAAAGTACCCTCTGAAATTCAAGACTATCACTTAAGTTTATTTGCAAATTTCCCTCGATTATCTCTTGTTCTTGAAGGCGTTACAATTCATGGATTACACAGTACCCGGTTTATTCAGGCAGGGGAAGCGAGTCTGGAAATGAACCTTTGGGATCTTATCGATGGCCATTATGTCTTTAAAGCTCTTAACCTCCGGAATACACGTATTCAAGTTCACATTAACCAAGAAGGCCAAGGCAACTGGAATATATTTCAGAGCAATGGTGATAGCAGCACTTTATCAATGAAGTGGAATTCGGTATATTTTAAGAATGTTGCTATTCAATACTACGATGCCACAAGCACGGTAAAAGTAGCTTGTCTTATCCATTCCGGACAGCTGAGTGGAAAGCTCAATGGATCGCAGATTGATTTATACCCTGATTTAAAGCTCAATATCCAAGAGATTAGTTCTGCGGACGCTCAATATTTTGCCGATATCCCCACACATATTGAAGGGACTTTATTCATCGATACGGAGAATGGCTTTTATGACTTCAAATCCCTTGTCTTAAATCTCGCTCAATCCGATATTCGCCTTTCCGGGACAATTAACAATGAAGCTCATGCAACATATTATGATCTTAAGTTCAATACTGAAAAAGGGAACCTCAATAAGATAAAGAATATACTTCCTCAAGGCATTACTGAAAGTTTTCACAACTATACGATTCAAGGGGATGCTCAGCTCAAGGGAGAATATGCGGGCGTTTTTTCACGGGATAAGCAACCGCAATTCAGTGTGCGCTTCAATGCTAGTGACGCACTATTGGATGAACCAAGCTTTACGCACCCACTTCGATTAAAGCAAATAAATGGGATGTTCACTATCAATAAGTATGGGACGACAAAGCTCCTTATCAATAATTGCAAAGGCTTGTATGGGGATAAACCATTTTCCGGCAATTGTACCGTTGTGGATTTCAGCAATCCGCAGATTGATGCCAATTTTTCCGGTGTCCTGCCCTTTCAGCTTTTTCAGGGATATTTTGCCCTCATGGAGGTCTATGGCGGACGTATAAATATCCGGGACTTTGTTATTAAAAACCTTAGGACAGATGGCAATACTGTCAGCTATGACAAGCTATCAGGTGAATTTGCCGCTGACGATCTCCGACTCGCATTGAATAAGCACAAAATGGCTATCCCTTTCATAAAAGGTGAACTTATGCCCGACGACATCTTGATTATCGATAGTTCAGCATTGTTATATGGCCATTCAGATGTCCATTTTAAAGGTTCAGTACGGAATTTTATCAATACACTTATCCAGCCGAAGAAACAGAGCCTGGCATTTGACTTAAGTTTACAGTCCTCACAACTCAAATTAAAAGAATTATACAGATTTTATGAAGCACTCAGCGGGCCGCAAGTGCAGGAAACTTCATTCAAATCAGGAGAAAAAGAGCCCTCGATATTTGCGCAAGCTACAGGTAAATTCACTGCCAGAGTTACATCTTTAACCTACGGCGATATACGGGGCGAGGCCTTTACCGGTGAGCTATTTCTGAAAAGAAACACATTTTTACTACAGGGAAAAGTTCTCACTTGTGGTGGTGGCATAAGTATGCGCGGCACACTCGATCGAAAAAACAGGATGCGATTCAGCGGTCAGTTTAATATAGACGAGCTCGACATACACCGTTTATTCACGCAGTGGAACAACTTTGGCCAGACTTTTATACAATCTAGAAACCTCGATGGTAAATTAAGTGGGAAAACCTCGATAAAGCTTCAATGGGATAAGGATGGAAAATTTCTGTACGATAATATCGATATGATCAGCTCTATTTCTATTGAAGATGGAATTTTAAAAAACTTTGAACTCTTGGAGGGCTTTTCTGACTATATAGCGATAGAGGAACTCCGAAACATCCATTTCAAGCATCTGAAGAACATTCTTATCATCCGCAACAGGAATATTTATATTCCGGCTATGTTCATTCAATCCAGCGCGATGAACCTTACGGTGAACGGCATCCATACATTTGACAATCGGATAGATTACAACATAAAGCTGAATGCCGGTCAGGTCCTTCTTCATCGGATTCACGACAATTCTGCTTTTATTCCTGCTCGGCGCAATGGCTGGTTTAATCTCTATTATACGATTACAGGCATACTTCCCAATAATTATTCCTACCATCGCGACAAATCCAAGGTGCTCAGCAGTTTCAAGCAGAGCATAAACATGCGCAAGCGCAATGAAGCGATTCTCAGAAAGGATTTCCCGCAGCTGAAGGCAATTTCAGAACCCAAGACCTGGAAAAATGCGCCAGTACACGCAATTGAGGGCTCTCCAAGCTATGAAATCATTGAAGGTTTCTGATAGTTCTAGTCCTATCCTATCCACGTAGCTTACGCAAATGATAAGGGCATTTCCTATCCCGGCTTTCTTATATATGGAATCAAATCCAATCTCCTCCAAGCCGCTTACATCAATCGTTTCAAGTGGTTACACCTGATCAGGTGATAAAGCCACCAAATGAATTATAATCAGGCTAATAAAATGCTTCACTCTGGTCAAACTGATTTTTCCTGTACGGTAATTTAAGAAAATCAAGCGTTCCCGGATCAACGCGCAGGTAAAAACTATATGTCCCGCGTTCCGGCTGCCAGTTCAAGCCCATTCCCCAGCAATGCAAGTCCCTGCTGAAGCCCAAGTCGGGATAGGTTATACGACCTTGCTCAAAGCTATATCCAATCCGGCCGATTTCTATATTCCAGTTCTTACTCAATGGAATGCTTCCTGAGATATTGATCTCATGTGAACTGATATAAAATGTATCCCTATCGACGAGCTTATTATATGTGAGTCGCATATTGTGCCTTATCGTCAACTTGTCAAATATTGATAGGATAGCTCGCCCTTTCTTCTCCTCTGTAGAATTGTCTTCTTTACCCGCAATCAACTCCCGGAGTTGCTTAAAGGTAAAACCCGTCGAAACCTCTACATTGAGCCCTTCAAATCTCAGGAATCCGCTCCCGTCTTCCCAGAGATATTCATCCACAAGCTCTCCTAGAGAATCTCTTTTATACACACTGAATCCGCCGCTGAATCTCACCGTAGAGAAATCTTTAAACAAAGAAAAGTTTCCATTAAACTTTATCGGAGCCATCTTAAAGCTATCTGCAACAAAGTTATAACTACTATTAATCGACAATCGAGGCAAGAGCATGATATTTTTTTCGCTGGAATCTTTCTTGGAAAAGATCTTGGCATCAAAGACATTATTTATTCCGTAGGAAAGTCCCAGCGTTGGCCGAAAAGCGGGCTGTGAGAATATCCCATCTTCATAAATAGAGTATTTTTCTAGCTCTGCTTCATCTACTCTCAGGTCGGTCAGATGCTCTTTAATATAACCCCAGCGCTGATAATTGGGCGTATAATTCATGCTGATAAAAGGCTTGGCAACATGCCGCAGGCCGCGTAACCAGCCTTTTTTAAATAAGACTGTACCGTACAAGGTCGTATTCATGGAT
The DNA here is from genome assembly GCA_964436125.1 of uncultured Saprospiraceae bacterium. GTDB lineage: Bacteria > Bacteroidota > Bacteroidia > Chitinophagales > Saprospiraceae > CAYRFF01. The sequence continues at coordinate 38,131 of CAYTBT010000020.1, read as the reverse complement.
ATTGAAGCATTGAATAAATTCTGCATCTGAAATCCCTCTATCTTCCTCTTCTTTACAATGCCGTATTTCAATGTATCCGGTGTTATGGCTATTACCTCATCAGCATCATTGAAAGTGGTATCATATTTAATTTTATACTCATCTATAAGCTCTTTCCTTATCGAGTACGGATACCATGCCGAACTAAAATTCATCGCCGGTCGCACATGGACATATTTCAGGATATCAAAGGTATGGTCGGTAGAAAATTCATGGAGCATTCCCAGCTGAATCGTATCGAGTGATTGCTCTGTAAATAGTATCGTATCCTTGGTCTGTAATCGAGCCTCAAATTTTCCGTCATATTTAAAACTTATGCCCTCATACCATTTCTCCTTCCCTATAGAATTCTCGCGCTTAAAAGGATACAAGCGCTTGAGGTCGAGATCAATATTGGGCAGTGTAATCCGGATATCATGTGTACTCGTGTTCTGAGAGTGCGTCATCCCGGCAGTGAAAGTAAACTTATTATCCCAAAACATCTGCGTATAGGACAGATTGGAAGTTAAGGTGTTCTGTAAAACACTTTCAGCATCGTTGTAATTATCTTCCTTATAGCTATTGGTCTGGATGTTAACTTGCCCTCCGAATCTCCGCGTGGGATCCGCCTTGGGATCTTGTCTGTGTGAAACTGATATTCCGAACGATGGCTTCCTTTCTATAGATATCGTACCGGCTTCCCGATTAATGATTTCGTGTTTGATTGAGGCAAAGTTTAAGTTTACGCTTCCATTGTATTTATATCGCTTGGCATACCTTGTCCTTAATCTCACCCTGTAACTACCACGTAAATATATATCACCCGTTAAAGTCATATCCATATAATCACTTATCGGGAAATAATAGCCGACATTCCGTAAACCAAATCCCAATTCAGGTGAATATTCATAATCACGTGGAAAAATAAGTCCGGTTGTCCGCCCGGATTTAATGGGAAAAAACCCAAATGGCAACCAAAGAGGCGTAGGGATGCCTCCTATCTCTATATTGGAAGGCCCGATTACCGCTATCTTGTTTAATATTAACTTCTGCTTCCGCGAGCGTATGCCGAAGTGAGGGTGAGGATAAGAACAGGTCGTGATTATTCCATTGGCATTATAGAGGATCCGTTGATGGTCGTGCTCTATGACCTTGGTCTTCTCACTCCGTATATATAGATCATTCTGTTTCCGGTAACTCTGCAGGATAATACCTTTTCCTTTACGTAGATTATACTTAAGCTCCTTTGCCTTGAAATTTTCTTCACCCATAAACATATCGGGATATTGCGCCAGCTGGGCAGAACTATCCGTAATCCCCTTGGCATGAATCAAGCTCGTTTCCATATCAAGACGTATGAAACCGGCCTTTAATTTCATCGGAGATGAACTTACTACCGCTTTATTATATAATTCAATATATTTTTCCACGTTACTAAAAGACAAGCTATCCTCCGATTGAAAGGATATTTCTTGTTGAATAGCATCATCTGAAATGCGATAGGCGCGCTTACTACTATCTGTTTCCGTTGAATCCAGCTGTGAACTGTCCGGCGGAAGACTATCGGTAAGTATTGAATCAAGCTCTATTGTATCACTGTTCAAGGGTAGCTGAAATAAAGCACAGCTTCCTGCATTACTCGCAGGACATAGTACGATTAAGGCTATGAAAAGATGTACATAGACCTGTATTTTTAATAAAGTTTCGTTTATATTATGATTTTTTATAATATATAACTAATTTGCGATCATGAAAAGTTTACTCTACATAGTAACGTTTCTCTGGATCTTTTTGTGTCCGGAAAATATTTATAGTGCACAGCTCTCACAACAGAGGCCGGGCATATATGATGGTCAATCCACTGTCAACCCTATCGATGGACAGACCGATCATAATTCAGGCAAAAATACGGATCTAGCCGCACAATCATACACAGATCCACTACAAACTATCATAATTGATGCAGGTCATGGCGGAAAAGACCCCGGTTGTCATGGAGCGCATTCAAAGGAAAAGGACATTGTGCTTGCGGTAGCAAAGAAAGTAGGCAAATTAATTTCTGAAAAATTTCCCGATATTAAGATCATTTATACGCGGAAAACAGATGAATTCATTCCATTGCATACGCGAGCCGAGATTGCCAATACTCATGATGCCGATTTATTTATCTCTATTCATTGTAATTACGTGCCCAATAAACCATACGTTTATGGGACTGAATCATTTGTTTTAGGTTTATATCGTGCAGATGACAACCTAGCAATTGCGATGCGAGAGAATTCCGTGATATTTTACGAGGAGAACTATGAGGAGAACTACGAGAACTTTGACATGAATTCAACGGAGAATTATATTATTCAATCGATGTATCAAGATGCCAATCTCGAGCATGCAATCACATTTGCAAATTTTGTTGAACATCAATTCATCAAGAATAAGAGTAGGAAATCACGTGGGGTAAAGCAAGCGGGCTTCCTCGTGCTCAGGGAAACAACAATGCCTAGCGTCCTTGTCGAGCTTGGTTTCTTGTCCAATAAGCGTGAGGAAGCCTATCTTATGAGCGATGCAGGGCAGAACCAGGTTGCAGCGTCATTTGTGAAAGCTTTAAGCAATTATAGAGATTACCTCAACTCCTCTGTTGTTGAACAGCGGAAGAAAGCGAGTAATATTGCGGAGAAAGTGCAGAATAAAACTGAGGGCAATTCCGAGGACAAAGCACCAGGCAAGGACAAGGCGCCTAGCAAGGAAAAGCTACCTAATGAGGATAAGGTTTATGCTATTCAACTATTTGCCACATCGACCAAGATTCCTTCATCACATAAGATTTACTCTCAATTTAAGACCGTAGAGGTAAAGAAAGTAGGGAACCTGTATAAATATTATTGTGGTGCATCAGAAAAGGAAGACACGATCAAAAACAAGCTCAAATACGTACATACAATGGGCTATCCCGATGCATTTGTCACACTTATTCAGAGGTAAACTTTTTTATTTGCTCTTGAAACATAGTACCACGCATCTCTATTATTTCTCAAGAACAAATAGAGATATAATTTATAATTATATATTTGCCCTAAATTTAATGGAATGAAACTATCCAAGGAAGTCATCATAGGTATAATTGCACTCATTACACTCCTCGTGTCTATATGGGGTTACAAATTTCTTAAGGGTGAGAATATCTTGAGTTCTGATAAAGACTACTACGTAGAATACCCTCATATCGATCAACTCAGCAAGTCAGCACCGGTACTTATCAATGGATTTCAGGTCGGTGTCGTGCTTGACATCAAGCTCAACGGCAATGCCAATAATGCCATCATTGTCCATTTTTCAGTAAGTGAAGATGTTAATATTCCTCAAGGATCTACCGCTGATATTATTTCCACCTCCATTATCGGCGGGAAAGCGATAAGGCTTCACCTGAATGGAGTCTGCAATGGTGATGATTGCGTCCCGAGTGGCTCCTTCCTGGAAGGAAAAACCGTAGGCGTACTTCAATCAACTTTCAGCCCGGATGACCTTAATAAATACATGAATGAACTAGGGCAAGGCGTTGATAACCTTATCGATACACTTGACAAGTCTTTAAAGGAATCTGAAATGGGAGGAGGCATAGGAAAATCTATTGTTGAACTGGAAGAAACAATCAGCAATCTTAAAGCTGCAACAGCCGAAATAAATATGCTTGTTCACAGCCTGAACCGGTCTATTCCTTCAATAATGAACAATATCAATGGTATAGCAGGCAACCTTAACCAGGAAGAAAAAAGCATCGATGCAACCCTTCACAATATACAACAGATTACGGAAGACCTTAAAAATGCAAATCTTCAGCAAGTTGTAAGTCATGCCGATGAGGTTATTGTGCGCTCATCCTCTACAATTGCAGCACTGGAAGAAACCACAAATAATTTAAAGGCACTCATCCAAGGGATAAATTCAGGACAAGGTAGCCTCGGTCAACTTATTAACGACAAGGAATTATATAACAATCTCAATCGCAGCGCAAGAAACCTGGAGTTATTACTTCAAGATATCCGACTTAACCCCAGACGATATCTGAACGTCTCGGTATTCGGCGGAAAAGGTGATAATTATACCGTCCCTGAAAACGATCCGGCATATCAGGATAAAAATTAAAGAAGGATAAAACGCTTGCTCCTTTCTTTCTTCAATTGCTATAAACAAGCTTAAATTTTATGCCGGGATGTAGCAAAAGCGAGTAAAGGCATTCTGCTTTCAAGACGGCATATCTTCATTACCTTTCCTACAGAATATTCACCTCGGGCTTCAAGTGAATATTAAAGCGCTCCTGCACCTGGTCTTGGACTCTATTTACATGTGTTCTCACCTCTTTACCGGTAGCTCCACCATAATTGACAATCACAAGTGCGTGTTTCTCATAACAACCTACCTCTCCATACTTCTTCCCTTTTAAGCCACACTTCTCTATAAGCCATGCCGCGGGAATTTTCACCATTCCTTGCCCCATAGGATAGGAAGGCATTGATGGATAATTGGCTTTTATAGCTTCCGCAAATGCTTTCTCTACAATCGGATTGTGAAAAAATGAGCCGCAATTCCCCAGCACATCGGGGTCGGGCAGTTTTGATTGACGTATATTAATTACTGCATCGCTGATCTCGCGAGAACTAGGCACAACATCTCTTGCTTTCATCCCTTTTAATGCGCCATAGCTTAAAACAGGTATTGCAAGCTTGGAAAGGCGTAAGCGGACGCGAGAAATAAATGCATTTCCCTTCAGCTCCTCTTTAAAGATACTATTTCGATAGGCAAATTTACATTCCGAGCCATCGCGCCACTTCCAATGTTCATCGCGCATATCATAATACCGCACCGCCATCAACACATCCTTAATTTCAACACCGTAAGCTCCGATATTCTGCACCGGCGCTGCACCTACGGTTCCGGGAATCAAGGAAAGGTTCTCGATACCATAAAGATTTCGCTCTACTGTCCAGCGGACGAGCTGATGCCATATTTCACCACTGCCACACTCGAGTATTACATCATCGCCACTTTCGTCGATCAGTTCAATACCCTTGATTGTATTATGTAAAATGACACTGTCGAAAAAATCCGGAAAAAGGACATTACTTCCTCCACCTAGGATGTAAAACGCACCGTTTTTATCTTTATTTATCTCTTCAAATTCCTTCTCTGAAGATACTGTATGTATCTGCGGGCATTGTGCATCGATATGCATCGTATTATATGCCTTCAAAGAAGATGTTCTATTTTGTTGATCAGTATTATTCTCCAAGGGGCTCTTTCTTTCCTGTAAAATAATTGGTCGAAAAACTAAGTCCTGTTGAAATAAATCGCGAGGAATTATCTCCTTGTCCATAGCGCACATACAAGCGGAAATCTGTTCCGCCACTTCCTACGCCATAAGCGACTTGGGCAAAGTAATTCTGATAAAATCCGCTGGGCCTCTCTGCCTTGTATGTGTCATCGACAAAGAATAACTCCGTACGATGATAGCTCATTCCCACTCCGAGTGAAAATCCACCTCGGACAGTCGGCGAAAAACCGGATAATCCCAGGAAATTCAGGTCAACGGATAGAGGAAAACTCACGGCTCCCATCCCCTTAAAGTCATCAGTATCAAATGCAAATGGCGCAAAGGCAACCGCACCTTGGATAGAAACGGAAAAAGAATTTCCACCTATCCATAGCTTAGGTCCGTAAACAAAATTGGCTACAGCACTTCCCAGACTGTGACCTTTCACCAGTTTTCCTTGTGCGTTGCGATAATCGGGAACCCTGTGGTATTGATACAGGTCCAGGCCGGCAACCGTCCCGAATCCTATCTGTGCCTCGGTTAGGGAAATAAACATAATTGCTAGAACAATAGTGCAGAATATTTTTCTCATCTGTAGTTTCATCGTTAATTCATTCAATTGGGCAATGATAACCATTGTAAGCCGGTCAAGCCTGTATATTTGACGTAAGTCACCATACTTTTATTGCCTATATGAGGAAAAGGCGCATAAACCCTCAACTTGAGTTCCTTCCCAGCTTCCGAGCGTAAATATACGTCAATATAATCATCTTCAGGTTTCTCTCCCTCCTCTAGCCCAAATCTCTGGACGGAAGCCCCTTCCACATTAGTCACGTATGCTCGTTTCTCTACTTCATCCACTGAAATCTTGTTAACCAAGACGAGAAACAGAGGACTTAATGCAAGTAAAATAGTGCTTCCACTGAGCAAGATACGCAATCGTTCCACACCTTTATACCGACTGAAATACGTAAAGATTACAACAAGAAAGCTTATTTCCACTAGAACAAATGTAATTATGGCTTGTATATAGAAGACTTGCCTATCTACAAGAGAAGACAGAAGCTGAAACTGCATTGTATAGAGAATAATCGTACCAAATACAAAGATTGAGCCACCTAAGCCTATTGCAATCGGATAAAAATTTTTCACGCTTTACCGGTTTCTTGAAATTGCAATTTAGCCAAAGTATTGTATTTTCCCCCAGGAATATGTGATAATTCTTCATGTGTTCCGGATTCTACGATTTCTCCCTTTTCTACAACATAAATCTTATCCACATCCTTTATGGTTGAAAGTCGGTGTGCAATGATGATAGAGGTACGCCCCTTCATCAATTCATCCAGTGCATCCTTAACTTCTTTCTCACTGCCGGTATCCAGAGAAGAAGTTGCCTCATCCAGGAGCAAAATCGTCGGATTTCTTAATATGGCACGAGCTATCGCTATACGTTGTTTCTGCCCACCGGACAGCTTAATGCCACGCTCTCCCACTACAGTATCGAATCCCTCGGGAAAACTCTCGATGAATTCTAGGGCATTGGCTTGTGCGCTGGCCTTCCTCACTTCTTCATCGCTTGCCTGTGGGTTTCCATAGAGGATATTCTCCCCTATTGTGCCGGCAAATAAAATTACTTCTTGTGGCACAACAGCGAGCTTCCGACGGTATTCTTGAATGGGATAATTATTTATTGATTTATCGTCCAACCGAATTTCCCCCGTATAATCTTTATAATACCGCAAGATTAACTTCATTATCGTGGACTTCCCCGCTCCCGATGGCCCGACAAGAGCTATTTTCTCTCCCGGATGCACCGTAAAGCCAATATCGTGTAAGACTTGCACATCTGTCCTGGATGGATATCTGAAGGACACATGTTCAAATTCAATTTTGCCATAAGCTTTTATCGCTTCTCCTTGTTCCTTGTCCACAGACTTTAAGTCAAATTCCGATTCTTCTTTCAGTACTTCTCTTATCCGTTCTGTGGCACCGATAGCCCCAAGTATCTGTGTATAAAAACCACTTAAGCTCGCTATTGAGCCTCCGATAATTGCAGTATAAGAGACAAATGAAATCAATTGCCCAGCGGTCAAGGTTCCTGCCTGAACCATTAAGGCAGCTCGATAAATAATAAAGAACAATGCGCCGAAGAGCAAGGTGATAATGAATACGGAAAAGAGGCCTCTACTCTTGGCATATTTCAAGGAAACTCTTACCATTTCAGAAAGGGATCTATTGTATCGCCCGATCTCAAATCTCTCATTGGTAAATGCCTTTACTATATCAATAGCCTGAATACTCTCGGATAAGATATTATTGGATTCTGCAAGGACAGCCTGCCGTTCTTTGCTCAATTTCCGGATATACCTACCGAAAAATATAGCACCTACAACAATAAATGGAAAGGTAAGAAACATGGTTAAAGCGAGTCTCGGTGTTGTCACTGAAAGGAATACGATACCTGCCAGTAAAACAACAACTTGCCCCAGGAATTCCGCAAGGGTTACACTGAGTATATTGTATAACTTCTCAACATCTCCCGTCACGCGACTGATAAGCTCCCCTATCCGATTATCCTCAAAGAAGTACAAATGCAGTGATAATAGTTTACTGTAAACGTCTTCTCGTAACTGGGCAAGTCCTTTTTCACTGACAACAGCAAATAGAATCACCCTGAAGTATGACATCGAAGCCTGAACAACCAACACGGCCAGAAGGACAAGCCCCACAGATTTTAAGCTTATCTCCAGTGCAGATTTGCCTTGAGCAACATCAATCATTAATCCCGCGAGATAAGGAAAAGCCATAAACACAACCCGCGATAGAAAGAGAATGAGCAAGCCGCCGATAAAGTGATACCTATATGGCTTAATGTACTTGTAGAGAAAGCTCATCTTCCGGAGGGCCTTCTTCGTCAACTTCGTTTTCTTTTTCTCTGTTTGTGATTCGGCTGAATTCTCCATTGATTCTTTCATAACTTGCCAAAGGTACAATACTCACCGAAAGAATTCCATCTAAGGAATAAATTTTTACCTTCTCAAGAGAAAAGTGGAACGATCACGAGCAATATTAAGTAAAGGAAAACATCTCACATAAACTGTCCAAGGTTGTGGATCCTTGCATAACACATGAATTGCAATACACCTGAGGCACATCTTATGGATTGGGGAAAACAGTATTCAATGCCCACTTAACGACATCTCTTTTATTCACCTTTTATGATGAACTTTTATAAACTATATATTTTGTACATTTGGCGCGTAACAAAAATAGCCGATGGTAAAATCTTCTTAATTATGGAGTGTTGATGCCATAGAAAAACACCTTTACAGAAATTCGTTTATGAAGAAACATTTTATTCGATTTATCAATCAATATACTTCGGCTATATACAATCCGGAAAGCTCCCGCAAGATCAACACAGACTATAAAAGTATAGAGAGAATAGAGAACCGACAATTTACTCCTGAAGCTGACAAAACCAAAACGCTAAAAGCATTCTATAGAATATCCTCCATAGACAATAGGAATTTCAAGAACCCATTTAATCCATTTCAGAATCAACTGATGATAACAATCTATGCAGAAGGAATATAATGATACAATGATTGTGATCGCCTGGCCTGATTGCATAGCAAGAGGCGATGGAAAATGGTATTCAATATTAAAAAAATTAGGAATTTTTAAGAATGTAAACTTCAAGGTAGGGCATGCTGCACTTATTCTAGTAGAACGTCCTTCAGGCAAGCTCCATTACTTTGACTTTGGTCGATATATTGCTCCTAGAGGTTATGGCAGAGTCCGGGGAGCCAATACAGATCCGGAGCTAGAATTTGATTTTACAGCTAGTTTTGATTCTGATGGTACCATCAATAATATTCCGGATATTGCCTGTAATCTCTTGCGCTATAAAGCTGCGACACATGGCGAAGGGAAAATGTTCTTTTCACTCTGTAAAGAGATTAATTTTCACGATTGCATGAAACACATATCAAGCTTGCAAGAAAAAAGATATATTCTATACGGAGCAATCGCAAGGGGAAATACCAATTGTTCTAGATTTGTCTATAATACCATCCTGGCAGGATATAAAAAAGGATTTAACTGGAAGTTGCGCTTCCCTGAATCGATTAAAGCAAGCCCGATAGGCAATGTCGTCAATGCCAATAGCTATTCGCATGCTTTCCTTCTTGAGAACAATTGGCTTTCTCAAGCCCCGTTGAATCGTTGGAAAGCTATAGGATATCTCCTTAACAATGTCTGGGAAAACATCCACCCGATAAAAGCACAGCAACTCCCAAGTGATAAAATTGTCGGACATATTGAGGAGCCATTGGATAGACCTATTGACCTACCGGAGAATGCACAGTGGCTAGGAGGAATAGGTGAAGGTGCATGGCATGTTCTTCATGAAAGCAAATTAGGTGAGCATTTGACATTAGTCCGTTATAAAGTGAACGGAAGAAAGGACTTTTCTGTTACCTTTAAGCTTATTGAACAGTTAAACCTCAGAAAACCATATAAAATCCTATATGGCACGCAAGCTCAGAGGCTGCTTGTTGAACAAGCTGGCCATATTTATGAAAGCTATCCCGTACAAGTCGAGATGGCTATCCATGAAAATATCTCATTAAAATAAAATACCTATATATAAATGGACAATTTCGTTTTAAAATCTAAAATCCATACAGTCCGCGTGACTGAAGCCAATGTGAAATATCGTGGCTCAATCACTATTGATCCAGAATTGCTGGAAGCTGCAGGCATAAAGAAGTATGAACAAGTTTATATCAATAATGCCGACAATGGCAGCCGTATCATGACCTATGTTATCCCCGGAATTCGCGGTAGTGGAGAGGTCTGCATGAATGGTGGCGCTGCTCTTCATGCCGATGTCGGGGACACAGTTCATATCCTTACTTTCTGTAATGTCCCTGACAATGAAATGGATGCGCATGAACCGACGGTTATCTTTACGGATAAAAACAATCGTATTGTTGAAATCAGCAAATACGATGACGTTCTAGCCGCCTCACCGCGGTAAAGGGGACTGATGAATTTATAAGGAATCTGTAATTGCTAAGGCATCTTATATTTTGCTTCCGCAAATGAGCAAATATGTAATACCCAATAATATAGCTTTAATATAATGACCGTAGCTCTTGCAAGTATCTGGAGAGATAGATTCACCTATATTCCGGTGGCCTAGACAATACATTACTCAATACATAATTCTATAGATTTCTTACTATGATAAACCATACATTCAAAAATGGAGACACTATCCCCACCATAGGACTCGGGACCTGGGAATCACCCAAAAATAAAGTAGCAGATGCGGTTTTATACGCCTTAAAGCACGGTTATCGGCACATAGATTGTGCTCATGTCTATGGAAACGAGAAGGAGATTGGGACGGCGTTTCATAAATATTTCAATCAGAATCTTGTGTCGCGTGATGATGTATGGATTACTTCCAAGCTCTGGAATACTTCCCACCGTCCTGAGCAGGTTATGCCCGCTTTAAAACATACGCTGAATAATCTACAACTCGATCACCTAGATCTCTATCTCATCCACTGGCCTGTGGCTCAAGAACGGAAAAGTAAATCCCAAAAGTTTATTCCGCTTTCTGAAATTCCCCTTACGGATACCTGGGAGGCGATGCTTGAACTCCTTGATTCAGGCCTAGTGAAGCATGTGGGAGTCTGTAATTTTAGTATCCAAAAGCTCAATGAACTAAGAAGTGCTTCCCTACCTTTACCGGAAGTCAACCAAATCGAGCTTCATCCATACTTAAAACAGGATAAGATGCTATTCTATGCACAAGAAAACAAGATAGTACTGACGGCATATTCTCCCCTTGGGCGTGGGAAAGTCGGTGACAATCCCGAGATGCAGCCACTAGTACAGAATCCCGTCATTACCAATATTGCTGATAAGATCGACGCTACTCCGGCACAGGTTCTACTCGCCTGGGCTATTCACAGAGGAACTATTGCTATTCCTAAGTCTGTCACACCACAACATATCAGAGAAAATATCGCGGCACTAGATGTCACTCTGTCCGAGCAGCAGATAAAAAAGATAAATCAACTGGATAGGCATTATCGATATGTTGATGGAACTTTCTGGACGGGAAAAGATTCCCCATATACGCTAGAAAGTCTCTGGGATGAAGAATCTAAACATCAATAAGCACTCCATTTATTTGGAAAGGCATCGTGTATTCCAGAGTTACCGGTAATAGATAATCCACACTCAGAAATTATTCGACGGTATAAATTTTATCAGGTAAGAATAAGTACGAGGGCAATCAAAATCAGAACAATTAAGGCAATAATAAGATATCGCCGGATTGTCCCTTGTTGAGTCTGTATATCTACCGATGGATTATCATTTTCACTATTGTTCTCTGCTGAAGAAGCTTTCTTCACCTGTGCTTCACTATCTTGTGATGGGACATATGCGTTTATCCGACTTATCTTCCAGCTCTGTATGATATTATGTACATCAGCTTCATTATGATGCTTGAATAAGTCTTCAATATCCTTAATCAATTGGTCTATATCGGGCTCACTTTTCCTTCTTTCTCCGATTTTTTTCCTTTGTACTGTACTCAGAGTTCCTTTACAATAGGCATAAGCCAGTTCAATATCGTAAGCGTTCATCATTCTTGGATTGAAAGTATTATTGTCCTTTGCTTAGGGCTATTCCTGAATTCACATAGATAAATTCCCTGCCAGGTCCCCAGCGCTAGCTTTCCATCAAGGATAGGTACAGAAATATGTGTACCTAGCAGACTGCTTTTCACGTGAGAGGGCATATCATCCGGTCCCTCTATCGTATGTTTAATACCATGCTTGTTTTCCGGTACAATATCATTCATAAACAGCTCAAAGTCGTGTAAGACATCCGGATCTGAATCTTCATTGATACATAGAGCAGCAGAAGTATGCTTAATATAAGCATGGAAGTAGCCCATTTGTGGAAGCTGAGGCAAATTCTCCCGTATTTCATCCGTAATGAGGTGAAATCCTCTCCGCGGAGCTTGAATTTTTATTGTGTAATGTTGAATCATAGAGCAAAATTAAAACCATCTCGAGATTTCAGGACATCGAATCTCTGCAAAGTAATACATTATCCCTACTGTAAAGGTTGCATATTTATCACTTGTACTTACATCGCCTCGTTGTCTGCCCTCTTCTCCTATATAGGGGTATTCATCCGTTGCGAGTGAACGGTCTGAAAAATAAACTGCGATCTCACCTCGATTATTGAGGAGTTCCTCTTTATTGGGGTATGTGGTGCTTACGTCATCGAGATAATCGGTAAAAAGTCTTCGACCACTTACTTCTATGTTGAGACTCCATAGTCGGGAAAAATCTATCTTCATCCCTACTCCATACATAAGCCCCGCATGAAACAGGTTGTACTCATTTCCTCTAGTCTGTCCTTCTGTTCCCAGCGGCCGTAAATTATACCATACGCGTTCTCCGTTTTCCATCCTGTCTCCCTGCGGTTGCATGCGCATAAGATGCACACCCGCAAGAACATAAGGCGTAAACCCGTAATCATAGGAACCGTGAATATATTTCAGGAAATTAAACTCCATATTGATATAAACCTCGGATGTATGAGAGCGGAAACTGAGATTTCTGGCTTCTTGAAAATTGTTATCTGACCACTCGTCTCTGCCACGGAGAAATACATATCTCCCACCCATCTGAAGGCTTAATCGCGTATTGAAATTATATCGTGCCTTTACTCCGGCTGCAATTCCGGGATGACTTAAATCTACCTCATTATTCAATTCCCCGAAGTATTGAGAAATACCAATGTTTCCACCTACTTCCCAGCCCCTTTGTGCTTTCAGGCACAATGGACTTAATAGGATAAATAATGCTATCATACTATGGATAAAGGTGGCACTTTTATGCTTCTTCATTTAATATCAACGGATTTAATTCAGAAATCTTGTCTCTGTTTAAAGGAGGGCAAAAATGGAACTATTTTTTCATAATACCCAATGCCCGCATAAAAATTATGCTTGAAAAGCACTGAAGTGGCTTCCATTGACATTTGCGGAAGCATAATTATACTGATCATAGTGAGATAAGGATTGAACAGATTATTTTCAGCTTAAGCTTTCTCTTTCACTACGTCCTTAAATTCAGGTTCGAGATACTGGGCAGTATAATTACTCTGCTTTAATTTAATCAGGTCCTTGGGACGTCCTTGGAAGAGAATTTCACCGCCCTTTCTCCCTCCTTCCTTTCCGAGGTCGATTATATAATCTGCTGTTTTAATAATATCGAGATTATGTTCAATAATTATAACCGTATTCCCCTTATTGACAAGCTTATTCAGCACATTTAACAAGTGTTTTATATCCTGGAAATGAAGTCCCGTGCTCGGCTCGTCAAGAATATACAATGTATTACCGGTCGCTCGTTTACCGAGTTCATCTGCGAGCTTTACACGCTGTGCTTCACCACCGCTTAAAGTCGGCGCCGGCTGTCCGAGCTTGATATATCCGAGGCCGACATCTTGCAACAGTTTTAATTTCCTGTGAATTTTGGGGATATTTTCATAAAACTCTACGGCTTCATCAACTGTCATGTCCAGCACTTCGGAAATATTCTTTCCCTTATAAATTATTTCCAATGTTTCCCGATTGTATCTCCTTCCATGGCATTTATCACAATCGACATAGACATCGGGGAGAAAATTCATCTCAATTTCCCGCTTTCCGGCACCTCTGCACACCTCACAACGACCACCTTTGACATTGAAAGAGAAACGTCCTATTTTATAGCCGCGAATCTTAGCTTCCGGCACTTCGGCAAATAATTTTCTGATATCTGTAAATACGCCGGTATAGGTCACGGGATTGGAACGCGGGGTCCTCCCTATCGGTGACTGATCTACTTCGATTATCTTATCAATATCCTCAATACCCTCAATCGATTCATAAGGCAATGGGTTCTGAAAACTATTATAGAGTTTCTGCCTGATAATCGGATACAGAGTTTCATTGATTAAGGATGATTTACCACTTCCGCTGACTCCGGTAACACAGATAAGCATTCCCAGTGGAACCTCAAGATCTACGTTCTTGAGATTATGACCATGGGCACCGATTAGCTTGATAAAATCTCCTGTCCCTTCCCTTAATTCATCCGGAATCTCTATCTGTTTTTTCCCCGACAGATATGCGCCTGTCAGAGAATCAGAAGCCATAATTTCTTCCGGAGAGCCACATTCAACTATTTCTCCGCCTTTATCACCGGCTCCGGGGCCCAGATCTATGAGATAATCGGCACTGAGCATAAAATCTTTGTCGTGCTCAACAACAATAACCGTATTCCCTATGTCTACAAGTTCCCTGAGAGACTGCGTGAGTTTATCGTTATCCCTTTGGTGCAATCCGATGGACGGCTCATCGAGAATATAAGTTATACCTGTCAGTTGTGAACCGATCTGTGTCGCCAGTCTCGTCCGTTGTGATTCTCCTCCGGATAATGTACGAGCCGGTCTGTCCAGCATAAGATAATCCAATCCCACCTCAAGCATAAAACCTAGTCTGGCCTTCACTTCTCGTAAAACCTCCTTGCCGATTTCCTTCTGCTGGCCACCTAAATTATCCCACACATAGTCGAGCCACTCATACAATTTATCCAAGTCCATCTGCGCTAGCTCTCCGATGTGCTTCCCACATATCCTATAGTGTAGGCTTTCTTTTTTCAAGCGGTATCCATCACATTCATGACAGGTATGCTTACTCATATAATCTTCAGCCCATCGCCGCAATTGAGTGGAATCCGATTCTTCATAAACCCGATTCAGATAGTTCACTAAGCCGACTTCTTCAAGATCATAAGAATAATCATTGCCACTATACTTTGCCGCCCAATCCGGGTCCTCTCCATACAGAATGACGTCAAGTGCCTTCTTAGGCAAGTCCTCAATAGGTGTAGAGAAAGTAAATTTATATTGCTTGGCAATTCTGCGTAATTGTCTGAACACGGAATTCTTCCGCACCTTCCCGAACGGTGCAATCCCCTCTTCGTTAATTGATTTTTTCATATCGGGAATAACCTTGTCGAGATCCACTTCATTAATCACGCCCAATCCCTTGCATTCCGGACATGAGCCATAAGGTGAATTAAATGAAAAGGAATTGGGTGAAGGTGCTTCATAAGAGATCCCTGTTTCCGGGTCAATAAGTTGTGTAGAATACAAGTGGTCATCTCCTGTATCGTGATCGTATATTGAAATCAAATCATCACCATGCCTTAAAGCAAGCTGTATAGATTGCTTCAGTCGCTTCATTTTCTTCTCATTCAACTTAATCCTGTCAATAACAAGGTCAATGTCGTGAATCTTGTAGCGATCTACCTTATAATTGGGCTCGAGTTCAACTATTTCACCATCGACGCGCACCTTGCGATAGCCTTGTTTCCGCATTTGATCAAATAACTCTCGATAATGACCTTTCCGACCGCGTACGAGATTGGCTAGAATGGTAATTTTATGCCCTTGGTATGTTTCATACACCTTATCTACTAGTTCTTTCTCGGAGAACTGAATCATCCGTTTTCCCGTCGCATAGGAAAAAGCATCTCCGATTCTTGCATATAACAAGCGGAGGAAATCATAAATCTCCGTCGTCGTTCCGACCGTAGAACGTGGATTCCACCCCGTCGTCTTCTGCTCAATTGAAATTACCGGACTCAAGCCCTGAATATCCTCCACATCCGGACGCTCCATATCTCCGATAAATTGCCTTGCATAGGCTGAAAATGTTTCCATATATCTCCGCTGCCCTTCAGCATAAATGGTATCAAATGCAAGTGAAGATTTTCCGCTCCCACTGATTCCCGTCACTACTGTAAGCTTATTCCTCGGCAGATCCACGGAAATGTTCTTGAGATTATGCTCTCTGGCGCCCTCAATCTGAATATTGTCAAATGTCTTCGTCACTATCTTTATCCTTTAACTGTGTTCGTGATTATAAACTGGTTTTCGTCCGCTGGAAATATTCCATTAATATAGCATAACACGATTCTGCCTATTCAGGTTATTTTTATTCCGATTTTTCTTTTTTTACCTACAATTTTCCTTCCGCTGGCTCCTCAACTTCCTCGCAATTCACGCATTAAATCTTTTCTTCAGCTTTTATCAATACACATAAATCAGTCTGTAAAATTTCATTAGCTTACGCAAATGTACTTTCTGCACGCACTAGCCCTGCCATAAATATCAACTATTCCAATCTTATAATTGTATGCTGTCATCGACATATTTCAAGGACTTTGCTATCCCGGCAAGAAACAACATTTTTCTTCAGAAGCTGTTGATTTTACCTATCAAATCACCTATTAATATAATATATGTCGAGTAAGTCCACCTCTGAGCAAGCAATGAAACGTAAATGGATTCTCGTGGCACTTATGTTCACGATTATGCTTGCAGCGATGGACACTACAATTGTGGCGACAGCCATACCACAGATTGTCGGTGATTTGGGAGGATTCACCTTATTCAGCTGGGTATTTTCAATTTATCTCCTTGCTCAGACGGTAACCATTCCTATATACGGGAAGCTCGCCGATATATTTGGGCGGAAGCCTGTATTAATCTTCGGAATGCTCTTGTTTCTGATAAGCTCAACGGCTTCTGCATTCTCCTGGAATATGATGTCTCTTATAATTTTCCGCGGCATTCAAGGCCTAGGAGCCGGGTCAATAAATGCTACGGTAAGCACAATTGCCGGTGATATATATTCCATAAAAGAACGAGCACGCATTCAAGGCTGGCTATCGAGTGTCTGGGGTATGGCAGCGATAGTCGGACCGACATTGGGTGGAGCATTTGCAGAATATGCATCCTGGAGATGGATATTTTTAATCAACCTACCGATAGGTATTGTGGCGATATCACTGCTTCTTATTTATTTGAAAGAGGATATCAAGAAACACGAACACCACATTGACATCAAGGGTGGCATTCTTATGCTTGTTGCCGGATCTGTTCTACTTTTTACTCTTATGGAAGGTGGCCAGTCCTGGCCATGGTTGTCCCTGCCGAGCTTGGGGATGATACTCTTGAGTATTGGCCTGATATATCTGACAATCCAAGTAGAAAGGAAAAGCAAGGAAGCAATTATGCCTTTATGGGTATGGCGACACAAGATTTTACTCGGCGCCAATTTAGCTGTAATCGGACTCGGTGCCATTATGATTGGTCCCAATATGTATCTTCCTGTTTATGCCCAATCTGTCCTCGGGCTCGGTGCTATTGCTGCAGGGCTTATCTTGGCAAGTTCCAGTCTTGGCTGGCCGACCGCTTCTTCCCTCTCTGGCTTGTTATACCTAAAAATAGGTTTCAGAAATACAGCTATCATAGGTACCGTATTTATCATTTTTGCCTGCATAGGTTTTCTTATGCTCCCTTATGACACACCTATCTGGCTCCTCGTTGCCGATCAGGTGATGATAGGCGCTGGATTTGGCCTCTTATCCACTCCTACGCTTGTCGGTATTCAATCTATCGTTCCATGGGAGCAACGCGGGGTAATTACCGGCTCCAATATGTTTTCGCGGTATCTCGGTCAGAGTATCGGCGCTGCAATTCTCGGTGGCATTTTCAATAGTTCAATCGGAAGCACTCTTTCCCAAGCTCCGGATCAACTCGCTGATAAGCTTCCGCAAAAAGTCAATAATGTTATCGAAACATTGCAGTCCAGAACCACTTCTGCCGATGTAGAAAATTACCTGCAGCACGCATTTTATTCGGCAACGCATCAAGTCTATATCGTTATGGCCCTTATCGCAGTACTTGCTCTCTTCGTCCTGCTTATGCAGCCAAGAAAATTCCCGATTATTGAGACTTAAGTCAACCCTGAACGTCGCTATGCCGAAGTCCTGCATCCCAAAATATTGGTACAGGTCGTTGACCATAATTCTAGTGGATTCTACCAAAACACAGCTTACAGATACTTAATGACCTTATAATGTGTAAGCTCATTTTCGCCAATGGTAAAAATAGGTAAACGACCTTTCGTCTCTACAAAGTGGATTTCTTACAGACCTCAAATCCCAGCAAGGACCAATGACTGATCTTCAACTCTTCAACCTTTCAACCTTTCAACCTTTCAACCTTTCAACCTTTCAACTCCACAGCTTTCGCAACTTTACAACTTACAATAAACTCAATCCATTAACACGATTTCTCCCATATTTGACACGACAAATGCATAAATTCCCGTAAACTTGCAGGCTCTTGACAAACAATAAGGAGGCAAAAAGCATCTTACATTAAGCGCAAGGCGGAATTGGACAATATGCTACTACTATACAACATACTACTCGTCATCCATGTAGTTTCTGCAATACTCGGTATGGGGCCGGGATTTGTGATGATTTATATCGTGACACGTGCGACCAATATGACTGAACTACGTCACGCTTACCTCATAAGAAACAGATTACACAATTTCGTCATGATAGGTGGCACTTTACTCCTGATAACAGGTTTAAGCATGGGAGCAATGCGGCCATATTTATTCGATCGAGCGTGGTATATCATAAGCCTGGTTTTGTTCATTATAGCATTGAGTTTCGGGCCCTTTATCCTCTCCCCTCGATCCAAGCCCATTAAGAAACTCCTCACAGAGCATAAAGGGGAAGAAATCCCTGCAGAATATTATGCACTAGCAAAGAAATTATTCTTGTACGAGCGGATTGAAAATGTTATTTTTCTAGCAGTTATTATCCTTATGATTCTCAAGCCTTTCTGACAGTCTCACAATTCAAGAACCACAATATTTTCAATAGATTTTATTCCGATTCATCCGTAGCATTCTCATCGGCGCCGGCTTTATAAGCTTCAGCTAGTTCAGCAAGGACAGGTTCTATCGTACTCTCCGGAAGGTTACTTATTTTTATATACATCAAGCCATCTATAGCATCGTTAAAACTCGGATCGACATTGAAGGCAATTACCATCGCATTCTGTTTGATGTATTTCTTAATTAAAACCGGCATCCTTAATTGCGGCTCAAAATCATCAATCAATTTGTCAAATTTATTTAGATCATCATCCAATCCCTCAAAGAACATCTTCTTATCCTCTTCTTTCAGGCGCAATTTATAGGCTTTCCTCGGTTGCACGTATTGGGCAAGGTTTCTATCGTAGTAATGCGATTGCATAAACTCAATAATTAATGCCTTGCTGAAATCAGAAAATTGATTACTTATGCTTACCCCGCCCATGAGATATTTATGTTCATTCCATCGCAGGCACACATGTACTATTCCTCGCCACAGGAGATATAATGGAAGAGCCTTTAATTGGTACTCCTTCATTATGTATGCACGTCCCATTTCTATAGCTTTCGCAAAAAATGGTTCGAGTTTCCGGTCAAATATGAATAAGGAACTCGTATAAAATCCGTCTATGCCATATTCTTTCATAATTTCACTTCCCAATCCAATGCGATATGCCCCCACAAGCTTATTTTCTCCTGCATCCCAGAGGAATAAGTGTCGATAATGCTTATCGTATTGATCGAGGTCAAATGGCATATTGGTCCCCTCGCCTACCTGTCGGAAGGTCAATTCTCGTTGTCGCCCTATCTCTCTCATGATGTAAGGTATATCATCAGGTTCTGAGAAATAAATCTCGTAATCCTTGTGATTGAACAACATCTTATCTGAGGCTTTCAGCCTTGCAATCTCCTCCATCAATTTTATAGTATCGGTAGGTGGTATGATTCCCGGAACAACATTTTCATGATTGCTCATCGGAAGCTTGAGATTAAGATTAGGGATTTTAAGGTAATCAGTGATTTTTTTTCGTTTTTCATAATATGACCGCATCATATAGACGCGATTTCTCAAGAATTCACCTAGCTCTTCCGGCGACTCGTATTCCTTCAAGACTTTGGGAAAAATACGTCTGCCGATACGGATATTAATGGGATTCTTGCGTTTCCTCAACATCTCAGATGGGAGCATAATCGTCTGTAAGTCCGGATGGATCTTTGACATCCGATAAAACATCCTAGAATTCTGTGCGTGAAAATACATAGGAATAACAGGTACTTCCGCCTTCTGAATCAGCTTGAGTAAAGGGCGCTCCCACAGCTTATCCATGACGGTATTCTGCGGGTTGGATTTATTGGAGACTTCACCGGCCGGAAATGCACCGAAACAACCACCATCGGCAAGTATTTCCAGCGCCTGTCGCATTCCGTTTACACTACTGTATGCTTCTTTCCGCGTTTCAAATGGATTCACACCGATGACATAAGGCTGAAGTGGTTTAATTTTATTCAAGAGGAAATTCCCCATTATCTTAAAGTCCGGACGTATGGAAGTAATCAGCTTAATCATGATAATACCGTCAAGGGCTCCCAGCGGATGATTGGCAACCAGAACAAATGGTCCTTCTTTTGGTATTTTTGCAAGGTCTTCAGAATATGCGAGGTATTTTACTCCTAATTCACTAAACAAAGCATCAAAAAACGCCTCGCCTTCCTTATCCTTCAATCCTTCATACAAGCTATTCACCCTGTTCAATTGCACTATATTCATAAGCATTGAAGCAATTGGCTTTCCTATAAAACCAAGCTTATCAAGGCCACTGGCACTAGCTAATTCTGATTTGCTTATAAGGGGCATAACATTTAATTTATTTCAAAATACTTCCTGTTTAAGATATCGATGTGTGTTTTCTATAGCGCGCTCATTCTTCTTATCAATCCAGGCTTGCCCCTTTAATTTACGCATAAGATTGTCATAATTACGCATTACGAGGACATTATATGCAGCTTTGGCAAGATTGGAGAGTTTTGATGGAAATGCACGCAAACTCATCGAGATGCTCGGCTTCTCATATTTCATATAATGCCAGTATCCTTCGGGCATATACAACATTTCTCCGTGATTGAGATGCGTAATATAGCCATTTAAATATTGGAGTGCAGGCCATTTGTCATAATCCGGATTATCAAAATCTATATCCTCTCTCGATATCAGTGCATGAGGAATTTTATACATATATGGTGTCTGATCCGGCGCAAATAACATGCACTGTTTCCTTCCGTGGAAGTTAAAGTGGAGAATATTGGAGTAATCGATATCAAAATGCATGAAGACCTTGGCATTTTCTCCACCGAAGAACAACATAGGCAACTTCTTAACCAATCTTAATCCGATTTCCGGCCATTTAAAATCCTCCTGAAGTTCAGGTACTTCTTTTAAAAGATTATAGAGAAATATCCGATAGTCCGTAGGACCCGACTCTAGTAAATCGATATATTCACTCATCTTCATCTTTGCATGTGCCTCATTAAAACCTTCTTCATAAGAAACCGGCCTATCATCATATAAAGGGACGATTTTATCACCGGCAACAGATTTGATATAATCCAGATGCCACTTCTCATACGCCGGCCAGTCATGCGTTAAATTTTCAACAACTAGCGGTTTCTGTTTTTTAAAATAATTCTTAACAAATTCTTCCTTGCTTATCCTAGGTACTCTGTCTATTTCCTGTAATTGAATCTTTCCCATATTCAATGCAATTCATGATTAAACTTATCTGAACCGGTCGTAATGCGACCCGATTCAGCAGCAAGATAAGGTTAATTTTATTTAGTTGATAACGCTTCCCCTTTTCTCCTGCAGATCTTCCTTTTTTATCGACAGAATTAATGCGGATACAATGCATCCATTTACTTCCTATTTCAGTACAATACTCACATTATTTTCCATTCGCTTGACGATCTATAATTCACCTACTTCCAAAACAACATTTCCATCTCATATTCATTATTACTATACAGAAAGAATTTATAGTCATGCAACCGTGGTACATCCATAAATATATCCCGAGGAAGAATGAAGAATTATCGGCATTTGAACAATTGTTTGAAATCTTCAAGAATATCCTTGTTCACACATCTGGTGATGTAGCAGAAGCACTGCAGTGGCTCAATGAACTCGACAGACATTACGATCTCACTTCCGATGATTACGGAATAGGTGATTTTATCGAAGATCTCAAAGACAAAGGATTTATCCGAGAAGGTGGAAAGAAAAATATTCCTTATATTCCTTCTGCCAAACTCGAAAACGCATTGCGAAAACAAGCACTAGACGAAGTATTCGGAAAGTTAAAAAATATAAAACGCGGAAACCATCAGACCGGTAAAACCGGCTCAGGTTCGGAGCTCACACAAGATTTACGAAGATTTCAGTTTGGCGACAAGCCCGAGCACATTGCCCTTGCAGAGTCTCTGAAAAATGCACAGATAAATCATGGATTGGAGAATTTTATCCTCTCGGAGAAAGACCTAGAGGTGAGGCAGCCCTACTTTGAGACACAATTGAGCACCGTGCTTATGATTGATATTTCCCATTCAATGATTCTCTACGGAGAGGATAGAATTACGCCTGCCAAAAAGGTAGCCATGGCATTGGCCGAGCTCATCAAGACACGATATCCCAAGGATAAACTCGACATTATCACCTTCGGTGATGATGCACAGCAGATTGCGATTAAGGATATTCCATACCTGCAAGTAGGACCGTATCATACCAATACAATAGCAGGTATTGAACTTGCAATCCGACTTTTGCGAAAGCGAAAAACAGCAAATAAGCAAATTCTCATGATTACCGATGGGAAACCTTCCGCAATGAAGCAGGGGAAGAAATTGTATAAAAACAGTATGGGACTCGATAGAAAAATTATACGGAGAACTCTATCAATGGCATACAAATGCAGGAAGCTTGATATTCCTATCACGACATTTGCGATTGCACGTGATCCGTATTTACTTCGTTTTATTGAAGATTTTACACGAGCCAATAACGGTAAAGCCTTCTATGCATCACTAGATGACCTTGGCTCATTTATTATTAAAGATTACACAGGAAAAAAGTCTAATTTATAGCTATATGAAAAAAATTAAAACGCTCGGTGCTTTAAAGGAATCCGGCTATTCACCACAGAGCCTCCGAGAGGAGATGCGGAAAAATCTCATAGAGAAATTAAGGAAAGGTGAAAAGATATTCAAGGGAATTTACGGTTATGATGAGACCGTTATTCCGGAGCTTCAGATAGCTATTCTCAGTGGGCACAATATTCTGTTCATGGGTTTACGTGGTCAAGCTAAAACCCGACTTGCACGACAATTAACCGTTCTTCTGGATGAATATGTGCCTGTTGTCGCAGGAGCAGAAATCCCCGATGATCCCTTGAAGCCCATTTCATCGTACAGCAAAAGGCTTATAGCAGAACAAGGGGATGAGCTTGAGATAAAATGGATGCACCGCAGTGAGCGATATGTAGAAAAGCTTGCCACACCGGATGTATCCATTGCTGATCTCATAGGTGATGTTGATCCTATTAAAGCAGCAAGCTTAAAATTGCCTTATTCCGATGAGCGCGTGATTCATTACGGACTTATTCCGCATGCTCACAGGTCGATATTTGCAATGAATGAACTTCCGGATTTACAAGCTAGGATTCAAGTCGCACTCTTTAATATCCTTGAAGAAAAGGACATACAGATCCGTGGTTTTAAGATGCGTTTACCACTCGACATCTTATTCCTCTTCACCGCCAATCCCGAGGACTACACCAGCCGTGGAAGCATAATCACACCATTAAAAGATCGTATCGATTCACAGATTCTTACACATTATCCGGAAGATATAGAAATCGGCAAGCAGATCGCAAGATCGGAAGCCACTATATCATCAGACCTTCTGGAGAAAATCACAATTCCTCCGATCGTGGAGGATATCCTCGAGACAATTGTTATGGAAGCAAGAAAAAGTGATTTTGTCGATATCGATAGTGGAATCTCAGCCAGAATGAGCATAAGTATGCGCGAGTTGTTGTATAGCGCCGTTGAATATCGGATGATTATGCATAAAAGCTCGCGTGGAACAGCTCGTATCTGTGACATCTGGTCTGTCATACCGGCAATTACCGGCAAAATGGAGCTCATTTACGAGGGTGAGCAGAAAGGCCATCTCGCAATAG
The DNA here is from genome assembly GCA_964436125.1 of uncultured Saprospiraceae bacterium. GTDB lineage: Bacteria > Bacteroidota > Bacteroidia > Chitinophagales > Saprospiraceae > CAYRFF01. The sequence goes on along the minus strand of CAYTBT010000020.1, from coordinate 13,740 downwards.
CAAAACATCTCATTGATCTTGCATTAAAGACCGTTTTGGCAGCACGTATTGACATTATTGAACTGGAAACGCAGGAAAATCCGGCGTATAAGAAAATGAAAGATTTCTATGAACACGGGAATCAGACTTTATTGTCTCCCTATCTTTCTGAAAAAGACTATGAAGCACATATTTCAGAAGTTCCGGGCTTAAAAGCTCTAGCACAAGAAGTCCTGAATTCAGAGGCTATAATTATGCAAGAATTCCTTTTATTTGGATTTACCGAAACCGATATTTTATCGCGTTCAGAATCTGAGAAGGACATTGTCATAGAAGATCCTCTCGGAGACATATTTGATAATTTTATGGAAAATTAAACGGGATTGGTCCATAATTCTACTGCAATAAATACGTACTGAGGATTTTTTTGTATTTTCGAGTTCTTAAATTAAAATTGTGTAATGGGAGTCCTTATTTTTCTGATAATATCGTACGTCTTATTAAGTATTAGCTTGTATTTTCTTTTCAAGAAGACCGATGTGGCACCTTGGAAAGGATTGGTGCCCGGCTGGAACTTTGCTGAATGGGCACGAGTTGTCGGGCATAAGCCCATTTACGCCCTGTGGCTCCTTTTTCCGATAGTGAATATCTTTATTTATGCCGGACTAGCCATTGATATGGTACGGAGCTTCGGCAAATATCGCTTCAAGGACTCGGTGATGGCCGTCGTGTACGCTCCTGCGTATTTCTTTTATTTAGCTTTCGCAAATGACGAGAAGTATCTCGGACCGACACGCATTGCAGAGAAAAAATATCGCGAGGAATTAATCGCCGCAGAGAAGAGTGGAGACAAGTATAAATTCAAGAAACTCCAAGCCAATAATCCCTACAAGAAATCTCAACCACGAGAATGGGTGGAGTCGATAGTCTTTGCGGTATTTGCGGCAGCTTTTATAAGGATGTTCCTCATAGAAGCCTATACTATACCGACCTCCTCCATGGAAGGTTCTTTACTCGTGGGAGACTATCTCTTTGTAAGTAAGGTACATTATGGACTACGTACACCGATGACTGTCTTGCAGATACCATTATTGCATAACCGCATACCGGTATTGGGTGGAGAATCCTACCTCGAGTCACCACAACTCCCCTATTTCCGTTTACCGGCTTTAACACCGATAAAAAGGAATGATCCTGTCGTCTTTAACTGGCCGATCGGTGATAGCGTATATCTCACTCCACAACGATCATTTGCCGTGGGGCAGGTAACAAGAAATCACATGGAGGCGAGTTTCGATGAAGATGATTTAATCACGCGCCCGATGGATAAAACAGATTTTTATATCAAGCGCTGTATTGCAACACCCGGAGATACCCTACAGATTATTGACAGACAAGTTTATATTAATGGAAAAGCAGTGGAAAATCCTGAACACATTGAATTTCTTTACAGGATTGATAATGGCAATATCCCTATAAGTACGAGAAATTTCAGGGAAAAAGGAATCACGGACCAGGATCTCAAGCTGGAAAACGGCGGACAGATGGTCGTCAATCTCGAGCAAAGTCAGATCGATTATATAAAATCCATCGCCCCCAATGCCCGGATCGAGCCTATTATTCACGAGTATGAGCCGGCACGTGGAAATCGACTATTCCCACATGATCCCAAGCATTATCCCGGCTGGACAATAGACAATTATGGGCCGATATGGATTCCCAAAGCGGGCGTAACAATCCCGATATCTATGAAAAATATTGCGATGTTCAAGCGTATTATCAATGTCTATGAACACCATGATATCGCTGTTAAAAATAATCAAATATACATCGATGGGAAGCCGGCTGACACTTATACCTTTAAGTACGATTACTATTGGATGATGGGAGATAATCGCCATAGTTCAGAAGATTCAAGATTCTGGGGATTTGTGCCCGAGACACATATCGTAGGGAAACCGCTATTTATCTTTTTCTCCAGTAAAAATGGCATACGCTGGAACCGAATTTTCAGTAATGCCGATCATTTCAGAGATTGAAAGAGTTGAAATCCTATTTCAGCTTTATACTTTACCTATTTATGAAAAGCCCTTGAGGCAAAGGTTAAAGCAGAGGCTGATTTCTTGATAGATAGTAGTTCGTTCTCATTCTTCCTATTTGGAATCCTTAAAATTGAATGTGGAATCCCTTAGGCGTAAAGCTGATTTTTTCACTACTCACAGACTTATGATTTTTACTGCGACCAGTAAGTCGCCTCAAGCTAAAATTTACAAGAGTTACACTTGCGCAGTTGAAGCCTCACCAGCCTCACACATTGCTACTTCTCCTCTTTACCGGGCGTGAGATATATTGAGGCAAGTACGCCACCGATAAGCGCAGCTGCAATCACTATAAGAGAAATCCATGATGGAATATGAATCACCTCGACAAAGAGCATTTTCAAGCCGACAAATGCCAGTATGATTGCAAGACTGTAGTTAATAAGGTCAAATTTATCCAGCATTCCCACAATAAGGAAAAACATCGACCGAAGACCGAGAATCGCAAGGATATTGGAGCTGAAGACAATGAATTGATCTTGTGTGATAGCAAGGATTGCAGGAATACTATCCAGAGCAAACATTACGTCTGTCAATTCAATAATGATAAGCGCCATAAATAATGGTGTGACATACCTCTTTCCATCAATATGCGTAAAAAAGTCATGCCCGTGAATCTCCTTGGTCAATGGAAAAATCCGTGAAACCTGTTTATACATCCAGGTCTCCTTGGGATCCATCTCCTCATCGTCCTTCAACATCGTATACGCAGTATAGAGTAAGAAAATACCGAACACATAGATCATCCAGTCAAATCGATTGATCAAGGCCACTCCGAAAACTATCATCAGAGCGCGGAATACTACCGCTCCGAGAATCCCCCAGAAAAGAACTCGGTGCTGAAATTTCTTCGGAATCTTGAACGAACTGAAAATCACCGCGATAACAAAGACATTATCGATACTCAAGGACAACTCGACGAGATATCCCGTTATGTAGTTTAAAACTGCATCGCTAGGACTTAGATTTGTGGGATTGGCGGTATGATGCGAAGAAAACAACCACCATATCACACCGGAAAAAAGTAAGGCTAGGCCGACCCACACACTCGTCCATTTGGCTGCTTCCTTTGTTCCTATTACATGGTCTTCCTTGTTAAACACCCCGAGATCGAGAACGAGGCATACAATTACCAATAAAATAAATGAAGACCACACCCAAAACATCATGTCCATAAATTTTTGCTCAAAGATAAACAGCCAAAGCTTTTTATCAGCTTACACCATATATTTTTTGTCGAAATAATGTAATTCCCTCCTTAAATCACTCTACCAATACTCCTTTCATTCCTTATGTTCATCTCGCCTTAAAAGATATCGTATAAAAAATTTCCAACGCTTTTTCTGCACATAAGAAACATATTTATGAGGAAAATGATGCCGCGCACTAGGGACAATCAGCAAGTCAAAATATTTATCGGCTTTGATCAAGGCTTCACAGAGTTTCATCGTTGCCGATGGATTGACATTTTCATCTATTCCACCGTGAATAAGGAGTAAATCCCCTTCCATAAGTGGTGCGAGCGTAATATTGGATTGATTTTCATATACTTCACTTATGGGATAACCGGCATAAAGCTCCGGATACCATGCCTTCTCCATCCGCCAGTCGTGGTCTGCTGATTCCGATACTGCAACACTATAACAATCATTAAATACCATAAGAGCATGTGCTGCATCATATCCACCGAATGAATGTCCATATATTCCTACCCTGGTCGTGTCAATCCAGCTGTATTTCTTGCCGAGTTGCCGGATAGCAAGCACGTGATCCTTTAAATTCTGCCCGAGATTCCCATAAGAAATATTACGGAATGCCTTGGAACGGCCATTGGAGCCCATTCCATCCACTTGCATAACGATAAATCCCAGTTCTGCAAGCGCTTGTGCTGAATTATAGAAACCATATAATCCATCACTGAAGGAGCGAGGAAACACTTGTGTGTGCGGGCCAGTATAGCTATAGTCTATTAAAGGATATTTCTGTGAAGGATCAAAATCAGATGGCTTCCATAAGGCACCGTAAATCCTTGTCTTTCCATCATGCGCTATAGCCGTAAATATTTGTGGCGGTCGCCATCCCATTTCCTTTACTTCGCTGATGTCTGCTCTATCAATCTCTCCCAGGACGGCTCCATTTTCCGCATTGCGCAACACGGAAACCGTCGGTCTGTTACTCGTTGACATATTATCGACAAAATACAAATAATCCGGTGATACATACACCTTATGATTTACCGGTTCCGGTGTCAATAATTGCAATCGACTTCCGTCAAATTTTATCTTGTACAACATTTCATAATAGGGATTTATGCCTTCTTCTCTTCCCGTCGCGGTGAAATACAGGGTTTTAGTCGCCGGATCAACGGCTTTTATATCCTTGACCACATATCTTCCATCTGTCACCGGTGCTACATTTCCTGTTTCCCAGTCGAGCCGATATAATTGCTTCCATCCGGATTTCTCCGATGTAAAAAAAGCAATCTGTATGTCTTCAACAAAGGTAAAAAGGCTGTGATAATCCAAGCTCGTCCTCGTACTATCCGTATACAAAATTTTTACATTTCCCGTGCTCGAATCCGCCTCGATTATATCACATTTTTTAAAACTCCTATGAAAATATGTTCCATAAATATATCGACTATCTTCAGACCAATGCAAGTCCCAGCCAAGGTCCACAATGAAGGGCGTCGGCTCAAGGTCAATAACTGACTTCTCTCGCGTCTCAAGATCATAGACAACCGGAATAATTTTCACAAAGTCAGTATCACCCGGTGAAGGACGATAGTAAGAAAGCAAAACCGGTTTATAAATGCTGTCCGTGTACCAGTCAAGCATATACATTTTCTGTGCTCCGCGCGTATCGCTTATCTGTGTTAAGATCTTCTTGCTGTCCGGTGACCAACTAATCTTAAGCCTTGGCTCCGGTTCTGCGTTCTCGCCTTTCATAACCTGGCTCCATCCATAAGCACTACCATATATATAATCCCTTGCACCGTCCGTGCTCAGTTGTATTTCATCTCCGGTAAGCAGATTCTTCACATACAAATTATTCTCTTTAATATATGCTCCATAATGACCATCCGGAGAAATCGATATATTCTCCTCAAAGGTTTTCAGCTGTGAAATGGAATAATTCTTGAGGTCCACCTTGTATTCATAGTTATTCATAGAAAAAGTAAACACTTCTGCATTCTGCCATCGGATGTTATGCAAGGGAAGTCTGCATGGTGGAACCCAACTTATGTCCTCGAGCTTGTCTCTCAGTTTTTTTCTCTGAAAAGCTTCGCTTCTTGCCATATCTTTGTATGAAAAAGCATAGTATTTCATCCCCTCTCTCGTGTGACTCCGATAGGCAAATCCACTCCCATCTTCATACCACCGGGGTACAACTCTCATGTGATATGTATGCTGATAAAGACTGTCCCAGACGAGCGATTCCGCTCTGTTAAGGTCCGCTTCAGAAGGTAGTTGAGGCAGAAGGACATTTGCGTAAGCGAATGTAAAAATACCAATGATTGCAAGTCGATTTAAATAGGTATATTTCATATTAAAATCTTATCAAATGAGTTACAACGCTTATTTTACTCGATGAATTATGCATTGAATAGTGTGAAATATACAAAAATCTACGCATAAACATAATAGCATCGATGTGTTTTCTATATTTTCAATACCTTTATAGATAGGAATAAAAGAAAAGGAATCATGACGATCAGATCTAGTGAATCGACACCGCTCCGCCCGGATGGCAAGCGGACGCTTAACGCGCCCTTAGTCAAGATGGATTTACACAAGTATATCAAGCAGATTAAACAGGAGAAAAACTGGCAGAAAAATGAGCTTAATTCTATCACATTGCTGAAATCTGACACGATGCGCGTCGTACTCATCGGGCTGCATGAAGGGGCTGTATTACAGAGGCATAGCGCGCGTGCGCATATTACGGTTCAAGTTCTTGTCGGTGCTATTGAATTCCATACCGATGATAGCAACACACCGCTACTCGATGGACAGATTCTTGCCCTCCAAGGTGGCATAGCACATAGTGTAAAGGCTGTTGAAGAGAGTTTCTTCCTCTTGACACTCGCCAGTTGATTTTTATCACATCGAAGTGTAAACTATGGCAAAAGCATTAATTATCTATGCGAGTATGACCGGCAATACAGAGAAAATTGCCCATATACTCGGAAAGGAACTGGAGAAATTACAGGTTGAAACACGTGTTGTCGATGTAAGGCAAGTAGATACTGAAGAATTTTACTTTTGCGATATCTGTATCGTCGCAGCATATACCTATGGGCGATTTGGTGATATTCCGGAAGAAATGTATGATTTCTATGAGGAATTGGGAGAAATGGATTTAAGCGACAAAGTTTATGGGGTGCTCGGATCCGGAGAAGAATTCTACGGCTATTACTGTCGGGCTGTGGACACATTCGAGGAACAATTTGAGAATACGCAAGCCGTCAAAGGTGCCGAAGGGCTTAAAATTGAGTTGAATCCGGAGGAGGAAGATGAAAAGGCCATTGCAGAATATGCTGCGGAACTTCTTAAGACATGGGAGAAAAAACAAACTAGCTGAGTAAAGGCGAGCTAAATCTCTCCTCTCCGGAGACCAAGTCGGCTAAATTCTAGTCTTTACAAAGGTCTTTATTCCCTTAATTCTGTTTTCATCGCATATTTCCCAAATTGGTATGCAAGGCCTATGGCATGTCGCCCACCGGCAAGATGAGTAATCGTATAACTATAATCCAGTCTTAAGCCTTTAATATTAATGCCTAGCCCGAGCCCCACGCCTGCAAATGCCCTATAATAATCCACGCTGAGGACTTGTCCGTGAAAATGATCGTAAGAAAGGCGGAGAAAAACAGGTTGCTTCTTCCCTATTCCCAGCTCAGCCGATACAATTAAATGCGACATAAGGTCATTGGCAAAGATGTCAAGTCGAGATTTTTCTTGCTTAAAAATGCTTGAACCGGGTAGAGACTTGTCCTCTTCCGGCAGTAACTTCCATTTGTTTAAGTGATGATAGGTAATCTGGAAGCGCAAGGGAAGATGTTCCAGCCTTTTACTGAAGCCTAGTTGAAAATCAAGCGGAACACCATACTCTCCTACAAGGTCGTATCGCGTAAATTGGAATGCGAGGTTTCTCATCGTAAAAGCAAGTCCTATGTGCTTCTCCGGTATAAAATAAAATGCACCGATATCAATACCGAGACCTACACTGTTGTACATCGCATAAGAAGAGCTAATAAATTTGACGGAAGTCCCTATATGAAGATGAGGACCGAGTTGCTTGGCCGCCGTGAGCTGGACAGCCGCATCCAATGCCGTAAAATCACCTCTATTTATCTCATATTCATCATATTTCTGAAATGTCCCATAATCCGTGTATTGAACGCCCACTCCGAATGCCCAGCTCGTATCAATCAGCGATTGCGTATAACTTACACTGCCATTACTGATCCCGGCAAGTTGAAATTGATGCTGTACCGATGCCGAGTAAGTATGTTTATGAGAAAGGAGTGCGGGATTGCTGAACATCACCGAAGAAGAAGAAAAATCATAGGCAATCGTGGACTGACCTAGAGCAGCTTGACGTGCTGAGGCAGCTTGGGAGAGAAAACCATAAATGTGTTTCCCTCCTGACTGTGCATTGAGCTCTACATCCGGACTTGCCAGCACACATAAAATTAAGGCTATTGCATAAAATAAAGGCTTGTAAAATATTCTATCCATACATAGGGATTTACGAAGACAGGATCAATATATATCTGACCTACATACAACGAAGATAAGGATAGATTGTGATATAATTCCGGCAGATTGTAAGGAAATCATATAAAATCACCGCTGAGAGGCTCTGAAATTCAACTCAACTCATTTCATCGAAGAGTTTCTGTTTCATCCGCTCATATTCCTCTTCATTGATGAGACCGTCATTTTTCATCGCTGCAAGTTCCTGTAATCGCTCAAAGTAGCCCTTTTCCTTCTCCCTGTGCTCTACTTTCTGTTCCTTTTCCTCTTCTTGCTTCTGCTTGAGATCACGCGCAACCTTTTTACCCTTTTCAAATTGCATCTTATAAAACTCCTTCACCCGCTCCGGCTCAAAGTCCAGAAAAGTCCCACCGGTTTCAAAGTGCTTGCGGAATACTTGTCCCAGTGCATAGGAACTTGCTCCTGACAAGACCGCCATTGTCACACCACCTATCGCAGAGCCGATACCGGGAATAAATTTAACCGCACGTGCGCCCAGTCTAGCAATTCCTGAACCGGTCAGTGAAGTAATCAAGGCCTTCCCTTCGGTCTCCTTGAAATCGAGTTCATAAATATGTGCTAGTTGCCGTATCATATCGAGTTGAACTGCCGATACCGCAAATAAATCAGCGATAGGAACTGGAATGAAGCCGGCACCCATCGACCAGATAGTATGATTCTTAATAATCGAGTCCGCGTGTTTCCTGCGCTCCTTCTGTTTTCCCTCCGACTCGCTAGTATGTGTATTTTCCGTATTGGTCATGAATTCCCTTTTACTGCTTCCGCAAATGTCTTTTTCGTTCTTTCAATTGTATAAAAACAAATAGTGAAAATAAGTTCCCGGGACTTATAAGACCAATCTTCATCTCATAAATATCCAGAAAAACAAGCTTAAATTTTATGTCGAATGTGTAAAATGATGGAGGAGAAAAGCGCCTCAGGTAGGACTCGAACCTACGACCTATGGATTAACAGTCCACCGCTCTAACCAGCTGAGCTACTGAGGCATTTTTTTAATGAGACACAAAGATATAAAACTCGTTGATTTATATGCAAGAATTTTAAAAAAATATTTTATCATTTTCTTTGATGGAAATCATAACCGTGATATGCCGTACTTTTCATACTTTTGCAAGAATAAAGCAGACAAAGAAAAGAATATGAGTTTATTAGTATTAGGGACGGTAGCATTTGATGATATAAAGACGCAACAAGGCAGGGCGGAAAAAGTAATCGGTGGTGCTGCAACATATATTTCATGGGCAGCTTCATTCTTCACGCGTGACATAAAATTATGTTCGATTGTAGGTAGAGATTTTCCACAATCCGAGATAAAGGCGATGGAAGGACGCGGAATAGATACCGAAGGGCTGGAAATAGTTGAGGATGGTCTTACTTTTTACTGGGCAGGAGAATATTCCACCAATTTTGAGACCAGAGACACGCATAAAACCGACCTCAATGTCCTCGATGACTTTGATCCGGTACTGCCCGATTCATATAAAGCATGTGACTTTGTAATGCTCGGCAATCTGACACCGGACATTCAATTAAGCGTACTGGAGCAAGTAGAATCGCCACGCGTCGTTGTCCTTGACACGATGAACTTCTGGATGGACACAGCATGGGATTCACTTCTGGATGTTATCGATCGATGTCAGATACTCACCATAAATGACGAGGAAGCAAGACAGCTATCCGGTGAGCATTCGCTTGCCAAGGCAGCGGAACATATCCTCACTATGGGGCCTGAGTATCTCATCATTAAAAAAGGTGAACACGGCGCCCTACTCTTCAATCAGACCGGAAAAGTATTCTTTGCACCGGCATTGCCACTAACTACCGTAAAAGATCCGACGGGTGCCGGAGATACATTTGCCGGAGGAATGGTCGGCTATCTGGCTGAAAGCAATGATTTCAGCTTTGAGAATATGAAAAGATCCATAATATATGCCTCGGCATTGGCATCATTCTGTGTCGAAGACTTTTCTCTGGATAGAATAAAAAATGTTACACAGCACGATATTGCACGTCGTATAGATAAATTTATCGATATTGTAAAGATTGATATCTGAGGTATTGAGTTCTCTCCTGTTTCTTTCTCCGGTTGAGAAAGATTTCAGGATTTCACTAGCTCATTCCCCTATTCCACCTTGATATCCGAGTGATGTATTGCTTATTACTTGCCAGGACTTACAAGCTAGAGACACGTTCCCTTCAACTACTTATGACAAGTATTATTCTGAGTTTATCGAAGGGCGCATTATACCAGTCAGCGCACTACTTACGACACGAGGGATAGCCGGCTCAGGTCATTGATCTCTCACTAGCAAACAATCAAGCCCGATTACCTAAAAAATCGTAAACTTCCGCGTACTTATCTTTCCTCGATTCTTCATCACGACAAAGTAGAGTCCGGGAGAAAGGTTTCCAGTATTCCCATTAAAGACATATTCATGTGGTCCTTTCAGCAATAAGCCCTGATGCAGTATTGATATCTGTCTGCCTAGACTGTCGTAAACGACAATACTACACCGCGATGTGGTTTTCATCGTCAAGTGTATGAGACAAGAACGTGCTGATTGTCTGCTCACATAAAAGTTTTCCATGTTATCTCCTGCGGAAATTGTCCGCGTTGTACTGCATGTAAAACCGAGATCCACAGGGTCGAATGCCTGAAAGAGTACCTCAGGCACAGCCGATTCAGGGAAACACAACCAGTTTACGAGAATAAAACTATATACTGAGCGGAAGTCCACGGAATATTTTAAGTTTCCTACGCCATCCAGGTCACTGAGATCGGGATGATCGCCGACAAATCCACTACCATTGACAGCTGGTCCGAAGAGGAAGAGCTTGGAAGCGGCACCGTGGTCGGTTCCACCGGAGGAATTCTGTTGTGGCCGGCGCCCAAATTCCGACGAAGTCATTGAAAGCACACGTTTATCGACATTTGCGGAAGCTAAGTCCTCATAAAACTCTTTCATACCCGTACTGAGAGCGTGAAGCAAGCCACTCTGCCGAGAAATCTGATCGGCGTGCGTGTCAAATCCATTGAGCGTTATCAGATAAAAAGAGCTCCTCAGACCGCCCTTGATCAGACGGGCAATGAGTGCGAGTTGATCGGCAAGCTGCGTCCTTGTATAGGAAACAGAAGTCGTAGATGCTTCATAAGCCTGCTTGATGACGTCGGCATAGCGGAAAGTGTGATTGGCGACATTTCTCAGGTACTCCACCTGCTGTCCATGAAGACAATCGGAGAGCTGATCGGTGCTGTAAAATGTCCCATCTTCCGCCACCTGAAACAGCTGATCAATATTGCTCACATTGACAGATAAATTATTGTTATTCTCCGTGTTGAAAGTCAGGTTTCCGGAACTTCCTATCTGAATTGCAGATGGATGCTCCGGCGGATCCACGAGAATATCGGGTTCGTCGAGCGTAATCAACCTAGTCAGCCATCCTTCATTGATTTCTGTATCAGGTTCAGCCGTTGCCCAGATATCGGTGGAGCGGAAATGCGATAGATTCTGGTCGGGATAGCCTATGCCGTTGATGACTCTGAGTATATCTCGATCCCATAGGGTTTTAAAATCTGAGGCGACCTTCGGCACGGCAAATTCATCTGTCAGATTGATGAGTTCAGATTGTTTATGTCCGATTGTGGGCCGTAAACTTGAATAGGTTCCGTAATCGTAGATGGGCACTATGGTATTTAAGGCATCATTTCCTCCGACCAGCCTTATCATCACGAGGATATTGTCTGTATCTCCGGCAAAATTTGCAGCCATAGAGGTAAATGCTTTTAAGGGCATCGATCCCAGAATCATCCCCATCGATGTCGTAAGACCTGCGGTCTTCATGAAATCTCTTCTGCTCCACTGAAGGTGATCTTGAGCATGAGCTTTCTCATTTTTCTTGCTGAAACCGGATTGTGATCGTCGAGTCATAATTTTACATTAATTGGTATTCAGGTAGCTGAATAAGGTGATAAATCAATAAAGCAGTCTGTTGTGGCAAGGTGTCCCAGTCGGTGTTCCACAATCCTCTGTCAAAGTAGTTCTGCGGTATCTCATACTTAAATACTTCGACGGCGGCGGTGTAATCTTCTTCAAGTGGTAGTCTCCAGGGCATCAATGCGTCTATGATATCCCGGCAGACGATTTTTACATCATCATAGGATGTTGCCGCAGCTTTCGCAAATGCCGTGAGCCTCTCCGTCTGTTCTTTATATATCGAGTAAAAATAAACCGTCATGATTGACCATCTCGCAGAAATCAATGTCGTGTTCACCCAGCTCCTGTCACCGGGCCATCCGGAGACATTGGGTGGGTTTAACATCTGCTGGTTGAGCTGTGTACAAGCTTGAAGCAAAAGCAGAAATTGTTCTTCTGTCGGGCGTACTTCTAATCGTTTGCTCAGGCTCAACAAGAGGTCATTGGGCGAGGAAATAATCGTCCCGAATTGCTGCGTATCAAAGAAAAACTCCGATTTTAATAACTGTCGTAGCACGGGAGCGATTTCAAAATTATTCTGCAGAAACGTAGTTTTCAATCCCTCGATGATATCTTCTTGTGCTTCTCTGCCGATGAAAAAGGTATAGAGTTTTCCGGCGATAAACTCAGCAATTTCTTCTTTTCTGACATCAAATAGTAGCTCGTGAAAGCTCGTATAATCGTAATTATCCGTATAGCCGAATATCGTTTTCTCACCATCATCATGTAATGCCGGAACATAGGTGATGGGAGCACAAGCTTCTGAAAATCCATTCCAGCCTGTAAGTGCTCGCGCTACTTGCGTGATGTCGTATTGTGTGTATCCATTATCGAGTCCGAGGGTAAAGAGTTCCATGAGTTCGCGCGCATAATTTTCATTGGGCTCGAATCTCGTGTTCTGAACTCCATTGAGATAAACGAGCATTGCCGGTGTTTTCCCCATTTCAATGGTAAAATCCTTAAAATTGCCGAGTGCATAAGTCTGCAATAGCTTGTGATAGGCGTACATGTAAGATGGACAAAGGTAAGTCTCAAGCTCTGTGACAAAATGATTGGACCAGAATAATGCCATTTTATCTCGCAATCCATAATCCCACATGCTCGCAAGCCATTGAGTTTCCCAGCCGAGAATCTGATCAATCGCTTGTTGATTATCATCATAATCCGATTTTGTCCAGTTATACCAGTAAGGTCTGTCCGGTAAAGGAAGATTTATTGCATTATCTATCAATTCATCAACCACTTCACTCGGAGATTTCTGCAGATACGTATCGGCATCTTCAGGATGAATCCCGTATCCTGTCCGGAGGAAGAGATGTTGCAATTTCTTCAAATCCCAGGGATTGGATGTTGTGGGATTATAGGGTTCAAGACCGGCGACGACGCAATCGTTTAAAACCATAGGACATATTTTTAATGAGCTGATAGATGTTCCATAAAAACGAATCTCCTTTTACCTTTGATATACTTCGGTAAAGAAATATTCCATTAAGGTACGGATTAATTTTGTATTCGGATGTAGATTAATAAACAAAGGGCGTCATGTCTTGTAAGGCATAATAACAACACAATATGTACAAGGTCTTGGGGCGCATTCGCTTCAAGAAAGAATAACGATGTTGTACTATTCTTAAGGTAGCTATTTGCAGAAATGTATAGTTAATGCATTATGATTAAGGTGTCGGTCAGCTTTCTGCAATCTACATAAGGCATGCTCATGCCTATAGCGACCAGGCGTCACTAGTAGGAGGACTCTTCCAGCAGAAAGGTAAAAACCTGCAGGAGCAATAATGTGACCGTAAGGAACAATTTATATTTACCGCACAGGTGCTTTATTAAATAAAAGTTCATAATAATTAAGGTCTACTAAAAAATAGTCAGAATATTTATAAGAAAAGTGGAAATGTC